>NZ_QQGY01000005.1:0-176677 GCF_003490595.1 Haemophilus haemolyticus
AGCCATCACATTGGATACCACTTGGGTTGGCAATCACCACATCTGCTTTTTTGCCCGCCACTTCCACATAACCTTTTAAACGGCTTGGATTCGCTGAATTTACCTCGTTAAGAATCACTTTTGCTTCGCCGCGAGTAAGATTCGGGTTACCTTGCACCCAGCCCGCCATTTGCGTTTGTGTTGCTTTACGAGCATTGTTTAACACGGCACCTTTCTCTGCTACATCAAATTGTGAATACTGGTTACGTGATACGCCACCTGCACTTGGTGTTTGAATATTTACTTGCGGTAAACCATTCGCTGTTTGAAGTACTATGGGTTGTTGATTACCCGGTGCTGATTTATCTGCACGAATCGCCATATCTTCTGCATGAACAGAAGGCATTAAAAAGACGAAGCCTAATGCTAACATTAAGCTAAAATGAATGGAGTTGAGGGAGAAGGAAAGTGCGGTTGAAAATAATCCTATTTTTTCTTGTTCTGAGCTCACATTTTCACTTTGTGCTTTACCTTGCGATTTTGCCAGCTCAGAGGCCACCACTAGCTGGTTTAAAACTCTACTGAAGATGATTTTATAGTGCTTTTTATTCATTTAGTGAATCCTTAAAAGAGAAAATGGATCTTAATTATGGATTTAGCATTAAAACAATGAAAAAGGCTCTTTGACATTAGGTAAGAAAAGTAATGAGTTAGACGTTTTAGGTCAAGGATATAGAAAGAATTTTGAGATCTAGATCGCAAAATTATTTTAGGACGATAAAAAAATAAAGAGCTATACTAAATAAAGACTAAAAATTCCATTTGGGTTAAACCGACATGAGACAAAGTCGCCTATCAGGTATCACAGCGAGAAGAGACTGTGAACTAGTTAATGTAAACAAAAATACAGCAACTTACTATTTTCATCGTTTACTTTTATTTATCTATCAAGCTTGGAAATGTTTGAAGGAGAGATCCAAGTATATGAAATCTATTTCTGTAGTGTTCATAAGAGTAAACGAGGTCGCGTGCTACGGGTAAAGTCGCTGTATTCGATCTTTTCAAGCGAAACAGTAAGATTTATACCCTTGCGGTGCCAAGTACACAATCTGCAACATTACTACACTACCTATTATCCATGAACAAGTAAAGCCTGATAGTATTTGTTTACACCGATACTTACCGTAGTTATGATGTTCTATGTCAGCGAATTTAGCCATTTTTGAATCAATTACTGTACGTATTTTGCTGAAGATCATAATCACATAAATGGAATTAAGAATTTTAGTTATCAAACCAAACGTCATTTACGTAAGTTTAATGACATTTCCAAAGGGCATTTGGAGCTGTATTTGAATAGGAGCGAAGGGCATTTTAATAATAGTGACATAAAATCTTAGATTTCTATTTTAAAACAATTAATTAAGATAAGCTTAGTCTAGTTATCTAGTACAGCCCCTTTAAAATATAAATTTCAGTGTAAGTTTTATAAAGTTTACACCAATGTTATCTCATTCAACATATTATCCAAATACTTAAACTATCAAGGTAACTCTAGTTCACATGATAAAAGCTGAATTCTTGTAGTATTTTAAGTTGCAATCGTTCCCCACTCCATTCATAAAAGTGCGGTAATTTTTCTTGATGATTGACAAAAGCGGCTAAATAAACAGGGAGTTCATCAGTAAACCACAACTGGCCTTGCGGACAATAATCTGAAAAAATTTTCTGTTTTTTCGGAAAATGACGAACATTGGATAATTTTACGATTCCAAATCCTTGGGATTTCAATACGGCTTCGCGCAAACACCAACAACGATAAAAAGTCTTCAAAGAAGACTGCTGATGATGAAACCAATCAATTTCTTCTTTTGGTGCAATATGTTCCATCAACGCCGTAAAATTTCTTATTTTAGGAAATTCAATATCAATTCCAACCGCACTTTTTTCTTCATTTCTAATATCTAATATTACCGCCACCCAATCACCAGAATGGCTAATATTAAAATCTATTCGCTCATCAAGAAAATAAGGTCTGCCACTTTCAGTACGATGAATTTGAGATAAAAGTGCGGTGGATTTTCCTGATATTTTTAAAAGTTGAAAAAGTAATAAATGAGCAAGCCGACGGCACTGATGACGCTGAAATACACGGGAGCTATCCGTTTCAATTTGATATAGATTTTCTGGAATCAGTTCATCGGGTAAGGATTCCAAAGAAAAAGGTTGATTTATATTGCCGTAGGCGATGTAGGTTGTCATAAAAATAAAAGCACCATTCAAAGGTGCTTTTATATTAAAAGGATTTAGTTTGTGTGTAAATTAGCGAATCACTAATTCCGCTACAGAAACACCGACCAAGCAAGCGACAACAACCCCAATTAAACCTGGCACCATGAAACTGTGGTTAAAATAATATTTACCAATTTTCGTTGTACCCGTTACGTCAAAGTTTACTGTTGCAATGTCTGATGGATAATTTGGAATGAAGAAATAGGCATAAGTTGCAGGCATTAAACCAACCAAGATTGGCGCAGGAATACCTAAGCCAATACCAACAGGTAATAACATTACGGCTGTTGCTGCTTGGCTATTAATTACGACTGAAACTGCAAATAATGCTAACGCGAATGTCCAAGGATAAGTTTGAACCATATCAGTAATCGCGGCTTTAAATTCTGGCATTGCGTATTGGAAGTAAGTATCGCTCATCCAAGCAATACCATAAATCGCAATAGCTGCCACCATACCAGACTTAAATACCACGCCATTTGGCACGATTTGAGGATTCGTTTTCGTTGCGAGTAAAATCACACCACCAAAACAAAGCATCATCATTTGGATGATTAGCGACATAGAAATCGCTTTTCCGCTACCGATAGTGCGAATTTCAGGAATCATCGCAATCGCAACAATCACCACCAATGCTAATAAGAACAAATAAACTGATTTTTTGGCGCCTTGTGGAAGGGCTTCATTCAATGTTGTGCTTGTAGTATTTAAAATACGTTCGCGCCATACTGGATCTTGTAAACGACGTTGATATTCAGGATCTTGTTCTAACTCTTTACCACGACGCATACTATATAAAGAAAGCGCTATCGTACCCGCTAAGGTTGCAGGAACAGTCACACAAATAATATCTAACAAACTAATATGCTCAAAACCCGGCATTGCAGTAATTTTACCTAGATAGAAGACAACAGCTGCAGAGAGTGGACTAGATGTGATGGCTAATTGAGATGCAACCGAAGAGGCTGCCATTGGACGTTCTGGACGAATTTTGTTTTTCAATGCAACATCACCAATGATTGGCATAATTGTGTAAACAGAGTGACCAGTACCAAGCATAAACGTTAATAAATACACGA
Organism: Haemophilus haemolyticus; assembly: GCF_003490595.1. GTDB lineage: Bacteria > Pseudomonadota > Gammaproteobacteria > Enterobacterales > Pasteurellaceae > Haemophilus > Haemophilus haemolyticus_L. The sequence goes on from NZ_QQGY01000005.1 coordinate 3,351, forward strand.
CCAATGGGCCGAGTAAAGTTACACGTTTTGGATTTTTACGGAGAATGCGTTCGGCAATTTGTAACATAAATTTCAAACCGCCTGCAGCTTCAAGTACGGATGCACAAGTCACCACCGCAAGAATGATGAGCATTACATCAATCGGTGCTTTCCCCACTGGCATACGGAATACGAAAACTTCGATAGCAAGACCGATACCAGAAACAACGCCTAATCCGATACCACCGTAACGGCTTCCCATATAAAGCATTAATAATAAGAATAAAAATTCTAAATAAAGCATAAGCACCTCAAAAATAAAAAAACTGTAAAAATAATACCCTTTTTGAGGAATAAAACTAGATATTTTTTAAATTTTAGAGCAAGAATTTAATTAAAAGGTAATTCAGATCAATTTTACAATGTAGGAATAAGGGAAAAGTGCGGTGATTTTAGAAAGAAATTTTTGAAAAAAAATTAGGCGACTTAAAAAGTCGCCCAACTTGAAATTATTGATTGTTTTGCACGTAGTCAATCGCAGATTGAACAGTTGTGATTTTTTCAGCTTCTTCATCTGGAATTTCGATATCGAATTCTTCTTCTAAAGCCATTACTAATTCAACTGTGTCTAAAGAGTCCGCACCTAAATCTTCAACGAAAGAAGCTTCAGATTTAACATCTTCTTCTTTAACACCTAATTGTTCAACGATGATTTTTTTCACGCGTTCTTCAATACTCATTTGTTTTTCCTATTTTGTTGGTTTTAACTCATAAAAGAGCGGTTAGTGTATGTATTTTTTATCAACTTGCAACTATTTTATAGGCTGGTCGCACCACAAAATGGGCAATCTGAATACACACATTAAAAATAGTTACGTACCTTTGCATACGCTCAAGGCGTAACCAAGCTACACTGCGAATGGGATTCTAACATTATCTAAAATCTTTGGCTATGATTTTATGTTTAGAACGCCACTCAAGTCTAAATAAAGAGAAATGCTGATTTTCAGCATTAGCTCATATATAAACCACCATTTACATGCAACGTTGTACCAGTAATATAACCTGCATCATCAGAAGCTAAGAAAGCAACGGCTTTAGCAATATCTTTAGCTTCGCCTAAACGGCCAGCAGGAACATTAGATAAAATACCCGCTTTTTGTTCATCAGTAAGCACTTCTGTCATATCCGTTGCAATAAAACCTGGTGCAACCACATTTACAGTAATACCACGTGCAGCCACTTCTTTCGCTAAAGATTTAGAAAAACCAATCACACCCGCTTTTGCCGCACAATAGTTAGCTTGTCCTGGATTCCCCATTGAACCCACCACTGAACCAATATTGATGATACGACCAAAACGTTTTTTCATCATTGAACGTAACATGGCTTTAGAAAGATGATACACCGAAGTTAAGTTAGTTTGCATAATATCAAACCACTCATCATCTTTCATACGCATCAATAAATTATCGCGAGTAATACCTGCGTTATTCACGAGAATATCAATATCGCCAAAATCATTTTTAATTTGCTCAAGTAAAGTTTCAATAGATTCTTTATCCGTTACGTTTAAAACTAAACCTTTACCTTTATCTCCTAAATATGCAGAAATTGCTTCTGCACCTTTTTCAGATGTTGCAGTACCAATTACAAACGCACCTTTTGAGCTAAGTTCTTCTGCAATCGCACGACCGATACCACGAGTAGCCCCTGTCACTAAAGCAATTTTACCTTGCATTTTTCCTTCCTTTTACGCTAAAAATTCTTCTACAGCATTGAATGATGTAACATCATTTACAGATATTGCTTGTAAATCACCCACAATGCGTTTGGTTAAACCATTTAATACTTTACCCGGACCCACTTCAACAAGCGCTTGAACGCCATCTTGCGCCATTTTTTCAACTGTTTCAGTCCAACGAACTGGGCTATATAACTGACGAACAAGTGCGGTACGAATTTCGGCAGCTTCAGTTTCTGCTTTCACATCAACGTTATTTAATACCGATGTTGTTGGTGTATTAATTTGAATATTCTCAAGTGTTACCGCTAATTGCTCAGCTGCAGGTTTCATCAAGGCACAGTGAGAAGGTACGCTTACGGCTAACGGCAATGCACGTTTTGCGCCTGCTTCTTTACATAATGCAGCCGCACGCTCAACTGCAGCTTTCGCACCAGCAATAACGACTTGACCCGGTGAGTTAAAGTTCACCGCAGATACGACTTCGCCTTCCTCTGCTTGTTTACAAGCATTAATAATTGCTTCATTATCCAAACCAATAATCGCATACATTGCGCCAGTGCCTTCAGGCACAGCTTGTTGCATTAATTTTCCGCGCAATTCCACTAATTTAATCGCATCTTGGAAATCCAACACGCCAGCACAAACTAACGCAGAATATTCACCTAAGCTATGGCCTGCCATCACTTCTGGTTTTAATTGAGGAAATTTTTCTTGCCATACGCGATAAATAGCGACTGAAGCGGCCAAAAGTGCGGGCTGAGTTTGCCAAGTTTTATTAAGTTCTTCAGCAGGGCCTTGTTGAACAAGATGCCATAAATCATAACCAAGCGCATCAGATGCTTGTTTAAATGTTTCAGTAACGATTGGATATTCAGTTGCAAGATCAGCAAGCATACCGACAGTTTGGGAGCCTTGGCCTGGGAAGACCATTGCGAATTTTTTCATTATGTTTTGTCCTATTGTTTTTTAATTGAAAATTCTTCTTCGGTAATTAAAATCGGGTTTCGCCGATGGCGACTTACTTTTTCTTTGCCTCGCCAAAGAAAAAGTAAGCAAAAAGAAAAGCGACCCTGCTTTTCCTTGTTTCCTTTGTTCCATTGAATTTGCTTAACGGAAATTTTCTGAACTCGCTACGCTCAAACAGACGAAAATTTCCTACAAATTCAATTACACAAAGGTGGAAAAGAAGGGAACCCAATTTGTTCTTTATCCGATTTAAAGTGCGGTCAAAACTCAAAATATTTTTTGTTCTTAAAATGAATTCAAAATTAACCGCACTTTTTAAATAATGCTCCGATAAATTCGGGGCCCCATATAAATCGCCTTTGCGACTTTCAATTTTTAGGCAATTTGCGTCTGTTTGAGCGTAGCGAGTTCAGCAAATTGCCGTTAAGAAAATTGAAACAAAGCAAAGAACAGCGATTTAACTGGGGCGTGTTTTCTTTGCCTACTTTCTTTTACACGAGTAAAAGAAAGTAGGTCGCTGTCAGGCGAAACCTGACAACAAAATACCAAAAGTGCGGTCAAATTTTACCGCACTTTAAAATCATCAATAATTATATCAAATCAACTAAAATCTCACTAATGCTGAACCCCAAGTCCAACCACCGCCAAAGGCTTCTAATAATAATAACTGCCCACGTTGAATACGGCCATCTCGAACAGCTTCATCTAAAGCGACTGGCACGGTAGCTGCACTGTTGTTAGCGTATTTATCTAACGTTACCACCACTTGCGACATATCCATTTCTAATTTTTTAGCTGTTGCTGTAATAATGCGTAAATTTGCTTGGTGTGGCACAAGCCAGTCTAAATCTTTTTTATCTAAATTATTGGCTAAAAGGGTTTCTTCCACCACATTTGAAAGTTCACGAACTGCCAGTTTGAAGGTTTCGTTACCTTGCATCTCGATATATCCAGATTTTTCTATACCACGTTCTGGCTGAGCTAAAACAAGGGCATTATGTTTATCCGCTGAAGCATGCAAATGAGTAGAAATAATCCCTTCTTGTTCACTCGATTCAAGAATGACCGCTCCCGCACCATCACCAAATAACACAACAGTGCTACGATCAGTTTCATCTAATTTACGAGAATTGAGATCTGAGCCTATCACTAAGGCTTTTTTCACTTTACCTGCACGAATAAATTGATCTGCCACGCTCAATGCATAGACAAAGCCTGTACAAGCTGCGGCTAAATCAAAAGAAATCGTATCATCAATATTTAATAACCCTTGTACTTGGCATGCGGCACTTGGATAAGCGTGTGAATTACTTGTTGTTGCAACAATAATCAGTTCAATATCTTGAGGATTAATTTGAGCAGCTTCGATCGCATTTTTTGCCGCTTCAAATCCCATTGTTGCAACAGTTTCATCTGCCGCTGCGATACGACGTTCACGAATACCGGAACGAGTGACAATCCATTCATCTGATGTATCAACCATTTTTTCTAATTCCGCATTGGTGCGGATGTAGCTTGGTAAATAACTACCAGTAGATAAAATTCTGCTATTCATAATAAATAAAAATTAAGTCATTAATAACGAGCAAGCCCAGCCAATATTTTTTCTGGAAGTTGCTGGCGAGCTTGGAAAGCGGCATCAGCAATAGCATGTGCAAAAGCATTCACATTTGCGCTACCGTGGCTTTTTACCACCACAGCTTTTAAGCCAATAAGTGATGCGCCATTATATTCATCAGGATTAATTCGTTTCAAGCGTTTATAGCGTTGTTTAAATACAAAGCGAAAAATCCAAGCAAGAATGGGCTTTATAAAACGTGAATTCGCTTTATCTTTAAACAGAGATAACAAATTTCTCACTGCCCCTTCTAAGGTTTTCAACGCGACATTGCCTGCAAATCCATCACTCACAATCACGTCGGCTTTTCCATTCAGTAAAACGTCACCTTCGATAAATCCGACATAATTAAGTGCGGTTGATTTTTGCAGTAAATTAGCGACATCACGAATAGATTGATGGCCTTTAATTTCTTCAATACCAATATTCAATAATCCAATTCTCGGATACACCAAATTAAGTCGAGCTTCAGCAAAAATCACGCCCATTATAGCAAATTGATAAAGATTTTCCGCACTACACTCAATATTTGCACCAAGATCTAACATCACTGATTTTTCACCATCAATGGTCGGAATCAAAGAAATCAATGCAGGGCGTGCAATGCCTTGTAAAGGCTGTAATAAAATCTTCGATAATCCCATTAATGCAGCTGTATTGCCCGCACTTACACAACCTTGCGCTTCGCCACGTTGTACAGATTCCAATGCTAAACGCATTGATGTACCTTTACTATGACGCAATGCATAAGATATGCCTTGATTATTTTCGATAACACTTGAGCAATGTTGAACTTGTATTCGTTCTAAAATTGATTGAGAACACTTATTGAGAAGAGGAGAAATTTGTTGACTATCGCCAAAGAGGATTAAAGAAAGCTCAGGATCATTTTCCAACGCTAAAAGAGAGGCAGGGATAGTAATACGGGGACCAATGTCCCCGCCCATCACATCTAACGCCAAGGTTAGACGAGTCAAGTGAATACCTATAAGTAAAAATTACTTATTGATCACTTTACGACCACGATAGTAACCGTCTGCAGTTACGTGGTGGCGTAAGTGAGTTTCACCGCTTGCTTTATCTACTGATACAGCAGCAGTTGTTAAAGCATCGTGTGAACGACGCATATCACGACGTGAACGAGATTTTTTGTTTTGTTGAACAGCCATTGGCTATACTCCTAAATTTAATTTACTTTTGCTTTAAATTAGCTAATACAGCGAACGGGTTCGGTTTTTTTGCCAATTCTTCCGGCAATTCGCCAAAAACCTGTTCCTGCGCGGACACTTCACAGTGTTCAGATGAATGCATTGGGACAAGCGGTAGAGCTAAAATAAGTTCGTCTTCCACTGTACCAATTAAATCTATTTCGCCAAACGCATTAAATTCGATTGGTTCATAAATTTCGGGCAAGTCATCAGCCTGATCCCAATTAGCCACTGGACTATAAATAAACTCACACTCCAATGTTTGTTTGTAAGGCAAATTACAACGCTGACATTCAAGCTCGACATCAACCTGTACTTTACCTTTCATCACCACTAATTTTTGTGGATCAACATAAAACGATAATGTTACCTGTGCATCGCTGAGCACGTTTACCACTGATTCCGCCAAACGCTCAAGCTGATTAGCAGCATAATAGCCAACATAATCAAGCCGTCTTTGAGCATCTTTTACCGGGTCAACGGTTAGGGGTAGTTTTACCTTTTGCATAGGGCGTGAATATTACCTGTTGTTTCGAAGATAGTCAAAGAGAAATCGTGGATTTTCTAAAATTTACGCTGTAGCAACCGCACTTTTGACTCAATTTTATAATTTTCATCTTAGTTCACGTCGATTTCATTTACAGGAACGTCCAGAAGCAACGCGATTAACGCGATTAAAAAAACACCTCAAACAGCTCAAAAAAAAAACAATTAAGATTGGAATAGGATAAAAAACATACACCGCAAACATAAAAATGATCTAAAATAACAAAACCTTTTTTAGCGCATAAAATAATACCCCAAAAAAATATCCTACTGAGAACGGTTATCAATGAATAGCCTATCAATACATCTCAAGTAAGAAAATCAAAGGGAAAAATAACTATGAAAAATGAAACAATCGCCCTCTGCCTCCTTTCTGGCTGCCTGCTGGCTGCGGGTATGGAAAAAAGCATTGCCGCTTCCGGTACGATTTTGGAAAAACCCAATCATACGGCGGCGATAGCGGGCAAAAATCAGACCAACGAACATACTTTCGATTATTCGGGCGAAACTGCCGTCACGCCGATTAATTCCCTAGTTATTGCCGCCTATGACAAAGGCGCGAAAAATACCATTACAGTCAAGGGCAACCCGTCTGTCGGGGAAAAGGATTTGAAAGATGCAAGTGGTGAAGCGTCGTTGAAAGATGCAAGGGGCGAAGTGTTGAAAGAACCCGCGCATTGGACCATCGAAAAGACAAAACCTATAGGGCAGGTGCACAGCGGTCGATACACGCTTTCGTCAACTGTTGCTAATGCTGGGATTTTGTTGGCAGACAAAAGCTATGAAGGGAAGAACAATATTACTTTGGAAAACGTATCCGTCAAAAATACCTCCTCAAAGAATGCCATTCACGCAAACGATACTTTGACAGCCTCTGGTTTCGGTATGTCGGACACAACCCTGACTTTTAAGGGAAACAACTATCTTTATACAGACGGCACCAAAACAAGCGACAAAACCCAAGGGAACGGCATACATTTATTCAAGAATAATGGAACCAAACAATCCACAGAAACCAAAAACCATACCAAAATCGAGTCGGAAGCGGGTTCCAATCTGAACATATACGTCAAATCCGGAACGTCTAGAGGGCGCGGCATCGGGGTAACGCAATATAAGGACGTAATCATCAACACGTCGGGACCGAGAAAAACGGTTATCAATCAGACCGAAATGGATTTTCGCGGCGCGGTCAGCATCAAGGTGGATCGCGGCGATAATAAGAACGCCGAAAACTATGGTGTTTATGTGGGGAATCTGCCGAGAAAAATCGGAAACAGCGAGGATGTGCCGGACGATTCGTACAACCGCGTTACCTTTCATAGCGATGTGAAAATAGATGTGCAACCTGTACTTGATGAAGAGGGAAAACAAAAATCTATTGGAGATGCTTTCAATGTTGATGGTAAAAACAGTAAAGTTGAAGTTAAAGGCGATGGAAAAGTACAAATCGACGGTGATATTCACGTTCTGAATGGGGGCAAAATTGAATTAAATCTAAAAAACAAAGACTCCTATTTCCACGGAGAAGCTCATATTGGTAAACGACAATATGGTGGTGATCCAGATGACCCGAACGATAAACCAAATGGACAAAATCTGTTTGATGAAAACCGTGATGGTTCAGATCCTGATAAAGCTAATACTAAATTTAATTTTACTATGACCAACGGATCTCGTTGGGATGCGACGAATACATCGAAGATTAATAATTTTAATATTTCCGATGGTGCTACCGTAAACTTTGGCAATTCTAAGCGGAATATTAATATCTCCGTGGAAAATTTGAAAGGTGATAGTGGTACTTTCAATATGCATGGAAAGATTGCTGATTTTACTAGTGAGAATAAAGGTCAAGGTATAGCTGATAAATTAATCGTTCGTAAATCTAGCGAGGGCGATCATAAAATAATCTATAAAGATGATGGAACTGCGCCTACGAAAGGAAATGAATATATAAAGCTCGTAGAATATGTCACAAAAAATAAAGACGATATTAAAGGACATTTCAAGTTAATTAATGGCACCACTGATCAAGGAGCCTATGAGTTTACATTGACGCGTCCAGATGATTCTAAACTTGTTAAAATTGAAGGTAAAGATGAAAACGAAGTAGTTCGTGATGACTTTTACTTAAATCCAACAGGGCGGTTAAGCACTGGTGCACAAGGTGCGGTAATTTTAGGCGATATTATTTATCAATCTAATTTGACTTTAACTGAAAGTTTACATCAACGCTTAGGCGAAGTGCATTTTAATAAAGACCTCATCAAACAAAAAGATATTTGGGTTAAATATATTAATGGTGAATACAGTGGTTCGCGAAGTATTAAAGTGGGTCAATATACTAATCGTTATCAAGGCTTAAAAATAGGCCATGATTGGGTGAAAGAAAGAGGAAATTGGATAAATTATAATAGTCTATCATTTGGATATATCAGTTCCGCTGCAAAATCACAAATATATCCAGGTAAAATTAAACTTAATGGCTCAGAATTAGGCTTATATTCTTCTTGGTTAAACAAGAAAAATGACTGGTATTTTGATTTCTTTACGAAAGCAATAAGCTATGGTGGCGGTTATGACTTACTTAGCCCGTCAAAAAAATCGGTTAAATCCCCAACAATACACACTTTTACTTATATACTTTCCGCAGAAACAGGGAAACGGATTAACTTAAGTGAAACAGCTAAACGTGTAATCTATTTACAACCAGAGGCTCAATTAGCCTATCATGCCACTGGCGGATATGCGTTTAAAGCATCGAATGGACTTGATATTAAAACAGAAAAAGTCACCAGTTTAATTGGTAGAATTGGTTTTCGTGCAGGGCTGGATTATTTCAATGAGAAAAATCTACATCCTTATATCAAGCTAATGTATGAAAGAGAATTTTTAGGTGAAATGCAACACACATTTAATGAAGTTGCAGTTGAGAGATTCAGTAATAGAGGAAGTTGGTGGGTTTATGGCTTTGGGCTTTCTTATATGAATAAAGCGAAAAATACGCAACTCTATTTCGAGGCACAACGTTCTTCAACGCATAACTTTAAACAAAATTGGCAAGCTCATCTTGGTGTAAGATACTTGTTCTAATTAATACGCCACAATGGCACACGCTTTCAACGTGTGCCAATTTTTTTACCTTGATTATTTCCCCCAATCATCAAAAAAGTTGGCACATTGATAAAAATTGCTATAATCACGCCTCTTTTTTTAACAAGGAAAGATAATGATGACTTCAAATTCTTATTGGCAACGCTTGAAAGTGGCATTTCAATATATCATGCCGCAAATTTATTTAACTCAAATTGCAGGCTGGTTTGCTAAACAAAAATGGGGTGTGCTAACCCATGTTGTAATTAAAGCTTTTGCAAAAAAATACAACATTGATATGAGCATTGCGCAAAAAGAACAATTTTCTGATTACGCAAGTTTTAATGAATTTTTTATTCGCCCGTTAAAAGAAAACGCGCGTCCAATTAATCAAAATCCTACCGCACTTTGTTTACCAGCAGACGGTCGCATTAGCGAGTGCGGTCATATCGACGATACTCTTTTATTGCAGGCTAAGGGGCATTTTTTCAGCCTAGAAGACTTACTGGCAGAAGATCAAGAATTAGTGGAAGCCTTTAAAAACGGTGTGTTTGCTACCACTTATCTTTCTCCTCGTGATTACCACCGAGTACATATGCCGTGCGATGGTACGCTACGCAAAATGATTTATGTGCCAGGCGATTTATTCTCTGTGAACCCATTTTTAGCCCAACATGTACCCAATTTATTTGCGCGTAATGAACGTGTGATTTGTGTATTTGATACTGAATTTGGCACAATGGTACAAATTTTGGTCGGTGCAACTATCACTGCAAGCATTGGCACAACTTGGGCGGACGTGATTAATCCACCACGCCACAACGAAGTGAAAACTTGGACTTATGAAGGCGAAAGTGCGGTCAAATTATTGAAAGGTCAAGAAATGGGTTGGTTCCAACTTGGTTCGACAGTGATTAATTTATTCCAAGCAAATCAAGTCCATTTAGCTGATCATTTAAGCGTCAACGAACCTGTTCGCATGGGCGAAATTTTGGCATATAAAAAATAATTTTTTAACGAAAGGAAAACATCAAATGAATTTTGAACAAGTAAAATTAGAAAGCATTTCTGAAAAAGGTAGCTACGGGATTGGTTTACAAATTGGACAACAATTAGCCGATAGCAAAATGGAAATCACCGTTGAAGCGGTGGCGAAAGGCATTTTTGATGCATTAAATCATAATCAACCAGCATTAGACATCAATGAGTTAATGCAATCCGTTCAACAACTTCAACAGCAAGCAGCTGAGGCACAACAAGCACAATTTAAAGCCATTGAAGAAGAAGGCAAAAAATTCTTAGAAGAAAATGCGAAAAAAGCAGGCGTAAACATAACCGATAGCGGTTTGCAATACGAAATCATGACTGAAGGCAATGGCGCAAAACCATCTGCAACAGATAAAGTGCGAGTACACTACACTGGTACATTACCAGATGGCACCGTATTCGACAGTTCTGTTGCTCGCGGCACACCAGCTGAATTCCCAGTAAATGGTGTAATTCGTGGTTGGGTTGAAGCATTACAAATGATGCCAGTTGGTTCTAAATGGAAACTCACTATTCCACACGAACTTGCTTACGGTGAACGTGGCGCTGGCGCATCAATTCCGCCATTCTCAACACTCGTATTTGAAGTAGAATTATTAGATATTCTTTAATCGAAAAATATGATATCTATAAAGGCAAAGCTATAAAGGTTTTGCCTTTATTGTTAAAATAATGTTATCATTTTACCTGACAAATTTCATTTGTCTTATATCGCAAGTTTTGTGTATAGGAAAATGGGCACTTCTTTTTTCACTGCATTCATTATTTATACCTTTCTTGCAAATCTTTCTTTTCAATAAATTTAGGTTATCTTATGAAAGAGATTTGGCTACAATTTAAACAAAATTACTTAATTAAATACTGGAATCCGATTGTCGCAGTGACTGCAGCGGGTTTGCTTTCCGCTTATTACTTTGGGGTAACAGGCACTTATTGGGCTGTTACAGGGGAATTTACTCGGTGGGGAGGACATGCATTACAAGCATTAGGCGTTGATGTATCTGAATGGAGTTACTACAAAATCATAGGAATGCAAGGTAACATCTTCTCACGTGTTGATGGCGTAATGATCTTAGGCATGTTTGCAGGTTGTATTTCTGCAGCACTTTGGGCAAATAATGTAAAATGGCGCAACCAACCACATAAACGTCGGATTGTTCAAGCTTTAATTGGCGGTGCATTAGCAGGATTTGGTGCACGTTTAGCAATGGGATGTAATTTAGCTTCACTTTTTACAGGTATTCCACAATTTTCGGTACACGCTTGGTTCTTCACTATCGCAACAGCAATAGGTACTTATGCTGGTGTGAAAGTCACATTATTACCAATATTTCGCGTTAAATTAGAACTGAAAAAAGGCGCAGCGAAAATAAAAGAAACAGATCCTAAACAAGCACAACGCCGTTTCTGGATTGGTATGGTTGTATTTTTTGCTTATCTTATTGCTTCACTTTATGTAATGACTCAATCTATTAAACTTGGTTTTGCTATGGTTTGTGGTTTGGCTTTCGGGTTATTAATTGAACGAGCTCAAATTTGTTTTACCTCAGCTTTCCGTGACTTATGGGTAACTGGGCGTGCTTATATGGCAAAAGCTATTATTTTTGGAATATTAGTGGGCACAATTGGTGTATTTAGCTACATTCAACTTGGCGTCTCGCCTAAAATTATGTGGGCTGGCCCCAATGCTATTATTGGCGGTTTATTATTCGGCTTTGGTATTGTACTCGCTGGTGGTTGTGAAACAGGTTGGATGTATCGCTCAATGGAAGGTCAAGTACACTTTATGTGGGTTGGCTTAGGTAATGTAGTCGGTTCAACTTATCTCGCCTATGTTTGGGATGATATAGCCCCTGTTTTAGCACTTGATTACGAAAAACTTAATTTACTAAAATCTTTCGGGCCCGTAGGTGGCTTACTTGTGAATTACGGTTTATTAATTTTATGTTTAATTGCCGTAGTCTGGTGGGAACGTCGTTTCTTAGCCAAAGCAAAATCTCAAATAACCGCACAAACTGGCTGTGGATGTAATTAACCAAAAGGAGCATAATCATGGCATTTACTATTGTTCAAAAATTAGATAAAGATCCAAAAGACATTTCACCCGATTATACATTAGATACGTTAGGCGAACCCTGCCCTTACCCCGCTATTGTAATGTTAGAAACCATGCCACAATTACAAAAAGGTGAAATTTTAGAACTATTAAGCGATTGCGCACAATCTATCAACAACATTCCTATTGATACTAAAAATCATGGCTATACACTGCTAAGTGTAGAGCAAGATGGAACAAAATTACGTTACTTAATTCAGCGTTAAAAAATGGCTCCATAAGGAGCCATTTTTTATCTACCCATAAAATCAAATTAATCTTCGCCCCAAACCTCTTTAGCGATTTCTTCGCGTGTAACATAAATGCCCGTATCCCACTGAATAGGATACATTAATTGATTGGGACTAGGGATGGTATATTTAACTATGCTACGATCACCAACAATAACATTCAATTTCTTTAAATGCTCAATAAATAGATGATTTGGATACCTCATCTAACTGAGCTTGGAATAACTTTGTAATTTCTTGATCTTCAATCTCAGTTAATTGTTCACAAGAAATTTCACCTGATGAAAATTTTAAACGAGCCTATTTTAATCCTTATGAACGTAAATAAGAGCCTACAGTGTCTGCATGTAATGGGAGGATTTTTGACATTTTACTTCCTTATTTTATGATTTAATTAAAAGAATCCTAACGTATTTTCAACATCCCTTCTACTTTTCACTAATTCCTTGTGAACAAGCATAAGCTGAGCTCCACGCCCACTGGAAATTATAGCCACCTAGCCAGCCCGTCACATCTAATACTTCACCAATAAAATATAAACCGCTTACTTGGTTGCTTTCCATTGTTTTAGAAGAAATTACTTTAGTATCCACACCGCCCATTGTCACTTCAGCCGTTCGATAGCCTTCCGTGCCATTTGGGGTAAATTCCCAGTGATGAATAAAATCCACCAGATTTTTTACCCGCACTTTGCTGATGTTAGCGATAACTTCATCTTGCACAAGGCCTTGCTCAATCCAAAGCTCGACCAATTTTTTCGGAAGTAATCGAACCAAGATGGTTTTCAACATTTGTTTTGGCGAAGATTGTTTTGCTTGATTAATTTCCTCTTCCAAATTGTGGTTCGGTAATAAATCGATTTCCACTGACTCAGTGGGTTGCCAATAATTGGAAATTTGCAACACCGCAGGGCCTGAAATACCACGATGAGTAAATAAAAGCTGGTTGTGAAACGATTTTCCGCACTGCGCCGTGATCGTGACTGGTAAGCTAATACCTGAAAGTGCGGTTAAAAATTTGTCTGTTTCTCGATAAGTAAAAGGCACTAAACTCGCACGTGGAGGAATAACGGGAATATCAAATTGTTCTGCGATTTGATAGCCCAATGGCGTTGCACCAAGCCCAGGCATAGAAAGCCCACCTGTGGCAACAATCAAATTTTTACATTGCCATGGGGTTGAATTTACCTGTAAAACAAACCGCACTTTTTCATCATTTTGAATCCGTTCAACTTGAGAAACTTCGCTACGCAGTAAAATCTTAGCACCATATTTATCGCATTCAGATTTCAGCATTTCAACGATTTGTTCTGCGCCATCATCGCAAAATAATTGTCCCAATTCCTTTTCGTGATAAGCAATCCCCTGCTCCGTCACTAAAGAAATAAAATCCCAATTGGTATAACGAGCAAGAGCTGATTTGACGAAATGAGGATTTTGCGAAAGGTAATGAGCTGGCGTAACCTCTAAATTGGTGAAATTGCAAAATCCACCGCCCGACATCAAAATCTTACGTCCGATTTTTTTGCCGTTATCGAAAACTGTCACCGACTTGCCTAATTTAGCCAACTGTGCAGCGCAAAATAATCCTGCGGCACCTGCACCAATAATAATATTTTCAGAATATTGGCTCACGGATTTTGTCCTTTTTCACCACGTTGTAAAAAATCCAACATCTTCATTCGTTGAATAACTGAACGACGATCCACTGCCGCATTACCAGAATCTAATAATTGCTGTAAATAGGCACTGGCTTGTTGGTATTGGCGATTTTCTAAGGCAATTGTCGCCAGCAAAGAAAGGCTAGATACTTCATTTTTATCTTTTGCCAAAGCCTCATTCAAAAGTTGTTCTACTTTTGGGGTCACTTGCTGGCCTGCTTGATAATAAAGTGCGGTGGCTGCCAAGCCTAAAATATTAGGTTTACTGCCTGATATTTTTTCCGCATTAGAATAAGCCACAAGCGCGCTATCAAATTCATTATTCTGCACATAGGCTTCCCCAAGTTGAAGCCAAGTTTCCGCATTATTCGGATCAGTTCGCAGTTTATTTTGGATCTTCTCAATCACATTTTCATTTTTATGTTCATCATTCATTTCAACATTTTGATTATGTTGCTCAATCATTGATTGCTCGCCTTGTTGAACACGACTAAAACGATCAAGAGAAAAATAATAAGCGGTTGGAATAGCGATGAGTAAAGTAAAAAGCACAAAATAAATTTTGCTATTCACTTTTCCCCTAGAAAGTTTACTTGGCTCCCCTTGCTTGCGGGGGGAGCTGCCAAAGGCTGAGGGGGGAAAAATTATTTCATCATTCTCTAGTTGTTGTGCAACCACTTTTTCTGAAAACTGTTTTTTTCTATTTGAAAAATAAAGCAATGCGGCAGCTAAAATTAAAAGAGCGACTGGCAACAGCCACAATAACGCCGTATTCCATTTGAACGGTGGTTTATAATTCACAAAATCACCAAATCTAGCGGTCATTTGATCGATAATTTGCTGATTACTTTTGCCCTCATCCACCATTTTGTACACTTCAAGACGCAAGTCATACGCAATAGGTGAATTAGATTCCACCAAATTTTGGTTTTGACATTGTGGACAGCGTAAAGATTTTGCCAACTCTACGGCGCGAGTACGATCATCTTGATTTTGGAATTGATAGGTATCCACCATTTCCGCTTGGGCGAATAAGGAAAATGCGAATAAAAGTGCGGTCGCAAAAAAGACTGTTTTTTGAACCAGAATAAAACCGCGAGTAAAAATATCTAATATGCTTTTCATTTGTTCTTCAATGCTTCAATTTTGGGCAAAAATACCGTTTGCCAAGTTTCTTTATCCAGTAAACCTGAATGGCGATAACGAATCACACCATTTTCATCCACAAGATAAGTTTCTGGTGCGCCATCCACGCCTAATTTTAATCCCAATTCCCCATGACTATCATCAATGGTTAAGATGAACGGATTGCCCATTCTCTTAAGCATTTCAATGCCATTTTGCGGATTATCGCGATAATCTACGCCCACAATAGGCAACGTTTTTGAAATCTCAATTAACAGCGGATGTTCTTCTTTGCAATAACCACACCAACTGCCCCACACATTTAATAAAAATGGCTGTTTAGGAAAATCCTTCGGGCTTACGATTTGTGATGGCTCATGTAAATTAGCCTGATAAAACTCTGGAACAGGTTTATCAATTAAAGCCGACGCAATTTTTTTCGGATCTTGATTTAACCCAGCAATTAGTAATATACACACTCCTAAAAGCACAAAGAGCGGTGCAAAAAAGATAAGTTTTTTGTTCATTATTTTTCCTGTTTTCTGCGTAATCCGAAAACGCTACAAAGTGCGCCAAAGGCCATTAAAATACCGCCAGCCCAAAGCCAACGAATCAGCGGTTTATAATGTAAGCGGAAAGTAAATTCTCCTTTGCCGAGAGAATCGCCCATCACAATATATAAATCGCCCCAGAAACCGCCATCAAGCCCCACTTCGCTCATTGTCATTGTACGCACATCGTAATAGCGGCGCTCTGGGATAATTTCTGCATAAGGTTTACCATTTTCAGTTACGTCAAAAAAGGCAACTTCTGCCGTAAAGTTCGGACCGATTTCATTAGAAAATTGACGATAGTGAAATTCATATTGCCCCAACTTTTGACTTTGTTGCGGCGCTAAACGCACACCAATTTCACTGCCAAAATAACCGCTCATCACCGCACCAATGGTCACAATTGCCACGCCACTGTGCGCTAAAATCATACCAAATTGAGACAAACGAATTTGTCGCCAATTTTGCCATAACGTGACGAATAAAAGCCAAATCGCAAGAGTTAATAACACAAAGGCGAAAGCGTGAAAATTCAACGCAGAATTATGGCGTAGCTGTTGCCAAATCATCAAGCCAGCAAGAATTAAAGACGGAATAAGCAACCATACACAACGTATCAATAATACGCGCTCAAATTGCACCCAACGTATGGTAAGTGAAATCACCATTAGGATTAAAATCGCTGTAATAATTGGGAAGAAAATACTATTAAAATAAGGACTTCCCACCGAAATTGAGCCCCAATTCATCGCTTGGAATAACATCGGGTAAAAGGTGCCTAAAAAGGTGGAAACAGTGGCAATAGTCAGCAAAATATTCAGTAATAAAATGCCACCCGATTTAGAAACAAACTGAAACTTCACCGCACTTTCTGATGAACTGCCCGCACGCAAAGCGAATAAACCAAAGGCTAACACTGTCAAAACAAAGAAAATTAATAACAACACATAACCGCGCGTGTTATCCAATGCAAAAGCATGTACAGAAGTGAGTGCGCCAGAACGAACAATAAACGTGCCTAATACGCTAAAGGCAAAAGCAAGCAAAGAAAAAAGCGTAGTCCAATAACTAAATATGCCTTGTTTTTCCGTCGCCATTAAACTGTGTAATAACGCCAAACCAAGCAACCAAGGCATTAAAGAAGCATTTTCTACGGGATCCCAGAACCACCAACCGCCCCAGCCGAGTTCGTAATATGCCCACCACGCTCCAAGCACAATGCCAATGGTTAAAAACAACCAAGAAACCAACACCCAGCCACGCATTGAACGTGAAATTTGTCGTGCAGATTGGTTATAAATCAATGCACTCAAACTCATCGCAAAATTCACCGAAAAGCCCACATAACCAACATATAACAAAGGTGGATGAAAAATAAGTCCCACATCTTGCAACATTGGATTGAGATCGCGCCCTTCTGCGGGTGCTGGGAAAATGCGTCCAAATGGATTGGAATAAAATAAAATAAACACCGCAAAGCCAAAACAAATCAATCCCAATAAAGATAAAGATTGAGCTGAAAAAGTGCGGTCATTTTTTCGATTAAAAAAAGCAAAGGCAGCAAGCCATAAACTCAATGAAAATAACCAAAACAACATTGAACCTTCATGCCCGCCCCAAGTGGCAGCCACTTTAAAAAATGTAGGTAATTGGGAATTAGAATGTGCCGCTACATATTCAAGGGTAAAGTCATCCACCGCAAAAGAATAAGCAAGTAAACCAATTGAGAACGTCGTCGCAAGGGTAAAAATATAACTAAGCGGCCAAGCGGCATTAATTAAAGTCGAATTTTTTTTGAGTAACCCAAATTGAGGCACTAACGCAAGAAAAAACGCGCTAGCTGTTGCGAGTAAAAGAAGGAAAAAGCCAAGTTCTGGGAGCATAATGTCGTCGTTTTCTTCGTTGAGGTTCAGATTCGTCCATTGACGAGTTATTTACTAATTAAAAAAACACACGCCAATTTAAATCCGTATTAAAGTGCATTTTTCTCACCCGAATTCTACCGAAAATCCTAAATTTTGCACGCAGTTTGTGATTCACTTCAATAGGATAAATATGATTTGTACGGTAGATTTTTCACAAAAAAATAGCGCCCTATTGGCGCTATTCTAGTTATCGAAGAATTAATTATTAAATTCAGCACCTAAACAAGGGCGAATTTTATTTAACATTTCTTTTATTACACGTGATGGTGCGGCGATGATATTTCCGCTGCGTAAGTAGCCGTTACCTGCATCAAAATCACAGACTAAGCCTCCTGCTTCACGCACGATTAAATCGCCAGCGGCACAATCCCATGCTTTTAAGCCCATTTCAAAATAACCATCAATACGGTTTGACGCTACATAGCATAAATCTAATGCTGCAGAACCAGTGCGACGGAAATCCGCAGCATCTTCAATTAAGGCATTCATCATTGCAAATTGAGTTGGCATTAATTTTGGTTGTTTGAATGGGAAACCAGTCGCTAAAATTGAACCTTGAATTTCACGTTTACTATCTACACGCAAACGTATTTCATTTAATTTTGCGCCTTCACCACGCACAGCGGTAAATAATTCATTGCGGATTGGATCGTAAACAACCCCCACTTCAGTACGATTTTTTACACGAATTGCGATAGACACGGCAAAATGAGGAAGGCCCATCATAAAATTACGGGTACCATCTAGTGGATCAATCACCCATTGTACATCGCTATCTTTGCCTTCAAGCGCACCCGTTTCTTCACTGATGATGGTGTGATCAGGATAAGATTTACGAATAATTTCAATGATTTCTGCTTCTGCCGCTTTATCAACGTTTGTCACATAATCATTAATACCTTTTTGTGTGCTTTCGATAGCATCACGGCGTTCATAATTTTTAGCAATCACATTGCCCGCTTTTCGTGCCGCACGAATTGCGATATTTAACATTGGATTCATATTTCCACCAGATTTTAAAGAACAGAAAAATTCCGCGCCATTATAGCGAGATTTGCCAAAATAACCAGTTGAAAATTATAAAACAATGGTTTTTATAGGTTTTCAGAAAAAGTTTGCGATACAGATCGCAAAAATAGCATGAAGTGATTTTTAGACTGATTATTTGCCATTAAAGTGCGGTAGAAGATTGGAGTGTTTTATGCAGAAAGGTGTGACATTAGTAGAATTATTGATTGGGCTAGCAATCATCAGCATTGCGCTGAGTTTTGCCGTGCCATTATGGCAAACGGATTCACCTAAAACGATTTTAGCCAAAGAGCAATATCGCCTGTATTTATTTCTACGACAAATTCAGGCTCGGGCAGAAAATTCATCGGAAGTGTGGTTTTTACTTATCAATCGAAACCTTGCGACACAACAATGGTGCTTAACGGCACAAGTAAAAAACGATCAAACTTGCGATTGCTTAAACCCAACAAACTGCCCGAAAGAAACCTATGCTCATTTTTACTATCCTTATTTTCCTCAAAAAACGATGATTCAAAGCCATTATATTTATCCCAAAGAAATCACGCGATTTTATGGGGCGCGTAATACCAGTGTCACTCGTTGTTTTATTCTACAAGCAGAAAATGAACGTACATTATTTTCATTTTTCAATGTTGGCAGTATTCGTTTGAAAACCAATCAAGCGGCTAGTGCATGCAATCAATCATGAAAACATTATTAAAAGGGCAAACCCTATTAGCACTGATGATTTCGCTAGCATTGTCGTCTTTATTATTGCTAAGCATTTCGCATTTTTATGTGCAAATACAAAGGCAAAACCAACATATGTTATTGCATTTAAAACTACAAGCAGAATTACAACGAACATTACAGCTCATCGGTAAAGATCTTCGTCGATTAGGATTTAGAGCATTAAATACAAAAGCAACAGAAAGTAATTTATCTTTATTTGAATTAGATGAACAAGGCACTGCCATTTTCATTAGCCAAGAAGATAACGCACTACCTAATAGCTGCGTGTTGTTCTTTTATGATTTAAATAAAAATGGATGTATTGGCAAAGATTCGCCAAAAACCTGTATGAAAAATGGGAAAAATACCTCCAAAAACAGTACAGAAGAATTATTCGGTTATAAAGTGAGTAACAAAATGATAAAAACCAAACTGACTTATCAAAGTGTTATTCCAACTAATTGCACAGCAGAAACTTGTAAACGTGCTTTTCAACAAACCGCTTGCAACGCAGGAGGCGGTTGGACAGATTTATTAGATAACAATGAATACGAAGTCACTACCCTACAATTTAATTGGTTAATTGAAGGCAAAGGATTAGAAATCAAGCTAAAAGGAAATTTAAAACAAGCCCCAAACATCAGTTATGAAACATCCCTTGTCGTTGCGCTCTGGAATCAAAAACAATGAGAATACAAAAAGGCATTATTACGCTGACTATTCTGATTTTTATTTCAGGTTTATTAACCGTAATCTTATTGTTGGATGACAGTCATTTAAGTTTTTTTCGTGCGCAACAAAATCAACGAAAACACTATGTGGAAAGAACATTACAACTGCAAAACATGACAGAGGAGAAAAAACAAACTGCCTGCCTTGATTTACCGTTAAATAATAATGAAAGTGTAAAGCAAATCAGCATCACGCTTGATGGTGCTGCCGATGCCATTCAATATTTTCTTTGGTGTGAAAGAATGAGCCTATTTAAAAAATCTCCTACAAAAGGCGATAATCAAGGTGCATTGAAAGATTTTATTCACACAGAAAAACTAGCGGATTTTCGACTGCACTTTTCTTCCCTGCCCAAGATTTTAAACGCGAATAAAACCCCTAAACTTTATTGGTTTTCAGATTTTCAAGCGGAAATTGAAATTAATGGCACCGTGTCTGCCGTATTAATTGCGGAGGGAGATTTAAAACTAACGGGCAAAGGAAAGATTAGTGGCGCAGTGATCACCAACGGAAATCTAACTTTAGATGGAGTGACGTTGGCCTATGGAAAACCTGTCGTAACAACCTTAGTGCAACAATATAGTCAGTGGCAGTTGGCAGAAAAAAGTTGGAGTGATTTTAATGTTCCAGATGAATAAAGGCATGTCGCTCACTACCCTATTATTTTCCTTGGCTTTATTTAGCGTTTTATTTATTGCTTTCAATCAATGGACGGCAAGCCAAAGAAAAAGTGCGGTGAAAACTTATCAAGATTTTCAGGCGATACAGATTGCGGAGAATCAAGCTCAACGCCAATTTTTAGGGTTAGCTTGTGAACAATTAATACAACAAAATAGTTTAACTTTTCGTGTTCAATGTCAAAACGAACGCGTCATTGTACGCTATCCGATGGGTGAAATTTCGATAAAAACTAAGTAGAATGACCTTGTCTTTTTCTAGATTAAATCATCAAAAGGTCGCCATTGTGTTCATTGTTTACTACTCAAATCAACTCGAAAAACAAAAAGAAATTCTTTCGTCCTTATTCAAATCTTTACCGCCTGAAGATCCTTTTCAGCAGGATATTATCTTGGTGCAAAGCCCGGGTATGGCACAATGGCTGCAAATTGAATTAGCGAAAGAAACAGGCATTTCAGCGAACCTCAAATTTCCTATGCCAGCAAGTTTTATTTGGCAACTTTATGCTCAAAATTTACCCGCAACGGCATCGGAAAACCCTTTTGATAAAGATTCAATGATGTGGCGTTTAATGCGCTTAATCCCAACTTTTCTCGAGAAAGCAAGTTTTTCACCTTTACGCAATTATTTAGCGTCCTCGCCACATTCTGAACAATACAAACTTTATCAACTCAGCAGCAAAATTGCTGATTTATTTGACCAATATTTGGTTTATCGACCTGAATGGATTTTTGCTTGGGAAAAAGGCGAAGATGAACAAATTACTGCTCAAATACAAAAACAACAACCTAACCTAAACAATACTTTGTTTGAGCAAATTCAAGGCAACACAAAATGGCAAGGTGAATTATGGCGTGCATTGGTTGTCGATGTTAAATCAGATGTGGGTGATGCCACCCATCGAGTGGCTTTGCATAATCAATTCTTAGCCTTGCTTGCCGATAAAAAAGCACCGAAAAAATTACCTTCACGCATATTTATTTTTGGTATTCCTGCGCTTCCAACAGCTTACCTCAAT
Source organism: Haemophilus haemolyticus (assembly GCF_003490595.1). GTDB lineage: Bacteria > Pseudomonadota > Gammaproteobacteria > Enterobacterales > Pasteurellaceae > Haemophilus > Haemophilus haemolyticus_L. The sequence continues at coordinate 25,336 of NZ_QQGY01000005.1, forward strand.
ATTTTGCAAGCGATGTCATCAGAAGTGGATATTCATTTATTTTTTAATAATCCATGCCAAGAGTATTGGGGAGATATTAGCGATTTACGCCTCGATTATTTGCGTTCTCGTCAGCGTTATCAATTGGATAAACAAGATAAAAATCAACCGCTCTTTTCCGAGGATCAACTTTCTCAACTAGAAAACGCTCAATTTGATGTCACTTATCAAAAAGAAAACCTTCAAGTAGGCAATCCGTTACTGGCTGCTTGGGGAAAAATGGGGCGAGATTTTCTTTACACCTTGGTGCGAGATGAAGAACATATTCCAACTTATCCCATCAATGCCTATCAAGAAATTGAATCGAACAGTTTGCTTGGACAATTACAGTCTCAAATTCTACATTTAGAAAATAAACCGCTAAATATCGCAAAAAATGACCGCACTTTAACCTTACATTCTTGCCACAGTGCTATGCGGGAAGTAGAAGTATTGCACGATTATTTACTGGATTTATTTAATCAAGATCCTAACCTTACGCCAAAAGATGTGGTTGTCATGGTGGCAGATATTAACCAATACACACCTTATATTCAGGCAGTTTTCGGGCAAAAAAATAGGGATGCGCCACAAATTCCATTTTCACTTTCGGATAATAAACTTTCAGAAAGCGATGTGTTGGTCTCAAGTTACTTAACTTTATTACGCTTAAAAGAAAGCAATTTTAGTGCCGAAGATGTCTTAGCATTGTTGGATATTCCTGCGATGCGAGAACGATTTAATATTTCTCTTGCTGATTTACCATTAGTGCGAGAATGGGTGGCGGATTCAGGGATTCGTTTCGGTTTGCAAAAAAATCAAGATTGTATCAATTTCAATTCTTGGCAGGCTGGATTAGAACGAATGATTTTAGGCTATGCAATGCGTGAAGAACACGGCATTTGGCAAGATAGTCTGGGCTTAAACAGCAGTTATGGCTTAAAGGGCGAGCTTGCTGGAAATTTATCTCACTTTTTCACCGCACTTTCCGCGCTGCATGAAACGCTGCAACAAGCGCATTCCATCGAAAAATGGCAAGAGATTTTAACCGAACTTTTATCAGATTTCTTCGTGCAAAATGAAGACACAAGCGACACGGTTTTCTATATTCAAGAGAAAATTAATGAATTAGCTGAACATCTAAAATCTCTCCATTTTACTGAAGAATTACAAGCAGATGTGATTGCCGATGTCATCACAATGAAATTGGAAGATTCACCAAATAGCCTCAAATTCCTTGCAGGGAAAGTAAACTTCTGCACCTTATTACCAATGCGTTCTGTGCCATTCAAAGTAGTTTGTTTACTTGGAATGAATGATGCGGATTACCCTAGAACACAAACACCAAACAGTTTTGATTTAATGCAATATCACCATCAAAAAGGCGACCGTGTTCGCCGTGATGATGATCGCTATTTGTTCTTAGAAGCCTTATTGGCAGCACGTGATTATTGCTATATCAGCTATGTTGGCCGTTCCATTACAGATAATCAACCGAAAGAACCTTCTGTATTAGTAAGCCAACTCCTAGATTATATTAATCAAGGGCAAACCGAACATACTCTTACGGTGATTGAGCATCCAATGACCGCATTTAGCCCAGATAATTTCAAATATAACGAGAAATTCACCCGCTCTTTTGCGACAAAATGGTTGCCAATCGCGCAATTTGACGCGACTGCTAGCAATTCAGAATTTGCCGTCACTATGACAGAAAACCCAGAAAAAATCGAAGAAATTGAACTAGATCGTTTAGTCAGCTTTGTGGAAAACCCAGTGAAATTTTTCTTTGAAAAACAACTCGGTGTCTATTTCCGTGATGAAGATGCTCGTATTGCCGACAGTGAAAACTTCACCTTAAGTGGGTTAGATAATTACGCACTCAATAATGACTTAATCTATCTTGATGAACAAAATTTTGCTGATTATTTTAGACAAGCAGAAGTTAAAGGCGTGTTACCTCGAGCCGAATTTGGAAAAGTTTGTGCTGAAAATATTCGGAACAATGTTCTTGAATTTAAAAAGAAAATAGCGGATCTTGACGAAGCTAAACATGCTTCCGTCGATTTCAATCTCTCCGTAGATTGGCAAAATGAAAATCAAGAAATTCGTCTATTTGGTTATATGGAGCCTTTATTTGGCGATGATTCACAGGTGATTCAGTGGCATTTTGCGAAATACAAAGATCGCTATTGCATCCGTCCTTGGATTTATTATTTGATTCAATGTGTCACACAAGAAAATGCGATACCACCAAAATTAATTACACAAGATCAAGTGATCGAATTACCGCCTATTGAGCGTGAAGTTGCACTTGCTCAATTACAAATTTACGTAAAAGATTATTTACAAAGTCAAATTGAAATCCAATTGGTGCCAACAGTAAGAAATATAAGTGATTTTATTGTAAGTGATGAAAATTCCGTTTCTGAAAAACTTCAGGAATTAACTGAAAGTAATGGTTTCGGGGCAAAAGCTGATCCATATTGGTCACGAGTATTAGCGCAGACCTCAAGATTTAAACAACCTGAAAATATTGAAAAATTATTAAAACAAACAAAAGATTGGTTTGGCTTATTATTCGTACAAAAGAAAACAAGAAAGGCATAAAGCTAATCGTCAAAGAACCGATTTTTTGCTAAGATAACTGCCCTTTTTTACGGAGAATTTTCTATGCGCTGTCCATTTTGTTTTACAGAAGAAACCAAGGTAATTGATAGCCGTTTGGTATCGGATGGCTATCAAGTTCGTCGCCGTCGTGAGTGCGGTCATTGTCATGAACGTTTTACTACCTTTGAAACAGCCGAATTAATCGTACCCAAAATTATTAAAACTGACGGCACTCGAGAGCCGTTCAATGAAGATAAATTACGCAGTGGTATTCAGCATGCGTTGGAAAAACGCCCTGTAAGTGCGGATGATATTGAACAAGCAATTAACCATATAATTTTTCAATTACGTGCGACGGGTGAACGTGAAGTACCAAGTAAACTGGTTGGAAAACTCGCGATGAATGAGTTAAAAAAACTCGATAAAGTGGCTTATATTCGTTTTGCATCGGTCTATTTGAGTTTTGATAACATTAATCAATTCACCAAAGAAATTGAGAACCTAAAGGATTAATCATGAGCGAATTTTCCGCACAAGATCGCAAATTTATGCAACGCGCCTTGGATTTAGCCGCCAAAGGACAATATACCACCACACCGAATCCATCGGTGGGATGCATATTGGTAAAAAATGGTGAAATTGTGGGGGAAGGCTTCCATTTTAAAGCGGGGCAACCTCATGCTGAACGTGTTGCCTTAGCTCAAGCTGGCGAAAATGCAAAAGGTGCAACCGCTTACGTCACCTTAGAGCCCTGCTCTCATTATGGTCGCACACCGCCTTGTGCATTAGGATTAATCGAGGCTGGTATAGTTAAAGTCATTGCAGCTATGCAAGATCCGAATCCTCAAGTCGCAGGGAAAGGTTTGAAAATGTTGTCTGATGCAGGTATCGAAAGTGCGATGAATTTATTAAACGATCAAGCGGAAAAAATAAATAAAGGCTTTTTAAAACGAATGCGTCAAGGTATGCCTTTTGTTCAACTCAAACTCGCCATGAGTTTAGATGGACGAACAGCAATGGCAAGCGGAGAAAGTAAATGGATTACGGGCCCTGATGCTCGTTCGGACGTTCAAAAAATGCGTGCAAAATCATCCGCACTTTTATCCACTTCTGCGACAGTACTTGCAGATGATCCAAGTCTGAACGTACGCTGGGATGAATTTCCTGAAAATCTTAAAACAGAATATAAAAAAGAAGATCTTCGCCAGCCTGTGCGAGTCATTTTAGATTCACAACATCGCATTCAGCCGACTCATAAACTTTTTTTAACTCATTCTCCCGTTTGGTTAGTCTCTAGTGAAACACGAGATTTAACAGGCTTTCCTGATTTCTGTGAACAAATTATTCTTCCAAAAGAAAATTTACTAAAAGAATTAATGCGAGAACTGGGAAAACGACAAATCAATACCCTTTGGGTAGAAGCTGGAGCAAATTTAGCGGGTAGTTTAATTGATGCAAAATTAGTAGATGAATTGATTATTTACGTTGCGCCCAAATTACTTGGCGACAATGCTCGTGGTTTATGCCAATTACCGAATTTAACTAAACTTGCCGATGCACCATTATGGCAACTCAATGAATTAGAACAAATCGGTGACGATATAAAATTAACTTACACACCGAAAGGAATCTAAATGCTTAAAAAACTTTTCCATTCCGCACTTTGGGGCTTGGCTGCTGCGGGCGTGATTTTGTTTGCGGTTCCAAGACTGAATAACAGCAATATTTTCACTTCAGACGATATTGTATCGTTCAAAAATGCGGTGCGGATTGCCTCTCCAGCAGTAGTGAATGTTTATAACCGCTCTTTTTCTTCCGCCAGCATTAATGATAATGATCAGCTACAAGTGAATAACTTAGGTTCTGGCGTGATTATGAGTAAAGATGGCTATATTCTGACGAATAAACACGTTATCCAAAATGCGGATCAAATTGTAGTAGCGTTACAAAATGGAAATATTTTTGAGGCTAGTCTTGTTGGTTCGGATAATCTCACCGATCTCGCTGTTCTCAAAATTCGTGCAAATAATCTTTCAACCATTCCACAAAATTCAGATCGCCAAGCTCACGTTGGTGATGTGGTATTAGCAATCGGTAATCCCTACAACTTAGGACAAAGCGTGTCTCAAGGTATTATTAGCGCAGTGGGACGTAATGCCGTAGGTGATTCTGTTGGTAGACAAAACTTCATCCAAACCGATGCTTCAATTAACCGTGGCAACTCAGGCGGCGCATTAATTAATTCTGCAGGGGAATTAGTTGGAATTAGCACCCTTAGTATTGGGAAAACCGCCAATGAAATCGCAGAAGGACTAAATTTTGCGATTCCAATGGATATTGCAAATGATGTTTTACAGAAAATTATACGAGATGGACGCGTTATCCGAGGTTATTTTGGTGTGCAAAGCGACATCAGTTCAAGTAGTGAAGAGGGCATAGTCATCACTGGTGTAAGCCCAAATAGCCCAGCAGCAAAAGCAGGAATTCAATTAGGTGATGTCATTTTGAAATTAAATAATCAAGAAGGCATTTCAGCCCGAGAAATGATGCAAATTATCGCAAATACAAAACCTAATTCAAAAGTTCTCGTCACCATTCTACGATTAGGAAAAATTTTACAACTTCCTGTTGTCATTGAAGAATTTCCGGTAAACTAAAGGTGGATAAAAATCCACCTTTCCAAACAATTCAATAATATAAATTAGAAGCGATAAGATACGCCTAAATTATATCGAATATCACGATAATTATGGGTGCCCATGTAATAGCCAACATTTGTCCATACGGAAAGATTATCTGTGATATGCCATTTATCAATCCCGACCTCAATATTTTTCAGATCTTTTATCCCTTTAATTGAAATCGCTTTTTCATCAGTGACTACACTTGTTTGATTTGTATGATGCCACCAATTTAATGCCAAATAAGGTTCGCCATGATTTGGGTGATTTAATGATTGTTGGTAAAAACGCACACCTAAACGTGTAATGAAATAACGAGGATTTAACACTGCCACTTCTTCACCCATATCTGGTTTATGGAAGTGATAGTAAATAACCTGACCCTGTGGCTGAACGTAATAAGCATAATTATCCGTTTGCTTTAATAACTTATTGTATCCAGCCTCTAATGAAGCTTGAAGTGCGGTCGTTTTATAATCCGATCTTTCATCGCTTGTATTCACTTTAGTTTTTAAGCGATTCACTTGGATCCAGCTATCCACATACCAGTTTGGTTTTTCCCATGTTGCGTAGAGCCCTAGAGAATATCCCTTTGTGCTACTGCGTACTCTTTCATCATCTTCAACCAAATAGGTTTCTGATTTTTGACGACCTAAACTCACATAGGCACCTGCTGTAAATTTGCTGGTTCCCTTGTTATATTTCAACGCATCATATCCCAACTGTAGGGTATCTGAATGCGCATCGGCTTTTGAATCTACACCATTAAGCTGATATTTCGTATTATGATGATAAACCCTCGCCCAAGCTGTATGCTCCTCTGGTAATTTATCTTTCGCTGCACGATCATGGAATGTGTGAGTAAACAAATTCTGGCTTGCCGCAAAGCCTGATACAATGCCTGCCACTTCCTTACGGAAAGTCGGGAGTTGTTCTAAATACCAGTTACTATAGCCGTCTGTATCATGAGCCACATTATAAAACTTATACTTATAACGACCATATTTTGATTCAACGAGAGAAAATGCATTTTCATCCGATGATTGGGTTTTAACCAATTTCACTCGATTTTTCATTTTAGCTGCTAACTTTGTAGGATCCCTAAACTCAATTTTAGTCGTACCACTTGCTTTTCCGCCGACATCAAGTAAATCGAATTCACTTTTGCCCGCACTTGCGTCCACATTCATTTTTAATAGGCTTTTTTCTCCCGCTCCAGTATAGTCACCCGAAGTCACAAGTTTTGTGCCTTGAAGACCATTATTAAATTCAATGGTGCTGCTATTTTCAACATTGCCTGAAGTAGTTAATGTACCTGTTAAACTCACTGTTCCCTGATTTGTAAAATTTCCTTTTACGTCAGCGTTAGATGTAACATTAATAGCACTACTTTCTGAATTTTTTACTTCTGGGCTATTTAATGTTTTACCTGCTAGCTCGATCTCAGCATTATTAAAAGTGATAGATTGATTGAATTTAGCATCATGTTCCTTAATATCCCATTTACCTTGCATTTCTAAATGCTCGAAACCAACATATTTATCCATACCGGCCTCAACATGATGAAGCTCACTATCTTTATCTCTGCTCACAACAAGGGTTTCATTGGCTCCATCCGCTTCTAAAATATCTTCAATAATTGTTTTTTCATTAACTATAACACGAGTTTCAGCTTGCTTTCGGTCAATATAAGAATTCTTTAAAAGTGTAGAGTTTTTTAAATCGACTGTTAATGTTTGTGTACCACCATATATATTTACTAATGCTGTACCGCGATTAACAAATAAGCCCTTATCAGCCATAAGGAGAAGCCCGTCAATCTTACCTGAATTAATAAAATATCCGTCCTTAAATGTCATTTGTATATAGCCACTTAGCTTTCCACTATTTACTCCATATAAGTTATTTGCGCTAATACGAGGACGTTCTGCAAATGGATCAGTCATAAAGCTTATCAGCTGATCATATGATCTGAAAAGTTCATTCAATCCGACAGTATTTATATATTCTCGTTTTGATATTGGATGCCCTCCACGGGTATTATTAAACTCTCCCGTATTAGAAAAATACAAATCGCCCCCATCAATACTCATGTCATCTAATTTACCGCTATTTAAAATAGCGGCCTCCCCCCCAGAAATACCATGTTTATAAAAATAACCTTTATTTTCTAATACCATTATGTTATTCGCCCGTATCCATCCACTGGTATTTGTTGTTATTTTTCCATTATTTTTAAAATAAAAATCATTTTTAGAACGTAAATGTATTGCAGATTCCTCACTTCTTGTTCCTTTTCCAGTAATATTTCCATTATTTTCAATATAAGCGAGATTATTTATTCCTGAACCATACTGCCCATTTTGTCCCCAACGCGTAGAAAAAACTTCTGTAATTGATGCAATATCAGTAATATTGATCAACTTTAGATTATTTACTGGGGGGCGCGATGATTGAAGAGCAAATAAATAAGATCTACCATCAATAGGCTTATTATAAAGTCCTGATACACTTTCATTTCCGTCAGAAAATACGGACTGTCCTTCAAGTTTACGATCATATACAATTTTTTCTTCTTCTTTCTTAATATGATCAACAGCATTGTTAATATGCTCTGTAATAGAGGCTTCTGCTGCCTTATACTCTTTTTCATTACTAGGTATTAAAGGTTTATTTTCTTCCGAATTAGAATCCTGAGAATATGCTGGAAAGGAAAGGAAAGGAAAGGAAAGGAAAGGAAAGGAAAGGAAATTTTCACAAATTTCACTATTAATAATCTATTTAATTCCATAATTTTTTATCCTTGTTTACTTTAGAGAAGATTTGAAATTATGACTAAATTTCATACAATAATCAATAATGCTTTTGAACTTTATCCTAAGATCTTTTCTGACATTTCGGGCAAAAGAAACTATTACGTTGCCCTATGACTAAACTTTCAATTTTTGTACCGCACTTCGGACAAGGTTTATCTTTATTGCCATAGACCAGTAATTCTTGCGCAAAATAACCGGGGCGACCATCGGGCTGTAAGAAATCTTTAAGTGTCGTCCCACCTTGAATAATAGCTTTTCTCAATACATCTTTAATCGTATTCACTAAGGAAATACACTGATTGCGGGTCAGATTTTTAGCGAGTTTAAGTGGATGAATACCACAAATAAACAAACTTTCATTCGCATAAATATTTCCAACGCCCACCACCACGGCGTTATCCATCAAGAAAGTTTTAAGTGCGGTGGATTTTTGACGAGATTTTTTGAATAAATATTCTGCATTAAATTCATCAGAAAGCGGTTCAGGTCCCAGCTTTAAGAAAAGATGAAAGTCATCTAAATTCTCCGTCCACAACCATGCACCAAAACGACGAGGATCGTTATAACGCAATAATTTGCCATTGTTCATCACAATATCAATATGATCATGTTTATCTATTGCGCTATCCTGTGGCACAATTCGCACCGAACCTGACATGCCCAAATGCCCGATGATATAACCTTTTTCAGTGTGAATAATCAAATATTTTGCTCGACGAGTGAGATCGACAATTTTTACATTTTTTAGCGTTATCAATTCCTCTGATACGGCCCAGCGCAATTTAGGCTGGCGCACGACAACTTTCTCAATCGTAAAATTCTTAAGATAAGGGCTAATACCACGTAGTGCAGTTTCGACTTCGGGAAGTTCCGGCATGATTTGTTCCTTAATAAATTCGTGATACAAAAAAACCCGAACAATGTCGGGCTTTTTCTAAATAAGCAAAATTATTTGATTTTTGCTTCTTTATAGATAACGTGTTTACGCACTACTGGATCAAATTTTTTGATTTCCATTTTTTCAGGCATATTACGTTTATTTTTATCAGTTGTGTAGAAGTGACCGGTCTCTGCAGTAGAAACTAAACGGATTTTCTCACGAGCGCCTTTAGCTGCCATTTTTTAGCTCCTTAGATTTTTTCGCCACGAGCACGGATTTCAGCTAATACTGCATCAATGCCTTTTTTATCAATAATACGCATACCTTTCGCAGTTAAACGTAAGGTTACGAAACGGTTTTCACTTTCAACCCAGAAACGGTGAGTATGAAGGTTTGGAAGAAAACGACGACGTGTCGCATTCATCGCGTGTGAGCGGTTATTACCCACAGCTGGACGCTTGCCTGTTACTTGACAAACTCTAGACATAATAATCTCCAATAATTAAATATAAGCTCGAGCTTACGGTTCGGATTGTTTAAAGCCAGTTAAAACTAGCTTGCTACCTCGTCAGGTCGCGCTAATCCGACCCGCTTACTATATTAAAGGTCGCAAATTATACTGGCTTTGTTTTCATTTCTCAAGTGTAAATGCGATTTTCCTGAATGTAATCGGTAAAAAAATGGTCAATATTATAAAAATTTATAATAAACAATTCTCCGCGAAAGAATAACAATCGCTTTTCCCTACAATTAAATGATCAAGCACGCGAATTTCCATTAGTTCAGCCGAATCTTGAATTTTTTTAGTAATAAGCTGATCCGAATAACTCGGCTCCGTTATACCCGAAGGATGATTATGCGCCAAAATTAAAGCTGCCGCATTACAATAAAGTGCTTCTTTAATTATTTCCCGAGGATAAACAGCTGATACATTAATTGTCCCTAAAAATAACCGCTCTTTTTTAATCAGACGATGTTGATTATCCAAAAATAAAACCATAAACACTTCTCTTTCCTCATGTTGCAATTCAGTGAGTAAAAAAAGTTTTACCGTTTCAGGATCATTAATAATTGGCGTACTTAACATCTCTTGCTTTAAATAACGCTTGGTCATTTCCGTAATTGCTTGCAGTTGAATAAATTGCGTAATGCCTAAGCCTTTTACGGAACAGAAGGCTTTTTCATCCGCAGAAAGTAAAGCATGCAAGGAACCAAAATGTGATAAGACATTTTTCGAAAGCTGAATGACTGGGCAGCCTTTTATGCCAGTTCGTAAAAAGATCGCCAGCAATTCATAATCAGCGAGAGTTTCTACGCCAAATTTAAGCAATTTTTCGCGCGGCATTAAATCATTGTTTTCCATAAAATATTGAACGCAAAATAGAAAAAATTTTGACCGCTCTTTTCTCATTTTACGAGCAACTTATACAAAGTCTGCGATATGTATCGCAAAAATAGCATTGGGCATTCAATAAAATTAAAGTAAAATAACGGAATTGTGGCTAAGTACTAACAAAGGTTGAAACATGAAATTAAACGGAAAGCATATTGTAGTTGGCATAACTGGCGGAATTGCTGCCTATAAAACAATAGAGTTGATTCGTTTATTACGTAAAGCAGAAGCTGAAGTACGTGTAGTATTAACCCCAGCTGCAGCAGAATTTGTTACGCCTTTAACGTTTCAAGCCATTTCAGGCAATGCTGTCGCACAATCTTTACTTGATCCACAAGCAGAGCTGGCAATGGGGCATATTGAACTCGCCAAATGGGCTGATGCCATCATTATTGCGCCAGCTAGTGCAGACTTTATTGCCCGTCTTACTGTCGGCATGGCGAATGATTTACTTTCAACAATTTGTCTTGCGACTAATGCGCCAATTTTTCTTGCGCCAGCAATGAATCAGCAGATGTATCACCAATCCATTACTCAACAAAATTTAACGACTCTTCAAACTCGAGGGATTGAGCTTATCGGCCCCAATAGTGGTTTTCAAGCTTGCGGCGATATGGGGAAAGGGCGTATGTCAGAACCAGAGGAAATTTTTACCGCACTTTCTGACTCTTTCTCTCAAAAACAAGATCTACAAGGATTAAATGTCGCCATTACAGCAGGCCCAACGCGTGAAGCAATCGATCCTGTTCGTTATATTTCTAACCATAGTTCAGGTAAAATGGGATTTGCAATTGCTGAAGCATTTGCCGAACGTGGGGCGAACGTCACGCTGATTTCAGGGCCAGTGAATTTAACAACACCAAAAAATGTAAATAGAATTAATGTCACCTCAGCACAAGAAATGTGGCAAGCCTCTCTTGAAAGTGCGGTGAAAAATCAAATTTTTATTGGTTGTGCGGCCGTTGCTGATTACAGAGTAGCTGAAGTTGCTGACCAAAAAATCAAAAAATCAGGGGATGAAATATCAATCAAGTTAATTAAAAATCCCGATATTATCTCAGATGTAGGACATTTAAAAACACATCGTCCTTTTACTGTTGGATTTGCGGCCGAAACCCAAAATGTTGATGATTATGCAAAAGATAAACTTGAACGCAAAAATCTTGATATGATTTGTGCCAACGATGTATCTGGCGGACAAGTTTTTAACGCTGATGAAAATGCCTTGCAGCTTTTCTGGAAAAATGGTTATAAAAAATTATCGCTAAAATCGAAAGTGGAACTTGCAGCTGATTTAGTTAATGAAATCATAGAACGCTATCAAAAAACCTTATAATTCCAACCGCACTTTTACCTAAAAATGAATTTCAAACGGAGTATGACATGAAAAAAATTGACGTAAAAATTTTAGATTCTCGCATTGGAAATGAATTTCCTCTGCCAACTTATGCAACTGAAGGTTCGGCAGGTCTCGATTTACGTGCATTGATCGATGAAAGCTTTGAAATTCAACCAGGTGAAACTAAATTAATTCCGACGGGCCTTTCAATTTATATTGCAGATCCAAATTTAGCGGCAGTAATTTTGCCTCGCTCGGGTCTTGGTCATAAACACGGCATTGTACTAGGAAACCTTGTGGGATTAATTGACTCCGATTATCAAGGGCCATTAATGGTATCAATGTGGAACCGTGGAAATGAGCCATTCAAAATTGAAGTCGGCGATCGCATTGCTCAACTTGTTTTCGTGCCAGTAGTACAAGCTGAATTTAATATTGTAGAAGATTTTCAACAAACCGAACGTGGTGAAGGTGGTTTCGGTCATTCAGGTAAACAATAATTTATGGTAGAAGAACAATTATCTTTATCAGGCGTAGAAGACATTGCGCCTAAAATTGAAACACCAAAAATTGAAAAAAGAACGGTAAAAGAACGTCGTCAGCAAGTGCTTACTGTGTTGATACATATGCTTCATTCCGAACGCGGCATGGAGCGTATGACAACGGCTCGTCTAGCAAAAGAAGTGGGGGTATCAGAAGCCGCGTTATATCGTTACTTTCCAAGCAAAACAAAAATGTTTGAAGCCTTAATCGAGCACATTGAAAATACCTTATTAAGCCGTATTACCGCTTCTATGCGTAACGAAACCCAAACAATGAATCGCATTCATGATATTTTACAAACAATTTTAGACTTTGCCCGTAAAAATCCTGGGTTAACTCGAATTCTAACGGGTCATGCATTAATGTTTGAAGACGCTCAATTACAAGTTCGAGTCGCACAATTTTTTAATCGTCTTGAAATGCAGTTTGTCAATATTTTACAGATGCGAAAATTGCGTGAAGGACGCGGCTTTAATGTGGATGAACGCATAATTGCTTCGCATTTAGTGACACTATGTGAAGGACAATTTATGCGCTATGTTCGTACTAACTTCCGTCTGAATGCAAGCCAGTCTTTCGAACAACAATGGCGTTTTATCGAGCCACTTTTTGCCTAATTGACTTTACCGAGTAAATATATGATTATTCCTTGGCAAGAACTGGAAGCAGAAACATTAGATAATATCGTAGAAAGCGTAATTTTACGCGAAGGAACCGATTACGGTATAGAAGAACTTTCACTCAACCAAAAAAAACAACTTTTACTGACTCAAATTCGCAATGGAATTGCGGTGATTGTATGGTCTGAATTGCATGAATCCATTGACATCAAAAATAAAACGGAATTTTTGAAACAGGAATGTAAGGAGCACGAATGTCAAATGAATTAACCGAAATTGATGAAGTTGTCACCTCCTCTCAAGAAGAAGAGACAACTCAACGAGATCCAGTTTTAGATTGGTTTCTTACTCACTGCCATTTACATAAATATCCCGCAAAATCGACTTTAATTCACGCAGGTGAAGATGCAACGACACTTTATTATGTCATTAAAGGCTCTGTAATGGTGTCAGCAAAAGATGATGAAGGTAAAGAGATGATTCTCACTTATTTGGGTGCAGGACAATTCTTTGGTGAGGCTGGATTATTTGATGAAGGTTCAAAACGCTCTGCTTGGGTAAAAACAAAAACAACATGTGAAATTGCTGAGATTTCTTATAAAAAATATCGCCAATTAATTCAAGCAAACCCAGAAATCTTAATGTTTTTAACCGCGCAATTGGCAAGACGTTTACAAAATACTTCACGCCAAGTCAGTAATTTAGCATTCTTAGACGTGGCAGGTCGTATTGCTCAAACGCTAATGAACTTAGCTAAACAGCCTGACGCAATGACACATCCTGATGGAATGCAAATCAAAATTACACGTCAAGAAATAGGGCAAATGGTTGGTTGCTCACGAGAAACTGTAGGACGTATTATTAAGATGTTAGAGGATCAGAATCTTATCCATGCCCATGGAAAAACCATCGTAGTGTATGGCGCAAGATAATTTTTCATCATAAATCATTCAAAATGAAACCATCCAAAATCAATTTGGATGGTTTTTGTTTAATTAGAAATAATATTCAAAACATTAATTGACAATTAATATAAAGGATTCTATCATTACCCAACTTCTTACAAATATAGTGGGAAGACAGGATTGGTCTCCTGATATAGTGGCTTTAAAGGTTTATAACCTTATTGCATAGTTTTATGCCGCAAAAGCTAGAACACCAAGATGCATTTTCTAATCTATGGTGGGCTAGGTAGAAATCCCGCAGGGATGCGTGCAGTAAGCCACTTGCTGTTAAGACCAATTCTGCTTAGTTCCACCACCCTTATTTCAAATTCCCTAGCTTTTTCTATCTCACCTTAATTAATCTTTTTTCTTTCTAGTAAAACTAATACCTCATAGTGAGATGTTTGCGGAAACATATCAAAAAGTTGAATTTTCAATGGTTTATAAAAAGTGAGATGCTGTAAATCTTTACCCATTGTCACAGCATTGCAGCTGGAATACAAGATAAAGTGCGGTTGAATTTGGTTAAGAAATTCACTTAATTCCTTTCCAATTCCACGACGAGGCGGATTTACAATCACAAGGTCTGGCTTATTCTCATCTTGATTTTTCATCACACTCGCCGCATCGAGGGATTGGAAATTTACATGTTCTAAACCCAATATTTTAGCGGAATGACTCGCAGCAAAAATAGCGGATGAGGAAATTTCAAGTCCAGTCAACTCAATACTTTTTCCCCATTTTTCCTGTAAAGCTTTCGCGCAATGTAAGCCAAATCCTCCCACGCCACAAAATAAATCCCAGACTTTATAGATTGGTAATTCTCTTACCCATTGCTGAGCGGTTGCATATAATCCCGCCGCCACTTTAGGATTGGTTTGAAAGAAACCTTGTGGGCGAATAAAGAGCGGAATACCGTTGAAATTCTCAGGTAAAAATTGTTGTTCTGTCAGAAAAATCTCTTGTTCACCTTCTAAGATAGCTGCGTGTTGTGGTTGTAAATTAATGCTAACCACTTCTAAGTGCGGTAATTTTTCCAATAATTTGGGTAATTCTCGACGAATTAATGGCAATTTATTTTCTGTGCGCAATACAAAGCGCAACATTAATTTTCCCGTCGCAATACTTTCTGTCAGCAAAATATATTTAAGCTCACCTTTTTGTTTAGCAATGTTATAAGGTACTAAACCAGCACGACCAATAAAATCCTTCAAAACTGGAAAAATCAATGAAAAATGAGTTGGATAAAGGGGACAATCACACAAATCAATCGCACTTTGCGGATCATTAGGATTTTTTAGAATGCCAAGTATCGGGCGTTCAACACTACCACTAACAACCATCTTAGCTTTATTACGAAAGCCTTGTTCATCAGATTGAAAAGGAGCCAACCATTGAGATCCATCGCAATTAATAGAAATCAGTTGCTGCTTTAAATGATGTTGTTTTTCAGTTAATTGTTGACTATAAGGTATGCCAAGCCATTGACAAGAACGACATTCATTTTGTTGATAGTATCGACAACCAATCATTTTCTTGCGGCCTGAATATCTAACCAACGGCCTTGAATATCTGCGAGATTTCGATGATTCAGTTTCCAACGTTGATCTAAAACCAAGTTATTCCACTTGATCACTCTACGTTTAAATAAATTTTGTAAGCGAGCTTGACGAGCCATAAAGTGCGGTTCATTTTCATTAAGTTTTAGATTATCTAATACTTGAATGACACCTTCACGTTCATTGCACAGTAACAAAAGATCACAACCTGCATTCAGTGCTTTTTTGCTACGCTCTACAAAATCACCCATTACACCGGCGCCTTTCATACCGAGATCATCGGAAAAAATTGCACCTTGGAAATTTAATTGTTTTCGTAAGATTTCTTTCAACCAATATTCTGAACCACTTGCAGGCTGACTATCACATTGTCTATAAATGACATGCGCAGGCATAATAGCATCGAGTTTATTTTGTGAAATCAACTGCTGGAAAGGTTGGAGATCGCCACTAAAAATTTCGTCTTTTGCGCGATCATCATAAGGTGTTTCTAAATGAGAATCGGCTAATACATGGCCATGGCCAGGGAAATGTTTACCTGTAGATGCCATACCAGCTTGATGCATACCATCAATAAAAGCGGTTGCTAAATTTACCGCACTTTTTACATCAGATGAAAAACTGCGATCACCAATCGCTCGACATTCATGCCCCAAATCCAGCACCGGCGCAAAACTCAAGTCAATATCCAAGGCAATCATTTCTGCAGCCATTTGCCAACCTGCTTCTTTAACGAAGTTCACTTGTTCAGTTGCTGACAATATTTCTTGAAAAGCCTGCATTGAAGGCAACATTGTGAATCCATCACGGAAACGTTGAACTCGTCCCCCTTCTTGATCTACCGTGATCAATAAAGGCTTTTTCACTCGTTGACGAACAGAACGAATTAATTCTTGAATTTGTTCTCTATCTTCAAAATTTCGAGTAAATAAAATCAATCCCGCAACAAGAGGATGAAAAAGTAGCTCAACCTCCTCTTGTTCCAACTCTTTTCCTTTTAAATCAATTAACAACGTGCTCATAAATTATTTTAAATAAAGGCGATAATTTCTACTTTCTACAGTGGGTTTAATTAAATCGATCGATTTCTCTTCTTGTGGTTTTAGCAACAATTGAGCGCAATAGCTCTCTTGCTGATTTTCCCAAGTTTGGGTTACCCCTAAATAATCGTACCAATACAAGTAGTAACTTATATTCAAAAGTTGCTGACTTTTATTTTTTATAAGCGCTGATTTTTGACTCGTTTCAACTTGAATTAAAGGCGAAAGATTAGATGTGATATTCAAAATCGGCTTCGTTGAATAAGTTAAGTTTTCTACTGAACTTGAACAAGCAGCGAGCACAAGGCTCGCCAAAATTAAAAAATATTTTTTCATTATTTCGCTAACATTCTACCTAAAGGTTCACCACCGACTAAATGCATATGTAAGTGGAATACTTCTTGCCCACCATGTTTATTGCAATTCACAATTAGGCGATAACCGTCTTCCGCGATACCTTCTTCTTTAGCGAGTTTAGCCGCCACGCTAAATAATCGACCTAGCGCTACTTCATCTTGCTCCGTTACATCATTCACTGTTGGGATTACTTTATTTGGAATGATCAAAATATGTGTTTTAGCTTGTGGTGAAATATCACGAAACGCAGTGACTAATTCATCTTGATAGACAATATTTGCAGGAATTTCTTTACGGATGATTTTACTAAAAATTGTTTCTTCTGCCATTGTTTGCTCCCTATAAAAAAGTGCGGTGAATTTACCGCACTTTTTATCAAAATTTATCTGAGATTGCAATTTAATCAATTATTGCTGTGCTTCATCATCTTGATTGATGAAAGAATCATTTACTTCAATTTTAGCTCTCTCACGCAATCCTTGCATTAATTGAGCTTGAACTTCTGCCTGACTTGTACGTAATAATTGAGCACTAAATTGACTTAATTCTTTATCGTTAAGTACGCCGTCTTCTACTTTATTTAAAGCAATAATAATCACATCGCCTTTCTCATTACGAGCCACTTGGTAAATCGTTTTACCTGATGCTGGTTTAGCAATTGAGAATACGCCATTTGTTAAAATTGGATCTTTATTTTCACTTAAAGTAAAAATTTGCTCACTTGAGAAATTAATTCCATCCACTTTCGATTCAGCATTTTCGCTTAATGCTTTCACCGCTTGTTGTGCTTTTTCGTTAAGAACATTTTCAGCCTTCTGGCGTTTTAAGAACATTTCAATATCTGCTTTCGCATCTTCCAATGTTCTCACACCTTCAGGTTTATGATCTAACACTCGCACTACAATAGCGTGATAATCGCCGACATTCAAAGGCTCTGAATTAGCGCCACCATTGGCAATATCAGATTCAAAAACGGCAGAAATTACATTAGGGAAATTTAATTCTGCAGGTACATTTTGACGAGAAAAATAACCGCTCTCTTGAACTTTAACACCTGCAACTTGTGCCGCGGTATTCAGTGATTTGCTATCCTCAAAAGCCTTATCACGCACTTGCTTTTCAATTGCATAATAACGATTTTCTAATAAGGATTTACGCACTAAATCAGCAACCTGTGCTTTCACTTCATCTAAAGTTTGAGCTTTACGTTCTTGCACTAAAACAATATGGTAATTGCCATCCACATTGATTGGTTGGCTATATTGCCCAACCTGCAACGCAGCTGCGGCATCTTCAAAGGCTTTTGGTAATTCATTCGCATTTACCCAACCCAAATCACCACCATTCTCACCAGAAACTTTATCTAAAGATTTAGCTTTAGCTACATCAGCGAAATTTGCACCTTTTTGTAATTCATCGTAAGCAGACTTAGCATCTTGCTCATTTGCAAATTGAATATGTGCTAAACGCTGAGTCATAAATTGAGCTTTATTATCTTGATAATATTGCGCAATTTCTACATCTTTAACTTCGATACCTTTTTCGATTTGGCTACCTGAGAGATCAATATATTGAACCTTCACTTGTTCTGGCTGAACAAAAGATTTTTGATTAGCTTCGTAATAAGCTTTAATTTCATCATCGGATACCGATTGCTTTGCCATTTCATCCGCAAGAGATAACGTCGCTAAGCGCGCTGAACGTTTTTGGAAGAAAACTTCTGCGGTATTTTTTGCCTGAACAGGCACGATAAACTCACTGTTAGCAACACCACTTTGCATTTGTTCAAGAGTCAATGCGCCACGCAAAATAGCCGCATAACCATCTGAACTTAAACGATTTTGTTGTAATACTTGTTGATAAACAGAGTTATCAAATTTGCCATTAACTTGAAAATTAGGATCTGTCACGATTGCTCGTTTAATCATTTCATCACTGACGCCTAATTTTAATTCTTTCGCATATTGACGAAGCAATTCTTGATCAATCATTCGATTGATGGTGCTTTGACGAAGTGCGGTAACAAATTCAGGAGAATCTGACTGAGCCATAAATGCTTCGCCTTCGCGTTGTGCACGAGCCTCAAATTCTTGGTTGTAGCGATTTAAAAAATCTTGTTGCGAAATCACTTCACCATTAACTTTTGCAGCATAAGTATCATTTGAACTAAAAAGATAGCCAGACATACCGCCGACTAAAAACGATAAAGTAATCAAACCCAAAATAAACTTAGCTGCCTTTGAATTTGATAAATTGTGCATTTTTTCAATTAACATTCTATAACCCTTGTTATAAACATAAAATTTTCCCCGATTATAATCTAAACGTAGAAAATTAGCATCTTAAAAAGTGAAAACACCGTGCTCATAAAGCAAGCTAATACCAATTCCAATCAGCACTATTCCACCAAAAATCTCCGCTTTTGATCTAAATTTTTGCCCAAGAAAATGACCGCTCTTTACGCCGAATAATGAAACGATAAAAGTAGTCAGTGCAATAATTACCATAGCCGAAAAAATATCGACAGAAAGAAAAGCAAAAGATATGCCAATTGCTAAGGCATCCACACTCGTAGCTAAACCCAAAGTCAATAAACGTTTCAAATTTATAGATGGCTCTACACTTGCTTCGGAATCAGCATTTAATCCCTCACGCACCATATTAATGCCAATTAATGCAAGTAAAACAAAACCAATCCAATGATCCCAATCTTGAATCATTGAACTGAATTGCAAGCCTACAAAAAAACCTATTGCAGGCATGATACCTTGGAAAAACCCAAAACAGAGAGAAATATAAAGAGCGTGTTTGCAACGAAAAGATCTTAATGCAGCACCTTTAGAAATGGATACAGCAAAAGCATCCATTGATAAGCCCAGTGCAATAATACAAAATGTATAAAAGCTCATAATTTAGAAATTATTTTCCAATACAGAAAGAGCTAAAAATATTACCTAGCAAGTCATCTGATGTGAATTCGCCTGTAATTTCACTCAAGTGAGCCTGTACTAAGCGTAATTCTTCCGCTAAAAGTTCTCCTGCATGAAATTCTGTAAGTTGAACCAAACCGATTTGCAAATGATCTGCGGCTTTCTCAAGTGCATCTAAATGCCGACGACGAGCTAAAAAGCCTCCTTCCATGCTTGTTTGGAAACCCATTGCTTGTTTCAAATGTTCACGTAAAAGTTGTACACCATCATGCGTTTGAGCGGAAAGACTAATTATTTGATAACCGGTCTCTTCGCTTTCACTTGCTTGTTCGCCATTTAAATCAATTTTGTTTCGAACAATAGTGACAGGCAACGTTGTGGGTAATTTTGCTAAAAATTCTGACCGCACTTTGCTTAAATCTGCACTTTCAGGATCGCTACTATCTAACATCAAAATAATACGATCGGCTTGTTCAATTTCCGTCCATGCGCGAGAAATGCCAATGCGCTCGACTTCATCGGTTGCATCCCGAAGACCCGCGGTATCAATAATATGCAATGGCATGCCGTCGATATGAATATGCTCACGCAGTACATCACGCGTTGTACCCGCAATATCTGTAACGATAGCCGCTTCGCGACCAGCAAGCGCATTAAGCAAGCTCGATTTGCCTGCATTCGGACGACCAGCGATCACTACTTTCATACCTTCACGTAAAATAGAACCTTGTTTAGCTTCAGAGCGAACATCTTCTAACTGATTAATAATACCGCGTAAGTTTGCTTCAATTTTTCCATCCGCCAAGAAATCAATTTCTTCATCAGGAAAATCAATGCTCGCTTCTACATAGGTGCGTAAGTAAATAACAGAATTAACTAATTCATTTACTTTCTTCGAAAATTCACCTTGCAAAGATTTTAATGCTGAGCGTGCTGCTTGTTCTGATGTTGCATCAATTAAATCCGCAATCGCTTCCGCTTGAGCAAGATCCAATTTATCATTCAAAAAAGCTTGTTCAGAAAACTCACCCGGTCTCGCCAAACGGATTCCGTCAATTTGCAAAATACGTTTGAGTAATAAATCTAATACAACCTGCCCACCGTGGCCTTGCAATTCCAGAACATCCTCACCAGTAAATGAATTTGGTGATTTGAAGTAAAGAGCAATCCCTTGATCTAAAACAGTGTCATCCGCATCCTTAAAAGGGAGATAATCAGCCATTCTTGGCTTAGGACATTTCCCCAACACCGCTTGTGCAACTTCTGTTGCTAAAGGCCCAGAGACTCTTAAAATCCCAATACCACCACGACCTGGCGCAGTAGCTTGAGCAACGATTGTTTCTTTCATATAAAACCTATTATTGTCTGGGGGTAGATATGTTTCCTAGGGTAGGTATACCCTAGGTTCATCCCAGTGCTACCCCTTTGGGGTAGAGCTTGATGTTCCCTAAAGGGGAACTACTATCACTATAATTAACCGTGGGTATACCTACCCACGGTTGATTACCTAGGGCAAGTGCTATTACCTAGGGTAGGTATACCCTAGATTCATCCCAGTACTACCCCTTTGGGGTAGAGCTTGATGTTCCCTAAAGGGGAACTACTATCACTATAATTAACCGTGGGTATACTTACCCACGGTTGATTGCCTAGGGCAAGTGCTATTACCTAGGGTAAGTATACCCTAGGTTCATTGCAGTGCTACCCCTTTGGGGTAGCGCTTGACGTTCCCCAAAGGGGAACTATTATAACTATAATTAACCGTGGGTATACTTACCCACGACAGCAAAATAAAGAAAGGCACTATTCGTGCCTTTCTTTTTGCCAGTTAGTGACTATTTCTTACGGGAATGTAACCCTTTTTTCTCTAACCCTCGATAAATTAATTGCTGTTGTGCAATTGTAATTAAGTTAGAAACTAACCAGTACAACACTAAACCAGCAGGAAACCATAAGAAGAAGAACATAAAGACTAATGGCATAAAGTTCATCACTTTTTGCTGCATTGGATCAGCCACTGGCGTTGGCGACATTTTTTGCAACAAGAACATTGAGATACCCATTAAAATAGGGAAAATATAATAGGGATCTTGTGCTGATAAATCTTGAATCCAACCAAAGAATGGAGCATGGCGTAATTCAACAGCTTCCATAAATGTCCAATATAATGCGATGAAGATTGGCATTTGAAGAAGAATTGGTAAACAACCACCGAGTGGATTTACTTTTTCTTCTTTGTAAAGTTTCATCATTTCTTGGCTCATACGTTGACGATCATCACCAAAACGTTCACGCATTTCTTGCATTTTAGGTTGCAACATACGCATTTTAGCCATTGATGTATATTGTGCTTTCGTAAGTGGATACAAAATTGCTTTCACAACGATTGTTACACAGATAATCGCTAAACCCCAGTTAGATACAATCCCTTGAATAAAGGTTAATAACCAGAATAACGGTTTAGCAATAAACCAAGCCCAACCGTAATCAACGGTTAAATCTAAGTGATTTGCCACAGTAGCCATTTGATTTTGAAGTTTAGGGCCAGTCCATAATGAACTTGTAATCGTCTCTTGGCCACCAGCAGGAATAGTGACAACTGGGCCACGATAACCGATTGAAGCAACATTATTTTTAGTATCTGTAATTGTGTAAAGTTGATTATTTACATCTTGATTAGGAATCCAAGCAGATACGAAATAATGTTGTAATACTGCAACCCAACCAGCTTTAGTATCAATAGAAAGATTATTATCCTTCATGTCACCAAAACTATATTTTTTATAGTTAGTTTCTGAAGAAGAATATGCGCCACCAGTATAAGTTGGCATTGCGACATTACCAGAGCTTTCAACAATAGAATGTTTTAATTGACCATAAGGCTCAACTTCAATAGCTTGACCACTTTGGTTATCAATCTTGTAATCTACGCCTAAATCATAGCTACCACGTTTTAATACGAAGATTTTTTGATAAGTCACACCATCTTTTTCAAAGAGAAGAGGAACAGAAAGAGACGCTTGACCATCTGCTAATTTAAAATTATCACCTTCAATTTGATATTGCGCACGACCAGAACGAGTATCGATACCGTTTTTACCAATTAAACCACTTTGTGCAATATACACATGTTCTTTGGTGTCTTTTAATAACTCAAATGGTGTTTTGGAATCCAATTCAGCATCATATTTTAATAATTCAGAACTAATTACATCACCGCCTAAAGTATCAACTTTCAAACGGAATACATCGTTTTCAAGGGTAATAATACGGCCATGAGTTTGAGAATCTGCTACGACTTGTGAATTAGAAGAAGGAGAACTTGCCGGAACATCAGAATTGGCAGTCATTGAAGTTGTTTGCTCAGTTGGCACCTGTGGATTTTTA
This sequence comes from Haemophilus haemolyticus, assembly GCF_003490595.1. Taxonomy (GTDB): domain Bacteria; phylum Pseudomonadota; class Gammaproteobacteria; order Enterobacterales; family Pasteurellaceae; genus Haemophilus; species Haemophilus haemolyticus_L. Next base: position 48,453 of record NZ_QQGY01000005.1, read on the forward strand.
TCCAACTGCCATTGCTGATAAACAAGGAAAGAAATAAAAATTAGCGCTAACACTAATAGGCTACGTCTTGAGTCCATTATTTTTTCTCATCGTTATTATTGATTTTAGGTGGAACAGGATCGAATCCACCAGCGTTCAAGGGGTGACATTTTAATACACGTTTTAGAGTAAGCCAACTACCTTTTAACAATCCATGTGTTTTTAACGCTTCAATGCCATAGCAAGAACAAGTAGGCACAAACCGACAACGCGGTCCGATAAGAGGACTAATAACAACTTGATAGAAACGAATAAATCCAATTAAGATTTTTGCACCAAACGAATGTGTCGTTGCCATAATTTTTCTAAGATTTGCACAAAAGAGCTATTATCAAGCTTACCAATACCACCTTTTGCAACAAAAACAAAATCACATGCGGGTAAACGATGTTGCGATAAACGAAAGCTTTCTCGCACTAAGCGTTTAATACGATTACGATCATGGGCTCGTTTTAAATGTTTTTTAGCGACAGTCAAACCTAAGCGAGGATGCTCAAGATTATTTTTTCTGGCAAGGATGGTTATTTCTGGAGTGCTACCTCTGAACGGTTGTTCGAAGACATTTTTGAATTGAACGGGAGTTAACAAACGTAACTCCCTTGAAAAGTTCAGCTTAACCACTAAGAACGGTGATTATGCAGATAAACTTTTACGACCTTTAGCACGACGACGCGCTAAAACTTGACGGCCATTTTTAGTTGCCATACGAGCACGGAAACCGTGAGTACGACTACGTTTTAATACAGAAGGTTGAAATGTACGTTTCATTGTAATCTACCTAAATCCAGATTATGAGTTAATAAAAATAGAGCGCAATTCTAATCATAAAATACGCGTTCGTCAAATAAGAAACGGAAATTTTTCGGGAAAAACTCTCGGACTTCCAAAATCGGGGGGATTATACGGATTTTTGTATAAATCTCAAGCCGATTTTTTAGAAGATTTTTCCACGCATTTATTGTAAAATCTCCACCAATTTTTACCGCACTTTTCTCTATTACAAAAACAACAAGGATCCTTTTGTGAATCTCTCAAATCTTTGGCAAAGTTGCCTGTTACAACTTCAAGATCAAGTTTCAGCCAGCGATCTTAGCACTTGGCTTCGTCCTTTACAGGCTGATGTGGTGGCGGATAATCACATTGTTTTATATGCTTCTAATATGTTTGTGAAAGGTTGGGTGGAAACTCATTATCTCGCACAAATCCAGCAAATTTGTCAAACACTTGCACAAAATCCTGAACTTCGCATTTCATTAAAAGAAGGGGTCAAGCCTGCACCTAAAGTAGTAGAAAGTGCACCAAGTGGCAATCCTAAAACAGAAAGTGCGGTAGATTTTCAAGCTGAATCTAGTGCTTCAGTAAAATTTGAATCGCATCTCAATACTAAACACTTATTTGATAACTTTGTTGAAGGTAAATCGAACCAACTCGCACGCGCAGTCGGTCAAAAACTTGCTCAAGCTCCAGGCGAACCTTCGGCCAATCCTTTCTTTTTATATGGCGGTACAGGTTTAGGTAAAACCCACTTGTTACACGCCATTGGCAACGGCATTTTAGCCAATAAACCGAATGCCCGTGTGCTTTATATTCACGCAAATAACTTTATGCAACATATGGTAAAAGCAGTGCGTGATAATAAAATGGATCAGTTCAAAAAATTCTATCGTTCTCTCGATGCGCTTTTAGTGGATGACATTCAATTTTTCGCTGAAAAAGAAAAAACTCAAGAAGAATTCTTCCATATATTCAATAACTTATTTGAGACTGGTCGCCAAATTATCTTAACGTCAGATCGTTACCCTAAAGAAATTGAAAAAATTGAAGAACGTTTAAAATCACGTTTTGGCTGGGGCTTAACAACAGCCATTGAGCCGCCCGATCTTGAAACGCGTGTAGCAATTTTATTGAAAAAGGCGGAAGAACATAATATGAACTTGCCAGAAGAAGTTGCTTTCTTCATTGCTCAACGCTTGCGTACCAACGTGCGTGAACTCGAAGGGGCGTTAAATCGAGTAAAAGCAATGCAAGACTTCAAAGGCGGTGACATTGATATTGATTTCGTGCGTGATACCTTGAAAGATATTTTGGCTCTACAAGAACGCTTGGTTACCATTGAAAATATTCAAAAAGTGGTGGCTGAATATTATCGAATTAAGGTTTCAGATTTAAAATCAAAAAGTCGTGCACGTTCAGTGACTCGTCCTCGCCAAATTGCCATGGCATTAGCAAAAGAATTAACAAACCGCAGTTTGCCTGAAATCGGTCGCGCCTTTGATCGTGATCACACTACCGTATTAAACGCTTGCCGCGAAGTACCAAAATTCCGCGAGCAAGACAATAGCATTCAAGAAGATTGGGCGAATTTGATCCGCACTTTGTCCGCATAAAAGGAGAACGCAATGCAATTTAGTATTTCAAGAGAAAATTTATTAAAACCGTTGCAACAAGTATGTGGCGTATTGAGTAGTCGCCCAAATATTCCAGTATTAAACAACGTCCTGTTGCAAATTGAAGATAATCGATTGACTATCACGGGCACAGATTTGGAAGTCGAACTCTCTAGTCAAACTCAGCTTTCATCGTCCTCTGAAAATGGCACTTTTACGATTCCAGCAAAAAAATTCTTAGATATTTGCCGCACTTTATCTGATGATTCAGAAATCACGGTTACTTTTGAAGAATACCGTGCATTAGTGCAGTCTGGACGTAGCCGGTTTACACTAACAACTCAACCAGCAGAAGAATATCCCAACCTCACGGATTGGCAGTCTGAAGTAGATTTTGAATTACCGCAAAATACCTTTCGCCGTTTAATTGAAGCCACTCAATTTTCCATGGCAAACCAAGATGCGCGCTATTTCTTAAATGGTATGAAGTTTGAAACAGAAGGCAATTTATTGCGTACTGTGGCAACAGATGGCCATAGACTTGCGGTGTGCACCATCTCGCTTGAACAAGAATTACAAAATCATTCTGTGATTTTACCGCGTAAAGGCGTGTTAGAATTGGTTCGTTTATTAGAAACAAGCGATGAACCAGCACGTTTACAAATCGGCACCAACAATTTACGTATCCATTTAAAAAACATTGTATTTACATCAAAATTAATTGATGGTCGTTTCCCTGACTATCGCCGAGTGTTGCCTCGTAATGCAACGAAAATTGTCGAAGGCAGCTGGGAAATTCTTAAACAAGCCTTTGTACGCGCGTCAATCTTATCGAATGAGCGCGTGCGTAGTGTGCGTTTAAACTTAAGCGAAAACCAACTAAAAATTACAGCCTCTAACACCGAGCATGAAGAAGCGGAAGAAATCGTTGATGTCAATTACAATGGCGAAGAATTAGAAGTGGGCTTTAATGTCACCTATATTCTTGATGTGCTAAATGCGCTTAAATGCAATCAAGTTCGCATGCGCTTAACTGATGCCTCTTCTAGTTGCTTAATTGAAAACTGCGAAGACAGCAGTAGCGAATATGTAATTATGCCAATGCGTTTATAATATGGCGATTTCGCGTTTACTGGTCGAAAAATTTCGTAACTTAACAGCCGTGGATCTTGATTTTGATCCCGGCTTTAACTTTTTGGTCGGCAACAATGGCAGCGGGAAAACAAGCTTATTAGAAGCCATTTTTTATCTTGGTCACGGACGCTCATTCAAAAGTGCGGTAACAAATCGCATCATTTCTTACGACGAACCTCACTTTACCTTATTTGGACAAATCCAAGAAAGCCAACATCAATGGTCTGTGGGATTACAAAAACTTCGTCAAGGCAACACGTTAGTAAAAATTAACGGAGAAGATGGCAATAAAATTTCCGATCTTGCTCATCTTTTGCCAATGCAATTAATCACCCCAGAAGGCTTAACCTTACTGAATGGGGGGCCAAGTTATCGCCGAGCATTTTTGGATTGGGGACTTTTTCACCATCAAACAAGTTTTTATGCGGCTTGGAGCAACCTTAATCGATTACTCAAACAAAGAAATGCAGCACTTGCACAAAATCAGCCCTACTCCGCTATTAAAGTTTGGGATGTCGAGCTTGCCAAACTCGCTCATCAAGTGAGTCAATGGCGTGCCGAATATGCAGAAGCGCTACGCCCTGAAATCGAGCAAACTTGCCAACTTTTCCTATCTGAATTAGAAATTAATGTCAGCTTTCATCAAGGATGGGAAAAAAATACGGATTACGCTGAGATTCTTGAGCAAAATTTTGAACGAGATCGTGCCTTAAATTACACATTTTCTGGCCCTCAAAAAGCTGATTTTCGTTTCAAAGCACAAGGGTTGCCAGTGGAAGATGTGCTTTCTCGTGGACAGCTTAAACTTTTAATGTGCGCATTAAGATTGGCTCAAGGCGAGCATTTAATGAAAGAAAAACAACGCCATTGTATTTTTTTGATCGATGATTTTGCATCGGAATTGGATCAATATAAGCGAGCACTGTTGGCAGAACGATTACAACAAAGTGGCTCACAAGTGTTTGTTACAACCATTACTCAAGAACAATTAAAAGAGATGCAAGTCGAAAACAGAAAAATGTTTTCAGTCGATAATGGAATCATTAAAACCTTAGATTAGCTCCCAAAGTGCGGTGAAAAATAATTGAATTTTTAAAAGTTAGACATAATTGTCATTAGCCAGTAATTTATTGGTGAATATAATTCACTTTTTGAACAATTTATGGTAAATAACGCCCCTAAAATAAAACTGGCAAATTAACACCACAACATATCACCAAGATTTGAATCACCTCATAGCTTTATATAAAAACTGTGTCCTATCAAATCTACTTTTTAAAATCAATTTATAAGGACAGCCAACATGCTAAATAAAAAATTCAAACTTAACTTTATTGCCCTAACTGTCGCCTATGCGCTAACCCCTTATACAGAAGCCGCATTAGTTAGAGACGATGTGGATTATCAAATATTCCGTGATTTTGCAGAAAACAAAGGAATGTTCTCTGTGGGGGCAACAAATGTGCTGGTAAAGGGTAAAAATAATAAAGATTTGGGCACTGCCTTACCTAACGGTATTCCGATGATTGATTTTAGTGTGGTAGATGTAGATAAACGAATTGCCACGTTGGTGAATCCACAATATGTAGTAGGTGTGAAACACGTTGGTGGTAATGTGGATGAACTTCATTTTGGGAATTTAAATGGAGAGAGAAAGTATGGAAACTCCATTCAACATCGAGACGTATCATCAGAAGAAAATAGATACTTGACAGTTAATAGAAATGATTTTCCATCTACTCCTAGTGCAAAAGATGAGCAAAAACGTCGTGAAGACTACTATATGCCACGCCTTGATAAATTTGTGACCGAAGTCGCTCCTATTGAGCCATCAACCGAAAGTAGCAATAAGGGCGAATATAACAACGCCGATAAATATTCTGCTTTTGTAAGACTTGGAAGTGGTAGTCAATTTATTTATGAAAATGGAACACGCTATGAACTATGGTTGGGTGAAGAAGGCAAGAAGCATGATGTAGGTGGCTACAACCTCAAATTAGTTGGCGATGCCTATACCTATGGCATTGCAGGTACGCCTTATAAAGTGAATCACACAGACGATGGACTCGTTGGATTTGGTGATTCAACCGAAGATCATAACGATCCAAAAGAGATATTATCTCGCAAACCGCTTACTAATTACGCTGTTTTAGGCGATAGTGGCTCACCGTTATTTGTTTATGATAAAGCTAAAAAGAAATGGCTTTTCCTTGGGGCTTATGATTTCTGGGGTGGTTATAAGAAAAAATCTTGGCAAGAATGGAATATTTATAAGCCTGAATTTGCTACAACCGTTCTTAACAAATACGATGCAGGTTCTTTAAGTGGTGCTAACACACAATACAATTGGAATCCTACTGGCAAAACAAGCGTTATTTCTAATGGTTCTGAATCTCTAAATGTTGATTTATTCGATAGTAGTCAGGATACTGACTCTAAGAAGAACAATCACGGAAAAAGTGTGACTCTTAGAGGAAGTGGTACTCTTACCTTAAATGGCAATATCAATCAAGGTGCTGGCGGATTATTTTTTGAAGGTGATTATGAAGTTAAAGGCGCTTCAGATAATACTACTTGGAAAGGAGCTGGTGTATCTGTCGAAAAAGGAAATACTGTTGTATGGAAAGTGCATAACCCTCAATATGATCGATTAGCTAAAATTGGTGAAGGTACCTTAGTTGTACAAGGAAAAGGAGAAAACAAAGGGCAACTTAAAGTAGGGGATGGAAAAGTTATCCTAAAACAAGAGGCTGATTCTTCGGGAAAAGTTAAAGCTTTCTCTATGCTTGGAATTGTAAGCGGTCGCCCAACCGTTGTTCTCACAGATGAAAAACAAGTAGATCCTAGCTCTATTTACTTTGGATTTAGAGGGGGACGATTAGATTTAAACGGTAATTCACTTAAATTTGATCATATTAGAAATATTGATGAGGGTGCAAGATTGGTTAATCATAATACCAGTAAAGCCTCTAATGTAACTATTACTGGGGATAGTTTGATTACTGAACTAGGTAAGATAACTATATATCGCCCACAACCTGAAGAGGTAGAACAACCTTTTCTTAATCGAACTGCGAAATATGGACAAAACCTTTATTACAGTAATTATTGCTATAAATATTACACATTAAAAAAATCAGGTAGCCTCCGCGCTGAAATGCCTTGTAATGGAAAAGAAAGTAATCAAGATTGGCTATATATGGGTGAAAATGAAACAGATGCCAAAATAAATGTAATGAATCATATCAACAATGAGCGTATGAATGGTTTTAATGGCTACTTTGGTGAAGATGATGGTAAAGGTACAAATGGTGAATTAAATATCACTTTTAGCGGTAAAACCGATCAAAATCGCTTTTTATTGACAGGCGGAACAAACCTTAACGGTGAATTAAAAGTTGAAAAAGGTACATTATTCCTTTCTGGCAGACCTACACCACATGCAAGAGATATTGCTAATATTTCTTCAACGGAAAAAGATCAACACTTTACTGAAAATAATGAAGTGGTGGTAGAAAATGACTGGATTGACCGCACTTTTAAAGCAACCTCAATGAAAGTGAGTGGCAATGCCTCACTTTATTCAGGTCGCAATGTTGAAAGCATTACTTCAAATATCACAGCTTCTGATAATGCAAAAGTGCATATTGGCTATAAAACAGGCGACACAGTTTGTGTACGTTCTGACTATACAGGCTATGTAACTTGTACTAATAACCAATTATCTGATAAAGCATTAAAGAGTTTTTCACCTACCAATATGCACGGCGATGTAAATTTAACAGGTAATTCTGTATTTACATTAGGTAAAGCTAATCTATTCGGTACAATTCACAGCACAGAACAAAGTGCGGTGCATTTTGAGTCAAATAGTCAATGGCATTTAACCGGGAATAGCCAAGTTAACCAATTAGTAATGAATGGGGGGGATATTCATCTCAATGCTAATAATGCCCTAGAAACCACAACGGCTTACAACCAATTAACCGTAAATAATCTTTCAGGACAAGGGAGATTTTATTATTTCACCGATTTAAGCCGCCAACAAGGCGATAAAGTCGTGGTAAATCAATCCGCAAGCGGTCAATTTACCCTTCACGTTCGCAATAAAACAGGTGAACCAAAATACGATGCGTTGGAATTATTTAATGCGTCCACAGCACAACACAATAATTTAACTTTAACGCTAGATGGAGGAAAAGTCGATTTAGGTGCCTACAGTTATACACTTCAAGAAAAAGATGGAGTATGGCGACTTTATAATCCAAAAATTGAGGAAGAAATTAAAGCAAAACAGTTGGCTAAACGAACGGATGAACCTCAAAATACGCCTGTGCCAAAGGCACCAAATGTGGCTAGTTCAAACCAAAACGATCCTAATTTTAGTCGTACAGAAATTGGCAACTCAGCTAAAATTGAAGCACCTCAATTTGTGATGCTTACTTATAAAGATCCTAACGGAAATATTTTAGATGAAACAGTCGTATTAAAAACTTCATTTGATGAAAATACTGCGAAGAATCAAAAATCTTTTACAGGCTTAATTGTAGATTCAATTAAACCAAATGGTATCAATGCTTATGTGATTACCTATAAAAAAGATGACACGCAAGCATTAGCCGAGGCTGCACGTCAAGCGGAAGAGACTCGCAGAGCAGAAGAAGCCGCACGTCAAGCGGAAGAAGCTCGCAAAGCAGAAGAAGCCGCACGTCAAGCGGAGGAAGCTCGCAGAGCAGAGGAAGCCACACGTCAAGCGGAAGAAGCGCGCAGAGCAGAAGAAGCCGCACGTCAAGCAGAAGAAGCGCGCAGAGCAGAAGAAGCCGCACGTCAAGCGGAAGAAGCGCGCAGAGCAGAAGAAGCCGCACGTCAAGCAGAAGAAGCTCGCAGAGTAGAAGAAGCCGCGCGTCAAGCGGAAGAAGCGCGCAGAGCAGAAGAAGCCGCACGTCAAGCGGAAGAAGCTCGCAGAGTAGAAGAAGCGCGCAGAGTAGAAGAAGCCGCTCGTCAAGCGGAGGAAGCGCGCAGAGTAGAAGAAGCAGCGCGTCAAGCGGAGGAAGCGCGCAGAGCAGAAGAAGCCGCACGTCAAGCGGAGGAAGCTCGCAGAGTAGAAGAAGCCGCTCGTCAAGCGGAAGAAGCGCACAGAGCAGAAGAAGCCGCACGTCAAGCGGAGGAAGCTCGCAGAGCAGAAGAAGCCGCACGTCAAGCGGAAGAAGCGCGCAGAGTAGAAGAAGCCGCACGTCAAGCGGAGGAAGCGCGCAGAGCAGAAGAAGCCGCACGTCAAGCGGAGGAAGCGCGCAGAGCAGAAGAAGCAGCACGTCAAGCGGAAGAAGCGCGCAGAGCAGAAGAAGCAGCACGTCAAGCGGAAGAGGCTCGTAAAGCTGAAAAATCACCTCAGAATGAACAACGCGATCTCATTAGTAAAAATACCAATGCTGTACTTTCTGACTCAATGGCAAAAGCACAATTTGTTGCATTAAATGTTGGAAAAGCGATTTCTCAACATATTAATCAACTAGAAATGAATAATGAGGGGCAATATAGCGTTTGGGTATCTAATTCTTCGATGAACGAAAATTATACCTCAAGCCAATATCGTCGTTTTAGTTCTCAAAGTGTAAGAAGCCAATTAGGCTTAGATAAATCTGTGATGAGAAATATTCAACTAGGTGGTATATTGACTTATGTTCGGAATAGTAACAGCCTTGATGAGGCAACAAGTAAAAATACTCTAGCACAAGTTAATTTCTATTCTAAATATTATGCGGATAATCATTGGTATTTGGGCATTGATTTAGGCTACGGCAAGTTCCAAAGCAACCTACAAACCAATAATAATGCTAAATTTGATCGTTATACCACACAAATAGGCCTAATAGCTGGAAAAGCGTTTAACATAGGGAATTTTGGGATTAAACCAAGTGTAGGTATTCGTTATGGCTACTTATCAAGCTCTAATTTTGCATTAGGTCAAGATCGCATTAGAGTAAACCCTATATCCGTCAAAACAACCTTTGCTCAACTTGATTTAAGTTATACCTATAACTTAGGCGAGTTTTCCATTACACCAATTTTGTCTGCTCGATATGATGTAAATCAAGGCAACGGAAAAATTAATGTAAATGGATATGATTTTGCTTACAACGTTGAAAATCAACAACAATACAATGCTGGCCTTAAATTTAAATACTATAATGTAAAATTAAGTTTAATTGGCGGATTAACAAAAGCGAAACAAACAGAGAAACAAAAAACTGCCGAAGTAAAACTAAGTTTTAGTTTTTAATACGCCTCTTTGAATTAGCGTTCTAGATGGCAAAGCCCCATGTATGATTTGCACCCCAAAAGTTGAACGAAACAATCAACTGATTAAGGTGCAAATTTTTTATGGTAAAATCCCTCCGTCATTTAAACAACAAGTGATCAATTTTGATCTGTAACACAGTAAAAATTACTTTCAGTGTAAAATAAAAGGACTAAGCCCTGTGAGTTACAGAACTCAGTCCTTAATTTAACAATCTAACTTTTTGAGAGTTAATCAGTTATACACCTTCATTGTATCGAGTAAAACTTATCCTGTGAAATTGGCAAACCACCCTAAATTTGCGCCGACTTGTGCCACAATGTTTAACACACCGAATAAGATCACAAAGCCAACCATAAAATTGCCACCGTAAACTTTATAAGTCGCATTTGGGAATTTTTGACGGCTTGCTTTAGCAAGAAGTGCAGGTACGATTGCAGCCCAAATGGTTGCTGCTAATCCTGCATAACCAATGGCAATCACAAAACCATAAGGGAATTGTAAACTTAATAATAGCGGTGGTAAAAATGTCACCAATGTGGTTTTTGTTCGTCCTAACAAGCTGTCGTCAAATTTGAACAGATCCGCAATATAGTCAAATAAACCTAACGTTACGCCTAAGAATGATGTGGCAATCGCCATATAAGCAAAGAAATTTAATGCGACGGCAAGGTATTCTACTTCAATATATTTATGTAACGCCTCCAGTAATGCGGAAACATCGCCACCTTTTTCAATTACCGGAGCAAATTCGTTGCGTGGCAAATTACCTTGCACAGCAAGTTGCCATAAAATATAAATTACGAGTGCTAACCCCGTACCAATAAAGATTGATTTCATGACTCGGCGACCATCACGGTTGTAATATTTTACTAAGCTCGGCACATTTCCATGGAAACCAAAAGACACTAAGCAAACTGGAAGTGCGGTGAATAAATAAGGTAAATATGTTTGTTCACCCTCAGCAACAGTATTGAATAAAACTTCTGTTTTTACAGAGCTTAATAAACCGGTAGTAGAAAGGAAAAAAGCGACCACCATCCCGACAATTAACACGGTTGTGAAACGGTCCACAGCTTTGGTTGAAAGCCACACGAAGGCTGCAAGAATAAGGCAGAAAATTAAAGATCCTGAAGTTCTTCCAATATCCACCGCACTTTCAGCAGAACCGAATGCTTGGTTGAGCAGATTTTGTGTAATGCCTCCGCCAGAGGTGATGTAGGCATAAGTCAGAATATACAAGACGAAAGCAACGGAAAGACCATTGATAATATTCCAACTTTTTCCTAATAAATCTTTAACGATGGTGTCAAAACTTGAACCTGTTGGATAATGTAGATTAGCTTCTAGGATCATTAATCCTGATGTTGTCATACAAAACCAAGTATAAATTAAAGCGAGAATTGAACCAATAAACCATACACCAGCTGTTGAAGTTGGGTTAGCCAGCATGCCTGCACCAATAGCTGTACCAGCGATGATCATCGCACCACCGAAGAGAGAAGGTAATCTTTGTTGTGTCATAAAATGCCTCTAAAATAAATTTGCACTATTATAGTAGTGCAAAAGGAAAGTGCAATATATTTATATCGACAAAAAATAATAAATTCATATAATCTGCGTCAGTTCAAAAAAGGATCACTTATGAAAAAACAACTTAAAAGTTTTGCTTTTTCGCTATTAGCTAGTTCACTTATCACAGCTTGTGCTGATTCGGCTTCTATAAATCGAGAGGCTGCGAGTAGTTATGCTCAAGAAATGGGAAAAATTCGTACTCAGGGTGCAATTGATACTTCATCAAATACTGCAAAACGAATTCACCATGTGTTCCATAAAATGGTGAATTATGCAAACCAAGCTAATGAAACCGGACAGCAATTTAACTGGCAAATTAATGTTATTAAGTCAAAAGAATTGAATGCTTGGGCTATGCCGGGCGGTAAAATGGCGTTCTATACTGGGTTAGTTGATACTTTACAACTTAATGATAACGAAATCGCGGTGGTAATGGGGCATGAAATGGCTCATGCATTAAAAGAGCATGGTAAAGCTAAAACTAACTTTGGAACCGTTAGCAATATTGTTGGGGCCATTGGAGGGACTGCATTATCCATTGCAGTTGGGACGGATGTGACTGATTTGGTTTCGCTTACTAAAGATTTTGCTTTAGACAAACCTTATTCTCGTAGCGCTGAAACTGAAGCAGATGAAGTGGGATTAATGTTAATGGCTCGTTCTGGATACAACCCACAGGTAGCGCCAGGATTGTGGCAAAAAATGGCAAAAGCGTCTGGTGGTTCTCGAGGTGCTCTTGATGTGTTAGCTTCTACTCATCCTAGTGATCAGTCTCGTCAAGAAAACTTACAACGTTTATTACCTGAAGCGATGGAGCTTTATAAAGCTGCTAAAGATAAAAATGGCTAAATAAATTTAGTCAAAAAATGATCTGCCTCAAAATCTGGACGATTAATTCAAGGACTGACAACGATATCGTATCGGACTCCGTCCTTTTAATTTCAGTTGGATCCGACGGTGGTTATAATAGTCCAAATAATCCCTTACCTATTCACCTATCTATTCTTTCGTTTTATTGAGTTATACCCTGCTCGGCAAGTATTCTACGATAAGCACTCATCTGATACTGCCAGCCTTGGTCTGAATGTTAAATCAAGCCCTCAACCTTATTCTGGCGTTTGCCCGCCATGTTTAACATTGACTTGTGCCCCATCTTTTGCTTTACCGTTACCCATTTTTGATTCGGGGCAGTTATCGTAAAATTACGCTCAAAACGATTCGGGGCAATATGGCCTATTGTGCCTCGATAGGTCATGAATTTCTTGCGTTTTCTTAACCGCACTTGGCGTCCGAGTACCGCATTAGAAGTTGGATTTTCTTGTGATTTATCGTTGCCAGACAGGCTGAACACTTCGGTAGCCATAATCAGGATGATTGACTTTGATGCGTTTAATGGCCTTTTTCAGCTGCGCCCCCTTATCCAGTTTAATCTGAAGTTTAGCAAAAAATGCACTACGTGCTAACCGTACAAATCCTAAAAGCCATTTTAATGGGTAATGCGTTCTTAACCTTTGGATAATTTCCTTTACTCGGTTTCGTCCTGAAATCTGGGCCTTCTCAATTCATTTAGGTAGGCTTCAAGCTGTAAAATTCTCAGGCGTAAACGCTCTTCTTCAGTTTTGGGTGGCGGTGGCATTTTTGCATATTTGAGTTTCATCGGCGGTTGTCCTGATGGTTTACGGAGAATAAGTTCTTTTATGCCACTTTTTTCAAACCGTTTTAACCACATCCCAACTAGGGAGTTGGAAGGAATATTGTAAAAACGCGCGGCTTCTCTAATACTCATTTTTCCATTCAAAATAGGGTGGGGAGCCTGTAATTTAAATTCTATTGTGTAATGTTTACCCATAAAAAAATCTGCACCTCAATTGTTGGTTGTTGAGTCCAACTTTTAGAGTGCAGATCAAACTTTCACCGTTTTTTTCTTAACTAGGATTAGATTTGTGTTAAATCTACGTTTTTAGTTTCTTTTGACGCTAATAATGCCAATAGCGTCATGAGGGCATTGATTGCTAAATAAATACCTACGCCTATCACACCAAATGACGCATTAATTTTTAAAGAAATCATCGCCGCAATCGTTGCACCAATAATGGATGCCAAATTATAGGCGAGAGATGCGCCTGAATAACGCACTTCCGTTGGAAATAATTCTGGTAATAGCGCAGCCATTGGACCAAATGTCATCCCCATGATCGCCATACCAATTACTAAAAATGCAAATACGCTAACTGGAGTGCCATTTTCTAAGAATAACGGCATTGTTAAACCAAGCACACCGATAGCAATAGTCACCCAAATCAACCATTTACGGCGACCAATTTTATCGGCATAAACACCAGAAATACTGATAAAAATACCAAATACAATAGCACTAATTAATAACAAGCCAGTAAATGTATTTGCTGGGATTCCTAAACCAAGCGCATAACCTGCTTCAGAAAGCTTTGGTGCTGTTCGAGAATATGCCTGAGCAAAAGCCGTCATAATGTAAAACAGAGAATAAGTTGCCACCATAATAAATGTGCCAATGATCATTGGTTTTAAGTGTTTAGTAAAAACAACACTCACTGGTGCATTCAATTTTTTGCCTTTTTGCTCTGCTTCCACAAATACGTGGCTTTCGTGCAAAGTTAAGCGAACATATAAGCCGACAGCGACCAATAAAACAGAAGATACAAACGGAATACGCCACGCCCATTCAACAAGTGCATTATGACCAAGCAAATAGCTAACTAAGAAGAATGTTCCATTAGCGACAAATAAACCAATTGGTGCGCCTAATTGAGGGAAAGTACCGTACCAAGCTCGTTTTCCTTCTGGCGCATTTTCTGTTGCAACTAAAGCTGCACCGCCCCATTCACCACCGAGTCCAATACCTTGACCAACACGGCATACGCAAAGCAAAATCGGCGCCCAGATACCGATTTGAGCATAATTAGGAAGTAAACCAATTACTACCGTTGAACCACCCATTAAAACAAGGGAGGCAACCAAGGTTTTTTTACGACCAATTTTATCGCCAAAGTGACCAAATAATGCCGAACCAATAGGACGTGCAAAAAATGCTAAAGCAAGCGTAGAAAGAGAAAGTAAATCATTAGAAAGCGGATCATCGCTATGGAAGAATTGCGTATTGAAAACTAATACAGCGGCAGCCGCATAAATATAATAATCAAAAAATTCGATTGCCGTACCGACCATCGAGGCTAACGCCACTTTCATCGGATTATTACGAAGTTGTGTAGACATTGTGTTTCCTTAGTAGTTTATTATAAAGAGAAAGGATTGAATCCTAGCATTTTAACTAAGGTCTAGCAATTTTTAATATGCAATTTTCTATTTTTTTAGAGAAATATTTTGAATTTTCTAAATGTGAGTTATGCCCAGCGGAAGGAATGGTTACTAAATTAATTTGATTTTCTTTGGCTAAAACTTGGAACTTATGATCTCGTTCGCCACAAAAATAAAAAAATGGCAAAGCACTTAACCGCACTTTTTCACTAAAATCAGGTTGTTTCGATAGACTTGTCGCCAGCAGCATCTTGCCAATATTTTCACCGCAATTTAATTTTCGTTTTTCAACTAACTTCTGTCTTTCTTCTGCAGTCAAATGAGAAAACACGGGCTGTTGATACCAATCATTTAATACATTTTCTGGCGATTCTTGCATAAAACGTTGCGCCCAAGCAAAATCATGTTGAAAACGAGCCTGCTTTTCTTCGTCAGTTTTTAAACCTAGATTCGCGCCTTCTAAAATAACACCTTGCAAATTAGATCGTTCCACCTGAGCATGCAGTGCATAATACAAAGCGATCCGTCCACCTAGAGAATACCCAACAAGAAAATAGGGTTCATTTTTCACCACACTTTTGATTTGCTGAGATAAATACTCCGCCGAATCTTCAAAATTTGCGACTTCAATGTCTTTAGCTTGCCCATGAAAAGGTAAATCTAGCGCAATACAATTAAAGTGCGGTAGATTTTCAATGACTTGTTTCCAGTCGTTTTTTGCACCAAGAAGTCCGTGAAGAAAAATGATGTTTATCATTGAAGGGATTATTGATAGAAGTAATAAAATACGGCGGACTAAAGCCCGCCTACAGAATACTTAAGCACCAATCACGGCGTGACTAATTTGCTCGATTAAGCGTTTATACAAACTACTACCATCACTCGGATTCGTTTTAATTTCAATTAACGTTGCCTTGCGACGACTATAAGCCTGTTTAACAACGGAATTGAGATCCGCCCAAGTATAAGGATGAGCGTATTTAAGATCGAACATTGCCGCGATTTGAGAAAAATCGCCATTATGCGGTAATCGATAGAACTGATCTTTGACTTGTTCATCCACAGGTAACATATCAAAAATCGCGCCACCATTATTATTGATCACAAAGATTACCGTTGGTTGCGTAACGTTTTTGAATAATGCGAACGAATTTAGATCATATAAAGTGGACGTATCGCCAATCACCGCAACAACAGGTTTATTTGAACCAATACCTATTCCCGCAGCCGTAGCCAACAAACCATCAATTCCACTTGCGCCACGATTGGTATAAACGGGATAACTTTCTGGTAATTGCGTTAGTGCATCAACAAGACGAACAAGTAAACTATTACCTAAAAATAAAACACCGTTATAAGGTAAAAGTGTTGGTAAACGTAATGCGAGCGAGGCTTCCGTTAAATTTCCGCCTACTTGCTGTTCAATAAAAGTCGCACAGAACTTAGATAAAGCTAACGGCTCAAGTAACCAAGGCTTTTGGCGTAAAGGTGGATGCGCACGCAACCAATGATGCACTTTAGCATTGAATCTTGTCAATGAATGATGGTAAGGATCTAATGCTTTACCGCTTTGTTCAACTAGCCAAAATTCCCCTTTAAACGCCTGCAAGAATTGATTAATGCGTTTACTAATAAAACGCGCGCCAAATTGAATCACAATATCAGCTTGTAGAAGTTTTTCACGAACAGTTTGGTTTGCTAGCCAAATATCTTCATAAGGCGTCGTTGGAACAACACCCGATTGAATATCCGTCAGTAATACCCAGCCCATAGCACTTGCCCAAGAATTAATGCCCATCGCTTGTTCTGCAGGTAATTGACCAACCACAACTACACCACGTTTGGTACGCCAATGATCCCAATTTTCATGCATTAATACTTCGTGCTGTTGAGCTTCCACATTCATCCAAGGCTTAGTTTGAATTAACCAGCGTTGTAACGGCAGCAGCCAAGGGTGAGAATCTACTTCCTCATCAGTTGCATTATAAAGTGGCTCGGCAAATGGCACATTAATATGAACAACACCACCTTGTTGTTTTTGTTGGAAAGCTGCCTGTTCAAGTAGAGAAATCAACCACTGCGCAGAATAATCAGAGTTTGGTTTAGGTAAATTAACATTTGCAACCGGATACTGACCAAACATATTTTGCTGCAAAATAGCTTGATTTGCACCGCACTCCCAAAGTTCTGGTGGACGATCAGCAGTTAAAACAAATAAATTCACACCTGTTTGGCGTGCTTCAATAATTGCGGGATAAAGGTTTGCAGTCGCCGTACCTGATGTCACAATAATGGCAACAGGCGATTGAGTTGCCTTAGCAATACCCAAAGCAAAAAAACCTAAACCGCGTTCATCAAAATGCGTATGACAAGTGACTGAACCCGCATTTTGCAAACGTACGGCTTCAAGAGTTAAAGGTGTCGAACGCGAACCTGGCGCGATACAAACGTGAGAAACGCCTTGGCGCACCAAGGTTTCTAAAATCACTTTCGACCAACAACGATTAAACACGCTTACCGACATTTTTTTCTCCGTTATCATTTTTCTTCTGCAAACAAGGAAATTAACCCTGCTGCTTTACGTTCAATTTCTTTCCATTCTTCCAATGGCTGCGAGCCTGCCACAATGCCCGCTCCAGCAAATACACGAATACGATGACCTTCAATAAAGGCAGAACGAATCGCTACACAAAACTCTGAACATGCATCGCTCATCACGCCCAATGTTCCTGCATACCAGCCTCGATCAAAGGTTTCAATTTCTGACAAAATCATCTTGGCTTGTTGCTGTGGCAAACCCGATACCGCAGCTGTAGGATGAATCGCTTTTAATATATTTACATCTGCATAATGTGCGGTCAAATTTGCACGAATTTTACGAATCAAATGCTGTACTTTACGTAACGGTTTCAATTCCACATTGCTTACATCAAAACTTTCTACTTGCTTACGTAAATTCTGCGAAATATCTTCTACAACCAACCAATTTTCTTTTAAATTTTTCTCGTCATTTAACAACCAATTGGCTTGAGATTGCGTTTCTTCCTCACTTTCAGAAACCGATGCGGTTCCTGCCAAAGCCTCGGTTAGCAACAAGTTATACTCTCGAGCAAATAGGCGTTCAGGCGTAGAACCAACAAAAACCGAATAAGGATTTTCAGCCCACAAAAAATGATAACAACCTTGATTTTGTTTTTCGCTTTCTGCTAAAAAATCGTACGCATTAATCGCTTGCTTTAAATGGAAGGTGGTTTCATTGGCTAATACAATTTTTGTCAGTTCCCCACTTTTAATTTCTACCAAAGCCTGATTTACCCAATCACACCAAGTTCTTTCGTTAGCTCGAGGCTCTGTATGCAAAGGAATTTGTTTTGGCAAAGCAGAAAGTGCGGTGAGATTTTCAAAAGTTTTGAGGTGAGCTAAAGTATCATTCGCACCTTGCTCATCTTTCACAAAAAATGATACCAACGCACCTTTCTCATCCTGTTCAACAAGAATTTTTGGCAATACAAATTGTGCAGCGCCTTGAAATTGCAAACCGCCGACCAGTGGAAAACCACTTTCTTCAATAAACTCTTGCGCTAAATTTAACTGTGAAAATGACTGCACTTCACCAAGAGCAGCCAATGCTTTTTCTTCATCACGAAAATGTAAATAAAATTGAGGATACGCAGATTGACCTTTCAGCCACGCCAACAAATCGACCTTGTCCAGTTTCACCTGAAAACGGACAAGTTCATTCGTTGATTGCTGTAAATATGCGTGAATTTGCGATTTTAACTCGCCTATTGCCTGCGCTAAATCATTCATTAGATTTTGTTTTAAATACACAAAAAATTAGCCGTATTCTACCGCAGATTGTTAATGACAAAAAATTTTTTTACAAAATCTTTTCAATATTGAAAATTCAGCGTAAATTAACCGCACTTTTCTCGAAAAATTTATTAGAAACAAAAGGATTTCACTATGCGATTATTCCCAAAATCCGACAAATTAGAACATGTATGTTATGACATTCGCGGGCCAGTGCACAAAGAAGCACTACGCTTAGAAGAAGAAGGCAATAAAATTTTAAAACTAAATATCGGTAATCCCGCACCTTTCGGCTTTGAAGCACCAGATGAAATTTTGGTTGACGTATTGCGTAATTTACCGTCAGCTCAAGGCTACTGCGATTCAAAAGGTTTATATTCTGCTCGTAAAGCCATTGTTCAATATTATCAATCAAAAGGGATTCACGGCGCGACAGTCAATGATGTGTATATTGGTAACGGCGTATCTGAGCTTATCACAATGGCCATGCAAGCATTACTCAATGATGGCGATGAAGTGCTTGTGCCGATGCCTGATTATCCGCTTTGGACTGCGGCGGTAACACTTTCTGGCGGTAAAGCAGTGCATTATCTCTGTGATGAAGATGCGAATTGGTTTCCCGCTATTGATGATATTAAAGCCAAGGTGAATGCGAAGACTAAAGCGATTGTCATCATCAACCCGAACAACCCAACTGGAGCGGTGTATAGCAAAGAATTATTACAAGAAATTGTGGAAATCGCGCGCCAAAATAATTTGATTATCTTCGCTGACGAAATCTACGACAAAATTTTATACGATGGCGCGGTGCATCATCATATTGCCGCGCTTGCTCCTGATTTATTAACCGTTACGCTGAATGGGTTATCAAAAGCTTATCGAGTTGCAGGCTTCCGTCAAGGTTGGATGATTTTAAACGGTCCAAAACATAATGCGAAAGGTTATATTGAAGGCTTGGATATGCTGGCATCTATGCGTTTATGTGCCAACGTACCAATGCAACATGCAATTCAAACTGCACTTGGTGGCTATCAAAGTATTAATGAATTTATTTTACCAGGCGGTCGATTACTTGAGCAACGAAATAAAGCCTACGATCTCATCACTCAAATTCCAGGCATTACTTGCGTGAAACCAATGGGGGCGATGTATATGTTCCCCAAAATTGATGTGAAAAAATTCAATATTCACAGTGATGAAAAAATGGTGCTTGATTTACTTCGCCAAGAAAAAGTACTACTTGTGCACGGTAAAGGATTTAATTGGCATTCACCGGATCACTTCCGTGTTGTCACCCTTCCTTATGTGAATCAGCTTGAAGAAGCCATTACAAAATTAGCAAGATTTTTGTCGGATTACCGTCAATAATGTATGCGTTGACAAAATTATAAATAGGACAAATAATCTGCTCCTAAAGTTGGACTAAATAACCAACTCACTAAGGTGCAGATTTTTTTATTAACTAAATATCTTATCTTTCAAACAACAAGTGAAGTATTTTTATCTTCAACATAGTAAAAATTGTTTTCTCATCTAAACATATTTTCAACCGCCCGAACAAATATTAAATCGTCGAATTCTCCTTAATGTCCAATATATTTATCATACGTTGGACTTTCTTATGATTGATGTTGAGGAAGACTTAGAGCTAGAGTAATAAGAGGATAAACGTAACATTCATGATTATCACGATAATCCGTATAATTTGTTGTGATATCGTCTTATCTTTATCGATTTGTTCTTTCAAATGATAAAAGAAAATACTGAATAATCCCCCCATCAAATCAAGCAATATCTGAAGTGAAAAGCCATTATTCAATAATTGGACAGATTTTATTGCACTGTAGCGCAACCAAAGAAGGTAATATCAAATGAGAGGTTATCAATAAATCCTATTGAAAAACGGTATTCAACAAAGTATGTCGAGAAAAAGAAATTGTTTAGATAATACGGTGGCGGAGAGCTTCTTTGGGCAGTAAAAAAGGAAGACTACAATGGAAAACAATTTGATACTTTTGATCAACTCGAAAAATAATTCATGAGTGCATTCATTATTACAATCATGAGCGTACTCAGTGTAAACTAAAAGGACTAAGCCCCATGGAGGATAGAACTCAGTCCTTAATTTAATAGTCTAACTTTTAGAGTTAAATAAAAATCACCGCACTTTTATCTTTTTTAGCGCAAGAACGCTGGAATGTTTTTCTCGTATTCTGAGATTTTGTCTTCATGTTGGAGGGTTAAGCCGATGTTATCCAAGCCGTTTAACAAACAATGGCGGCGGAATTCATCCAGTTCAAAGTGATAGACTTTGTCACCTACAGTGACGGTCATCGCTGCCAAATCCACATGGATTTGTTTGCCTTCATTTGCCCACACCCATTGGAAGATTTCCTCTACTTCTTCTTCGCTTAAACGAATCGGTAACATGTGGTTGTTTAAGCTGTTGTTATAGAAAATATCTGCAAAACTTGGTGCGATCATTACTTTGAAACCGTAATCGGCTAATGCCCAAGGGGCGTGTTCACGAGACGAACCACAGCCAAGGTTTTTACGCGCCAACAAAATTGTTGCACCTTGATATTGTGGGTAATTCAATACGAAATCTGGATTTGGTTTAGTGCCTTCTACATCCAAATAACGCCATTCGTGGAATAAGTGTTTACCGAAACCTACGCGCGTAATGGCTTGTAAAAATTGTTTTGGAATAATCGCATCCGTATCCACGTTTGCTGCATCCAATGGCACTACTAAGCCTGAAAGTTGTTTAAATCCTGCCATTTTCTGCTCCTTAGTTTAATGTGACGTCACGAATATCAACGAATTTACCAAACATACCAGCAGCGGCAGCCATTGCTGGACTCACCAAGTGAGTGCGACCGTTACGACCTTGGCGACCTTCAAAGTTACGGTTTGACGTGGAAGCACAACGTTCCCATTCGCCTAAACGGTCATCGTTCATCCCTAAACACATGGAACAGCCCGGATTACGCCATTCAGCTCCCGCTTCTATAAAGATTTTATCCAAGCCTTCTTTTTCTGCTTGTTCTTTCACTAAACCGGAACCAGGTACCACTAAAATACGTTTTACGTTATCGGCTTTTTTGCGCCCTTTCATCACCGCCGCGGCTGCACGTAAATCTTCAATGCGCGAGTTGGTGCAAGATCCGATAAATACTTGATCAACTTTAATTTCTTTTAAATTAGTGCCAGCTTCCAAGCCAATATAATGTAAGGCTTTTTCCGCCGAAGCACGTTGTACAGGATCTGCCATTTCTTGCGGATTTGGTACGGTATCATTCACAGAAATGACCTGCCCTGGGTTTGTTCCCCAAGTTACCTGTGGTGCAATATCTTTCGCTTCTAATGTGATGACCGTGTCAAATTTCGCATCATCATCAGATTTTAAGGTTTTCCAATAAGCAACGGCATCATCCCAATCTTTACCTTTCGGCGCATGCGGACGGCCTTTTAAGTATTCGAAAGTGGTTTCATCAGGCGCGATTAAGCCCGCTTTCGCACCCATTTCAATCGCCATATTACAAACCGTCATACGGCCTTCCATGGAAAGGTCACGAATGGCTTCGCCACAGAATTCCACCACATGGCCTGTACCGCCAGCCATGGTTGTTTTGCCTATAATGGCAAGAATAATGTCTTTTGCGGTAATGCCCGGCGCTACTTTGCCACGCACTTCAATTTTCATACTTTTTGCACGGGCTTGCTTTAAAGTTTGAGTTGCTAATACGTGTTCTACTTCGGAGGTGCCGATACCAAATGCCAAAGCACCAAAGGCTCCGTGGGTGGCTGTGTGGGAATCACCACAAACAATTGTCATACCGGGTAAAGTTAAACCTTGTTCTGGCCCCATCACATGTACGATTCCCTGCTCTTTCGTTGTCATATCAAATAATTTGATACCCGTCGCCTTGGTATTTTTATCAAGTTCTAACACTTGAATTTTCGCTTGACCTTCAAGTTTATTGACATCTCGTACTTGAGTAGAAATGCTGTGATCCATTGTGCCGAAAGTTTTATTCACTTGGCGCACTTGGCGACCTGCAACACGTAACCCATCAAAGGCCTGCGGGCTGGTTACTTCGTGAATCAAATGACGGTTAATATACAAAATTGGCGTTTCGCCTTCAGCTTCGTACACCACATGGGCATCGAATAATTTTTCGTAAAGTGTTTTTGCCATAATTTTTCTCAATTCGTTAGAGTAGTAAGTGCGGTTAAATTTGACAGTGTTTTAAACCGCACTTTAATTGTTTTTATTAGATTGTGTTAGCGATCAATATCCACATTGATGGCGCGCGTCTTAAATTGCATCAGCAATCAATGTGCCCATTTCTGCCGTTGAAACAGGGGCAGAGTCATCGGCTAAATCACCCGTACGGTGACCGCTTGCTAAGACTTTTTGCACAGCGTTTTCAATCGCATCAGCTGCATCATTTAAGTTGAAGCTGTAACGCAACATCATCGCGGCAGAAAGAATTTGTGCGATTGGGTTAGCAATGCCTTTGCCTGCAATATCTGGTGCAGAACCGCCAGCAGGCTCATATAAGCCGAAACCTTCTTCATTTAAGCTAGCCGATGGCAACATCCCCATAGAGCCGGTGATCATCGCCGCTTCATCAGAAATAATATCGCCAAAAATGTTAGAGCATAGTAGAACGTCAAAAGATTCAGGCGCTTTGATTAATTGCATGGTCGCGTTGTCGATATAAATATGATCTAAGGTGACTTCAGGGTAATCTTTCGCCACTTCTGTCACGGTTTCACGCCATAAGATTGACGCTTGTAATACGTTCGCTTTATCCACAGAAGTTACATGTTTACGACGTTTCATTGCCGCATCAAAAGCCGCACGTGCAATACGTTCGATTTCATACTTGTAATAAACTTCGGTATCGAATGCTTTAGTTTGTGCACCTTCACCTTCACGGCCTTTAGGCTGACCGAAATAAATCCCGCCCGTTAATTCGCGCACAACCACCATATCAAACCCTTTCGCCGCGATGTCTGCTCGTAATGGGCAGAATTTTTCTAGTCCTTTATAAAGGGTTGCAGGACGAAGATTACAGAATAATTTGAAGTGTTTACGCAATGGCAACAATGCTCCGCGTTCTGGTTGTTGATCCGGTGGTAAATTTGTCCATTTAGGGCCACCTACAGAACCAAACAAAATTGCATCCGCATCATCACAACCTTTTAAGGTTTCTGCTGGTAATGGGCAACCACAATGATCAATAGCCGCACCGCCCACATAAAACTCGTTAAAGTTAAGTTTAAAACCAAATTTTTCTTGAACTCTGTTTAATACCTTAATGGCTTCCGCCATGACTTCGGGGCCGATACCATCGCCTGCTAATACTGCTATATTGTATGATTGCATATTATTTTTCCTATTTTTTACTTCAAAAGTGCGGTTAGTTTTTTTTGTATTTTTCCCCTCTTTGCTAAAGAGGGAGATTGAGTTAATGATGTTTATGATTCTTAATATCTGCCACCTTATGAGCACGATAAATGGCATTAATTGCATGAACTAAAGCAAGTGCGGAAGATTCAACGATGTCTGTCGCTAAACCAACACCATGGAATTTACGGCCTTCGTGTTCAATCACGATATCTACCTGACCTAACGCTTCAGCACCTTCGCCTTTTGCAGTTAAGTGATAGTGGGACATTTTGATATCTAAGCCGGTTAAATTCAAGATCGCATTGTAGACAGCATCAACCGGACCATTACCACCGATAGAAGAGGTACTTAATTTTTTACCATCCAATTCTACTTGAACAAAAGCAGTTGCTGGATATTCTTTAGTGGAGTGTGCAGAAAGTTTATCTAACACTAAACGATCTTCATCACCTTGTTGCATATCAATAAAGGCTAAGGCTTCCAAGTCATAATCGAACACTTGGCCTTTTTTATCCGCCAATTTTAAGAACGCGTCATACAATTTGTCTAAATCGTAATCTTGTTCGGTGTAACCCATATCCGCCATGTGGCCTTTTACTGCTGCGCGACCAGAACGCGCGGTTAAGTTTAATTTCTCTTTCTTCAAGCCAATAGTTTCTGGTGACATGATTTCGTAGGTATTTTTGTTTTTCAACATACCATCTTGATGGATGCCAGAAGAGTGCGCAAAAGCATTTGAACCCACAATGGCTTTATTCGGTTGAATCGGCATATTGCAAAGCTGGCTAACCATTTGACTCACACGATGAATTTCTTGGGTATTAATACGAGTATCCACGCCCATAAAATCTTGACGCACTTTCATTGCCATAACCACTTCTTCAAGGGAAGTATTGCCCGCTCGTTCACCAATTCCATTAATGGTACATTCAATTTGGCGCGCACCATTTTGTACTGCAGTTAAAGAATTAGCGGTTGCCATGCCTAAGTCATTATGGCAATGCACAGAAATCACAGCTTTATCGATATTCGGTACGCGATTGCGCACTTGAGCAATAATGTTGCCGTATTCATTTGGTAAGCAAAAACCTACTGTATCGGGAATATTTACCGTAGTTGCACCCGCATTAATTGCGGCTTCAACAATACGGCAGATATTGTCGATACCGGTACGGCCGGCATCTTCGCAAGAGAACTCAACATCATCCGTATAATTACGTGCGCGTTTCACTGCTGCAACGGCCATTCCTACCACATCATCAAAAGAACGTTTTAATTTCGCTTCAACATGCAATGCAGAACTTGCAATAAAAGTATGAATACGGAATGCTTCAGCAACTTTCAATGCCTCGTATGCGGCATCAATGTCTTTATCTACCGCTCGAGATAACGCGGCAACACGAGAGTTTTTAATATGGCGCGCAATGGTTTGAACAGACTCAAAATCGCCTTGAGAAGAAACCGGAAAACCGACTTCCATTACATCCACACCTAAGCGTTCAAGTGCTAAAGCGATCTGTAATTTTTCTTTTACCGTCAAACTTGCTTTTAACGCCTGTTCCCCATCACGCAAAGTCGTATCAAAAATAATAACGCGATCTGTCATAACAATGTCCTTACTAAATGTCCTTCTTAAATCACTCCAAAAGTGCGGTGCATTTTCCTATATTTTTTAGACAAAAAACCCGCCACTTATAAAGTGCGGGTTTAAAATTGGGTATTTACATCTGACTGTTTTTCATCCACAACTTAGCCGCACACCGAATGTGAGAGCAGCAGGTTGAGAGATAAAGAAACAATACGAGACATAAATAAAAATCCTTCTGTGTAAAACGTTTTCCATATTACGAATAAAAAACTGGCTGTCAAACTATTTTTTAGCGTTTTATATCAAAAACAATCATCTCAACACAAGATGTAATATATATTTAACTAATAAAATTAAAACAAAAAGAATATTCAACCAAATTAATTACAATCAGCAAACTTTTATTATTGAATTTTTTACATTTTCAAAATAAGAGAAATTTTGCAATTTTTTACTCATAAAAAAGAATTTTTGCGATCTACATAGCAAAATGCTTTCAAGTTAATCGTTTCTTTCACTCGTTTTTTCCATACTAAATTTTCAAATCAAAAAGGAAAAAGCATGCACGATATTACTTATACGCTACTCCGCCTAATGCAAGTCCCTAAACTTGGCGGAGTGGGCATTGATAAAATTTTATCCAATATTACGCTAGATGAGTTGCTCAATTATGATGATGTTGCTTTCCGACAAATGGGATGGGGAGCCATTCAAATTCGCCGTTGGTTCAAGCCTGAAGCAAAATTTATTGAACCTGCACTAGAGTGGTCACAAAAAGAGGGGAATCATTTGGTGAATTATTTTTCCCCTTTTTACCCCTTTCTATTGAAACAGATAGCAAGCTTTCCTCCTCTATTATTTGTAAAAGGAAATTTGACCGCACTTTCACAACGTCAAATTGCGATGGTGGGAAGCCGCTACTGCACGGCTTATGGTGAATATTGGGCTAAATATTTTGCTACGGAACTTTCATTGGCTGGCTTTACAATTACCAGTGGGCTCGCATTGGGAATAGATGGGCATTGCCATCAAGCTGTTGTTGATATTCAAGGACAAACCATAGCAGTTTTGGGAAGCGGATTGGAACAAATTTATCCCGTAAAGCATCGCAAACTTTCAGAACTTATTTTGCAAAACAACGGTACATTAGTTTCTGAGTTTTTACCAAACCAAGCACCAATTGCGACAAATTTCCCTCGTCGTAATCGGATTATTAGCGGGCTTTCTGTCGGGACATTAGTGGTTGAAGCCACAGAAAAAAGCGGCTCTCTGATTACCGCTCGGTATGCATTGGAACAAAACCGAGAGGTTTTTGCTGTGCCAGGCAATATTCAAAGTGAATTTAGCCAAGGTTGTAATCGCCTCATCAAACAAGGCGCAATGTTGGTGGAAAATGCAAAGAATATTTTGGAAACTCTCTACCAACATTCTATCCATAGCCAAACTGAAATCGATTTTGACCAGATCGCCGTGCCTAATTACACGCCACCACCCGATCCTCGCCGATTAGTAGAAGCACCAAGTCACCCGAAACTTTACTCGCGTATCGGTTACACGCCTGTGAGCATTGATGATTTAGCTGAAGAATTTAACTTGAGTGTAGATGTTTTACTTGTTCAGCTGCTCGATCTTGAATTGCAAGATCTCATCATGAGTGAAAATGGGCTATATAAACGCGTTTAGTGTAAATTTTTATGCTAATATACGCCCATTCTTTTTTCATAAAAGGACGATTATGTTAGCCATTATCTCCCCTGCAAAAACCCTTGACTTTGAAAGTGCGGTAAAAAATTTTCCTGTTTCTCAACCGCACTTTACTGATTACAGCGAACAACTTATTGAAGTTTGTCGTAAACTTTCTCCGCAAGATCTTTCATCGCTTATGTCTATCAGCGATAAGTTAGCCGGTCTAAATGTTGCACGCTTTGCAGAATGGACAAAAATTCACAATGAAAACAATTCCCGCGCTGCATTATTTGCATTTAAAGGCGATGTTTATACTGGTTTAGATGCTGATTCCCTTTCGGAAGATGATGTTGCCTTTGCACAATCCCATTTACGTATGCTTTCTGGGCTTTATGGGCTTTTAAAACCACTTGATTTAATGCAACCTTACCGATTAGAAATGGGCACAAAATTAGCCAATCCGAAAGGAAAAGATCTGTATGCCTTTTGGGGAAATGTGATTACCCAAGCGATTCAACAAGCTATTGATGAACAAGGCGATAATGTATTAGTCAATCTAGCCTCTGATGAATATTATAAATCGGTTAAAGAAAACCAACTTAAAGCCAAGATAATCAAGCCAGTTTTCTTAGACAATAAAAATGGAAAATACAAAGTAATCAGCTTTTATGCGAAAAAAGCTCGAGGCTTAATGTGCCGTTATCTTATTCAAAATCGTTTAACCAACATTGAACAGTTAAAAGAATTTGATTTAGGTGGTTATTGGTTTGATTCAGCATCATCCACTGAAACCGAATTTGTATTTAAGCGAGATATCAATGAATAAAATTTTTGTTATATTGACCGCACTTATACTCTCTGGCTGTGCAACTAAACTGACTCAATTAAATATTCCTACACAGTTAGAGCACAACGGTAAAAATTATGCCCTTACTGGCAGCCAAGATTTACAAACCATTGCACGCTATGTTTATATAGCTAAGCCAGATACGCTAGAAAATTGGCAATCTGAAATTGAAATTCTCTTTGATCGCAATCAATCAGCGCGTTCAATTAAAGAGCGGATCGCATTGAGAGAACGTATTTATCGTAATACAGGCGTAAAAGATTTCCATTTTGATGCTATTCCAGAAAATTCTATGAATCCACAGGAATTAAATGGATATGTCATCTATTCGCCAACAAAGGAAAATCCATCTTGGCAAGTCAATGTGATGAAAGGACGACAATTACCACAATGTGGCTTTGTTCAGTATCAATATTCACAAAAAGTACAGCAACCAACACTTTCTAAACATTTATCCATCGATAAAGTGCAACAACATTTGCAAAAATACGTTGTGGATATAGAAAGAAAGCACTTACAAGATTTGAAGTGGCAACTGTTTTGTCAAAAATAATGTAAAAAATTATGCCGGATCAAAATCTCATCAGATTTTGCTAGAGCAGATACCTCTAATGATGTAATCTTATGCCAGTTTCCAATTACGGTTAAAAGTAGGTAAATATGATTAAAAAAATTGCAGTTTTAACAAGTGGTGGCGATGCGCCAGGTATGAATGCCGCAATTCGTGGCGTAGTACGTTCTGCACTTGCAGAAGGCTTAGAAGTATTTGGTATCTATGATGGTTACCAGGGCTTATACAACAATAAAATCAAACAACTAAACCGCTACAGCGTATCAGATGTGATTAATCGTGGCGGTACTTTCTTAGGTTCTGCACGCTTTCCTGAATTTAAGGATCCAAATGTTCGTGCGAAATGTGCAGAAATTTTACGTTCTCACGGCATTGATGCACTTGTTGTTATCGGTGGTGACGGTTCTTACATGGGCGCAAAATTGTTAACCGAAGAACATGGTTTCCCTTGTGTTGGCTTACCAGGCACGATTGATAATGATGTTGCAGGTACTGACTATACCATCGGCTATCAAACCGCATTACAAACTGCAGTAGATGCAATCGACCGTTTACGTGATACATCAAGCTCACACCAACGTATTTCTATCGTTGAAATTATGGGGCGCCATTGTAGTGACTTAACCATTTCTGCAGGTATTGCTGGCGGTTGCGAATATATCGTCGCATCAGAAATTGAATTCAATCGTGAAGAATTAATTCAACAAATTGAACGTAGCATTATTCGTGGTAAACGCCATGCAATCATTGCAATCACTGAACTTTTAACCGATGTCCATTCTCTGGCAAAAGAAATTGAAGCTCGCGTTGGGCACGAAACTCGTGCAACTGTTTTAGGGCATATTCAACGTGGCGGCTCTCCTTGTGCATTTGACCGTATTCTTGCTTCACGTATGGGCGCATACGCGGTAGATTTATTGCTACAAGGTAAAGGTGGCTACTGCGTAGGCATCCAAAATGAACAACTTGTTCACCATGATATTATTGATGCCATTAATAATATGCAGCGTGTATTTAAGGCTGATTGGCTTAAAGTGGCAAAACGTTTGGAATAATCGTTTATTCACTTTATATAAATCACCAAAACTTAATTCATCTTTTTTATCTCACTTAAACAGACACAGCAATGTGTCTGTTTTTTCTTACAAAAGTGCGGTGATTTTTTCTTGAGTTTTCTATAAATCCTTTATCTTTTAAAGTTTAAAAATAAACGCGACTGCCAGTTCTTCCTAGATGATCTTTTTTGCTATAAAAATAGATATTAGATAAAATGCGCCAAGCAAAATAAGGTATAAAAATTATGACAAAGAAAAAAGTAAAACCAGGATCAAATACTATCGCACTGAATAAACGTGCGAGACATGATTATTTTATAGAAGATGAAATTGAAGCAGGTCTTGAACTACAAGGCTGGGAAGTCAAATCAATGCGCGCAGGCAAGGCAAACATTAGTGATAGTTATGTCATTTTCAAAAATGGCGAAGCCTTTTTATTCGGTGCAAGCATTCAGCCATTAAATGTTGCATCAACGCACATTGTTTGTGATCCAACTCGCACTCGTAAGTTATTATTAAATAAACGTGAACTAGCATCCCTATTTGGCAAAGCAAACCGAGACGGTTTCACCATCGTAGCACTTTCTCTTTACTGGAAAAGTGCATGGGCAAAAGTCAAAATTGGTTTAGCCAAAGGTAAAAAACAACATGATAAACGCGATGATATTAAAGAGCGTGAATGGAAAGTAACAAAAGATCGCATTATGAAAAATGCACATCGAGGATAATATATAGCAAAAAGCCCGAAATTATTCGGGCTTTTTATTCATATCTTATGACTATTTAGCAGTCGGAACTTTTAATTCTGGCTCATCTGGTTTTTCAATTGGTGCAAAGGTTTTATCTTTATTCGCATCAATAATTTTTTGGGTATCATTGGCTAATGCTGTTAAACCCATTTTTTCATACGCTTCTTTCATCAAAGATAAACCTTCATAAGTTGCTTTAGCATCAGGATATTGTTTCAACATTCCAACTACACGATTTGACACTGCAACCCAAGCATCACGTTTTGCATAGAATTTTGCAATATCTAACTCATGACGAGCAAGCGCATCTTTAATATAAGCCATACGCGCTAAAGCATCTTGAGCATAAGGGCTGTTAGGGAATACACGAACTAAATTTTGGAAATTAGAAAAAGCGGTACGCATAGAAGTGGTTTCACGTGTCGCACGATCAATTCCAAAGAAATCTTGAATAAAATTATCACCTGTTGCAGCATTGGTTAACCCCGCCATATACACTGCATAGTCTTGGTTAGGACTTTGTGGGAATTGGTGTAAAAAGCTATCTACCGTCAATAATACTTGCGTATAATCTTGTGCTTTATAGTTTGCATAAATTAAATCTAGCATCGCCTGTTCTTGATAAATACTACCAGGGAAACGTTCAGTCGCCGCTTTTAAATAACGAATAGCTTCAGAATAACCGCCTTCTTGTAATGATGTAACACCTTTAGTGTACAACTCATTTACTGATGCTTGCTCCACATCTTTTGAACCACTTGAACATCCAACAACCAATGCTGCCGCGGCAAGCAATGCCAAAGATTTTATTTTACGCATTGTTTTTTTCCTTAATTTTTACGAAAACCAATAAATAAGATACAATTGTCCGCTATTGTATAGAACATTAATCAATAAGCCAACTTTTAAAATTTTTGAGAGCTATTTATGCCACAAATTACCCTTTCGGCTGAAGTGCAGCCAGAACAAATCGGACAGCGTTTAGACCAAACACTTGCAGAGTTGTTCCCTGAATATTCTCGCTCCCGATTAAAAACGTGGATTGAAGCCGATCTCGTAAAACTTAATGATCGCATTACCAATATTCCGCGTGAGAAAGTACTCGGAGGAGAAAAAATAAAAATCACCGTTGAAGTGGAAGATGAGACACGTTTTGAACCAGAAAATATTCCATTGAATATCGTGTATGAAGATGACGACATTATTGTGATTAACAAACCCAAAGATCTTGTGGTACACCCTGGTGCTGGCAATCCAAATGGAACTGTGCTCAATGCACTACTCTATCATTATCCGCCAATTGCAGAAGTACCGAGAGCAGGAATTGTGCATCGATTAGATAAAGATACGACAGGCCTAATGGTTGTTGCGAAAACTATTCCAGCACAAACTAAGTTAGTACGCGACTTACAAAAACGCAAAATTACGCGTGAATATGAAGCTGTCGCTTCAGGCATTATGACCAAAGGTGGCACAGTAGATCAACCTATGGCTCGTCATGCAACCAAACGTACTTTAATGGCTGTTCATCCAATGGGAAAACCAGCTGTCACCCATTATCGTATTATGGAGAATTACCGTAACTACACCCGTTTACGTTTACGTTTAGAAACGGGTCGTACACATCAAATCCGTGTTCATATGGCACATATTGCCCATCCATTGCTAGGCGATCAGACCTATGGCGGACGCCCTCGTCCACCAAAAAATGCAAATGAAGACTTTATGGAAGTATTGCGTAATTTCAAACGTCAAGCTTTACATGCGGTCATGCTACGCTTAGCTCATCCAATTACAGGTGAAATAATGGAATGGTATGCACCATTACCAGATGACTTTGTTGAATTGCTTAATGTACTCAAAGCCGACTATCTCGAACATCAAGATGAGTTAGATTATTAATATGCAAGTGATTAACCCAAATTGGAACATTCCAAAGAATATTCATGCCTTTACCACTACTCGTGAAGGGGGCGTGAGCTTGGCGCCTTATTTTAGTTTTAACTTAGGCGATCATGTCGGTGATAACAAAAGTGCGGTAAAAACTAACCGCACTTTATTAGTCGAAAAATTTGGTTTGCCACAAACACCTATATTTCTAACTCAAACACACAGTACTCGAGTGATTCAATTACCTTATTCAGGACAAAATCTTGAAGCGGATGCAGTTTATACAAATGTTCCTCATCAAGTTTGTGCTGTTATGACGGCAGACTGTTTGCCGGTTCTATTCACTACAACATCTGGCAATGAAGTAGCTGCAGCACATGCTGGCTGGCGTGGTTTATGTGATGGAGTATTAGAAGAAACTGTCAAATGCTTTCAGGCTAAACCTGAAGATATTGTCGCGTGGTTTGGCCCTGCAATTGGACCAACTGCATTTCAAGTTGGAATCGATGTTGTAAAACAGTTTGTTGCGGTAGATGAAAAAGCCAAACTCGCCTTTCAACCAGATGTAACAGAAACAGGAAAATTACTAGGTAATCTTTATCAAATCGCGACTCAGCGATTAAATAATCTCGGCATTACGCAAATTTATGGTGGAAATCACTGTACATTCAATGAAAAAGAATTGTTCTTTTCTTATCGCCGAGACAATCAAACAGGTCGAATGGCAAGTGTCATTTGGTTTGAATAAATAGTCTAAAAGCGCATTTTACGCGCTTTTAGTATCTTTGTTTTATATTCTTTCTTCGATAATACCACCGCCCAAACAAACATCACCAAGATAAAATACGGCAGATTGCCCTGGGGTTACTGCTGATTGAGATTCATCAAAAATAACTCGAATAGTTTCATCATCAATCGGTTCAATCACACAAGGAATATCTTGTTGGCGATAGCGCGTTTTTACCGTGCAACGTAATAACTCTCGAATTGGTTCACGATCAACCCAATGTAATTGGCTAGCAATCAAACCTTTTGAAAATAAACGAGGATGCTCGTGCCCCTGCGCGACAATAAGTTCATTATTTTCTACATCCTTATCTACCACATACCAAGCCTCATCACCCGCATTTTTTAAACCCCCAATGCCTAATCCTTTACGCTGCCCCAACGTGTGATACATCAACCCATCATGACGACCAATAATTTCACCATCAACAGTACGAATATCGCCAGGTTGAGCCGGTAAGTAACGCGCTAAGAAATCCTTAAATTTACGCTCACCAATAAAACAAATACCGGTAGAGTCTTTTTTCTTTGCCGTAATTAAGCCAAGATCTTCAGCAATAGCGCGAACAATGGGTTTCTCAATTTCACCAACGGGGAATAAACTTTGCCCCACTTGTTTGTGGCTTAAGGTATAAAGAAAATAACTTTGATCTTTATTAGCGTCTAGACCACGTAATAATTTTGCATTTTCATCATCATCGGCTCTACGTACATAATGCCCTGTTGCAATGTAATGAGCACCAAGATCTTCAGCGGCATATTCTAAAAATGCTTTAAATTTAATTTCTTTATTACACAGAATATCTGGGTTTGGCGTGCGCCCTGCTTTATATTCAGTTAGAAAATGCTCAAAAACATTATCCCAGTATTCTGCCGCAAAATTAATTTTATGTAGTTTGATACCCAATTTATCACATACTGCTTGAGCATCTGCAAGATCAGCTGCTGCAGTGCAGTAATCCGTATCATCATCTTCTTCCCAGTTTTTCATAAACAGGCCTTCCACCTGATAGCCTTGCTGTTGAAGAATAAAAGCTGACACAGAAGAATCCACTCCGCCAGACATACCACAAATCACTTTTTTTGTCGCATTTCTCGCAAGCTGTTCTTGCGTCAATTGAGGAAAGTGTTGATTATAAGTATTTGAAATTAACATAGTTCTCCCGTAACTTCGGTTAAGGCGAAACACATTGGTAATTGAATGAGAAAACGGCAAAATAATTTTGCCGTTAAGTTTATTTTGCACATAAAGTGCGGTCATTTTTGAGCAAGTTATTTCACTTCATAAAATTGTGAGTCATCATCTTTTTTCGCAAATTTTTGCTCATATTCGGCTTTTGCTTGTTCATCGCCCGCATCTAATTTTGATTGAAGCGTATCGCAAGGTTTATCACAATCACAAGCTTTGGCAATACCAAGGGTAGATAAACCACCACAGCTGCCTTTTAAACTTTGTTTTTTGATAATAAATCCAATAGACATCAACAATATAATTGCGACGAAAGCGATTAAAGTAAAAAATAAAGTTTGCATAACTATTCTTTTGTTTCTGTTAATTTTTTGAACGCAGAGGATGATTTTGTGACAAAACCACTATCTGTTTTAATGATTAAGTAAATAGCAAAATTATTTTTCTCTGCCACTTCTAACGCCTTGTCTTCACCCAGTACAAATAACCCTGTTGATAGGCCATCTGCAGTCATTGAGGTTGGTGCAAGTACCGTAATCGAGGCTAAATGATGCTGAATTGGGTAACCTGTTTTCGGATCAATTTCATGAGCAAAGCGTTTACCATTTTCTTCAAAGTAAATACGATAATCGCCAGAGCTTGCCATTCCCATATTGTCTAATCCAATGACAGCTTCAACCGCTCTTTCACCTGTTGTAGTTGGTTTTTCAATTGCGATCTGCCAAGGTTTGCCTTCAATATTTTTTCCTTTCGCACGAATTTCACCGCCGATTTCAACCATGTAATTCTGAGCATTTAGTTCTTCTAACTTTTCAGCCACTTGATCAACACCAAAGCCTTTAGCAATCGAGGACAAATCGACATAAACTTGAGGAAGTGCTTTGCTTAATGTCGGTTTTGCACCACTCATATCGAGGGCAATTTTATCAATACCAACCCAAGCTTGGCGCTCAGCTAATTGTTCTGGTGTAGGTTGTTTTTCTGGGCGTTTTTCAGGGCCAAATCCCCATAAATTCACGACAGGGCCAACAGTTACATCCAATGCTCCTTCTGTCACTTTATTTAAACGAATCGCTTCTGCCAATACTTTGGCAAAATCTGCTGAAATCTCAATCGGTGTATTCACTTGGGTATTTTGATTAAAACGGCTCAGTTCCGAATCTTTTTTGTAAGTGGACATTTTAGCGTTGACATCTTTTAAGATTGCTTCAATTTCTTCATGCGTCTTTTCAGATGTTGCTTTCATTGAGCCTTCATCAAGGTATTTAACATGATAAGTTGTTCCCATTGTTTTACCACTTAATGAGATAACTTTTGTTTCTTTTTGACAGGCTGCTAGACTTAATGCCATTGCCACCGCCATAATACCGCTTATTAATTTTTTCATCTGGATTTCCTACATCTGTAAATTACGGGCATCTCAACAAAACTTACCTGTAATCATAGATAATTTTCTAAAAACACCTTAAATTTTGACCGCACTTCATCACAAAGTGCGGTCAGTTTTTATGATGAATTGACTAACTAAAATCAGCCACCAAAGTCATCTAATAAAATGTTTTCATCTTCAACACCAAGATCTTTCAACATTTTAATTACAGCTGCATTCATCACTGGAGGTCCACACATATAGTATTCACAATCTTCTGGTGCTTCATGATTTTTCAAGTAGTTTTCATAAAGTACATTGTGAATAAAACCGGTATAACCAGTCCAATTATCTTCAGGCAATGCGTCCGATAATGCAACATGCCATACAAAGTTTGGATTTTCAGCTTGTAATTGGTCAAAGTCTTCTTGATAGAAGATTTCACGTTTAGAACGAGCACCATACCAGAATGACATTTTACGTTTAGAATGAAGACGTTTTAACTGGTCAAAAATATGAGAACGCATTGGAGCCATACCTGCACCACCACCGATAAATACCATTTCTGCATCGGTTTCTTTCGCAAAGAATTCACCAAACGGACCAGAAATAGTCACTTTATCACCAGCTTTTAATGACCAAATGTATGAAGACATTTGACCTGGAGGTGCATCAGGTTGACGCGGAGGAGGCGTTGCAATACGTACGTTAAGCATAATGATGCCTTTCTCTTCAGGGTATGAAGCCATTGAGTAAGCACGAATAATATGCTCGTCAACTTTAGAGACATAACGCCATAAATCGTATTTATCCCAATCTTCGTGGTATTCTTCTGGAATATCGAAATCTTTATAGTTCACCACATGTGGATCAGCTTCGATTTGAATATAACCACCTGCTCGGAAAGGTACTTCTTCGCCTTCAGGAATCGCTAATTTAAGCTCTTTGATAAAGGTCGCTTTGTTATCGTTAGAAATAACAGTACATTCCCATTTTTTCACGCCGAAGATTTCTTCTGGAAGTTCAACTTCCATATTACCTTTCACGTTAACTTGACAAGCTAGACGATAACCTTCTTTTGCTTCACGTTTGTTAATGTGAGAAAGTTCGGTTGGCAGGATTTCTCCACCACCATTTTTCACTTTAACAATACATTGACCACAAGAGCCACCGCCGCCGCAAGCAGAAGATACGAAAATACCTTTACTTGCTAAAGCACCTAATAATTTGCCACCTGCAGGTAATGTGATCGCTTTTTCAGGATCGTCATTAATACCGATAGTAATATCACCAGAATCGACTAATTTTGATTTCGCAAATAAGATGATCGCCACTAACACTAATACAATAACTGTAAATGCGGCAATACCGAGTGCAAGAATTACTGAATCGCTCATTGATTACACTCCTTATAATTGAATACCAGAGAAAGACATAAAGCCTAACGCCATTAAACCAACAGAGATAAAGGTAATACCTAAACCTTTTAACCCAGCAGGAATATCCGCATATTTCATTTTCTCAGTTAAGCCAGCAAGCGCAACAATCGCCAACATCCAACCTAAACCTGAGCCAAAACCGTACACGATAGATTCAGGGAAATTGTAATCACGTTGAACCATGAAAGACACCCCACCAAAAATCGCACAGTTTACTGCGATTAACGGTAAGAAAATCCCTAATGCGTTATAAAGAGATGGCATAAATTTATCTAATACCATTTCAAGAATCTGTACTAAACCAGCAATAACCCCAATGAAGGTAATGAAGTTCAAGAATGATAAGTCCACACCTTCAATTAAAGCATTTTCTTTTAGTACATTTGCATAAATTAATTGGTTTACTGGCACGGCGATACCAAGAACGAAAGTTACCGCAATACCAAGACCGAACGCAGTTGATACCTTTTTAGATACTGCTAAGAAAGTACACATTCCTAAGAAGAAGGAAAGTGCCATATTTTCAATGAAGACTGCCTTAACAAATAGGCTAATATAATGTTCCATTGATTATTTCTCCTGTTGCTCTGGTTTCCAAGTTCTTAATCCCCAGATAACAAATCCGATGATAAAGAATGCACTTGGTGCAAGTAGGAATAAACCATTTGCTTGGTACCAACCACCATTCTGAATGGTTTCAAAAATAGTCATACCAAATAATTTACCTGAACCGATAAGTTCACGGAAAAATGCTACGATAATTAACATCGCACCATAACCTAAACCATTACCGATACCATCTATAAAACTTTCAACTGGAGGCGACTTCATCGCAAATGCTTCAGCACGTCCCATTACGATACAGTTAGTAATAATCAAACCAACGAATACTGAAAGTTGTTTAGATAAACCATAAGCATAGGCTTTTAATATTTGGTCAACAACGATTACAAGTGATGCAATAATCGCAAGTTGCACAATAATACGAATACTGTTTGGAATGTAGTTGCGAATCAGAGACACAAAGAAACTTGATAACCCTGTTACCAAACTTACTGCAATCGCCATTACAACAGCAGTTTCTAATTTTGTTGTTACCGCTAATGCAGAACAAATACCCAAGATTTGTAATGCAATCGGGTTGTTCTTAACAACCGGAGCTAACAACAGATCTTTATAATTTGCTTTTTCAGACATTAGTTTGCTCCCGCATGAAGTTTTTCAAGATATGGACCAAAACCGTTCGCACTAAACCAATAATCAAATGTACCTTGTACACCATTACCAGTTAAAGTCGCGCCTGATAAACCATCAATACTATGCTCATCTTGTGGAGCTTGCCCTTTCACGATGTGAATTGCAGGTTGATGTTGTTCATCAAACAATTTTTTACCTTTAAATAAACTTGCCCAGTTTGGATTTTCGATCTCACCCCCCAATCCTGGCGTTTCACCATGTTGGTAGTAAGTGATACCATTAATAGTATTACCATCTGGTTGAACAGATACTAGACCATACATCACTGACCACAAGCCAGTTCCATAAATTGGTAAAATAACTTGTTGAGTCTTACCTTGTTCATCTTTTACAAGATAAACTTCGGTCGTTTTGCTACGAGAACGGATACGTGCTTTATCGGCATCAGCAGGAATTGCTTGTTGGCTATCGTCTGCTTGTTGTGTGTATTCACCCGTTGCTAGATCAACGAAACGAGGCTCGATAAATTTTGCATAAGTTTCTTTTACATTAGTATTTTCTTGTAAAAGACCAGCTACATTTAAGATATTTTTTTGTTTATCGAGTAACTTTTGTTCTTCTTGTGCAGGCTTTAACATTACTGCGGAACCAGCAACAATAATGGAACAAACTAAACTCAGTAGCAATACGACAAGAATTGTGCCGCCTACGCTGTCTTTATTAAACTTAGCCATTTGTTCTTGCTCTCCGACGTTTGATATTTGCTTGAACCACGATGTAGTCGAAAATCGGTGCAAATAAGTTTGCAAATAAAATCGCTAACATCATGCCTTCTGGATAAGCTGGGTTTACAGTACGAATTAATACAGCCATTACACCAATTAATGCACCGTACCACCACTTACCTGCATTGGTAAAGGATGCTGAAACAGGGTCTGTTGCCATAAATACCATACCTAATGCAAATCCACCTAAAACAAGGTGCCAATGCCAAGGCATTGAGAACATTGGATTAGTATCAGAACCAACTAAATTAAATAGAGTTGAAGTTGCAATCATACCAATCATCACACCAGCAATGATGCGCCATGCCGCAATACGAGTGAACACAATCACTGCGCCGCCGATTAAAATTGCAAGCGTAGAAACTTCACCCATTGAACCAGGTAAATTACCAACAAAAGCATCCATCCAAGTAATTGGAGCACCAGTTACAGTATGTTGTAATGCACCCTGACCGCCTTGCGACCATTGTGAAAGGGCGGTTGCGCCAGAGAAACCATCAGCGGCAGTCCAAACAGTATCACCTGAAATTTGAGCTGGATAGGCGAAGAACAAGAAAGCTCGGCCTGCAAGTGCAGGGTTCATGAAGTTACGACCAACGCCACCAAAAATTTCTTTTGCAACAACGATACCAAAAGTAATACCTAATGCGGCTTGCCATAATGGCAATGTTGGTGGAACGATTAACGCAAATAAAATGGTTGAAACGAACATCCCTTCATTTACTTCATGACCACGCACAACTGAGAACAATAATTCCCAAATCGTACAAACGGTGAACACCACTAAGTAAATTGGTAAAAAGAAAATTGCACCCAGCGCCATTTTTGAGCCCCAAGTTGCATTGGCAGTTAAATCTAAACCTAATGAACTTGCAAGTGCATAGTGCCAATCATTAGCAATTAGTTGATCTAAATTGCCTAATTGATTTAAGGCAGGAATCGCTTGGTTACCCACATTGTACATCCCGTAGAAAATCGCAGGGAACAACGCAAGGAAAACCGTAATCATCATACGTTTTGAGTCTAACGCATCACGAACGTGAGTGTTTTTGTGCGTTACTGTACCTGGTGTATAAAGCAAGGTATAAATCGATTCAAAGATCGGATAAAGCTTGCTGTATTTACCACCTGGTAAAAACGCGGGTTCCATTTTTTCAAAAAGATTTTTCAAACCCATTTTTAACCTTCCTTCTCAATCTTATCTAATACTTGACGCAAGATTGAACCGTATTCATATTTGCCTGGGCAAACGAAAGAGCATAATGCTAAGTCTTCTTCGTCTAATTCGAGACAACCTAACGCTTGCGCGCCATCGGTATCACCCATGATTAAATCACGTAATAATAATGTCGGTAAAATATCCAACGGCATAACACGCTCATAGCTACCAATTGGAACCATTGCACGCTCACCACCGTTTTCAGCCGTAGTGAAGTTGAATAATTTCTTACCGAAGTGACCTAACACTGTACGAGTAATTGAATATTTATTAGATTGCGGTGTAATCCAACCAAGGAATTCTTTCTCATTACCTTCAGCGATTACCGATACTTGCAATGCATAACGACTTAAATAGTCATGCGCACCTTTTGCTGTTTGTCCACAAAGCACTGAACCTGAAATTACGCGATTTTTACCCGCACTTAATTCATTTTGGGTTAATTGAGAGAGATTAGCACCAATTACAGTGCGAATTAAACGAGGTTCTTTCACTTGCGGACCAGCAAGAGAAATAACGCGTTCAACATAAAGCTCGCCTGTTGTAAATAATTTACCCACTGCGATCACATCTTGATAATTGATGTGCCATACAGTTTTATTTACACCAACAGGATCAATAAAATGAATATGAGTACCAACAAGTCCTGCTGGGTGAACGCCACCGAAATCATGAATCTGTAAATTTTCAAGATCAACGGTTGGGATATTGGTATCACCTGCTTTACACAAGTGTAACGGTTTTGAAGGGAATAAACGACTTAATACCGTTAAACCATTCGTGAAATCTTGCCAAAATTCTTTTAGCACAATTGCAGGATCTGCGGCTAATGGATTGGTATCCATTGCATTCACGAAAATTGAGGACGGCTCACTATCAATCGCAGGCACTTTGCTAAATGGACGAGTACGTAATGCAGTCCATAAACCTGATTCAACAAGGTTTTGTTTTACTTGTTCAGAAGAAAGCGTATTCAATTGTTCTGCACTATATTTTGCGAAAATAATTTGCTCATGTCCTTCCACATTAATTACGACAGATTGTAATACGCGCTTCTCACCACGATTGATTACAGTGATAGTACCACTTGCAGGGGCTGTAAAAATCACACCTGGATTTTTCTTGTCTTCAAAAAGCACTTGGCCTTTCTTTACAATATCGCCTTCGCGCACCTTCATCGAAGGACGCATCCCCACATACTCCTCACCTAGAATCGCAACTTGATTCACAACATTTCCGTTGTGGATTACTTGTGCTGGTTTTCCCGCAATTGGGAGATCCAAGCCTTTCTTAATTGTAATCATACTGTTTGCACTACTTTTCAAGGTTAAAAATACAATTGCAAATAAGCAAGTTAAATGCAATCTCGTGTTTGAGCGTGGCAAAATGCCTATAAAAAGACATTAATGCCACAAAAATAAAAAACTCAAATCGGTTAACTTCACGATAAACATGCTTATCGAGAAATTGAATTTGGATAAAATTAAACGCCTTATTCTAGCGAAAATCTGCTTTTTTCGCTACTTAAACGCCTACTTTTTTGTAAAAACCTTTTGCGATATATCAAAAAAATGTTACATCTTCATAACATAAAAAATTAATGTCCAACGCCTGCGCATTTCGTTGAAGCGGGAATTTTCTCATTTAACTTGCCCCATTCCTCTACGGTAAACAAGTGCAATGCTAACGCATGAACACCTCTATTAAGCTCATCTGCAAGCGATTGATAAACACGTTGATGACGCTGCACTTTACGCATTCCTTCAAAAACATTACTCACAATCACACATTTAAAATGAGATTCCTCGCCACGACCAGAACTATGTAAGTGGCTTTCATTTTCTACACGAAAAAAGTGCGGTTGAAATTCTAGTTGAATTTTTTGTTCGATAGTTTGTTGAACAGACATCATAAATCT
The DNA here is from genome assembly GCF_003490595.1 of Haemophilus haemolyticus. Classification (GTDB taxonomy): domain Bacteria; phylum Pseudomonadota; class Gammaproteobacteria; order Enterobacterales; family Pasteurellaceae; genus Haemophilus; species Haemophilus haemolyticus_L. The sequence goes on from NZ_QQGY01000005.1 coordinate 90,703, forward strand.
CCACAAAATCACAATGAAACGCTATACATTAGCAATGAAGTTTGCAAGAATAACACAGTTTTAACTGGCTCATTGGGGAAATTATGACATTATCAAACAAAATCAAAACATTATCAGCAATAAGTATTGCAGCCGCTACGCTGTTCCTTGCTGGCTGCCAAGCACAATCAAATACATTAACGTTCACACTACCAGCACCGAATGCCACAATGAACATTAATCAAAATGCGATTGTGTATGTAACAACGAAAGATAGCCGAACAACGCAAGATATCGCTAGCTATACCAAACGTGGAGAACTCATTAAATTAAATTCATCACCGAGTGTTACACAATTATTCCAACAAGTAATGCAACAAAATCTTATTAGTAAAGGTTTCAGAATTGGGCAATCCAATGGATCAAATGCGTGGGTAACTGTGGATGTGCGTGAATTTGCTACGCAAGTAGAACAAGGTAATCTTCGTTATAAACTTAATACCAAAATTCAAGCGACTGTTTATGTTCAAGGCGCGAAAGGCTCATACAATAAAGCATTTAATGCTACTCGCTCACAAGAAGGCGCATTAAACGCGGATAATGACGAAATTCAAAAAGTTCTATCTCAAACATTTAACGATATTGTGAATAACATTTATCAAGATCAAGAAGTATCCGCTGCGATTAATCAATATGCTAATTAATCGAATAGCTAATTAGAGATCTCTTAAGTGAGGAAGGTTAATATAACCTTCCTCATTTTTTATGATGTCATTTTATTCTACATACTACTTTTCACATAAAATCATCTAAAGCGAATCATCTATTCAAAAAGAATAAAAATATTCATAAAACCAATTACATCAATTTATAGCATTCTTTATAAAAATTAGGCAAAATACGGAAAGTTTTTGAGTTCAAAAAAGGATCAAACTATGACTAAACATTATGATTACATCGCTATTGGCGGTGGCAGTGGCGGTATTGCTTCTCTAAATCGTGCTGCAAGCTATGGAAAAAAATGCGCAATCATTGAAGCAAAACATCTTGGCGGTACTTGTGTAAATGTAGGTTGCGTACCTAAAAAAGTAATGTTTTATGGTGCACATATTGCAGAAGCAATTAACAATTATGCGCCAGATTATGGTTTTGATGTTGAAATAAAAAAATTTGATTTTTCAAAACTGATTGAAAGTCGCCAAGCCTATATTGGTCGTATTCATACATCTTATAACAATGTATTAGCAAAAAATAACATTGATGTAATTAACGGTTTCGGAAAATTTGTCAATGCTCATACTATTGAAGTAACACTTTCTGATGGTACAAAAGAACAAGTAACCGCAGATCATATTTTAATCGCAACAGGTGGTCGCCCATATCGTCCAAACATTAAAGGACAAGAATACGGTATTGATTCAGATGGTTTCTTTGCATTAACCGAATTACCAAAACGCGCTGCTGTTATCGGTGCCGGCTATATTGCCGTTGAACTTTCTGGTGTATTAAACAGCTTAGGCGTGGAAACGCATTTATTAGTGCGTCGCCATGCGCCAATGCGTAATCAAGATCCATTAATCGTAGAAACACTAGTGGAAGTGCTTGCGCAGGATGGAATTCAATTACATACCAATTCCACACCATCTGAAATTGTTAAAAATGCAGATGGTTCACTTACAGTAAAATGTGATGGTCAATCTGATGTTACTGTGGACTGTGTTATTTGGGCTGCGGGTCGTGTTCCAGCGACAGATAAAATTGGCTTAGAAAATGCTGGCGTAGAAACGAATGAACACGGCTATGTCAAAGTGGATAAATATCAAAATACTAATGTGAAAGGCATTTATGCGGTAGGCGATATTATCGAAAACGGCATTGAATTAACACCAGTTGCAGTTGCAGCAGGTCGTCGCCTTTCTGAGCGTTTATTCAACAATAAACCAACTGAACATTTAGATTACAATTTAGTTCCAACTGTTGTATTCAGCCATCCACCAATCGGCACCGTAGGTTTAACTGAACCTCAAGCTATCGAACAATATGGTGCTGAAAATGTTAAGGTATATAAATCCTCTTTCACAGCAATGTACACGGCAGTTACTCAACATCGCCAACCGTGCAAAATGAAATTAGTTTGTGTGGGTAAAGATGAAAAAGTTGTGGGTTTACATGGCATTGGTTTTGGTGTAGATGAAATGATTCAAGGATTTGCCGTCGCAATCAAAATGGGCGCAACAAAAGCTGATTTTGATAACACTGTAGCTATTCACCCAACGGGTTCAGAAGAATTCGTGACCATGCGTTAATCTTCAAAGCAAAGAAAAAAGAGCGGTAAAATTACTGCCCAGCCCAGAAAGTTAAACTATTAAATCAAGAAGAACTAAGCTCTCTAATTAATGAGCTTAGTTCTTTTAGTTTACACTGAATACGCTTATGATTGTAATCATGAATCCTTTTTCGACCTGCTCAAAAGTATCAAATTATTTTACATCGCAGCACGCTGTTTTTAACCGCCTCAAAAGCTCTCTATCGCCGCATTATCTGAACAATTTCCTTTTATCTACATACTTTGTCGAATACCGTGTTTCAACTGGGAACCATTAAGCCTTGTTATCTATTGCTCCATCATTCGGGTAATTTGCTAAAAATTCGGGCTTATTAATAAATCATAGGCAATAATTTCATGATTAAATCCTCCTTTAACTGGCGATAAATAAAGCTTACCTTCCGCACATTTAAATTCAGTGAGGCCTGTTACCAATTTTTCGTTTGGTTGGCTTGCGGTAAAGTGGCGTTCTAATAAATTATCAGCAATATGACCTATTTCAGCTTGGTAAATGCGGTATTTTTTCTCTTACTTTTCCCTTGTATGTTCAGTATATTCATCAGACGTTGGACTTTCTTATGATTGATATTTAGTTTTTTCTAATCTCCAGAGTACTACGACGATAACCATAACGTTTCAATAAATTTTCATAAGTTCTTGTGATATCGCACTATCTTTATTGATTTTTTCTTTCAAATGATAAAAGAAAACACGGCGTGCTAGCCCAATTAAATCAAGCAATATCTGAAATGAAAAGTCTATCCTTAATACTTTTACGATTTCGACTTTTGCTGCATTTTTTGTTGGTTTAGCATCTGCAACTTTTTTAGGATAGCATTCTGCACACGAAGTTTGAGGTTCTCTAATTACAACTAGTCTTCTCGTGTTTTGGGCTTAGGAGGCATTTTGGAATATTGGGGTTTCATACTGGGACGACCTTTAGGTTTTGTCATTAAGCCGTTTATACCTTGTCTTTCAGAGGCTTGCACCCATTGATTAATTATCCCTGAACTAGCAATACCGAAATGCAGATAGGTAGATTCTGCAGAGCATTTCCCTTGTTTAACCGCTTAAACAACATAGAATTTAAATTCAAGGAAGTACTTTTGGTTTCTTACCTAGTACTAATAATCCATTGATTCCATTGTGATGAAATTGTTTAATCCAACGCTTTAATATTCGTTCTGCAAGTTGAAAGTGCTTTAGTGGGATAGAACGATTTTTATCTTGTAGAAGATAAAAATCGATCACCTGTTGTTTGAAAGATTAGTTGTATTTAGTCATAAAAAATCTACACCTTAATCAGTTGGTTGTTTAGCCCAACTTTTGAGGTGCAGATCAAATCAAGGCTTTAGTTTTATATATGATAAATTGAATTGAGATTTTTATATTTAAGTACAAACAATTTTAACTGCAAGTCCGCCTTGAGATGTTTCGCGATACTTGGCGTTCATATCTTTGCCTGTTTCATACATTGTTTCAATCACTTTATCTAAGGTTACTCTTGGATTAGTGGTACGACGTAAAGCCATTCGAGACGCGTTGATTGCTTTAACTGAAGCAATCGCATTACGTTCGATACAAGGTACTTGAACTTGACCACCGACAGGGTCGCAAGTTAATCCTAAGTTATGCTCCATTGCAATCTCAGCTGCGATGCATACTTGCAGTGGATTACCTCCCAGAATTTCAGCTAGTCCTGCAGCAGCCATTGAACAGGCTACACCCACTTCACCTTGGCAACCCACTTCTGCGCCAGAAATCGAAGCATTCATTTTATAAAGTGAACCAATCATACCTGCTGCTAATAAATAGCGTTCAATGATTTCAGGTGTTAATGGTGAGATGAACTTCTCATAGTAAGCAAGTACAGCCGGAATAATCCCGCATGCGCCGTTGGTTGGTGCAGTGACTACGCGTCCGCCAGCTGCATTTTCTTCATTAACAGCAAGCGCAAACATATTGACCCAATCAATCACGCGCATTGGATCGTTAGATAAATTCGTATTAGCTTGCAACACACGATAAAGTGAAGCTGCACGACGTGGTACTCTTAAAGGGCCGGGTAATATGCCCTCTGTGTGAATACCGTGTTCAATACAAGCCTGCATCGTTTTCCAGACATTCTCTAGATGAGCACTTACAGCCTCTTTGCCATGCAAGGCAACTTCATTCTCTAGCATCACAGTCGAAAGCATTAAGCCGTTATCACTGCAATGTTTTAAAATATCTTCTGCATTTTTGTAAGGATAAGGCACTTGGACTGTGTTTTTTTCTTCTTGACCAAAATGAGCTTCATCGACAATAAAACCACCACCGATCGAATAGTAGGTTTGGCGATAAAGCTCTGTGCGATTTTCATCAAGAGCGGTAATTGTCATGCCATTTTCGTGCAATTTTAAAAAAGTGCGGTGGAAAATAAGATTATTTTCAAAATCAAATTTTACCGTCTTTTGACCAACATTAATTGGTAAAAGCGCAGTTTGTTTCACTTTTTCGATAAAACCTGGAATCATATCGATATCCACATTATGTGGTAAATAACCCGCTAACCCCATAATGATAGCGATATCAGTGCTGTGGCCTCTCCCTGTCATCGAAAGAGAACCATACACATCCACATGAATTTCAGCCGTTTGTTCAAATTGATTTCGTTCAATTAAGTCGTCTATAAATTGTTTGCCGGCTTTCATCGGGCCGACAGTATGGGAACTGGATGGCCCAATTCCCACTTTAAACATATCAAATACGCTAATCATAAATTTCTCAAAATTCGCTAAACTTTAAAGGGCGCTTATAATAATCCATAAACAACCGCAGAGATAGCGATTAATCCCATAATCGTTACAAAAACATTGCTGAAACGTCCGCTGTAGCGTTTCATCGCTGGGATTTTTCGAATCGCGTACATTGGCATGATAAACAAAATCATTGCAATGATTGGACCGCCAAGAGATTCGATTAAGCCTAAGATACTTGGATTAATAATCGCAACGCCCCATAAAGTTAATAAGAAGAAAAGAGCGGTCGCATAATTGAGTTTTTTTCGATTTACAGATTCGCCTTTCATTTTCAAATATAAGCCTTCTAAGCCTTCACGTGCACCCATATAGTGACCGAAGAATGAGCTAGTAATCGCTAAGAATGCGACAAGCGGGCCAAAATAAGAGATATATGGATTATCAAATTTATTCGCTAAGAAAGACAAGATACTGATATTTTGTGCTTTTGCTGCCACTAATTCTTCAGGTGTTAGTGTTAATACACAGCTAAATACGAAGAACATTACGAAGAATAACAAAATCGTTGAGGTACCTTTTTCTGTATGGCTGATATGGCGTTCTGCACCATCGAAAGTTTTGTATTCACGGAATTGTGAGCAAGTGAAAGATGAAATTGCTGGTGAATGGTTAAATGAGAATACCAATACAGGAATAGTAAGCCACAATGTGGTGACGAAACCGCCTGCTGTTGGGAATTCATGTAACATCGCACCATTCCATTCTGGAATTAAGTAAATAGAAAGTGCGAATAAAATTAATACTAATGGGTAAACAAGCCATTCTGTGATTTTTAACATTACTTTTTCATTAAATAGCATAACGGAAATCAATACTGCAATTAATACAAAAGAGAGAATGGCTCGGTTTGGCGATGCCATGCCAAGTTGATTCACAATGAAAGAATCGACTGTGTTAGTAATACCGTTGCCGTAAATTAAAAGAATGGGGAAAATCGCGAAGAAATAAAGTAGGGTGATAAGTTTACCCGCTGTTTTACCAAAGTGTTCTTCCACTACTTCAGTAATATCGCTACCAGGATTTTTTGATGAAAGCACAAAATAAGCTAAGCCACGATGAGCAAAATAAGTCATTGGCCCGACGATAATTGCCATTAAAACTAACGGCCAAAATCCGCCCATCCCTGCGTTAATAGGTAGGAATAAGACACCTGCTCCAACCGCCGTACCGAAAAGGTTTAACATCCATGTTGCATCAAATTTGTTCCATTTGAGTTTTTCTGTTGGTTTCATAGTTTGCTCCAAAGCATAAATTACTTAAATTTGTCAATTTGCAGAGCAAAATATGCCCTAACAAAATTTGAGTATTATGTTATGCCGATAAATAGAGAATCTCAAAGAGCAAATTCTAAAATTGTGATCAAGTTAAAATTTTTTTATAAAAAGTGCGGTAATTTTCAGCGACAAAAAAATCGGTGCGAGCACGACACCGATTGCGTATAAAAATAAATGAAATTAGAACCGCACTTTTTTCAATCTTAAGGCGTTCATCAATACGGAAATTGAACTCATCGCCATTGCACCTCCAGCAATCACGGGATTTAGAAAACCGAAAGCGGCAAGGGGGATGCCGAGAATATTGTAAATCAAAGCAAAAAATAGATTTTGTTTGATATTTTTCAAGGTTGCTCTTGCAATAAAAAGCGCATCCACAAGTTGATTCACCGAATGTTGCATAAGCGTTGCAGATGCGGTTTGTTCTGCAATATCTGAACCTGATTTCATCGCAAAACTGACGTTTGCAGCGGCCAAAGCAGGCGCATCATTTATCCCATCACCTACCATTGCAACAACATGACCTAGATCTTTCAGCTTTTGAATTTGTTCCGCCTTATCTCTAGGGCTGAGTCCACCAAAGGCTTTCTTAATTCCGAGTTGTTTAGCGATGTAATCCACGACAGATTGTTGATCGCCACTCATAATTACAACATCAATATTTTGCTGTTGTAAGCGTTGAATGGCGTGCAAACTATCGTTTTTTAAGGTATCCGTCAGCGCAAATGCACCAACTGGTTCATCATTTATAGATACCGCGACAATGCTCGCAATTTGCCAGATATCCTCTAAATTTTTAGGCAAGATTAAACCGCAATAATCAGGTTTACCAACTTTTATTGTTCCCACTTGTTCTAATTCGGCTTGAATGCCTTGACCGACTTCCATCTTTGCAAAAAGTGCGGTGGGAATGTCTAACATTTTTTGTTCTGCTGCTTGCACAATAGCTTTTGCAATTGGGTGGTTAGCTTGTTGTTCAACGGCTGCGGCAAAACGATACAAATCGTCTTCAGAATACACCGCACTTTGTGGCTGCCATAGAGCTGAGATTTCAAGTTCACCTTTTGTTAGTGTGCCAGTTTTATCAAGTACAACGGTATCCACATGGGCGGTTTCCTCCATTGCTGCCGCATCTTTAAACCATACGCCAGCATTGACCGCTTTACCTAAACCAACCATTATGGATGCTGGTGTGGCTAATCCCAAGGCACAAGGGCAAGCAATCACAAGCACAGATACAGCGTGAATAAGTGAAGATACACTATCATTCGTCAGAATATAAGTAAGTGCGAAAGTAACAAGTGAAATCACTAAAACGACAGGCACAAACACGGAAGCAACTTTGTCAGCAAATCGTGCGATTGGCGCTTTTGATCCTTGTGCATCTGATAATGCATTCATCATATCGCCAAGTAAGGTTTGGCTACCAAGCTGATTTGCTCGATAGATAATAGAACCTTCTGTTACCATCGCCCCCGCTAATACTTTTCCACCTTTCTGTTTTTCTTCTGGACGAGACTCGCCCGTTAAATGGCTTTCATCACACCATCCATTTCCACTTTCAATTATACCGTCTGCTGCAATACGCTCGCCTTGATTCGTACGAATGATTTCGCCGATATTTACTTGGTCAAGGGCAATTTCAGTCCATTTGTCATTACGTAGAGCAATGACTTTTTTCGGTGTCAGTTGCAAGAGCATACTCAAACTATTTAGGCTGTGCTTTTTAGTGCGATCTTCAAGAAATTTTCCAAGACTGACAAAACCAATTACCATTACAGAAGCTTCAAAATACACATGCCCCATTGCATGATCGGCGTGGTAAAACAGCATAAAAGCAGAATAAAGATAAATAGTGAGCGTTCCTGTGCTGACCAGTACATCCATATTGGCAAGTCCACCACGAATACTACCGATTGCTCCGCGATAAAATGGAATGGCTAACCAAAGTTGCACAATGCTCGCTAATGCAAATTGCCAAATAGGGGGTAACATCAAGTGATGGGAGCCACCTATCATACCAAGCATACCAATCAGAAATGGAATATTGATTATCCAAAGTACGATTAATCGCCAAGGGATTGATGTATTTTTTTCTATTGGTAATTCGTTGGTTTGTTTGATATGGGCAGAGAAACCTGTTTTATGGATAATCTCGATAATTTGAGTTTCGCTTGTTTGCGTAGCGTCAAATACAACTTGTGCTTCTTCGGCAGCAAAATTTACGCCTGCTTGTTGCACAAATGGTTTTTTATTTAAAACTTTTTCAATACGATTGGCACAAGATTGGCAGGTCATCCCACCAATCTGAATCGAAATTTTTTTACTCTGTGGCGTCAAATCCGGCATCTTCAATTACCTCAATCAACTGTGCAACATTAACTCGATTTTCATCAAAAGTAATATTTGCTTTACCCTCTAATTGCACATCAGCAGATTGTACACCATCTAATTCTGTTAAAACTTGAGTAAGACTTTTTACGCAACAGCCGCAATGTATGCCTTTTATGTTTAATGTGATAGTTTTCATTTTTACTCCTTGTTAGTTGTTTTATTGATGAATGCGATTGGCACAAGATTGGCAGACCATCCCACCAATCTGAATCGAAATTTTTTTACTCTGTGGCGTCAAATCCAGCATCTTCAATGACCTCAATCAGCTGTGCAACATTGACTCGATTTTCATCAAAAGTAATATTTACTTTACCCTCTAATTGCACATCAGCAGATTGTACACCATCTAATTCTGTTAAAACTTGAGTAAGACTTTTTACGCAACAGCCGCAATGTATGCCTTTTATGTTTAATGTGATAGTTTTCATTTTTACTCCTTGTTAGTTGTTTTATTGATGGCTACACTATAAACCTTTACATAAGGTTAAGGTCAAGAAGTTTTTTATGAATATTAGTGAAGCCGCAAAATTAGTAGGTTTATCTACAAAACAAATCCGTGATTATGAAAAAATGGGGTTAATTAAACCCGCTGTTCGCAGTTTGTCAGGCTATCGAAATTATGGAGAAAGTGATTTAGAAAGGTTGCATTTTATTCGACACTCACGCAATGTTGGGTTTTCGTTACATCAAATCGCACAATTATTAACACTACAAGATAATCCTAAGCGTAGCTGCCGAGAAGTGAAAGTGCTAACAGCTCAACATATTGCGACATTAAATCAACAAATAGAACAGTTACAAAAAATGGTACAAAAATTGCAGCACTGGCACGACAGTTGTCAGGGCAATGACAACCCTGAATGTTCAATTTTGAATGGCTTGAACGGATAAGTGAAAAGTGCGGTTAATATTCCCAACTTTCTGGATCGACACCTAATTCACGCATAAGCACTTTGGCATCTTCAGGGATTTCATCATTACGCTCTTTCATTAAATCTGCATCGGTGGGCAAAGGTTGACCGGTGAAAGCATGCAAAAATGCTTCGCAAAGTAATTCACTGTTAGTTGCATGACGTAAACTTTTTAATTGGCGGCGAGTGCGTTCATTTGTCAAAATCTCCAATACTTTGATTGGAATAGACACAGTAATTTTTTTTACTTGCTCGCTTTTTTTGCCATGTTCTGCATAAGGGCTGATATATTTTCCGTCCCAATCCGCCATAATTTACCTTAGTGCTTATTGATAACCTTACAAATTGTCCGTATTCTAATGAAAAATCAAATAAATAACAATCTAGACGGCTAAACTTCTATGTTAAAAAGAGAAAGAAAAGTGCGGTAATTTTTTAGATTAAATATAAAGAAACGCTAGACAGTACAGGGTTTTAGTGGTAATTTACGCGCCATTCAAAGGGTGCAAGCCCACCATTCGAATCATCAATTCTTATTAATTCCAATATTTATTCATTATGCATTTAACTGAACTTAAAAATACGCCTGTTTCTGATCTTGTGAAACTTGGCGAAGAACAAATGGGCTTAGAGAATTTAGCTCGTTTACGTAAACAAGATATTGTCTTTGCAATTTTAAAACAGCACGCCAAAAGCGGTGAAGATATTTTCGGCGGCGGCGTATTAGAAATCTTACCAGATGGTTTTGGTTTCCTTCGTTCTGCTGACAGTTCCTACCTTGCAGGCCCTGATGATATCTATGTTTCCCCAAGTCAAATTCGTCGTTTTAATCTTCAAACTGGTGATAAAATCGAAGGTAAAATTCGTCCACCAAAAGAAGGCGAACGCTATTTTGCACTTTTAAAAGTTGATCAAGTTAATGATGACAAACCTGAAGTTTCTCGTAGCAAAATCTTATTTGAAAACTTAACACCATTACATGCTAACTCTCGTTTAAGAATGGAGCGAGGAAATGGCTCAACAGAAGATTTAACCGCCCGTATTTTGGATTTAGCATCACCAATTGGTAAAGGTCAACGTGGTTTGATTGTTGCTCCACCAAAAGCAGGTAAAACCATGTTGCTGCAAAATATTGCGCAAAGTATCACGCATAATTATCCTGATGTGGAACTTATCGTATTATTGATTGATGAACGCCCAGAAGAAGTAACAGAAATGCAACGTTCAGTAAAAGGTGAAGTGATTGCTTCTACTTTTGATGAGCCTGCAACTCGTCACGTTCAAGTAGCTGAAATGGTAATTGAAAAAGCAAAACGTTCAGTAGAGCATAAAAAAGATGTGGTGATTCTGCTTGACTCTATTACTCGTTTAGCGCGCGCTTACAATACAGTAACCCCCGCTTCAGGTAAAATTTTGTCTGGTGGTGTGGATGCTAACGCGTTGCATCGTCCAAAACGTTTCTTTGGTGCAGCGCGTAACGTGGAAGAAGGTGGTAGTTTAACGATTATTGCGACTGCGCTAGTTGATACCGGTTCGAAAATGGATGAAGTTATTTTCGAAGAATTTAAAGGTACAGGTAATATGGAATTACACCTTTCTCGTAAAATTGCAGAAAGACGCGTATTCCCAGCTATTGACTTTAAACGCTCTGGTACTCGTAAAGAAGACTTACTCACAACAGCTGACGAATTACAAAAAATGTGGATTCTTCGTAAGATTCTTAATCCAATGGATGAAGTGGATGCAATGGAATTCTTGATTGATAAGCTCATGATGGCGAAAACCAACGAAGAGTTTTTTGAAGTGATGAAACGTTCGTAAAAGTAACCGCACTTCTATGAAGAACAAGGGGAAAATATTATGTTTTCCCCTTTTTAATATCCGTAATATTTGACGAAATAAATGATGATAGCCGACAAGTTCATAAAAGGGGCAAAAGGTAAAAATTCTTTTTTCTTCCTATGAATAAGCGAAAAACATATTCCAAGAACTGAGGCTAATAATAAAAAGTGCGGTAAAGTTTCTAAATAAATAAAACTTCCTAATGCCATTGCTAGCCAATAATCTCCCCGTCCAAAGGCTTCTTTTTTGTAATAGAATTTTGCAATCCAATAGATTGCGTAGAAAACAATAAAAAAACTTGCCGCACTTTTTATGCTTTCAGATAACGTAAGCAATGAAAAATTATTGTCTGCTCCAAATAAACCAAGAGTAAGTAACCATAAACAGGGAGTCGTAGAAATAAGTTGATAGTGCCAATCAAGATAACTGATTGCCCAAAGGATAAGAAGTGTGAGTCCGAACCATACAGTAAAAATAGAATCTTTGAAGGCAATTTGTAAAAATATAAATCCAATTCCAACACTTAAAAAATACCTCAAAATATGACCGCACTTTTTTTGTTGAATAGAGGCAAAGTGAGATTGAAATGGAGCCCGGTTTTGTGGAAATAATTCAACGTAAGTCGCATAAATCTCTTGCTGCAAACGTGTAATAAAACCAGATAGGTAGAACCACAATGCGATCCCTAAGATGCCGCCTAATAAAAACATTGCGAAGTAAATCATTGAATAACCGACCCCATATTAAAGATAGGTAAATACATTCCCATCATAATAATTCCAATCAGACTGCCGATGATCACCATCATTAATGGTTCTAGCATTTGTGATAGTAAGTCAATTTGATGATTAAGTTTTTCTTGGTAATTATCCGCTATGTGCTCTAGCATCAAAGCGAGTTTTCCGCTTTGCTCACCAATTTGTAACATTTGTTGTGCTTCCATCGGGAAAAGATTGCTACTTACACTATTAGAAAACGCATAGCCTTGAGAAACCCATTGTAAAATTGACCGCACTTCTTTATCTAATACGATGTCATTTACGAGAGTTTTCTTGGTTTGCCATGTTTGTGTGCGAGGGAGAAAACTGTCTAGTGCTTGATTAAGCGGTACGCCAGCTTGCAACATAATTTGTAAACTTTGACTAAAGTTCACTAAACGTGAAAGCTTTTGAATTGTTCCAAAAATAGGCGTGACAGAGATAAGTTGGTTTTTCTGTTGATGAAACCAAATCTGGCGTTTTAGATAGAAGTAATAAAATAGAAAAAAACTAAAGGAGAAAAATAGCAAAATACCAATCTTTTGCTTAAGAAAATTGGATATAGAGAGCAATATTGCGGTTATTGTTGGTAACTCAGCATTATTACCACTGTACATTTCAGCAAATTGAGGCACGATAAAAAGCAATAATGCGAGTGTTAGTAATAGTGAAATTCCTAACACTATTGAGGGATATAACATAATTTTCTGTAATTTACGTTGTAATGCTAAAGATTGGCTACGATGGGTGGCTATTTTTTTACAAACAACGGAAAGTTTTCCCGTCATTTCTCCCACTTGAATCAGTTGAATTTCTTGTTGTGTGAGATATTTTCCTTGTTGTTCAATGGCCTGTGAGAATGCTAAACCAGATTCAATAGATTGAATCAGTCGTTCAAGCCATTCGTTGAGCATAATTTGAGTACAATTTTGTTGCAAAATTTGCAGGCTGTTTTTTAACGGAATTGCGGATTGTAGCAATGTCGCTAATTGATTGAGTAATTCACTGATTTCTGAATTTTTGGGCTTTGCCCCAAATTGCCAGTTTTGTTGTAATTTGATGTGAGTAAGCCCACGGCTTATTAATTGAAAGTGTGCTTGTTGTTTCGTATCCGCAATAATTGAGCCTTTTTGTTTCTGATTTAATGCGTTACTACCTTGATAATAAAAGAGTTTTTTAGTCATGAGTTTTTACCTAACACACGTTCAATTTCTTTCTCATCTGTTATACCTTGGCTCACTTTTTCTAAACCACTCGCACGTAAATTTTTAAAATCCGTTTGATAGCCATTCTGTTGCCAATGTAGAAATTGATACACGCCGATTCGACCTCGATAACCTTGATGGCAATCACAAGAATTTATTAAATTTCCACCGCACTTTGGACAGATTTTTCGTACAAGACGCTGTGCAATGACGAGTAGTAAACTGTTTTCAATTTCATGTTGTTGAATACCGAGTTGTTGTAAGCGAGATATGGCAGATATTGCATCATTGGTATGTAAAGTTGAAAGCACTAAATGCCCCGTTTGGGCGGCACGTAGTGCAATCATTGCACTTTCTTCATCGCGAATTTCACCTAGCATAATAATGTCTGGATCCTGGCGTAAAAAAGCGCGCAATAGACGGCTAAAATCTAATCCAATCTGTGGATTAATTTGGCTTTGAATAATGCCATCAAGCTCAATTTCAATGGGATCTTCAGCGGTCATAATATGTTTATCAGGCGTATTTAGCCACTGAAGTGCGGTGTAAAGTGAGATACTTTTCCCACTTCCTGTTGGGCCAGTTACTAAAATTAATCCTTGTGGTTGGCTAAGGGCGTGTTGAAATGCCTGTTGTTGGCTTTCAGTCATGCCCAGTTCAGAAAAGCTGAGTTCTACTGGTTTATTTTGCTGTGCTCTCAGGACAACTTTCTCCCCCCAATGAGTTGGTAATGTTGAAAGACGGAAATCAAGAATATCGGAAAAAGTGGTTTTAAATTGAAATCGTCCATCTTGTGGAAGTCGGGTTTCAGTGATATCTAATTTAGCGAGCAGTTTTAGGCGAGAAATAATTCGATTAGACAAATTTTTGCTAAGTGGAGGCTGCGTTTGTAAAACACCGTCAATTCTAAACCGCACTTGGAAATGATCCGATAAGGTCTCCAAGTGAATATCTGAGGCATTATTTTGTAAAGCGGATTCAAAAATTTGATTAAGCAAGCGAATGACGGGCTCATCATCTTGTTGTTCAAGATGAGACTGTTCTTGATGTTGGTAATATTTAACTTGCTCTTCCACTTTAGGTTGATTAGGAGCAAGTTGCTGTAATAGTTCTTTGAGTTGAATGCTTTCTAATAAAACTGGCTCAACAAGCTTGCCAGTTATAAACGAAATAGTTTCACAGGCGGAAAGATTAGAAAGAGAATCGACACCTAGCCAAATACGATTATTTTCTTCTTTAAGTGGCAAAGCAAAATACCGCAAGAGTAGGGATTGTTGCTGCTGATTGCGTTCCCACAGGTTTGGCGAGATCGTAAATACCTCGCCATTTTGAGCGGTTACACGCTGAGTATGAAGTAAAGCATAGCTCGTCATTGTGTGATACTTCCGCAAAAATTTGCTGGAAATAAAGATGCATCCGTTCCTTTACAGGTAGTCGTCCAAGTTACACCTGTTGCAGCATTACCTGTAGCTTGCAGAATATATTCCATATTTGTTAATGTGCCATTCCCTTTTACTGTAATGCCACCTGATTGAGTGATCACTGAGGCTACATAGCCTTTTGCTGTCGTTATATCCGCTGCAATACCATTTTTTCCACCCGTACAGTTTGTTGTTTCATTTGTGCTATAAACGCATAATTCCACATCAGCCTTATAAGGCGCAGATGCTTGCAGTAATTCGGATACCGCTGCTTTTTTGGTATAATTTTGATAAGAAGGAATAGCGATAGTGGCTAAAATCGCGATGATGGCGATGACTATCATCAATTCAATTAAGGTAAAGCCTTTTTTCAAGGTAGTTTGTGTAGTTAGTTTCATTTATTTTCCTTTCGTTAAGCCTTTATTGGCTGAAATATTGTGAAAAAGGAAAATTGTTTTGTAAAACAGACCGCACTTTTTCTGCGATCCTGATCGCAAAAATAGGAAAAATGTATGCGAAAAATAAAAGATATTGAGAAAGGATTGCTGACTGATTGTCGACAAATTCCATCTCCTCATTTTGATGAACGTCCAGATTTACAAGATATTTCACTTCTGGTGATCCATTACATTAGCTTACCGCCAGAACAATTTGGTGGCGGATATGTGGATGATTTTTTTCAAGGAAAATTAGATCCTAAGATTCACCCTTATTTTGAAGAAATTCATCAAATGCGTGTTTCTGCCCATTGTTTGATTGAACGAGATGGGCGAATCACGCAATATGTTAATTTCAATAAGAGGGCTTGGCATGCTGGATTATCTTGCTTTCAAGGGCGAGAAAAATGTAATGATTTTGCCATTGGA
The DNA here is from genome assembly GCF_003490595.1 of Haemophilus haemolyticus. GTDB lineage: Bacteria > Pseudomonadota > Gammaproteobacteria > Enterobacterales > Pasteurellaceae > Haemophilus > Haemophilus haemolyticus_L. The sequence continues at coordinate 106,480 of NZ_QQGY01000005.1, forward strand.
ATTGAGTTAGAAGGTAGTAATGAACAACCTTTTACTAATGAGCAGTATTTGGCATTGCAAGAACTTACTAACATAATCATGAAAAGTTATCCTAAAATTACGAAAGAGCGGATTGTTGGGCATTGTGATATTTCGCCAGGACGTAAGATCGATCCCGGCCAATATTTTGATTGGGAACGTTATTTTGCCTGCCTGAAATAATTTGTTCAAAAATTAGACATTAAAATTTAGAGACTTCTGTGTATTACAAATATTGTTATGTTTTGTTTATAAACCTCTGAATTTAAATGGGAAATTTTTTTCTAGGGATCGTCTAGGAAAGGTTTTTTTGAGTTATACAACATTATGGATTTTCTCAACCACAATTTTATCCACAGAAATATTGAATAACTCAAAGAGATTGCTAAAAGATCTTTGAGGAATGGCGTCCCTTTAAAAATTGTATTTTTTTACCGCATTTTCTTCCATTTTTATATGTGAAAAGTGCGGTTTATTTTTGTTTAAGATCTTTTGATTGGAAATAACCCAATTTATTTTTAAGTTCGATGAGATAAGGAGCCTTCCCTGTTTTTATGTGATCAATTCACAATCAGAAATCCGTTATTCACAATGTTATCCACAATCTGTGTATTTTCTTGTGTAACTAGCCCTTTGGTTGATAAAAACACTGATTTATGAAACAATCTGCAGACTATTTTTGTATGAAAAATTTAAGGTAAAACGATAGTGATCGATTTTGATGGCTACCGTCCAAATGTGGGTATTGTGATTTGTAATCGCAACGGGCAAGTGCTTTGGGCGAAGCGCTGTGGGCAAAATTCGTGGCAGTTTCCGCAAGGTGGCATTAATGATAATGAAAGTGCCGAGCAAGCGATGTATCGTGAACTGTACGAAGAGGTTGGTCTACAGCCTAAAGATGTGCGCATTTTATATGTATCTAAGCATTGGTTGCGTTATAAATTACCAAAACGTTTGTTGCGTTATGACTGCAAACCGATGTGTATAGGGCAAAAACAACGCTGGTTTTTGTTGCAGCTTGTTGGCGATGAAAAAAATATCAATATGCAAACAACCAAATCACCAGAATTTGATGGGTGGCGTTGGGTGAGTTTTTGGTATCCTGTTCGCCAGGTCGTATCTTTCAAAAAAGAAGTGTATCGCAAAGCGATGAAAGAGTTTTCAGGCGTGTTGTTCTCAGAAAATCCTCCTGTGTATCAACCTGCACGAGAATTGGAGCAAAAATCTTATACTCATCCTAAAAAATATAATGGTTCAAAATTTCCAAAACGTTCTTTTAATAAAACAAGGAATTCATAATGCTTAGCTTTATTCTACTTTGTTTGCTTGTGGGAGCTGTAGCTGGCTTTTTTGCGGGGCTTTTTGGTATCGGCGGTGGATTGATGATTGTTCCTGTATTGGTGTACTTACTACCAATAGTGGGCGTGCCAGAACCTTTATTAATGTCTACCGCACTTGGAACCTCTTTCGCAACGATTGTTATTACTGGCTTTTCTTCGGCTCAACGACATCATAAGTTAGGGAATGTTGTGTGGAGTGCGGTGAAGATCCTTGCTCCGAGTATCATGGTTAGCGTCTTTATTTGTGGTTTCTTTATCGGAAAACTTGATCGCGATATTTCTAGTAAATTATTTGCCTGTTTAGTGGTTTATCTCGCGGTTAAAATGGTCTTATCTATTAAACCTAAGACAAATAAAACAGTTAAACCTTTGACGACTCAATCATCTATTATCGGTGGTATTCTAATTGGCATGGCATCTAGTGCTGCAGGCATCGGTGGTGGTGGATTTATTGTACCGTTTTTAAATTCTCGCGGTATCGATATGAAAAAGGCTATTGGTTCTTCGGCTTTCTGTGGCATGTTACTCGGAACTTCCGGAATGTTCAGTTTTATGTTAAGCGGCTGGGGAAATGCTGCTATGCCAGAATATTCTTTAGGTTACATTTATTTCCCTGCAGTGTTATGTATTACTGCCACATCGTTTTTCACGTCAAAACTTGGTGCAACCGCCACCTCAAAACTACCCGTGCCAACTTTAAAGAAAGGGTTTGCACTTTTATTAATTACCATTGCTGTTGATATGTTTATTAGATAGAGAAAATTATGAATTCAAATTACTTGCTCCTGCCTCATTTTGATCCAACCATTTTTACTCTTGGTGATAGCAATATCGGCTTACGTTGGTATGGTTTGATGTACCTTTTGGGCTTTATTTTTGCACGCTGGCTTGCTGTTCGCCGTGCTAATCGTCCAAATAGCGGTTGGACAGTGGATCAAGTTGATACCTTACTGTTCAATGGTTTTATGGGTGTATTTATTGGCGGACGTGTTGGCGATGTATTTTTTTATAATTTGGATCGTTTCTTACAAGAGCCGCTTTATTTGTTCCGTGTTTGGGAAGGTGGAATGTCTTTCCATGGCGGCTTAATAGGCGTCATTGTTGCCATGATTTGGACATCTTATTCACAAAAACGTAATTTTTGGCAAACGGCTGATTTTGTTGCGCCTTTGATTCCGTTTGGTTTAGGTTTAGGTAGAATTGGTAATTTCATTAATCTTGAGCTATGGGGACGCGAAACGGATGTGCCTTGGGCTATGATTTTCCCGAATGATCCGCTCTTACTGCCTCGCCATCCATCACAACTTTATGAAGCTTTTTTAGAAGGCATAGTGTTGTTTGCAATTCTGAATATTTTTATTAAAAAGCCACGTCCAATGGGTTCCGTTGCAGGCTTATTCTTAATTGGTTATGGCGTCTTCCGTTTTATTGTGGAATATGTGCGTGAACCTGAAGTTGAAAATTTCTTTGGGGTCATTACAAGAGGACAAGCACTTTGTTTACCGATGATTATTGGTGGTGCCTTAATTATTGCTTGGGCTTATTCACGCAAAAGTGCGGTAATAAAATAGGAGATTTTTATGAAGCAATATCTTGATCTTTGTCGTCGCATTGTTAATGAAGGTGAATGGGTTGCCAATGAACGTACAGGTAAGCGTTGTCTCACGGTTATTAATGCAGATTTAGAATATGATGTAGCGAATAATCAATTTCCGCTGATTACTACACGTAAAAGTTATTGGAAAGCGGCAATTGCTGAATTTCTAGGTTATATTCGTGGATATGACAATGCTGCTGATTTTCGCGCACTTGGTACTAAAACTTGGGATGCTAATGCGAATGAAAATGCCGCATGGCTCGCGAATCCGCACCGTAGAGGCGTTGATGATATGGGTCGCGTATATGGTGTGCAAGGCAGAGCGTGGCGTAAACCTAATGGTGAAACCATCGATCAGCTACGCAAAATTGTTAATAATTTGACAAAGGGCATTGATGATAGAGGGGAAATTTTAACCTTCTTTAACCCAGGTGAATTTGATCTTGGTTGTCTTCGTCCTTGTATGCACACGCATACTTTTTCTCTTGTGGGCGATACTTTACATCTTACTAGTTATCAACGTTCCTGTGATGTTCCGCTTGGATTGAATTTCAATCAAATTCAGGTGTTTACCTTCTTAGCGCTTATGGCTCAGATTACGGGCAAAAAAGCAGGCAAGGCATATCATAAAATTGTGAATGCGCATATTTATGAAGATCAGCTTGAGTTAATGCGTGATGTACAACTTAAACGCGAGCCTTTCCCGTTGCCAAAATTAGAAATCAATCCAGATATAAAAACGCTTGAAGATTTGGAAACTTGGGTCACGATGGATGATTTTAAAGTTATTGGCTATCAATCTCATGAGCCGATTAAATATCCTTTTTCCGTCTAATGGTTGTAGCAAAAGTGCGGTCAGAATTTGACGAGAAAATGATGTTCTATGCCCTTACTCTTGCGGATAAAGCAGAAGCGTTAGGTGAGATTCCTGTGGGAGCGGTTTTGGTTGATGACGCTGGAAATATTATTGGAGAAGGTTGGAATCTCTCTATTGTTCAAAGTGATCCTACCGCCCATGCTGAAATTATCGCTTTGCGTGACGGAGCAAAACATCTCCAAAATTATCGTTTACTGAATACTACGCTTTATGTGACATTGGAGCCTTGCACAATGTGTGCTGGGGCAATTTTGCATAGCAGAATTAAACGCCTTGTATTCGGCGCTTCTGATTATAAAACTGGTGCGGTTGGATCACGTTTCCATTTTTTTGATGATTATAAGATGAATCATACTCTGGAGATTACATCTGGTGTATTGGCAGAAGAGTGTAGTCAGAAATTAAGCGCATTTTTTCAGAAAAGACGCGAAGAGAAAAAAATAGAGAAAGCATTGTTAAAAAAGTCTGATTGATATTAAATCTCCATTTTCTCTTATTCTTAGCTTTTAAAAACCAGGGTTTATTATTATCTCAAGTTGTTTTACATGCGGAAATTCTTCTTGAATGAGTTTCAACAATTCTGTCTGTCTAAATAGAATCCCTTGGCGAACAATGGCATTAGATACTTCAATAAAAATTGAATGATCAGTTATGTTGCCAATACGAAATTTGCCATGAAATTCTTGTGGAAAAATGCGGTTAAATTTTTGATTAAGTTCATTGATGGCAAGACCTTTTTTCATTATTTTGGCAAAGGGCGATTGCTCAAGCACATCCATAATATTAACTGCTTTTTGATAACGATCAGCCTTGTTTTCCATAAAGTCTGCCCCCAGTAAATGACATTAGTTTAGATTTCCGCTACAATACACGCAATTTTCATAATAAACAACGAGATGATGATTTCAGGCACTGTCAAACCGAATTTTTGGTCGCGATTACTTTTAAGTATCATCGCGATTTTTGCTTTGCCTAACGCACAAAGTTTTGAAAATCAAAATAATGCGGAAAATTATTCCTCGAGTGTTTCCATTCAACAAGCGTTAGAGACGGTAAAAGTTTCACGTGAAGTGCAACGACAAGCCATTCCTCAACCTTCAATTTCCCACCAAACTGAAAAACAACTTAAAATTCAACCGCACTTTTTTGCTGAAGCGTTGAATCTTAGTGCACCAATTCGAGCAGGCCCCTTGCTTATTTAATTTTTCTGTTTTTTGTGAAGAATATTGCTATTGAAATAGCGATATTTTAAAAAATTATTGTGCATGAAATAAAATATTTCATAAGCATTTAACTATTTAACTTATATATTTAAAAAGAGAAATTATGAGCATTTTAACAAGAATTTTTGGCAGTCGTAATGAACGCATTCTACGTAAATTAAAAAAACAAGTCGTTAAAATTAATAAAATGGAGCCAGCTTTTGAGGCATTAAGTGATGATGAATTAAAAGCAAAAACACAAGAGTTTCGTGATCGTTTAAGTGCGGGCGAAACTTTGCAACAAATTTTACCAGAAGCATTCGCAACAGTACGTGAAGCAAGTAAGCGCGTGCTTGGTATGAGACATTTTGATGTTCAGCTTATTGGTGGGATGGTATTGACTAATCGCTGTATCGCAGAAATGCGCACTGGTGAAGGTAAAACATTAACTGCAACTTTGCCTTGTTATTTAATTGCACTTGAAGGTAAAGGCGTTCATGTTGTGACGGTGAATGATTATCTTGCTCGACGAGATGCAGAAACAAACCGTCCATTATTTGAATTTTTGGGCATGAGTGTAGGCGTAAATATTCCTGGTTTACCGCCTGAAGAAAAACGAGCAGCTTATGCAGCAGATATTACTTATGCAACCAATAGTGAACTTGGTTTTGACTACTTACGTGACAACTTAGCCCACTCAAAAGAAGAACGTTTCCAACGTACTTTAGGTTATGCGCTGGTGGATGAAGTGGATTCCATCTTAATTGATGAAGCACGTACGCCATTGATTATTTCTGGTCAAGCTGAAGATAGTTCTGCGCTTTATATTGCAGTCAATAAACTGATTCCAAACTTAATTAAACAAGAAAAAGAAGATACGGAAGAATACCAAGGCGAAGGGGACTTTACTTTAGATCTTAAGTCTAAACAGGCACATTTAACTGAACGTGGCCAAGAAAAAGTGGAAGATTGGTTGATTGCGCAAGGTTTAATGCCAGAAGGTGATTCTTTGTATTCTCCTGGTCGAATCGTATTGCTTCATCATGTTATGGCTGCCTTGCGTGCGCACACATTGTTTGAAAAAGATGTCGATTACATTGTGAAAGATGGTGAAATCGTGATTGTTGATGAACATACGGGTCGAACAATGGCAGGTCGTCGCTGGTCAGATGGTTTACACCAAGCCATTGAGGCAAAAGAAGGGGTGGAAATTAAGAGCGAAAACCAAACTGTTGCGTCAATTTCTTACCAAAACTACTTCCGTTTATATGAGCGTCTTGCAGGTATGACGGGGACTGCGGATACCGAAGCGTTTGAGTTCCAACAAATTTACGGATTGGAAACTGTTGTGATTCCAACAAACCGCCCAATGATTCGTGATGATCGCACAGATGTGATGTTTGAAAATGAACAATATAAATTTAATGCGATTATTGAAGATATCAAAGATTGTGTAGAACGCCAACAACCAGTATTAGTGGGGACGATTTCAGTAGAAAAATCGGAAGAATTATCTAAGGCTTTAGATAAAGCGGGCATCAAACATAATGTATTGAATGCGAAATTCCATCAACAAGAAGCGGAAATCGTGGCAGAAGCTGGTTATCCTGGTGCGGTAACTATCGCAACGAATATGGCGGGTCGTGGTACGGATATTATCCTTGGGGGTAACTGGAAAGCACAAGCTGCTAAATTAGAAAATCCAACTCAAGAACAAATTGAAGCGCTTAAAGCTGAGTGGGAAAAGAACCACGAGATTGTAATGAAAGCAGGTGGTTTGCATATTATCGGTACAGAGCGTCATGAATCTCGCCGTATCGATAACCAGTTGCGTGGTCGTTCTGGCCGTCAAGGTGACCCTGGTTCTTCTCGCTTCTATCTTTCTTTGGAAGATGGCTTAATGCGCATTTATTTAAATGAAGGTAAACTTAATTTAATGCGTAAAGCGTTCACAGTGCCTGGTGAGGCTATGGAATCGAAAATGTTGGCGAAAGTGATTGCATCAGCTCAAGCAAAAGTTGAGGCCTTCCATTTCGATGGTCGTAAAAACCTACTTGAATATGATGATGTGGCAAATGACCAACGTCATGCAATTTATGAGCAACGCAATTATTTGCTTGATAATGATGATATTTCTGAAACTATCAACGCCATTCGCCACGATGTATTTAATAGCGTGATTGATCAATATATTCCACCGCAATCTTTGGAAGAACAATGGGATATTAAAGGGCTTGAGGAACGTTTGGCTCAAGAGTTTGGTATGGAATTACCAATTTCTCATTGGCTGGAAGAAGATAATAATCTACACGAAGAAAACTTGCGTGAACGCATCGTAGAAGTCGCCGAAAAAGAATATAAAGAAAAAGAAGCACTAGCTGGTGAAGAAACTATACGCAACTTTGAAAAAGGTGTCATGTTACAAACCCTAGATGAGCTTTGGAAAGAGCACTTAGCGGCGATGGATTATTTACGCCAAGGTATTCATTTACGCGGTTATGCGCAAAAAGATCCAAAACAAGAGTATAAAAAAGAATCTTTCCGCATGTTTACGGAAATGTTAGATTCTTTAAAACATCACGTTATCACGACGTTAACGCGTGTACGTGTGCGTACTCAAGAAGAAATGGAAGAAGCTGAACGAGCTCGTCAAGAAATGGCTGCTCGTATCAATCAAAATAATTTACCTGTGGATGAAAATGATCAGGCAATCCAAAATCCAGATTCTGAAGATTATTCAGAACGTCGTATTGGACGCAATGAGCCTTGTCCTTGTGGTTCGGGTAAAAAATACAAGCATTGTCATGGCAGTCGTGCTGCTCGTCATCAATGATTAGCCAAAGTGCGGTGATTTTTCACCGCACTTTTTTCATAGGTGCTATTGGATAGAAAAAATGGATAAAAAAATTATACAAGTCGCTGCAGGTATTATTCGTAATGAGTTTGGGCAGATCTATTTAACGCAGCGTTTAGAAGGACAGGATTTTGCCCAATCTTTAGAATTTCCCGGTGGAAAAGTGGATGCGGGAGAAACCCCAGAACAGGCTTTAAAACGTGAACTGGAAGAGGAAATTGGCATTGTGGTATTAAATGCTGAACTTTACGAGCGCTTCCAATTCGAATATCCAACAAAGATTATTTCTTTTTTCTTTTATGTCGTAGATGAATGGATTGGTGAGCCTTTTGGGCGAGAAGGGCAAGAAGGTTTTTGGGTTGAGCAACGCGCATTGGATGCCGGACAGTTCCCACCAGCTAATGCTAAATTAATTCATCGCTTATTGAATGAAGCTCTCCATCCCATAAAATAAAACCCTAGTCAGACTAGGGTTTATATAACATCTATTGATTTTTTCAAATTATTTCGGCATTGCGGCTTTCATTTGTTTAAGTTGCTCTGCCGCTTGATTACAAGCCTGATCTTGTGCCGCTACGGGCATTGATGCAAATTGTTGTTTGCTTGATTCATATTGAGCTTTCATCGCATTTGCTTGCGCAGCTGGCATTGATGCTAAGAAAGAATCAATTTCAGCGAAATAAGTTTTACAACTTGCAGACAAATCAGCTGCAGAAGCTGAAAAACCAAATCCCATTAAAATAAGTGTAGCTAGTGTTTTTTTCATCATGATATCCTCACGAAAGTTAATTAATAAAGTTATTGCCAAAGTGGCGACTTATTGTACCATTTTAGTGAAAAAAAAAAACAATAGCGATTACAAACAAATTTTCACAGACAAATCAGCGAGTTTAATCCACACTTCATCGCTAAATTCTTGTTTAGCAAGACGTTCAATATTGGCGAGCTCTTGGATAATTTCGTAGAGCTTTTGATAGGTTAAACGTTGAATCACACTTAAAAAGAGCGGTCGGCGATTTTGCCAGATTTTTAGACGGTCAAATTCAGTCTTAATTTGTTGAGTTGGAAGTTTTTCCGTTGTCATCGTATGTTGCTGTGGTTTTGTGAGTTCCAGCAACGTAAATAATTCTCGCTGTAGTGTGCGTAATAAAATAACAGGTTGCACATCTTCAGCTTGTAACCCTTTTAAAATGCGTTTGGCACGATTTGCCTTTCCAACAAGCAACGCATCAATCCATTGAAATGGTGTAAAAATTGAGGATTGTTCCACCACGCTAATAACACGATTGTAATTAAGTTTATGATCGGGATGAAGTAAATCTAAAAGCTGCAAAGTTTGCTTGAGTGCGAGCAGATTGTTTTCATAACTATAACAAAGTTGTTGGATTGCTTCATCATCAGCGTCTAATCCCATCGCTTTGGTACGATTTTTTACCCAACGAGGGAGATTTTCAGCCGTAGGTGTTTGGCAATTTACAAGAATTGCACTGGTTTCATATTGGTTTAGTTCAACAAACCATGCTTGGTTTTCATTTGCTTTTGCTAGCTTTGCAATTTGTAAAATCAGCAAGATATCGTCATGTAGAACCGAAATAAATTCTTGCAGATTTTTCTGTAAAAGTGCGGTGAAATTTTCAGGTAAATTTAATACCATGACTTGTTTATTAAAAAACAATCCTATGGACTGACAGGATTCTATGAGTTGTGCCCAGTCAGTTTGGCTATCAATCTGTATGCTATTTTTTTCATCGAATCCTTGTTGGTTGGCTGTTTTATAAATGGCATCTTCATTTTCACTCAGTAACAATGGATCTTGTCCTACCAAAAAGTAAACTTTGGCTAAACGTTGGGAAAGATGTTGATTAAGTTGCTCAGGGAAGATGCGATTCATTATTTGTTTTTCACTTGTTTTTCTAATGCAACCATTTTAGTAATGAGCTGACGTGCAGCTTGTTCGCGCATATCATTCCAAATTACTTCTCGTTCGGCGGATTTAGCTAATGCTGCGCGAGAATTATCAAAGAAAGTGCGGTTGACTTTTGCCGTGATTGGATGGCTTTCACCATTCGCTAAACGAATGCTAGCTTCCACTTCTAACATCAATACTTTTTCAGCTTCGCGTCCGCGTTTAAAAACAGAGGCAACTTCATCATTTGTGCGGAATTTATTTATGCGCAAAACAGGAATGCCTTGAGTCAAATTGACGAGTTGAACATTATTCGCTTGTAACTGATTGCGCATCGCTACTGACATTTCGCTATATGGATCGGGGCTTTCAAATGTAAGAGTACGTAATTCTTGTGGAATTAATGTACCGTTTTGAAAATGCCAGCCGCAAGCAGAAAGCGCGGTAATGCTTGTTACAATGAACAATGTTTTGATTGATTTAATCATAAAAATTACCTTTATTGTGGAGTGTATTAATTTAAAATCCATACACTAATAAAGATAGAATCTGTGAAATATCAATATTCCACAGATTCTACGGATTATGGTTTAACCACAAAATTCAACATTTTTAATGGAATATAGATTTCTTTAAGAATTTCTTTTCCATCAAGGAATTTTGCAACATTAGGATCTGCTTTGGCCGCCGCTTTAATTTCTTTTTCTGAAGAGGTTGCAGGAACAGTCACTTTTCCACGAACCTTGCCATTTACTTGCACAACAATGAGTTTTTCATCTTCTACCATTGCGGCTTCATCAGCTTTCACCCATTCAGCGGTATCGATGTTGCTTTCATTTCCTAGCGCTTGCCATAATTCAAAGCAGATATGTGGCGTAATTGGATAAAGCATGCGCACAACTGCACTTAACGCCTCCGCCATGACAGCCCGATCTTGATCACTTTCTAAGGAAGCCTTAGTGAGTTTATTCATCAACTCCATCACTGCTGCAATAGCAGTATTAAATGTTTGACGACGACCAATATCATCGCTCACTTTCGCAATGGTTTTATGTACTTCACGACGAAGCGCTTTTTGAGCTGCTGAAAGTGTGGTGGTATCTAGGCTTGTTTTTGCTGGATTTTGTTGATATTGATATACCAAATTCCAAACACGCCCTAAGAAACGTTTAGCACCTTCTACGCCAGATTCTTGCCATTCCAAGGTCATTTCTGCTGGAGAGGCAAACATCATAAAGAGACGAACAGTATCGGCACCATATTTCTCTACCATTTCTTGTGGGTCAATACCGTTATTTTTGGATTTCGACATTTTGGTCATGCCACTATGGACTAGTTCACGCCCTTCAGGATCGGTGGCTTTAATGATGCGACCTTTCTCATCACGCTCAAGGGTCACTTGAGTTGGACTTACCCAAATACGCTCGTTGGTCGGACTGGTGTAGTAGAAGGCATCTGCAAGCACCATACCTTGACATAATAATTTATCAGCTGGTTCGTCACTGGTTACAAATCCCGCATCGCGTAATAATTTGTGGAAGAAACGGAAGTAGAGCAAGTGCATTGTTGCGTGTTCAATACCACCGATATACTGATCCACTGGTAGCCAATAGTTTGCTTCTTCCGCATCTAGCATGCCATTTTGATATTGTGGACAAGTGTAGCGCGCGTAATACCAAGAGGATTCCATAAAGGTATCAAAGGTATCGGTTTCTTTGAGTGCTGGTGCGCCGTTAAGGGTTGTTTTTGCCCAATTAGGATCAGCTTTAATAGGGCTTTTCACGCCATCCATTACCACATCTTCAGGCAGAATAATAGGTAAATCTTCCATTGGTGCAGGTACTACATCGCCATTTTCAAGGGTTAGCATAGGAATTGGCGCCCCCCAATAACGTTGGCGAGAAACACCCCAGTCACGTAAACGGTAATTCACTTGACGTTTCCCAACACCTAATTTTTCTAATTTATCTGCAATGCCATTGAAAGCGCCATCAAAATCTAAACCATCAAACTCATCTGAGTTCACTAATTTACCGTGCTCAACGAAAGCTTGTTTAGTTAAATCAATTTCTTCATCAGCAATGGGTTCAATAACTTGCTTGATTTGTAAACCGTATTTTTGAGCAAATTCAAAGTCGCGTTGGTCATGAGCAGGAACGGCCATGACAGCACCTGTGCCATAGTGCATTAACACGAAATTCGCAACCCAAATTGGTAGTTTTTCACCCGTCAATGGATGAATGGCGAATAAGCCTGTTGCCATCCCTTTTTTCTCCATAGTCGCTAAATCAGCTTCTGCTACTTTGGCGTTTTTCGCTTCTTGGATAAAGGCGGCTAATTCAGGATTGTTTTGAGCTGCCAAACTTGCTAATGGATGTGCCGCCGCAATGCCTAAATAACTCACACCGTAAAAGGTATCTGGACGCGTGGTGTAAACCGCTACTTTTTCGTTGGTATCTGCAACATCAAAAGTAATTTCTACCCCTTCAGAACGGCCAATCCAGTTACGCTGCATAGTTTTTACCATGTCAGGCCATTGTGGAAGGGTATCTAAACCACCTAATAATTGCTCTGCATAGTCAGTAATTTTGATAAACCATTGTGGGATTTCTTTTTGTTCCACAGGTGTATCACAACGCCAGCAACAACCTTCGTGTACTTGCTCGTTTGCGAGTACGGTTTCATCATTCGGACACCAGTTTACGGTTGAGGTTTTTTTATACACTAAGCCTTTTTTGTAAAGCTCAGTGAAGAACCATTGTTCCCATTTGTAGTATTCTGGTTTACAGGTTGCGATTTCACGATCCCAGTCGAAACCAAAGCCTAAAAGCTGAAGTTGTTTTTTCATGTAGGCAATGTTTTCGTATGTCCATTTAGCAGGCGCAGTTTTGTTTTTGATCGCCGCACCTTCTGCGGGTAAGCCGAAAGCATCCCAACCAAATGGTTGTAATACGTTTTTGCCTAGCATGCGTTGATAACGAGAAATTACATCACCAATAGTGTAGTTACGCACATGCCCCATATGCAGGCGGCCAGAAGGATACGGGAACATAGAAAGACAGTAATATTTTTCTTTAGATTCGTCTTTGATTGCTTTGAAAACTTTATTTTCTGCCCAATATTGTTGAACCTTTGGTTCGATCATATCGGGGCGATATTGTTCTTGCATAAAATCACCTTAAATTTTAACCGCACTTTTGCAGCATTTTGACAATAGAAAATGTGGCATAGAATACCGTAAAACGGCATAAATTGATAGGGTGAGAGTCCAAAGTGCGGTGATTTTTTTCTTTGTTTTTACAATAGATTTTGAATTTCTTTTGGAATTAATTTGGGTTCAGGAATCCAAACTTGTTTGTGTCGGCTCAATTCCCCTTTTTCTAAAATAATACTGCTTTTGGGCACTTTGAAGGATTTACTTAAAAATTTCAATAAATGCGCATTTGCTTGACCATCAACAGGTGGCGCAGTAATGGTAATTTTTAATTCATCATCGTGAATGCCAGCAATATGATCTTTGCTGGCTTTTGGTTGTAAGAATATTCTTAATCTAATACCGTCTTTATTTTGTTCAATCGCAGACATAAATTCTTCGTTTTGTTTATTTTTCTTTATTATAAAAATGAATTATGTAAAAAATAAAGTGTGGATTAGGGCTCGCTAATCCATAGCAAGCAAATACAACTTATGATATAGTTCACAGCCGAATTTATAGGGATCTTTTTATAATAAAAATAATGATAGAACTCGATCAAAACAATATTCCAAAACACGTTGCCATTATTATGGATGGTAATGGGCGGTGGGCAAAACAGAAAAATAAAATGCGTATTTTTGGCCATACCAATGGCGTATCTGCAGTTCGCCGTGCAGTAAGTTATGCTCGTCAAACTGGCGTGAGTTTCCTTACACTTTATGCTTTTAGTAGCGAAAATTGGAATCGACCAGAGCAAGAAGTCAGCGCGTTAATGACGCTTTTTATGCAAGCTTTAGATCGCGAAGTGAAAAAATTACATAAAAATAATATTCGCCTGAAAATTATTGGCGATATATCTCGTTTTAGTGAATCTTTGCAAGAAAAAATTTCAAAAGCGGAAAATTTAACAGAAAAAAATACCGCACTTACGCTCAATATTGCTGCAAATTACGGCGGTTGTTGGGATATTGTGCAAGCAGCAAAACAACTTGCAGAAAAAGTAAAAAATAATGAAATTAGCGTTGAAGAAATTGATGAAATTGCTTTTCAGCGTCATTTGGTTACACAAGATGAACCACCAGTTGACCTATTGATTCGTACCAGCGGTGAACAACGCATTAGTAATTTTTTATTATGGCAAATTGCATATGCAGAACTTTATTTTTCCGATGTGCTGTGGCCAGATTTTGATGAGGCGGAATTTAACCGCGCCATCGCCTGTTATCAACAACGTCATCGCCGTTTTGGTGGGACAGAATAATTCAATAAATGGATTAAAATTATGCTTAAACAACGAGTTTTATCTGCCATTGTCTTAATCGTAGCGGTGCTATGTGCGCTATTTTTATTCACGCCTTTTTATTTTGCCCTCGCGTTAGGTGCTGTGGCGACTTTAGGCGTTTGGGAATGGACTCAGTTTGCTCGCCTTAAACAGCCTTTAGCGCGTTTTTGTGTTGCTGCTTTTTTAGGTGCCTTTATTTTTTTATGGCTCTATACTGAGGGCAACTATTTAGACGCAGGTCGTGTGTTTGAACAACATCTCCAGCTTTTATTAATGAATGCTGTTGGTTGGTGGATTTTAGCTTTATTGCTTGTGGTGAGTTATCCTAAATCAGCTAAATTTTGGTCTAAAAATCCTCTTTTACAGCTTTTATTTGCCTTTTCTACTTTAATCCCATTTATCGCGGGCGTATTACGTTTACGTTTAGAACACTATACCCATGATCCTTATCACGGCTTATTTTTATTACTTTATGTATTTGTGCTTGTTTGGGCGGCTGATTCTGGTGCTTATTTTAGCGGACGAGCATTTGGTAAACGCAAACTTGCGCCAAAAGTGTCACCAGGTAAAAGCTGGGAAGGCGTTGTTGGTGGTTTAATTACAGCGTTAGTGCTTGCTTTTGTGTTTATCCATTTCTCTGGCGATGCTTTAGTTGGTGAGCGAAATATCACTGGATTCGTTATTCTTTCCGTTGCAACAGTTGCAATTTCGGTATTGGGTGATTTAACTGAAAGTATGTTTAAACGTGAGTCTGGAGTTAAAGACAGCAGTCAATTAATTCCGGGTCATGGTGGTGTATTAGATCGCATTGATAGCTTGACTGCCGCGGTACCTTTTTTCAGCTACTTCTATTTCTTTGTGTTATAAGGATTCTGAATGTCATTTTTGTGGTCGCTAGGTTCTTTTATCATTGCTATTGCGGTATTAGTATCCGTTCACGAATATGGTCACTTTTGGGCTGCTAGAAAGTGCGGTATAAAAGTCCATCGTTTTTCAATTGGCTTTGGTAAGGTAATTTGGAAACGAATCGATAAGCACGGTACAGAATTTGCGATTTCAATGATTCCTTTAGGCGGTTATGTAAAAATGCTTGATGGACGTAATGAAGCGGTTCCAGTTGAACAAAAGTCACAAGCATTTGACAGTAAAAGCGTATTACAACGCGCATTTGTGATTATTGCAGGCCCTTTGGCGAATTTTATTTTTGCGATTTTTGCCTATTGGGTCATCTACCTTTATGGAATGCCAAGTGTTAAACCTGTGATTGAATCAATAACACCAAGTTCAATCGCAGCACAAGCTCATATTGAACCTAATACACAAATTCTTGCTGTTGATGGTGAAGAAACTCAAGATTGGGAAACCATCAATATGCTACTTGCCACAAAAATGGGTGAGCCTAATGTTGAGATTGCCCTTTCTCTTTTTGGTTCTAATATTGAACAACAACGTACTTTAAATCTTACAAATTGGACTTTTGATCCTGAAAAAGAAAGTGCGTTTGAGGCATTAGGGATTATGCCTATGCGTCCTAAAGTTGAAATGGTGCTTTCTAAAGTTGTTCAAGGTTCTCCAGCTGAGAAAGCAGGTTTACAAATCGGTGATAAAATTTTAAAAGAAAATTTAACCGCACTTCCTTGGCAAGATTTTATAAAACAGGTCGAACAAGGTGAATCTTTTTCTATTAAAGTTGAACGTAATGGGGAAACGCTTGACAAAATTATCACGCCAGTGCGTAATCAGAGTGGAAAATGGTTTGTAGGTTTAAGCCCAACTTTCGTAAAATTATCTGATGAATATCGTACTGAATTAAAATATGATATTCTTAACTCTTTGCAAAAAGGCATTGAAAAGACTGGCCAACTTTCTGTGTTAACCTTGAAGGTGTTAGGAAAACTAATTACGGGTGATTTGTCATTAAACAATTTAAGCGGTCCGATTTCTATTGCAAAAGGTGCTGGTGCATCCGCTAATATTGGATTGGTGTATTTTTTAAGTTTTATGGCATTGATTAGTGTTAATTTAGGCATTATGAATTTATTCCCATTGCCTGTATTAGATGGCGGTCATTTAGTTTTTTTAGCAATGGAAGCTGTTAAAGGAAAACCTGTTTCTGAGCGGGTGCAAAGCATCTGTTATCGAATTGGCGCAGCACTGTTATTAAGCTTAACGGTGTTTGCATTATTTAATGATTTTTTACGTCTATAATTTATATAGGATACAATCGATGAAAAAACTTCTAATCGCAAGTTTATTATTCGGTACGACAACGACTGTGTTTGCCGCACCTTTTGTGGCAAAAGATATTCGCGTGGATGGTGTTCAAGGTGACTTAGAACAACAAATCCGAGCAAGTCTACCTGTTCGTGCCGGTCAGCGTGTGACTGACAATGATGTGGCTAATATTGTCCGCTCTTTATTCGTAAGTGGTCGATTCGATGATGTGAATGCACATCAAGAAGGCGATGTACTTGTTGTTAGCGTTGTGGCTAAATCGATCATTTCAGATGTTAAAATCAAAGGTAACTCTGTTATTCCAACTGAAGCACTTAAACAAAACTTAGATGCTAACGGTTTTAAAGTTGGTGATGTTTTAATTAGAGAAAAATTAAATGAATTTGCCAAAAGTGTAAAAGAGCACTATGCAAGCGTAGGTCGCTATAATGCAACAGTTGAACCTATTGTCAATACGTTACCAAATAATCGTGCTGAAATTTTAATTCAGATCAATGAAGATGATACTGCAAAATTAGCATCATTAACTTTCAATGGTAATGAATCTGTTAGTAGCAGCACGTTGCAAGAGCAAATGGAATTACAACCTGATTCTTGGTGGAAATTATGGGGTAATAAATTTGAAGGCGCTCAGTTCGAGAAAGATTTACAGTCAATTCGTGATTATTATTTAAATAATGGTTATGCCAAAGCACAAATCACTAAAACTGATGTTCAGCTAAATGATGAAAAAACGAAAGTGAATGTAACCATTGATGTAAATGAAGGTTTACAGTATGACCTTCGTAGTGCTCGTATAGTTGGTAATGTGGGCGGTATGGCTTCTGAACTTGAACCTTTGCTTTCTTCATTACATTTAAATGACACTTTCCGTCGTAGCGATATCGCAGATGTTGAAAATGCGATTAAAGCAAAATTGGGTGAACGTGGTTACGGTAGTGCAACGGTGAATGCTGTACCTGATTTTGATGATGCGAATAAAACCTTAGCAATTACTTTTGTTGTTGATGCTGGTCGACGTTTAACTGTTCGTCAACTACGCTTTGAAGGAAATACTGTTTCAGCAGATAGTACTTTACGTCAAGAAATGCGCCAACAAGAGGGGGCGTGGTATAACTCGCAATTAGTTGAGTTAGGTAAAATCCGTTTAGATCGTACAGGATTCTTCGAAACCGTAGAAAATCGAATTGATCCTGTAAAAGGCACTGATGACGAAGTAGATGTGGTGTATAAAGTTAAAGAGCGTAATACAGGTAGTATCAACTTTGGTATTGGTTACGGTACAGAAAGTGGTATTAGCTATCAAGCTAGTGTTAAACAAGATAATTTCTTGGGAACAGGGGCAGCAGTAAGTATAGCTGGTACGAAAAATGATTATGGTACGAGTGTCAATTTAGGTTATACCGAACCCTACTTTACTAAAGATGGCGTAAGTCTTGGTGGAAATGTTTTCTTTGAAAACTATGATAACTCTAAAAGTGATACATCTTCTAATTATAAACGTACGACTTACGGTGGTAATGTCACTTTAGGTTTCCCTGTAAATGAAAATAACTCTTACTATGTTGGATTAGGTTATACTTATAATAAGATTAGTAACTTTGCTCCAGAATATAACCGTGAATTATATCTTGATTCCATGAATTTTAATGGAAATTCAATCAAAACCAGTGACTTTGATTTTTCTTTTGGTTGGAACTATAACAGCCTTAATAGGGGATATTTCCCAACTAAAGGGGTAAAAGCAAGTCTTGGTGGACGAGTTACAATTCCAGGTTCGGATAACAAATACTACAAACTAAGTGCAGATGTACAAGGTTTCTATCCATTAGACAGAGATCACCGTTGGGTTATATCTGCAAAAGCATCTGCAGGATATGCAAATGGTTTTGGAAACAAACGTTTACCGTTCTATCAAACTTATACAGCTGGTGGCATTGGTTCATTACGTGGTTTTGCTTATGGTAGTATTGGACCTAATGCAATTTATGCCGATCAACATGGTAATTTTAATAAGATCAGTTCTGATGTGATTGGTGGTAATGCAATCACAACTGCGAGCGCGGAACTTATTGTACCAACACCGTTTGTGAGCGATAAGAGCCAAAATACAGTCCGAACTTCCTTATTTGTTGATGCGGCAAGTGTTTGGAATACTAAATGGAAATCGGATAAGAGTGGGTTAGATAACAATGTATTGAAAAGCTTACCCGATTATGGAAAAGTTAGTCGTGTTCGTGCCTCTGCGGGTGTAGGCTTCCAATGGCAATCCCCTATTGGGCCATTGGTATTCTCTTATGCCAAACCGATTAAAAAATATGAAAATGATGATGTAGAACAATTCCAATTTAGTATTGGTGGTTCTTTCTAATTAGATTGAACTTTTTTCATCATTCGAATGTCAAAGATAGCATTCTCTGCCTAATTTTGTTAGGCAGAGAAAATACTAAACTAACCACAATTTAATTAAGGATCTTTATCAAATGAAAAACATCGCAAAAGTAACCGCACTTGCTTTAGGTATCGCACTTGCTTCAGGCTATGCTGCAGCTGAAGAAAAAATTGCTTTCATTAATGCAGGTTATATTTTTCAACATCACCCAGACCGTCAAGCTGTAGCGGATAAACTCGATGCTGAATTTAAACCTGTAGCTGAAAAGTTAGCTGCAAGCAAAAAAGAAGTTGATGATAAAATTGCAGCTGCTCGTAAAAAAGTAGAAGCAAAAGTTGCGGCTTTAGAAAAAGATGCACCTCGCTTACGTCAAGCAGATATTCAAAAACGCCAAGAGGAAATTAATAAATTAGGCGCGGCTGAAGATGCTGAATTACAAAAATTAATGCAGGAACAAGATAAAAAAGTTCAAGAG
Source organism: Haemophilus haemolyticus (assembly GCF_003490595.1). GTDB lineage: Bacteria > Pseudomonadota > Gammaproteobacteria > Enterobacterales > Pasteurellaceae > Haemophilus > Haemophilus haemolyticus_L. The sequence continues at coordinate 125,854 of NZ_QQGY01000005.1, forward strand.
TTCCAAGCGCAAAATGAAAAACGTCAAGCAGAAGAGCGTGGTAAATTATTAGATAGTATTCAAACTGCTACAAATAATTTAGCAAAAGCGAAAGGTTATACTTATGTACTTGATGCAAATTCAGTTGTATTTGCGGTAGAAGGTAAAGACATCACAGAGGAAGTGTTAAAATCTATTCCTGCTAGTGAAAAAGCAGCACCTGCTAAAGCAGAAGAGAAAAAATAATAGGTTCTCATAATGCAAAAATCCTATTCTTTGCAAGAATTGGCAACTCAAATCGGCGCTACCGTTCGCGGTAACGCCGATGTTGTTGTTGAGAATATCGCTCCACTCGATAAAGCCCAATCAAATCAACTTACTTTTATTTCTAACGCAAAATTTCGTGCATTATTGAAAGATTCTAAAGCAGGAATTTTGGTTGTTTCTGAAGAGGATGTCGAACACTGTTCTTCAGAAAGCAATTTACTTATTGTTAAAGATCCTTATGTAGCTTATGCAATTTTGGCTCAATATATGGATAGCACACCAAAGGCTGCGCAAGGCATTGCAAAAAGTGCGGTAATTTCTGATAGTGCTTCTTTAGGTGAGAATGTTTCAATTGGTGCGAATGCTGTGATTGAAGAAGGTGTTGTACTTGGTGATAACGTGATCATTGGTGCAAATTGCTTTGTTGGTAAAAATACCAAGATCGGTTCAGGCACTCAACTTTGGGCTAATGTAACTGTTTACCATAACGTTGAGATTGGCACTAATTGCTTAATTCAATCAGGAACAGTCATCGGTAGTGATGGTTTTGGTTACGCAAATGATCGTGGTCGTTGGATTAAAATTCCACAAGTAGGGCAAGTAATAATTGGTAATAACGTTGAGATTGGTGCGAATACTTGTATCGATAGAGGCGCATTAGACGCAACGATTATTGAAGATAACGTGATTATCGATAACCTTTGTCAAATTGCACATAATGTTCATATCGGCACTGGTACAGCTGTTGCTGGTGGCGTTATCATGGCGGGTAGTTTGACTGTTGGGCGTTATTGCTTAATTGGCGGTGCAAGTGTGATTAATGGCCATATGGAAATTTGCGATAAAGTCACGATTACTGGAATGGGAATGGTTATGCGCCCAATTACAGAGCCTGGCGTATATTCCTCTGGTATTCCATTGCAGACGAATAAAGAATGGCGTAAAACAGCAGCACTGACGTTAGGTATTGATGGAATAAATAAACGTTTAAAAGCGTTAGAAAAGAAAATTTCTTAATTTCTTTTGAAGTTTTATTACAAAATCCACATTTTAAAATGTTTACTATTAAAGTGTGGATTTTTTATTTTATTAAACGTAACTAAAAAAGTTTAAGCCCGTTAATTAAGCAGCTTATCCTATAAAACAAATAAGCCCAACTTAAGTTGGGCTTATTAACATATCGTTATCTTTAAATAATTACGCGTTACCGCCAGTAATTTTTGCAACTTCAGCTGCGAAATCTTCTTCTTTTTTCTCGATACCTTCACCTACTTCTAAACGGATGAAGTTAGACACTGAAGTATTTACTGATTTTAAGAAGTCGCCTACAGATACAGAAGGATCCATTACGAATGGTTGACCTGTTAATGAAACTTCACCAGTGAATTTCTTCATACGACCTTCAACCATTTTCTCTGCGATTTCTTTTGGTTTGCCAGAGTTAACTGCGATATCAATTTGGATTTGACGCTCGTGTTCAACTACTTCTGCAGGTACATCTTCTGGGTTCACGAATTCTGGTTTAGATGCCGCTACGTGCATAGCTACTTTTTTAAGTTCATCTGCAGAACCTTGACCTGCAACTAATACACCGATTTTCGCGCCATGTAAGTATTGAGCAATTACTTGACCATCTAAGTAAGCAACACGACGGATGTTCATGTTCTCACCGATTTTAGCTACTAATGCAGCACGTTTTTCTTCGAATTGTGCTTGTAATGCTTCGATAGTTGTACCTTTGTTTGCTGCTGCGAAATCAGCTACTTCGTTTGCTAAACCTAAGAAACCAGCATCTTTTGCCACAAAGTCAGTTTCACAGTTCATTTCAACTAATACACCGAAACCATTTTCTACACGAGCAAGGATAACACCTTCAGCTGCAACACGGCCTGCTTTTTTAGCTGCTTTAGCTTGACCAGATTTACGCATGTTGTCGATTGCTAACTCAATATCACCGTTTGCTTCAACTAATGCTTTTTTACATTCCATCATACCGGCACCGGTACGTTCACGAAGTTCTTTTACTAATGATGCTGTGATTTCAGCCATTTTTAAAATCCTCTGTCGAAAATGCGATTTATTTTGACCGCACTTTTAGATAAAAATATAGGGGCTAAACTTTAGCCCCTATGCCAATTAATCGTTTGATTATTAAGGGCTTCGCCTTATTGCAAAACTTAAATTATTCTGCGTCAGCTGCTAATTCTTCAGCAACTTGAGCTTCGTTACCACGACCTTCTTTAACCGCTGCTGCAGCTGCAGAAACATAAAGTTGGATAGCACGAGTGGCATCATCGTTACCTGGGATAACGAAATCTACGCCAGCTGGAGTTGAATTAGTATCAACGATAGCAAATACAGGAATACCTAGGTTGTTTGCTTCTTTAACAGCGATATGTTCGTGGTCTGCACCGATAACGAATAACGCATCTGGTAAGCCACCCATATCTTTGATACCGCCAAGGCTTAATTCAAGTTTTTCCATCTCACGGCTACGCATTAACGCTTCTTTTTTGGTTAATTTATCAAAAGTACCGTCTTGAGATTGAGTTTCTAAATCTTTTAAACGTTTAATTGATTGACGAACGGTTTTCCAGTTAGTCAACATACCACCTAACCAACGGTGGTTTACGTAATATTGCTGACAATCTAATGCTGCCGCTTGAACTGCTTCAGACGCTGCACGTTTTGTACCAACGAATAATACTTTACCGTTGTTGCTAGCAATGCGAGTTAATTCCGCTAAAGCTTCATTGAATAAAGGTAAAGTTTTTTCTAAGTTGATGATGTGAACACCGTTACGAGCACCAAAAATGAAAGGTTTCATTTGTGGGTTCCAGTAACGAGTTTGGTGTCCGAAGTGTACGCCTGCGTTGATCATGTCGCGCATTGAAACTTGTGCCATAATATTTTCCTTTTGTTGGGGTTGAGCCTCCACATATCAGCTAATCGACCGTTTGGCACCCCGATTAAGCCTTAATGATATGTGTGTGTTGTTAATAATTAAAAACGCTGCTTTTGAAACCCAAAAACAGCGGTGCGATTTATACCATAAAGTGCGGTCAAAAACCAGTTTATTTTGTTTATTTCTCCACTTTTCTTACTTTGATAAATAACAATGATGGGCGGTGTGATAAATCTTTAAATTCATTATGCCATTGCGGTTGGTCGGCAAGCATTGGTTCTTCCATTTGCTCGATTTGAAACCCTGCATGAATTAAATTATTGATAATTGTCGCTGTTGTTCGATGATAGGTTTGAAAAGGTTGTTTGAACCAATTTCTATTGCGTTCGCCCTCTTCTCGGTAATGATTTAAACGATAAGCAACTTGCTGTTTTTTGTCATTTTTTTCCCAGCGTTCCCCTTCTTTGTGGCAAGTGGTTATCGGATGTTCTTGTGAGAAAACCAATATGCTATTAGACGAGAGTTTGTCATAGATAGTTGATAATAATGCCGGAAAATTTTCAATATAATGAAAGGCAAAAGAGCTAGTAATCACATCAAAATGATGTTCTGGTAACTCAGCTAATTTTTCCATTGGTAAGTGATATAAGGAAAAACGCCCTGAAAATTGACCGCACTTCTGCAGATCTTTTTCAGCTTGTTCAAGCATTTTTTCTGAAAAATCGATTCCAATTACTTTAGCTGCTCCTCGTTCTAAATAAAGTTGTAAATGTCCTCCTGTACCACAGCCTAAATCGAGTAATTTTTTCCCTTTTAAATCAGGCAACAGTGAGAGCATGGTCGGCTTTTCGACAATTTCATTGAGACTAATTGGATTTGCGCGGAGTTTCTGATAAAGCTCAAAGAAGTTTTCTTTGTCATAAACGCTAGTTTTATTATTCATCTCGTATCCTATATTACAAATAAAAAAGGGGAATATTGTTCTGCTGCCCCCAAATTTATTATTAAACAACTAACTGATTAAAGTGTAGATTTTTTGTGACTAACTACAACCAACTCTTCAAACAACAAGTGAGCAATGTTTATCTTCAATGCAATAAAAATCATTCTCTCCCCTAAGGCATCTTAAACGTCCCGAACAAACATTACATCGTTGAATGTAAATAATTTAAGGGGCTGACGTAGATTAGCCCTAAATAACCAAATGAAAGGTGAGTATTCATTATCATCACCATGAGAGTATTCGGTGTAAACTAAAAAACTAAGCCCTGTGAATCACAGAGCTTAGTCCTCGATTTAATAACCTAACTTTTTTGGATGGATAAAATTTCACCGCACTTTTGCTTTTCTTTCTTTAGTTTATTTTCAATATTAACTTTCAAACGAATCTTTTAATCGTTCATCTGCTCGACGAGATTCACTTTTATGTTGAAGTTTATTAAGCTGGCGCTCCAATTTTTCCTCAACTTCATTAATTGCTTTATACATATCATCTGAGGTTGCACTTGCCAATAAATTGCCCAGTGGTGTGCCAATAGATGCTTCTACAGTAAATCCATTCGGTACTTTGTTTAAAACAAAATGGGGGTTAATTAACTGTGTTTGCCATTTACCTAATTTCGCGAGTCTTTCCTCCACGTGTTCACGAATTGCAGGGGTGATTTCCATTTGTTTGCTGGTGATATTAAGTGTCATAGCATTTACCTCTTTGTTGCGTGATTTACAATTTTCTTTAATTACAAAATAGCTTTCTTAATTCGGGTTTTCAAGGGCTTTAAGAGAAAATGTCAAAGTAATTTTTAAAAATATGATCTATGTCTAATTTCTGAAAAAAGCTGCTTTTCTTTCTAAGATAAGTTGTTAAGATGGGAAATTGTGATAAGAAAAAAAGGTGTAGATATTGACTATATCCACACCTTTTTTCATTTGATTATTCTAGGATTTCGTCTTGATCGTGATGATTTATTTTCAATCGTTGGAAATAATCTTTTGTTTCTTCAATCACAACTTTTCGCAATCCAATGAGCGCGATGAGATTTGGAAAGGCCATTAAACCATTTACGATATCGGCGATAATCCAGATTAAATTTAAGTGTAAGAATGAGCCTAACCCCACCAACACAATATAAGCTAAACGATATAGTTTTACGCCACGAATACCAACGAGATAAACAAAGCAACGTTCACCGTAGTAACACCAGCCTAAAATAGTTGTGAATGCAAAAAATAATAAACCGACGGTTACAATCGTTGCGCCAATTGATGCCCCTAAACCTTGTGAAAAGGCGTAGTTTGTTACTGTTGCACCCGCTAATTCAGGATTGTTCCATGCCCCAGTTAATACCAAGACAATACCTGTCATTGTACAAACGATGATGGTATCCAAGAATGTTCCTGTCATAGAAATTAAGCCTTGTCGAACAGGCTCACGAGTTTGTGCCGCTGCGGCTGCAATTGGTGCGCTTCCTAAACCTGATTCATTGGAGAAAATGCCTCGAGCGACGCCTGATTGAATCGCCTTCATTACGGTAAAGCCAACAGCTCCGCCTAGCGCCGCTTGCGGATCAAAAGCACTATAAATAATTAATGAGATCGCATCTGGTACTTTTTCTATATTTAAAAGGATAATAACCAGTGAAGTAGTGACGTATAAAATCGCCATAAACGGCACAATTACCGATGATGCGGTTGCAATACGCTTTACACCACCAAGAATGATTAAGCCGACTAAAAGTGTAACAATGATTGCAGTAACTAAAACAGGAATATTAAAAGTATCTTGCATTGCATGGGTAATCGCATTGACCTGTGGGAATGTACCGATCCCGAAAAAGGCAACCATTACACCAAATAATGCAAATAATTTTGCTAGCCATTTGATACCTAACCCGCGTTCAATGTAATACATTGGACCGCCAGCCATAAAGCCATTTTTATCGCGAACACGGTATTTAACCGCGAGTAAACATTCGGCATATTTTGTTGCCATTCCTAATAAGGCGACTAGCCACATCCAAAAAATAGCGCCAGGCCCACCTGCTTGTACAGCAGTTGCAACACCCACAATATTCCCAGTTCCAATCGTTGCGGCTAATGCGGTACAAAGTGCGGCAAAAGATGAGACATCACCTTTTCCACCTTTATCTTTTTTAAATAAATAACCCAGCGCACGTGGTAAATAGCGAATTTGAATAAAGCCTAAACGTAAGGTTAAATAGAGCCCAGTGCCCGATAAGAGTATGAGTAGCGGCGCACCCCAAATAAAGCTATCAATAGCTGAAAGAATTGACTCAATTGTCATGTGATTCCTCGTCGTTTAAATCAAAAATAAACACGACAAGAAGACGAAAAGATACAATGGAAAAGAAAGTGCGGTGAAAAGATAGATAATTTCCACACTTACGATAGATTGTCTTTTGCCCCTGTCCTTTTGCCTGAGCGTTTGAAAAACGATTGAAAAATTAACCGCTCTTTTGCGCCTTCGGCGTCCATTTCTAAAATGGATCTCTCCAAGGGTTCGTCCAGTAACAGTCCCTGCCATCGCACCTGAAAGATTTTACATCGTCGGTGTGGGGTCAATTCCCCGCTCTCCAGCTACCTTCATCCGAACTCACTTTTCATTGTGACAATCACAATAAAAACGTATGAATTCTATCAAAATGGGAAATTAATTTCAAAAAGGAATTTTAAAATAGTCTCTCAGTTGATAGAAATAATGACTTTATTCTATATCCCCACAAAAACGATATCCTTCACCATGCACCGTCATAATGATATTTGGGGTATTAGGATGATCTTCAAAATGTTTTCTAATGCGTCGAATTGTGACATCTACGGTACGATCCTGAGGTTTTAATTCACGTCCCGTCATTTTTTTTAGTAATTCTTCGCGAGTTTGTAATTTTCCTGGATTTTCACAGAAATGCAGCATTGCACGAAATTCACTACGTGGAAGTTTAAATTCTTCACCTTCTGGCGTAATTAAACTGTGACTATTTAAATCTAATTTCCAGCCATTAAAACGATAGAATTCTCGACCAAATGTATTTTCTTTTTCTTGATGTGGCATTGTGCGATGCAATAAATTTCGTGCACGGATAGTCAATTCTCGAGGGTTAAAAGGCTTGGTTAAATAATCGTCGGCACCGATTTCTAGCCCTAGAATTTTATCGACTTCATTATCACGACCAGTTAAGAATATAAGCGGCAAGTTGAGTTCTTCGCGGAGCTCTCTTGCTAATAATAAACCGTTTTTACCCGGTAAATTAATATCCATCACAACTAAATTTATATTGTGGTTTTCTAACATATGATGCATCTCTGCACCATTTTCTGCTTCAAGTACATCATACCCTTCCGCTTCAAAAATCCCTTTAAGCGTATTTCGGGTAACGATTTCATCTTCAACAACGAGAATTTGTGGAGTAGCCATTTTCCATCCTTATACTTATTTTGGTGTATGCTATCATGATTCCATTCTAGCGGTGTAACATTGTTGTAACAATAAAAAAGTGCGGTTATTTTTTATAAGATTTTCTTTTTTATGATCTAAATCATAGTTTTAGATATTCAAATTTCTTTGTGATAGAATTTTGCGCATTTTTACTTTTCCTTTCAATTCTATGAAAAAACTTTTTCTTTTTTTTACACTGATTTTTACCACACTTGCAGCGAATGCTGGTCTATTTGATAAAAAACAATCTTTCTTGAAAGTAGATGATGCTTTTGCATTTTCTGCCACTTTATCTGCGGATAAAAGCCAATTAGAAGCTCATTGGGATATTGCCGATGGCTATTATCTATATCAAGATAAGATTAGTGCTGAATTAGTTGGTAAATCGGATGCTCTTACTTTACATGCTCAACAAGCAGCTGAATTACATCAAGACCCTTATTTTGGTAAAGTGAAGGTGTTTACTCGCTCAATTGATGGCGTATTTAGCGGCGCATTTAGCAATGCTGATGAGCAGGTTGAAATCAGTTATCAAGGATGTACCGAAGGTTTTTGCTATCCGCCTGAAACTAAAGTATTACGAATTGGGGATTTAGCTGTTTCTCAAGAGAAAACTGTCGAAAAAACAGTTGAAAAAAATACCGCACTTTTATCTGAACAAGATCGTTTAGCTGATGGTTTATTCCATAGTAAATGGGCGATTTTTGGTTTCTTCTTATTGGGATTAGGATTGACTTTTACGCCTTGCGTATTGCCAATGTTACCGTTGCTTTCTGCCATTGTTATCGGTCAGCAACAACGTCCAAATATGATGCGAGCATTTAGTTTAGCTTTTCTTTATGTTCAAGGCATGGCACTGACTTACACCTTGTTAGGGCTCGCAGTAGCGGCTATCGGTTTGCCGTTTCAAATTGCCTTGCAACATCCTTATGTGATGATCGGGCTTTCTATTTTATTTGTTGTTCTTGCCCTTTCAATGTTTGGCTTATTTACTATTCAATTGCCAAATAGCTTACAAAATAAATTGAATACATGGAGCCAAAAACAAACCTCAGGTGCTTTTGGCGGTTCCTTTGCGATGGGCATGATTGCTGGGCTTGTGGCATCACCTTGCACATCTGCACCACTTTCTGGTGCTTTACTTTATGTTGCGCAAAGTGGTGATTTATTCACAGGCGCAGCAACCCTTTATTTACTCGCACTTGGTATGGGCGTGCCGCTAATGTTAATCACATTGTTTGGTAATAAAATTTTGCCAAAATCAGGTGAGTGGATGAACACAGTGAAACAAACATTCGGCTTTGTTATGTTAGCGTTACCTGTGTTTTTACTTTCTCGTATTTTGCCAGAAGTATGGGAGCCACGCTTATGGGCTGGATTAGCAACAGCATTCTTTATTTGGTTTGCGTTGCAGATGCCTAAGAGTGGTTTTGGCTACGCCATTAAAATTATTAGTTTTGCGTTGGCTATGGTTTCCGTACAACCTTTGCAAAATTGGATTTGGCAAACTCAGACTACAACACAAAGTGCGGTAGAAAATAAGTCTGTTTCTCAGGTTAAATTTAAGCAAATTAAAAATATTGAAGAACTTGACCGCACTTTAGCGGAAAATCCGCATTCGATCGCGATGCTGGATTTATACGCGGATTGGTGTGTGGCTTGTAAAGAATTTGAAAAGCTGACTTTTTCAGATCCAAAAGTGCAACAGCAATTTCAAAATATCTTATTGTTACAAGTGAATATGACAAAGAATAGCCCAGAAAATAAAGCATTAATGGAACGTTTTAATGTGATGGGATTACCCACAATTTTATTTTTTGATAAGCAAAATAATGAAATTCAAGGAAGTAGAGTAACGGGCTTTATGGATGCTGATTCTTTTTCTAATTGGATTGAAAAGCTACTTTAGTTATTTTTTACTTTTGGTAAAAAGTATTTTTCGATTTTGATTATTGTTTGACTATCCGTTAAAGATTAATATGACGCCGTTTTAATTCATCTTTAAACAAAAGGAAAGCAAATGAACAATCTTGAAAAATATCGCCCTTATGTATTAGCGCTATTACGCATCACTGCTGCTTACATGTTTATCTTACATGGCACAGCAAAATTCTGGGAGTTCCCAATTTCCATGACGGGTGGAAATGGCCCGGTCGGTGACTCAATGATGATTGTAGGTGGCGTGATTGAAATTATCGGCTCAATCTTATTAATTTTAGGATTATTTACGCGTCCAGCTGCGTTTATTTTATCTGGCCAAATGGCTTTTGCGTATTTCTTTATGCATGTGGCTGGAAAAGGGAATTTACTATTTCCAATTGTAAATGGCGGTGAGCTTGCGTTACTTTACTCTGTACTCTTCTTCTATTTTGTATTTTCTGGTGCAGGTGCTTGTGCCTTAGATAACAAGTTTTTTAAAAAGTAGTTTAGTTGTAGTTTCATAATTTAATCCTTTTATTTGCCCACATTTATGTGGGCTTTTTTATGCTTAAAATTTACCGCACTTTATTATGATTACATTTTATTTAATCTTTTCTATATTTACGCAAACGTTTGCGCTATAATTCACTCCACTTATTTTTAACCATTTAATGAAGGAAAATGTAATGACAGATCGTCCAATTCGTCAGGCTTTACTGAGTGTTTCTGATAAAACCGGTATCGTAGAATTTGCTCAAGGATTAGTACAGCGTGGTGTAAAACTACTTTCCACAGGCGGTACCGCAAAATTATTGGAGCAACATGGTTTTCCGGTGACTGAAGTGTCTGATTATACGGGGTTCCCTGAAATGATGGACGGTCGTGTGAAAACCTTGCATCCAAAAGTGCATGGCGGGATTCTTGGTCGTCGTGGTACAGATGATGCCATCATGCTGCAACATGGCATTGAAGGCATTGATATGGTGGTGGTGAATTTATATCCATTTGCCGCCACCGTGGCTAAACCAGATTGTACCTTGGCAGATGCAGTAGAAAATATCGATATCGGTGGACCAACCATGGTGCGTTCTGCCTCGAAAAACCATAAAGATGTGGCGATCGTGGTGAATAATCATGATTTCAATGCAATTCTTGCGGAAATGGATAAACACCAAAACAGCCTAACACTTGAAACTCGTTTTGACCTTGCGATTAAAGCCTTTGAACATACCGCTCAATATGATTCCATGATTGCCAACTACTTTGGACAAATGGTGAAACCGTATCATGTAGCTGAGGAAGAAGATGCGAATGCGAAGTGCGGTCAATTCCCACGGACTTTAAATCTTAACTTCGTGCGTAAACAAACTATGCGTTACGGTGAAAATTCTCATCAAAATGCAGCCTTTTATGTTGATTTAAATGTGAAAGAGGCGAGTGTAGCTACAGCTCACCAACTACAAGGTAAAGCCTTGTCTTACAATAATATTGCTGATACTGATGCAGCACTTGAATGCGTGAAAGAATTTGATGAGCCGGCTTGTGTGATCGTTAAACATGCCAATCCATGTGGCGTGGCTTTAGGAAAAGATATTTTAGACGCCTATAATCGCGCTTACCAAACCGATCCAACTTCTGCATTTGGCGGCATTATTGCTTTCAACCGTGAATTAGACGAAAAAACCGCGAATGAAATTGTGGAACGCCAATTCGTTGAAGTGATTATTGCGCCGAAAGTTTCTGCTGAAGCACAAGAAGTCGTGAAACGTAAGAAAAATGTTCGTTTGCTTGAATGTGGTGAATGGACTTCTCGTTCTGAACGTTTAGATTTCAAACGTGTAAACGGCGGTTTGTTAGTACAAGATGCAGATTTAGGCATGGTTGGCGTGGATGATTTAAAAGTCGTGAGTAAACGTCAGCCAACTGAACAAGAATTAAAAGACTTATTATTCTGCTGGAAAGTGGCGAAATTTGTGAAATCGAATGCCATTGTTTACGCCAAAGACAATCAAACTATCGGCATTGGTGCAGGTCAAATGAGCCGTGTGTATTCTGCGAAGATTGCGGGTATTAAAGCGCAAGATGAAGGCTTAACCGTAGCCGGTTGTGTAATGGCATCTGATGCGTTTTTCCCATTCCGTGACGGCATTGATGCAGCGGCGAAAGTAGGGATTCAATGTGTGATCCATCCAGGTGGCTCAATGCGCGATCAAGAAGTCATCGATGCAGCAGATGAACATAATATGGTGATGGTATTGACTGGAATGCGTCATTTTAGACATTAATTTATGTCGTCACTTCGCTCAATGAGCGACTTATTCCTCCCCCTCGTAAAGAGGGGGTTAGGGGGAGATTTAAACGATGCTAAATATACTATGAGGTTGAAATAACTTCTGCCAAATCTCCCCTACCCCTCTTTGCTAAAGAGGGGATTAAATTCAAAAAGATACAAGGAGCATTATGAACATCCTCATCATCGGAAATGGCGGGCGTGAACACGCCTTGGCTTGGAAAGCTGAACAATCTCCATTAGCAGATAAAGTTTTTGTTGCGCCAGGCAATGCGGGTACTGCATTGGAACACAAAGTAGAAAACGTGAATATTTCTGCAACAGATATCCCCGCATTAGTGAAATTTGCTCAAGATAAGCAAATTGGGCTGACAATTGTGGGACCGGAAGCCCCGTTAGTGATTGGTGTGGTGGATGCATTTCGCGAGGCTGGATTAAAAATTTTTGGTCCAACTAAAGCAGCTGCACAATTGGAAGGTTCAAAGGCATTCACTAAAGATTTCCTCGTTCGTCACAAAATTCCAACGGCAGAATATCAGAACTTCACCGAGGTAGAGCCTGCCTTGGCGTACTTACGTGAAAAAGGTGCGCCAATTGTCGTAAAAGCAGATGGTTTGGCGGCGGGCAAAGGGGTAATTGTTGCAATGACATTGCAGGAAGCGGAAGAGGCTGTGCGTGATATGCTTTCTGGCAATGCTTTTGGCGAAGCGGGTAGTCGAGTGGTGATTGAAGAGTTTCTAGATGGCGAAGAAGCAAGTTTTATCGTCATGGTAGATGGTAAAAACGTCGAACCTATGGCAACTAGTCAAGATCATAAACGCGTGGGCGAAAATGATACAGGTTTAAATACTGGCGGTATGGGGGCATATTCACCAGCCCCAGTGGTGACACCAGAAATTCATGATCGCATTATGCGTGAAGTGATTTATCCAACAGTCAATGGCATGGCGGCAGAAGGTAATGTTTACACCGGTTTCTTGTATGCCGGTTTGATGATCATGCCAAATGGTCAACCGAAAGTGATCGAATTTAACTGCCGTTTCGGTGATCCGGAAACCCAACCGATAATGTTGCGTTTGGAATCGGATTTGGTGGAACTTTGTCTTAAAGCTTGTGATGGCAAATTGGACGAAGTGAAATCCCAATGGAACCCGAAGGCTTCTTTAGGTATCGTATTGGCAGCAGAAGGTTATCCGGGAGATTATCGTAAAGGCGATGAAATCAGTGGTTTGCCTAAAAGTGCGGTCGAAAATGAGAAAGTTTTCTTAGCGGGCGTTGCAGAACAAGAAGGCAAGTTAGTCACAAACGGCGGTCGTGTACTTTGTGTGACTGCATTGGGTGAAAGCGTATTTGAGGCACAACAGAAAGCGTTAAAATTGGCTGAGCAAATTCAATGGTCTGGGCGTTTTTATCGTCGAGACATTGGTTACAGGGCTGTGGAACGAGAGTTGCAAAAATAATTCATATCATTATGATGAATTAATTTCATTTAAGTGATGAAAATTTAGGAATGAAATTTTAATTAAGTTTTTATCCATAAACAGTTAAACTATCTGTCATAAATTACATAACAGGAGAACACAATGTTTACTAGAAATATGACTATCGCTGATTACGATCCTGTATTGTGGCAAGCGATCCAAGATGAAAATCGTCGTCAAGAAGAGCATATCGAACTAATTGCATCTGAAAACTATGCTAGTCCGCGTGTGATGGAAGCGCAAGGTTCACAATTTACTAATAAATACGCTGAAGGCTATCCAGGTAAACGTTATTACGGTGGTTGTGAGTATGCAGACATTGTGGAGCAGTTAGCAATTGACCGCGCGAAAGAATTATTTGGTGCAGATTACGTGAATGTTCAACCGCACTCTGGATCACAAGCAAACGCTGCAGTGTATGGTGCATTGATTAATGCGGGTGATACAATTTTAGGTATGGATTTGGCTCACGGTGGGCACTTAACTCACGGTGCAAAAGTCAGTTTCTCAGGCAAGATTTATAACTCTGTGCTTTATGGAATTACTGCGGATGGCTTAATTGATTATGAAGATGTTCGTCAAAAAGCATTAGAATGTAAACCAAAACTTATCGTCGCTGGTTTCTCGGCTTATTCGCAAGTTGTGGATTGGGCGAAAATGCGTGAAATCGCAGATGAAGTTGGTGCGTATTTATTTGTGGATATGGCGCATGTAGCGGGATTAATTGCAGCGGGTTTATATCCAAATCCACTACCGCATGCACATGTTGTGACAACAACAACTCACAAGACATTGGGCGGTCCGCGTGGTGGTTTAATTCTTTCATCTTGTGGCGATGAAGAAATCTACAAAAAATTACAATCATCCGTATTTCCTGCAAATCAAGGTGGTCCATTAGTTCATATTATTGCGGCAAAAGCAGTTTGCTTTAAAGAAGCATTAGAGCCTCAATATAAAGAATATCAAGCTAACGTGATTAAAAATGCGAAAGCAATGGTTGAGGTATTTAAACAACGTGGTTATGACGTTGTATCAAATGGTACTGAAAACCACTTGTTCTTAGTAAGTTTCATTAAACAAGGATTAACAGGTAAAGCAGCTGATGCGGCATTAGGCAAAGCAAATATTACCGTGAATAAAAATGCTGTACCAAACGATCCGCAAAAACCATTTGTCACTTCAGGTATCCGTGTAGGTACACCATCTGTAACTCGCCGTGGTTTCAATGAAAATGATGTGCGTGAATTAGCTAGCTGGATGTGTGATGTTTTAGATGCTTTAGGCAAAGAAAATGAAGAACAAGTGATTGCTGAAACTAAAGAAAAAGTATTAGCAATTTGTAAACGTCTTCCAGTTTATCCGAAATGATTTATTTTCTTTCGTTGATTATATGGTTAGCGGCGATAAATATCGCCGCTTATTTTTTTATGTGGAGAGATAAAATTCGGGCCGTACGTAACGAGTGGAGAATCCCTGAAAAAATGTTTTTTCTTCTAAGCCCTTTAGGTGGTTTTATGGGAATACATTTGGCTATGAAACATTTTCGTCATAAAACGCTGCATTTTAGTTTTAAATTTATTGTTGTCATTAGTGCATTTCTTTGGGTTGTTATTTTTCCATGGTTATATTTTTCTTTTATTTTTCAATATGTAAAGGCTATCTAATGTAGACAAACTAATTTGTTATGCCTCACTGAACATTGTGCTTGGAGAACTGATTCTTACTAGCGTTATTTTGTATAATATCGGGGATTTTTTATGGGAAATCATATGACTTATATTGTTGGCTTAACTGGTGGCATTGGTAGTGGTAAAACAACGATTGCTAATTTATTTGCTGATCTTGGCGTACCTCTAGTGGATGCGGATGTGATTGCTAGAGAAGTTGTCGCGAAAGATTCTCCCTTATTGTCAAAAATTGTTGAACATTTTGGTGCTCAAATTTTAACGGAACAAGGCGAGCTTAATCGTGCGGCTTTACGAGAGCGAGTGTTTAACCATGATGAAGATAAATTGTGGTTAAATAACCTTCTACATCCCGCTATTCGTGAACGAATGAAACAACAACTCGCTAAACAAACTGCGCCTTACACATTATTTGTCGTCCCTTTATTAATAGAAAATAAATTGACCGCACTTTGTGATCGTATTTTGGTGGTGGATGTGAGTCCACAAACTCAACTTGCTCGTTCAGCTCAACGAGATAACAATAATTTTGAGCAAATTCAACGAATTATGAATTCTCAAGTTTCTCAACAAGAGCGTTTAAAATGGGCGGATGATGTGATTAACAATGATGCTGATCTGGCCCAAAACTTACCGCACTTGCAGCAAAAGGTGCTAGAATTGCACCAGTTTTATTTACAACAAGCGGAAAATAAAAATGTCTGACGAAATTATTGAAGTACCTTGTCCGATTTGCCAGAAATCTGTGCCTTGGACAAATGAAAGTACTTTTCGACCTTTTTGTAGCAAACGTTGCCAGTTAATCGATCTTGGCGAATGGGCGGCTGAAGAAAAAGCGATTCCAAGTGATACAGCTGATTTTGCAATGGATCCAAATGTGAGTGACGAATGGAGTATTAAATAGAGATTAACCGATAGGAAACCCTATCGGTTAATTTTTATAAGTGCGGTCCTTTTTGAGGATTTTCCCTAAGCATGCTATGCTAAACGTAATTTTATTATTCTAAAATGTGATTTTTATGCAACAAGATTATTTAAGCCAACAACGATTCTCCGATCTTCCTCTACATCCGATTGTACGAGATGCTTTGGCAAAAAAAGGCTTTGATTTTTGTACCCCAATTCAGGCTTTATCCTTGCCTATCAGTTTAAATGGACGAGATGTCGCAGGACAAGCTCAAACTGGTACAGGCAAGACAATGGCTTTTTTAACGGCTACTTTTCACCATCTTTTAACTCACCAAGATCCTAATTTTGAATATCCTCACCCAAGAGCTTTGATTTTAGCACCTACTCGAGAATTAGCGGTGCAGATTAGTAATGACGCAGAATTTCTTGCAAAAGCGAGTGGATTAAAGACCGCACTTGCCTATGGTGGCGATGGTTATGATAAACAACTACAAGCGATTGAGCGTGGCGTAGATATTTTGATTGGTACGACGGGGCGAGTGATTGATTATGTAAAACAAGGTGTGATTGGTTTAGATGAAATTCAAGTTGTCGTGCTAGATGAGGCGGATCGAATGTTCGATCTTGGATTTATCCGTGATATTCGTTATTTATTGCGTAAATGCCCCGCTCCGCAAGCGCGTTTAACGATGTTATTTTCAGCGACGCTCTCTTATAAAGTGCGTGAATTAGCATTTGAAGATATGAATGATCCTGAATATATTGAAATTGAACCAGAACAAAAAACGGGTCACCGAATTAAAGAAGAACTGTTTTATCCATCTAACCAAGACAAGATGGCTTTGTTGCTAACTTTAATGGAAGATGAATGGCCTGAGCGCTGTATTGTATTTGCGAATACGAAACATCGTTGTGAAGAAATTTGGGGTTATTTGGCGGCTGATGGACATCGTGTTGGTTTACTGACTGGCGATGTAGCCCAGAAAAAACGTTTATCGTTATTAAAACAATTTACTGATGGTGATTTAGATATTTTAGTGGCAACAGATGTTGCCGCCCGTGGCTTGCATATTTCTGATGTGACGCATGTTTTCAATTATGATTTACCCGATGATCGGGAAGATTATGTTCACCGAATCGGCCGTACTGGACGAGCAGGGGAAAGTGGTGTTTCTATTAGTTTTGCTTGCGAAGAATATGCGATGAATTTACCTGCAATTGAAGAATATATAGGTCATTCTATCCCAGTGAGCCAATATGAAACAGAAGCCTTGCTTGAACTGCCGAAACCATATCGTTTAAAACGTTCGGTGCCACCGCAAGGGCATACAAGACATCGTTCTTATCACACAAAATAGTGATATAATTTTTTTAGTCTCAATAATTAATAAGGAAATCATTATGGCCATTTTAGTGACAGGTGGCGCCGGTTATATCGGTTCTCACACAGTTGTAGAATTATTAAATGCTGGCAAAGAGCTGGTGGTATTAGATAATCTTTGCAATTCATCGCCAAAATCCCTTGAGCGCGTAAAACAAATTACAGGCAAAGAAGCAAAATTTTATGAGGGTGATATTTTAGATCGTACTTTGTTACAAAAAATCTTTGCAGAAAATGAGATTAACTCCGTTATTCACTTTGCTGGGTTGAAGGCCGTAGGGGAAAGTGTTCAAAAGCCGACAGAATATTACATGAACAATGTCGCTGGCACCCTTGTATTAATTCAAGAAATGAAAAAAGCGGGTGTTTGGAACTTTGTATTTAGCTCATCTGCAACGGTTTATGGTGATCCAAAAATTATTCCAATTACAGAAGATTGTGAAGTCGGCGGTACAACCAACCCTTATGGTACCTCTAAATATATGGTTGAGCAGATTTTACGCGATACAGCAAAAGCGGAACCAAAATTTAGTATGACTATCTTGCGTTATTTTAATCCAGTTGGGGCACATGAAAGTGGCTTAATCGGTGAAGACCCAAATGGTATTCCAAATAATTTATTACCTTATATTAGCCAAGTTGCTATCGGTAAATTAGCACAACTTTCTGTATTTGGTAGTGATTACGACACTCATGATGGAACAGGTGTGCGTGATTATATTCATGTAGTGGATTTAGCTGTGGGGCATTTAAAAGCGCTTCAACGTCATGAAAATGATGCTGGTTTACATATTTATAACCTCGGTACAGGCCATGGTTATTCTGTATTAGACATGGTAAAAGCCTTTGAAAAAGCCAACGACATTACCATTGCATATAAACTTGTAGAACGCCGTCCTGGTGATATTGCGACATGCTATTCTGATCCAAGTTTAGCTGCAAAAGAGCTTGGTTGGGTGGCAGAACGTGGTCTTGAAAAAATGATGCAAGATACGTGGAACTGGCAGAAAAATAATCCAAAAGGGTATCGAGATTAATATTCTCTAATATTTGTTTTTCTTTTTTAGGAAGAAGAACGCTAAACATTGGGGGATGTGATAAAAAATCCCCCTAATTTTTACACTTATCCTTTAATTGAAAGGCGAAGTTTCTAAAATACAACCAAAATTAACCGCACTTTATGTCAAATTCCCTTTCTTCCCAAATTTTTACGCGCAAAATGTTGATTTGCGTATTCACAGGTTTTAATTCTGGTTTGCCATTATTTGTGTTATTGCAAATGTTGCCTGTTTGGCTGACAGATAAACATCTTTCAATTGAGCTTATTGGTGCGGTAACGGGTGTGATGTTGCCTTATGGATTGAAATTTTTGTGGGCACCATTATTGGATCGTTATTTCCCGAGTTTTTTAGGGCGTCGTCGTAGCTGGATGTTGCTTTCACAAGTGGCATTATTGATCTTACTTTACATAATTAGCCTTTTTGATCCACTCACACAACTGAGCATGGTAGCAAATATTGCGTTGCTTATCGCTTTTTTTTCAGCCACACAAGATATCGTGTTGGATGCGTATCGTCGTGAAATTTTGAGTGATCATGAATTAGGTTTAGGAAACACTATTCATATTAATGCTTATCGAATTGCGGGATTAATTCCTGGTGGATTATCGTTATATTTGGCGGAGATTTATCCTTGGGAAACTGTATTTTTATGGACCGCGCTTTGTATGTTAGCGGGTATCTTCATGACACTATTTTTAGCCAAAGAGCCCAAAATCAACGTGCAACAATCTAATCAGCCATTCTATCAAGCATTTTGGATTCCATTACAAGAATTTTTCCAGCGTAAGGGTGTTATTCAGGCTATCGGTTTTTTACTGTTTTTGTTTTTGTATAAGTTCGGGGATTCTTTTGCCACAACGCTACAAACTAAATTTATTTATGATATGGGGTTTAGCAAAGAGGATATAGCCATTGTTGTAAAAAGTACCGCACTTTGGTCAAGCATTTTATCTGGGCTTGCTGGTGGTGTGATAATGCTAAAACTAGGTATTAACCGTGCATTGTGGCTATTTGGGCTTGTACAGATGGTAACAATTGGTGGGTTTATTTGGTTGGCTGCTTTCGGTCATTTTGATGTTATTACATCAGCCGAGTTATGGAAACTGGGTGTTGTGATTGCCGCAGAATATATCGGCGTTGGACTTGGCACTGCTGCTTTCGTGGCTTTTATGGCGCGTGAGAGTAATCCTCTTTATACCGCAACACAGCTTGCACTTTTTACAAGCCTTTCAGCTTTGCCAAGTAAAGTTTTAGGTATGCTTTCTGGTTATGTTGTGGGAGCAGTGGGGTATTATCAGTATTTTTGGTTTTGTTTATTTTTAGCGATTCCAGGCATGCTTTGTTTATTTTGGGTAGCGCCTTGGAATCAAGAAAATAATACGGCCAATTCACTATAAAAGTGCGGTAAAAATTATAAAAAATTTGACCGCACTATGCTTTATCAGTATCTTAACCACGTTTTTTATTAATGGAGATTTTTATGAAAATTATTCTTTTAGGTGCACCGGGCGCAGGTAAAGGCACTCAAGCACAATTTATTATGAACAAATTTGGTATCCCACAAATTTCAACTGGCGATATGTTCCGTGCTGCAATCAAAGCGGGGACTGAACTTGGCAAACAAGCCAAAGCATTAATGGATGAAGGTAAATTAGTACCAGATGAATTAACCGTTGCGCTTGTAAAAGATCGTATTGCTCAACCTGACTGCGCAAATGGTTTCTTATTAGATGGTTTCCCTCGTACTATTCCACAAGCGGATGCATTGAAAGATTCAGGCGTTAAAATTGACTTTGTTTTAGAATTCGATGTGCCAGACGAAGTGATTGTTGAACGTATGAGTGGCCGTCGTGTACACCAAGCATCTGGCCGTTCTTACCACATCGTTTATAATCCACCAAAAGTGGAAGGTAAGGATGATGTAACTGGTGAAGATTTAATTATTCGTGCAGATGATAAACCAGAAACTGTGTTAGATCGTTTAGCCGTATATCATAAACAAACCAGCCCATTAATTGATTATTACCAAGCAGAAGCGAAAGCGGGGAATACTCAATATTTCCGTTTAGATGGTACACAAAAAGTAGAAGAAGTTAGCCAAGAGTTAGATAAAATCTTAGGTTAAAAATAATCTAAAAAAATAAACCGCACTTTGGGTGACCTAAGTGCGGTTTGTTTTTTCTATGTTTTAATTAGTGGGTTGTTTTATTTTCATCAAAAACTGGTAATGGTTTATGTTCGGTTGCGACATAGCTATATACTACAGGCAATACGAACAAGGTGAAAATAGTACCAATGGATAATCCCGCTACAATCACTATCCCCATACTAAAGCGAGATACCGCTCCAGCACCAGTTGCATAGAGTAATGGAA
The DNA here is from genome assembly GCF_003490595.1 of Haemophilus haemolyticus. Taxonomy (GTDB): domain Bacteria; phylum Pseudomonadota; class Gammaproteobacteria; order Enterobacterales; family Pasteurellaceae; genus Haemophilus; species Haemophilus haemolyticus_L. The sequence goes on from NZ_QQGY01000005.1 coordinate 146,559, forward strand.
TTAAGCCGGCTACCATTGCCGCCGTTGTCATTAGGATTGGGCGTAAACGCACTTTTGCCGCGTGAGTAATGGCTTCGATACGTGTTTTGCCGTGGTGGAGCTGTTCTTCTTTTGCCACTTCACACATTAGGATCCCGTGTTTGGTGATTAATCCTACGAGAGTAATCAACCCAACTTGAGAGTAGATATTTAATGTTGTTCCCGCGATACCAAAGAAGGATAAAATATTTAAGCTCACTAATGCACCACTTACGGCTAATGGTACGGAAATCATAATTACCATTGGATCCCGTATAGATTCAAACTGAATGGCAAGTACCAAGAATATGATGATAACCGCTAATGCAAAAGTGACAGCTAATGCGTTACCTTCTTGTACTAATTGACGTGCTTCAGATTTAAAGTCAAACGTATAGCCTTGCGGTAAATTGTCAGTCGCATATTGTTGTAACCATGCAACAGCATCGCCCGTTGATGAACCTGGCATTGGTACTGCGCTAATCTGTGCTGCATTTAATTGGCTAAAGCGTGATAATGAAGTTGGCTGTGTTTCTAGCTTCATCGTGATTAAACTGCTTAATGGCACAGATTGTCCATTACTTGCTGTTAAGTAATAGTTTTTGAATGCTTCAGGCGATAAACGGTCGTCACGTTTGACTTGTGAAATAACCTTATAGGCACGTCCATCGACATCGACTCGCGTAATTGTTGCTCCAGATAAGAAACTCCCTAAAGTATTACTAATTTGTTGCATCGTAATACCGTAAGTACCTGCTTTCTCTTTATCGACTGAGATTGTCATTTGCGCCGTGTCATAGGTCAAATCTAAATTTGTATAAATAAATTTGCCAGAGGCTTTCATCGCACTTAGGAATTTCTCAGCGGTATTTGCCAAAGATTTATAATCTTGAGCCGTTTTTAACACAATAGCGATTGGAGGGCCTTGTTCCCCTGTATCAATTTCAGGAAAGTTAAATGCAGATACGGAGACTTCTGGAATTGATTTCGCTTTTGCGTTGATTTCATTCATTACGGCAGATTGCTTGCGTGAGCGTTCTTTCCAGTCTTTCAATGTGATGATATTTAACGAACCATTAGAATTTGGTGCGCCTGCAATACTCATACCAAAAGAGACTTCCGGTGTTTCCATTACATTTTTCATGTATGGTTGCATTGCATTTTGAATATAATCCACATTTACGCTAGATGGCGCATTACCAATCGCAATAAATGCACCTTTATCCTCATTTGGTGTTAATTCATTAGAAAGTGAATTAAACAAAAATGGGAGCGTTGAGAAAATCACCACAGCAAAAGCCAGCATTGATTTACGATTGAGCATAACGAGATCAAGCATGTATTCGTAAATACGATTTACTTTACCTAAGGTATGTTCTACGCGTTCTTCCATCCATGTTGGTTTAGCGTTGGATTTGAGTAATTTACTACTCATCATTGGCGATAACGTTAATGCCACAACACCAGAAATAAATACCGCACCAGCAAGGGTTAAAGCAAACTCTTTAAACAATGTGCCAGTAATCCCTCCCATTAAAGCCATTGGTGAGTAAACCGCGATCAATGCGATAGTCATTGAAATTACAGGCACGGCAATTTCACGAGTACCAATAATTGCTGCGCGGAATGGAGTTTCCCCTTCTTTAATATGGCGATCTACGTTTTCTAACACAACAATCGCATCATCAACGACTAAACCGATAGCGAGAATAAGTGCTAATAGTGTCATTAAGTTAATAGAAAAATCTAAACTTTGTAGCATCATTAAAACACCGATCAACGAAATCGGAATGGTGAGAACTGGAATTAAAATTGCGCGAAGCGATCCGATAAACATCAAAATAACCACTAATACAATAACAGTTGCTTCCACAATAGTTTTAATTACTTCATGGATTGAACTATTAATCGCAATAGTACTGTCATAAAGAATGTCAGTTTCCATACTATCCGGTAGTTGCTTTTTAATATTTTCAAAGAGCGGTCGGATTTTTTCTGCAACGGTTAATGGATTAGCTGATGAAGTTGGATTAATGCCTAATACGACAGAATCTGCACCATTTGCAGTTGCGCGAGAATTATCGCTTTCTTTGTTCAATTCAATGGTCGCAATATCGCGCAGGCGTACTAAATTATCACCACGAGAAGCAACAATTAAGTTACCTAATTGCTCAACAGATTTGGTCGTTGTTTCAACTTTGTTGCGGTAAGTGACATAGTAGCCGTTGTCATTACCAGCCGCAGTTTGTACATTATTTGCAGAAAGGGCAGACATCACTGTTGGCGCAGAAAGATTTTGTGACGCCATTTTTTGAGGATCTAGCCAAATACGTAATGCATATTCTGCTGCACCAAATACTTGTACTCCAGCCACGCCTTCAATCGTAAAGAATTGAGGTTTGACTACACGATTAATGTAGTCAGTTACTTGACTTGAGTCGAGTTTGTTGGATCGGAAACTTATATACATAATCCCCGTCCCACCAGAGGAAGAGGCGACGCTTGGTGCTTCAATTCCACTTGGTAATTCAGAACGCACAGCATTTACTTTTGCCAATACATCAGCTAGTGCTCCAGCAGGATCGGTATTCAGTTTCATTTTGACTGTAATAGTCGATGAATTTGGCGCACTGCTGGATGACATATAGTCAATGTTATCTGCTTGAGCGATAGATTCTTCTAATATAGAGGTAACAAATGCTTGAATTAGATTTGCATCAGCGCCAGGGTAGGCGGTTGTTACCGTAATTACCGTGGTGGTCATTTTAGGGTATTCACGCACTGCCAATTTCGAAATAGCTTGCAAACCTAAAATAATAATAAGCAAGCTAATTGAAATCGCTAAAACAGGACGACGAATAAATATATCGGTAAATTTCATTCGTATTTCCTAGTTAATTAAAGGTTAGTTTTATTTACTGGCTCTGTTGCACCTACAATGTCTTTTTCAATCCATTCTACAAGACTGCCATTGCCGATACCTTGCTGACCACCAGTGATAATTTTATCTCCAGGTTTTACTTCATTACCTTGTAATTGAGAATAAATGCCTTGGCGATCTTTAGTGAATACAGTGATTTGTTTTGCTCGATATAAACGATCTAATTTTTTATTCTCAGCCATTTTCTCTTTATCTTCATCAGATAATGGTGTGAGTAAATAAGCAATTTCACCATACATGTTGTAGCTAATAGCTACTTGTGGAACGACAACTTGATTTGTTTCAGTTGGAAGAGCAATGCGTAAACGAGAGAACATGCCTGAAAGCAATTTACGTCCATCTTCAGGATCAAATGTAGCCTGAACATCAACTAAACCAGTTGAGGAATTAATGGCGGGTTCAATCGCGGTGATTCGAGCTGAAAATGTTTCGCCCAAGCGAGCATCTGTTGTCGCTGTGACGCGTTGACCGATATGCAATTTATCTAAATCATTTTGTGAAAGGGCAAAATCCACTTTCATTGAGCTAGTATCTTCTACACGAACAATTTCTGTTCCAACATTTACATATTGACCAACGTTTACTTTCACAATACCTGCTTTGCCATCAAATGGCGCAACGATTTTACGGCGTTCAATTGCTGCTTTTAAAGATTCGATATTGGCTAGTTGAGCGTCATAAGCCGCTTTTGCGTTATCCATTTCTTGTCGTGAAACGGCATTGCTTTTCAATAAATTCGCATAACGTTGATAAGTTTGGCGAAGAGCTGGGAGTTGTGCCTGTGCGGCTTGAAGGCTAGCATGTTCTACTGAACTGTCGAGTTCAATGAGTAAATCGCCTTTTTTCACTTGTTGGCCATTTTGCACAAGTACTTGAGAAATCGTACCTGCATTTTGTGTACTGAGCATTGCGCCTTGATTTGGACGCACAAGACCTGTTGTGTTAATAACTGGCGTCCATTCACGAGGTTGAACTTCAAGTGCAGTCACTGGGCTTGAAGGTTCTGGCATTCCTGCAATTGCTCGGCTTATCATTACGCCTTTTATCATATTAAAACCGATGACACTGGCAAAAATTAAGACAAATACCACTAAAATTATTTTCATAAAGAAAATATGTGAGCGTTTTGGTCTTTGATGTTGAGTTTGACTCATGTTTTAAAGCTCCGTTATAAAAATAACAACAATTATTTCTGAATCGCACGCCAAGAGCGTTCAATCACAGATTCTAAAATTTCAGGCTTAAGATCGAAATCGATAAATTTTGTATCAGAGGCTAAATTTATCGCTGTTTTCAAACTTAATAAAAAGAGAATATCTTCAGATAATTCAGCTAATAAGCCAGCTTTTTGTGCTTGATGACAAAATAAATCCCAACGGCAATTTTTAACGTTTTTACAAATATCCTTGAAATTAGGCAAAGATTCATATTGCTTTAAATTGGATAAGATAGTGGGATTTTCCTGTAAGAAATACCAAATGTTTTTCCACATTTGTCGATACTGTTCGAAAAAAGGCTTAGTTTCATCAAAATCTTTTTCAAGTGTTGCCATAAACATTGAAAACACTCTGTGTGCAAATTGTTCAAGCAACTCATCTTTGTTTTTGAAATAAAGGTAAATCGTTCCTGCTGCTACATTTGCTTCTTTCGCAAGTTTGTGCATAGAAAGTTGATTCAACCCTTCTTTTGCCATTAAACGATCTGTCGCTGAAAAAATCTGTTCAGCTAAGTCTGTTTTAGCTTGTCGCATAAGATCCTTGAGTAAAATAAGGAGCAATAATTGCTCAAAATGAATGAGCGTTCATTTTATTTATTTTTTGCTTTTTGGCAAGTTAAAAAACACAAAAGCACAACGAAAATGGGCAACATTTAAAAGCTAGATTTTTGAATCAACTTTTAAATGTTGCCCATTTTGACCGCACTTTTGATTGTGAGGAATAAAAAGCTAAATTGGCTCTAGTCCTAACACTTTACGACCGTTAATACTTGCGATATTGACCATTTCGTCTAAGTGTGGGAAACGGCATCCTGCAGCCAATAGGCTTAATTCTTGCCATAAATCACCTTCACATAGAGGAACCATGTAATCACAAATATTATCCGTGCCTAGGGCAACAGTGATACCTTCTGGAATCATTTCATCTGCAGGCGTTAATGCATTGTGGAATGGCATAAGATCTTCTTTGCGATTACTATCAATCCATGCCATAGGACAGGCGATCATCATCATTTTGGCTTTACGCATTTTTTCGTAAAGTTTGTAGCGATATTCTTTTGAATGTGAGCCAATGGAAATACCGTGGATACCCACAACTCGCCCCTCCATTCCGTGTTCAATGGTTTTGTCGCAAAGTTGCTCAGTTTCTTTTTCACTAGGGTTATTGAATTGGTCTACATGTACATGACACATAATTCCAAGAGATTTGGCCTTATCTAACAAGATATCCATAGCCTCTAGGCCGCGTCCATAATCCAATTCATCACGATATGGTAAGCCACCAATCATATCTACCATTTCTGCACCAATATCAAACCATTTACGCGCAGTGGGTTCGATTACCCCTTTTAAAGTTTGATTGGCAAATTTCAAAATAATGTCATGTTTATACACTTCGCGGGCTTTATGTGCGGCAATAATTGCACGATCTTCACAAATTGGGTCTATATCGACAAAAGTACCAAATGCGGTTACACCTTGGGATATCATTAATTCAATAGATTGGCAAAAACGTGCGTAATAATCATCAACACTGGAAGTGCGTTTTACTTCATCCACTAAATCCCATTTTTGTTGCAAATTACTACTATGATAAATCCCAATTTTCTCTGGCGTCATCGTAAAAGCGCGGTCAGCATGTGCATGGGCATTTACCCATCCGCCTTTTTTGATAATTTCATCGCGAATATAGGTTTTAAAACTACGAACGTGGCTTTTCATACAAACTCCGTAAAAAAGAAAGGATAAAAAGACGAGAATGTATATTAATTGAAAGGTGCTGTAAGTACGGCGAGAAGCATTATGATAATGTTATGAAAAACTCACGGATTTTCATTAATAACATTTTTCAGTCTTAAACTGAGTCGTGAGTATAAAGGCTTAAGGGCAAAAAATCTATTCTTTTTATGCCCTTATAGATTATTTTTCAAAGAAGAAATTTTGTAATTGGAAGGCTTCTAAGAAGATTCCAAGTGGCGGTCTGTCTGAAGATTGCTCGATATAATCTTTATCAAATTTTTTGTAATTACCTTTGCGATCAATGTGATATTGTGTTCCATCAGGTTGAATTACCACATTCCAGTGGAAATTAGAGGCAAGCACCCAGTCATCCCCCTTAAGCTCAAAGAGATTACGTCCTTGACTATAATCCATCAACGGGTTTTCTACACGGAATACTGTTTGCATTAATGCAGAGAAAATATCAGCATGGTTACTTAATCCATTTTGTTTGCCTACTGGTAAATCTTTCCAATATACAAGCAATGGCACTTGAACCTCATCGCGCCCAAAGTAGTTTTCTCGCTCTTTTTCATTCATTTCATTAAAGGTTAAACCATGCTCCGATGTGATGATGACTAATGCATTTTCAAGTGGTGTACTTTCTAACGCTTTTGCTAAAAGAGAATCAATATCCTGCAAAGTGCGGTCATAGTCTGATGGAGTTTTAGCCTCCAAGACTAAATCCAAATAAGCAAACCAAGGTGAGTCTGTTTTTTGTGCTTTAATAAAATCATTGAGATTTTTTACCGAACTTTCATTATTTGGTTTGTTGGTTTTATTCGATGAAAGTTTTATTTCACGAAATAATGCTTGGCGGAAGACGCTATCTTTGAAATTCGTAGCAGAAAATAAACCCAATTGATAATTTTCAGCACGTAATTTTTCGATTAAAGCTGATTGGGTATGATTGCTTAAAATGCTATCGGTGTAATTTGCATTTAAGCCATAAAATAATCCTACTAACCCTGCATTATTACTATTCCCAGTACTGTAATGATTCGTAAATTCTGTTGCACTCGTTGCAAATTCAGCTAACTTGGGCATTTTGCCTTGAGAAATGGCATCGTAACGCAATCCAGAAACAGTGATCATCAAAATGTTTGGTTTATTGTCAATTGGTGCAAAAGCGAGCATTTTTTTAGGATAATCAATTTTTAAGGCATCTAAACGCCCCTCTTGTTTTAATGTTTGTGCGTGCTGCTCGCCATCAATGAAACCGTGTTTTTCTAAAAAAGAACGGGCTGTCATTGGATAAGAAAGAGGGAAATTGGAGCGTTGCATGGTGATAGGACGATACAAATAAGCATCTGCCCAAGCATAAATTAAATGCGTCGCAATGAACGTTGCGGTTAAGAATATGCCAGTACCTTTTAGCCATTTTTGGCGTTCAAGACTACGTAATTTTTCCCAACTCCAGCGAGAAAATAACATTTGTGCCAGTAAAATTATAGGCATTGGTGCAAAGAAAATTTGCCAATCGCGGGACATTTCGCCATTTTCTGGATTGACCAGCAAATTCCATACCACAGAGGATAAATGCAGATTAAAACGATTGAAAACGGCGGTATCAAATAACAATAAGGTTGTACAAATCGTGGAAAAAATCACGGTTAATCCGCGAAAAGTGCGGTGATTTTTAACAATAAAACTCATTGGAAAGACAACGAGTAAGTACAACGCAAAAACGTTGAAACTGAAATGCCCGAGCAAACTCACAAAGAAATAAAGTTTTCCTGCGAGAGTATCTGGCCAGTCAATGATAAAGGCATAACGAGTGCCAATAAGAATAGCAACAATAATATTAAAAAAGGCAAACCAATGACCCCACGAAATTTTTCGTGAAACGTCATCGCGGTATTGTTTGCCGCTGAAGGTGCCTTTTTTAATCCATTTCATATTAACGTGTTTTTACCGCATTAATTAAGGAGTTCGAAAACGCTTGAGCCAATGCCTCACGTTGAGTTTGCGGCACGCTAGTGGTTAATAAATTACTCGCCATATTACCCAGAGCGATTAACGAAAGATCTACAGGGGCTTTATGCTTTTCTAGCACTGCGATCATATCGTTTACAATCGCACTTAATTGAGCATCAGAATATTTAGAATGTTGAGCCATAATGTTAAAAATAAAACAAAAAATTTGGCTTATGATACCCGATTATTTGGTAGAACCTAAATAATTTCTTTTTTCTTGCTTAAAAAGTGCGGTTATAATTTGCGGCAAATTTTTCAAAGGTGACAAAAATGAGTATTACCGTTAATCAAATTGTTTTGCATCAGTTAGTCAAAAATGTGGATGGCGACAGCGTAAAAATGGAAAGCGTATTACGCGACGAGTTGCTGTCAATTACTCCAGAAGTAGAACAAATGATGTTGCAACTTCATCAAGGCTATCAAAATAAAGCTAAGGCTTTTGGCGTGTTTCAGGAAAAGTCTATCTTTGCACAACATTTAAATCGTTTATTAGAGCAAGAAATTGATTTTTTAGGATTTAGTCAATATTCAACAAAATTGCTTGCAGATGAGCTAGGTAAATATAACTTTGCCGAAAGTGGTACTTTGATTTTATGCCAATATAATTTTTTGGCGACAGATTATTTGTTTATTGCATTGCTTGATAGTCGTCATAGTATGTTAGTCGATGAGCATTTAGATATTCACCGTACAGAATATTTGGATATAACTCAGTTTGATATTGCGGCACGGATAAATTTGACGGATTTGCAAGTAAATGCGAACTCTAATCGTTATTTAACCTTTATAAAAGGTCGTGTAGGTCGCAAAATTAGTGATTTTTTCATGGATTTTTTAGGTGCTGAAGAAGGATTAAATCCACAGGTTCAAAATCAATGTTTATTGCAAGCGGTGAGTGATTACTGCGATCAAGGCGAACTCAACAAAGAGCAAACTCAAGCAGTAAAAAAACAAGTGTTTGAATATTGTAAAGGTCAGCTTTCAAACGGTAACAATATTGAATTAAGGGAACTTTCTGATTCATTACCCACTCTAAACGAACAGCCTTTTGTCGCCTTTACGGAAGAACAGAATTATGGTTTGGAAGAGAGTATTCCACCAATACGTTCAACATTGAAATCGCTAACAAAATTCTCTGGGTCAGGAAAGGGCGTTACCCTAAGTTTTGATGCGGAATTATTGAATACACGTATTCAATGGGATCCTATGACAGATACCCTAACCATCAAAGGTTTACCGCCAAATTTAAAAGATCAATTACAAAAGGCTTTAAAATCAGAGAATTGATTTGGAAATACACCCGATTTTGGATATTATTTGACAGAACTTTTGCACAAATTAAGGTAAAGAAAATGCAAGTTAAAACACTTTTAAGCGCAACATTTTTAGCATTAAGCGTCGCTTCTTGTTCCACTGTTGAAAAAGTTGTATATCGAATTGATGTACCGCAAGGCAACTATTTAGAGGCGACTACCGTTGCTCAAGTTAAAGAAGGCATGACTGCTCAACAAGTACAATATTTGTTGGGTACGCCAGTATTAATCGACCCTTATAATAACTACACTTGGTACTACGTGTTCTTACAACAACGTGCTTATGAAACACCTGTTCAACACACTTTCACAGTAAAATTTGATCAACGTGGGATTGTGACAGAAACCAATCTTGATAAACCTTTGCCAGAAGTTTCACAACAAGGCGAAAATAACACCATTATTGAAACAGGTGAGAAACCAAAATCAAGCTGGTGGAAATTCTGGAAATAATCTCTTTATTTTCACCGCACTACAATAAGAATAATTGGTAAAAGGAATCTCCAATGTCAAAACTCTTGCTCGTTGATGACGATGTTGAACTAACGGAATTACTTTCATCCCTTTTAACACTAGAAGGGTTTGACGTTCAAACAGCAAATAATGGATTAGAGGCATTACAAAAACTTGATGAAAGCCACGAGTTGGTTTTGCTTGATGTAATGATGCCAAAGTTAAATGGTATCGAAACACTAAAAGAAATTCGTAAAGTCTCTAACGTGCCAGTGATGATGCTGACAGCAAGAGGCGAAGACATTGATCGCGTATTAGGCTTAGAATTGGGAGCGGATGATTATTTACCCAAGCCTTTTAACGATCGTGAGCTTATTGCAAGAATTAAGGCAATTCTACGTCGTAGTGTATCTCCTTCAAATAATACCGCAAATGTAGAAATCCTTTCTTTTGACGGAATTACTCTCAACTTTTCTCACGGAATTGCAACCTATAATGAAGAAAATCTAAATTTAACTGATTATGAGTTTAAGATTCTTTGTTTATTGCTTAAATCTAAGGGAAATATGGTAAGTCGAGAAGAATTAAGTTTAGAAGTAATGGAAAAACCACTCACTCCATTTGACCGCTCTCTTGATATGCACATCTCTAATTTGAGACGCAAATTACCAGAACGAAAAAGTAAACTGCCTTGGTTTAAAACCTTACGTGGAAAAGGATATCTTTTAGTGACCTAGTTTTATGAAATTGCGCAGTCTTTTCAGTTTAAATCAACTTGCGATCAGAACATTTGCTATATTCTGGTTTGCTTTTTTTGCCATGATGAGTCTTGTGATCGCTGTGCCTACTCTCGATCTCAGAGTCTATTCGCCTTTAAAAGAAGCCGATGTTGTTACCTATCAAAAAAAAATTATCGATATTATCCGCAACGGTCAATTAAAAGGGCTTATTGCGGAAATTCCCGTTTTACATACAGATAAATTTCAACCCTCCAGACCCATTCTTATTAATTTACAAACTAAAGATATTCTAGGGGAACTACCAGAGGAAGTGCCTTATATCCGAAGATTTGCGGATGTATCAAGTGATTTTTCAGAACCCAAACGTAAAAACTTCAATGAAGTTCAGATTTCAGGTCCATTTCAAGTGTATTTGGAAAATGAGGCAAATTCTTATGCCTTGTACTTTATATCTTACGTTAATCCACAACGAGAAATGTTTAATTACATTTTTGATAGACCTATTATATTGATTTTGCTTATTCTTTTAATCACCAGCCCATTGCTTTGGTGGTTCACAAGAATGCTGACTAAGCCTATTTCTCGCTTGCAAGAAGCGGCGAATTCAGTGGCATTAGGCAATTTCAAAATTGATAAGAGCTTAGTGGCTAATGGTCCATTAGAGCTACGCCAAGTCGGTCAAAGTTTTAATCGAATGGCATCTTCTATTGATCATTTAATCTCTAATCAACAAACACTACTTTCATCGATTTCACATGAATTAAAAACGCCACTCACTCGTTTACAGTTGGCTACAGCGCTTGTTCGTCATGAATGTGGTGAAACAGAGAGCGTAAAACACATTGAAAGAGAAATAGGGCGAATGGATAAAATGATTAGTGAGCTACTTCTACTTTCACGCCAGAAAATGAATAGTCAAATGGAACGTGATATATTTTATGCTAATACGCTTTGGACTGATATTATCAATGATGCAAAATTTGAGGCTGAGCAACGTGGTATAACGTTTCTCACAAATATTCGTTTACCCAAAAATGAATTACAACTTAACGGCAATTTTAGATTACTAGAAAGTGCGGTTGAAAATATCGTGACAAATGCACTTAAATACACCAAGGATAAGATCGAACTTCATATTTTTATCCAAGAAGAAGAATTTCTCAGGATCCGTATAGATGACAACGGATCTGGAGTCCATCCAGATGAATTTGAAAAAATCTTCAAACCATTTTATAGAGTAGATGAGACGCGAACTAGAACGACTGGCGGCACAGGACTAGGATTGGCGATTGTGTCTAATGTTATTCAGGAGCATCAAGGAAAGGTCTGGGCGGAAAAAAGCCCACTAGGCGGACTTGCTGTTACTATACGATTGCCATTATGGATCAGTCACTAAAAATCAAAAGTGCGGTAAATTTCTCACCGCACTTTTCGTCTAGGCATTATCCACAGCAAAAGAAATCACTTCATTAATTTTCTCACAACCTAACGCAACCATAATTAGGCGATCGACTCCCATCGCAACACCAGAAGAGTTTGGTAAGCCAGCTTCTAATGCAGCCAGAAAACGTTCGTCAATATCTCGAATTGGTAACCCATGTTTTTTTCTTTGCTGATTATCTAATTCAAAACGATGTCTTTGTTCTCGAGCATCTGTCAATTCATGGAAACCATTTGCCAGTTCTAACCCTTTGTAATAGAACTCAAAGCGTTCTGCAACTCGCTGATCTTCTGGGCTCACTTGTGCCAGAGCTGCTTGCGTTGAAGGGAAATGATAAACCGCCACAGGTCGATCTTTTCCTATTTGAGGTTCAACGATTTCACTAAATAAGAACTGTAATAAAGTATCGCGCTCTTCATCATCTTCAGCCACAAAGTTATGTTTACGCGCCGCTTCGATTAATTCTGAACGTTCTGCTGATAAGGGATCTAAGCCTACATATTCTTGGAAAACAAACTGATAGCTTAAACTTTCTGCAGGTGGGCAATCTAAAATTTGTTGGAGTAAATCATCCACTTCATTAATTAAACGATGCATACTAAAGTGCGGTCGATACCATTCCAACATGGTAAATTCTGGATTGTGGCGATTACCGGCTTCTTCATTACGGAACACTTTGGTGATTTGGAATATTGGTCCACTGCCTGCAGCAAGCAAGCGTTTCATGTGATATTCAGGGCTTGTAGAAAGCCAAAGTGTTTTGGATTGTTCACCGAAAGGCGCGAGAAATTCTGTGCTAAATGTGGAAAGGTGTAAATCAGTGACGCCAAATTCACTTAGAACAGGCGTCTCAACTTCAAGTAAGCCTCGTTCTGTAAAAAATTGACGAATCTCAGCAATAATTTTTGCACGTTTAAGAAGATTTTTTATATCGGCAGAAGGTTGCCAATGAGTAAGTGCGGTCATTTTTATTTCCATTTTTAAATTTGTATCATTGTAAACGAGAGCTCTTCTCAACTCAATCTAAGCTTTTTTGAGGTAGATCACAAAATCATCCTTTTCCTCTTTCCCTACATAAAAAACGTTATTAATTTGTAACAAAAAATGGCAGAATGGACTCACTAGATTACCCTTTTAGGGTGATTTCTATTTTTTACTTTCTACATTTATTGGAGGATATCGTGCAAACAGTTAATGTCGATATTGCGATTGTTGGTGCAGGTGGTGGCGGTTTACGTGCAGCGATTGCAGCAGCAGAAGCAAATCCTAACTTAAAAATTGCATTAGTTTCAAAAGTGTACCCAATGCGTAGCCATACTGTGGCAGCAGAAGGTGGCGCAGCGGCAGTTATCAAAGAAGAAGATTCTTACGATAAACACTTCCAAGATACTGTTGCGGGTGGTGACTGGCTTTGCGAACAGGATGTTGTGGAATATTTCGTACAACATTCACCAGTGGAAATGACCCAATTAGAACGTTGGGGATGCCCTTGGAGCCGTAAAGCAGATGGCGATGTAAACGTACGTCGTTTTGGTGGAATGAAAATTGAGCGTACTTGGTTCGCTGCTGATAAAACAGGTTTCCACTTATTACACACGCTTTTCCAAACTTCTATTCAATATCCACAAATCCAACGTTTTGATGAACACTTCGTATTAGATATTCTTGTTGATGATGGCCATGCTCGTGGTATGGTTGCGATGAACATGATGGAAGGTTCGCTTGTTCAAATTAATGCAAATGCGGTTGTTATTGCAACTGGTGGTGGTTGTCGTGCATTTAAATTTAATACCAACGGCGGTATTGTAACGGGTGACGGCTTATCCATGGCGTATCGTCATGGTGTACCTCTTCGTGATATGGAGTTTGTTCAATATCACCCAACAGGCTTACCGAATACCGGCATCTTAATGACTGAAGGGTGTCGTGGTGAAGGTGGTATCTTAGTGAATAAAGATGGCTATCGCTATCTTCAAGATTACGGCCTAGGACCAGAAACACCAATTGGCAAACCTCAAAATAAATATATGGAACTTGGTCCTCGCGATAAAGTTTCTCAAGCATTCTGGCAAGAATGGAAAAAAGGTAATACCTTAAAAACTGCGAAAGGCGTAGATGTTGTGCATTTAGATTTACGTCATCTTGGTGAAAAATATTTACATGAGCGTCTGCCATTCATTTGTGAGTTAGCAAGTGCTTATGAAGGTGTTAATCCAGTTAATGAACCAATTCCTGTTCGCCCAGTTGTTCACTATACCATGGGCGGTATTGAAGTCGATTTCAATAGCGAAACTCGTATCAAAGGTTTATTTGCTGTAGGTGAGTGTGCATCTTCAGGTTTACATGGTGCAAACCGCTTAGGCTCTAACTCTTTAGCTGAACTTGTTGTGTTAGGTCGTGTTGCAGGGGAATATGCGGCACAACGTGCAGTTGAGGCTCAATTTGTAAATCAAAGTGCGGTTGATGCTCAAGCAAAAGATGTTGTTGCTCGTTTAGAAGCCCTTCATAAACAAGAAGGTAATGAATCTTGGTCTGAGATTCGTGATGAAATGGGTTCTGTAATGGAAGAAGGTTGTGGTATTTACCGTGACCAAGCAAGCATGCAAAAAGCAGTAGATAAAATTGCAGAATTAAAAGAACGTTACAAACGTATTCGCGTAGCAGATAACTCAAGCGTGTTCAATACAGATGTACTTTACACAGTTGAGTTGGGGTACATCCTAGATGTTGCACAATCTATTGCAAATTCAGCGATTGAACGTAAAGAATCTCGTGGTGCCCATCAACGCCTAGACTACACTGAACGTGATGATGTGAATTATTTAAAACACACCCTTGCTTACTACAATGGCAATGATGCACCGCGTATTGAATACAGTCCGGTGAAAATTACTAAATCTCAACCTGCAAAACGTGTTTACGGTGCGGAAGCAGAAGCTCAAGAAGCAGCTGCGAAAGCTAAGGAGCAAGCAAATGGCTAATTCACCGGTAATGACTGTAGAAGTATTACGCTACAACCCAGAAAATGATCAAGAGCCACATTTAAGCTCTTATCAAGTACCTTATGATAACCAAACTTCTCTTTTAGATGCGTTGGGTTACATTAAAGATAAACTTGAACCATCTCTTTCTTATCGTTGGTCTTGCCGTATGGCGATCTGCGGTTCCTGTGGGATGATGGTAAATAACAAACCGAAATTGGCTTGTAAAACGTTCTTACGTGATTACAGCGGCCATATGCGTATTGAGCCGTTAGCAAACTTCCCAATTGAACGCGACTTGGTGGTTGATTTAAGCCACTTTATCGAAAGTTTAGAGGCAATTAAACCTTATATTATTGGTAACGAAGCACCAGCATTAGATGGTAAACCACACCCATCAAAAGAATTGCAAGTTAGCCGTACTAAACAAACGCCTGCACAACTTGAGAAATATCGTCAATTCTCAATGTGTATCAACTGTGGTTTATGCTATGCCGCTTGCCCTCAATTTGGTTTAAATCCTGAATTCTTAGGCCCTGCAGCTATTACAATGGCTCATCGTTATAATCTTGATAACCGTGACCATGGTAAAGCAAAACGTATGTCATTGTTAAATGGTAAAAACGGGGTTTGGAGTTGTACTTTCGTTGGCTATTGCTCAGAAGTTTGTCCAAAACATGTGGATCCTGCTTCTGCAATTAACCAAGGAAAAGTGGAAAGTGCCAAAGATTATGTTATCTCTATGCTAAAACCAAAAAGCTAAGGGGGAAGGAATGTCAGTAACAGTGAGTAAACGTAAAAAATATGTTCGTCCAATGACAGCGACTTGGTGGCAAAAATTGGACTTTTATAAAGCTTATATGCTACGTGAGGCGACTTCAATCTTTGCTGTATGGTTTTGTATTGTATTGCTTTATGGTGTTCTTTGCCTTGCAAGCAATCCAATGCCAGGCTTAGGCATCTTGAGCTTTATTGAGTTTTTAAGAAATCCAATTGTGGTGTTCTTAAATATTATTACGCTTATCGCAACGCTTTATCATACGGTGACATATTTCTTAATGACACCAAAAGTGATGAATATCATTGTGAAAAATGAACGCTTACCACACAGCGTTGTAAGAAATGCACTTTGGGCGGTAACCGCATTAGTTAGCGTGATTGCGTTAGTTTTAGTTTATATCTAAGGGAGAGAAAAAATGGTTGATCAAAATCCAAAACGCTCCGGCGAACCGCCAGTATGGTTAATGTTCGGTGCAGGCGGCACAGTGAGTGCAATTTTCTTCCCTGTGGTTATTTTAATTATCGGTTTGTTATTACCATTTGGTTTAGTCGATGCGCATAATTTAATTACTTTTGCTTATTCTTGGATTGGTAAATTAGTTATTTTAGTGCTTACTATTTTCCCAATGTGGTGTGGTTTACACCGTATTCACCATGGTATGCACGATCTTAAAGTGCATGTACCAGCTGGTGGATTTATCTTTTATGGTTTAGCCACAATTTATACCGTTTGGGTGTTATTTGCGGTAATAAACCTGTAATAAAAATGCTATAAATAAAAAAAACGAGTCTTAGACTCGTTTTTTTTATCTTTTGTATCAAGTAAACATTTTTTAGTTTGTTTTACTTTAGAAATTCGATTGGATTTTTCATAAATGGCTTAAGTATTCAGTACCTAAATTTCCCATTTGTCTCAAAATCCAAGTTTGTTTTTTACGAACTAATAAGCTTGGCTTATTTACTTTATAAATGATTGGATTGGGCAACACGGCAGCTAAAAGTGCGGCTTCATTTTGAGATAAATTTTTAGCTGATTTTTTAAAGTAATAGCGACTTGCCGCTTCCACACCAAAAATGCCATTCCCAAATTCTGCAATATTTAAATACACTTCTAAAATACGTTTTTTTGACCAAGTCAGCTCGAGCAACATAGTTGCTGGAACTTCTAAACCTTTTCGTAGCCAATTTTGTCCGTGCCAAAGCATTAAGTTTTTAGCGGTTTGCTGGGAAATGGTTGATGCTCCTCGGATTCCTTTTTTAGATTTTTCGTTATACCGAATTGCTCGTTGGATAGCCTCAAAATCAAAGCCTAAATGTTCAGGAAAACGCTGATCTTCTGATGAAATCACAGCTAATTGAATGTTTGGGGAGATATTTTCTAGACTGACCCAGTTATATTGGATTTGATATCGAAAATCGCCTTGTAAAAGATTAGCGATTTTTTGTTGTACCATATAAGCGGAAAAGGGAATAGGTACAAATCGAAAAATCAGCAACAAAGCAAAAACGGCGAAAAAAAAACGAAAGACAACTCGCTGCCAGTTTTTTTTCCACCATTTAAGACTAAATAAGTGAGAAAGCGCGGTAAAAATTCGCTTAGTTTTTTTCAATGAGATCAAGATGTTGTTTCATCCATTGCATAAAATCAGGATCCATCGTTTTAATCATATTGGAACCTCGAGTGATTGTAGCGGCACTTGTATTCAGATTTTGTTGAATTTCACGCTGAGGCATATTTTTATCAATCAGCTGAGAGACAATCTGTAAGCGTAATCCCACCGCATCCCGTTCGTCTGCCGTTAATAATAAGGTTAGAAACTCCTGTGCTTTATTTTCTTCAAAGGCAATTTTTAGCATTTGAAGAAAGGCATTCCATTGTTCTAAATTGCGGCTGATATACATAATTACGCTCCCATTCCACACTATTAAACTAGTGCGTTTAGTATAGCTGATACAATTCTTCTTGGCTAAAGATTTGTGGGTTTTCTTGATTTTGTAAAATTTGATAGTAAAAGTCATAAGTGACTACATTTTGCACATAACCACGAGTTTCGTAAAAAGGAATAGATGCGACAAATTCGTCTAATGCTAATTTTCCATTAGCACGACTTAACCATTTTTCTACTCGATTTGCCCCGGCATTGTAAGCGGCTGCAATCAATATTCGATTATTAGGATATTTTCCATTGAGTTCATTAAGATGTGCGGTACCTAGCAAAATATTATTCAATGGTTTGAATAAATCTTGTTCACCTTGATAAGGAAGCTGATTATTCTCTGCAGTCAATTTTGCCGTGCTTGGCAGAAGTTGCATTAAGCCCCGCGCATTTGCAGAAGATTGTGCCATTGGATTCCAAGCACTTTCTTGACGGGCGATTGCCATAGCAAAAGTTTTGCTGATATTTAAATTCTGTAATGCTGCATTGAAGTATTCAGGATAAGCATTTGGCAGACGAAGGGAGAGGTAATCCCACGCTTTTGCAACAATAGAAGCATCAACAGCTAATTCAAACCATTGTTGGTTTTTAGCATATTCTGCAAGTTTTAGCTGAGTCGTGAAATCAGTATTATCAAGTAAAATTCGCCAACGTTGTTTTGCTAAACCATTTCGTCCCAGTTCTCTCAATTCTCGAATCATGGCGAAAACTTGCTCGAAAGGAAGTTGTTCCTCCACATTAAAACTTGGTGCTACTGGAAAATCAACTTTATATACTTGCTTTAATTGTGCAGCAGCTAACATTGGATAGAATCCCCGCTCTTTTGAAAGTACGGTCAGTTTTTCTATATTTTTTGATATATCTTGTTTGGCTTCCCAATAACGCCATTCTTGTTTTGCTTTTCCTTCAGTTGTAAGTGAATTAAGCCACGGAGAAAGGTCTGTCTTCTGCCAAATTGCCATTCGTAAACGGCGTTCGGTTAGATTATCAGTTTTTAATTGTTGGATTTGTTCATCACGCCATTTTTGAAAATCAGCGTTTTCATTATCAAAAAAACGATTTAAAAAGGCTATTTTCCAC
Organism: Haemophilus haemolyticus; assembly: GCF_003490595.1. GTDB lineage: Bacteria > Pseudomonadota > Gammaproteobacteria > Enterobacterales > Pasteurellaceae > Haemophilus > Haemophilus haemolyticus_L. Next base: position 165,215 of record NZ_QQGY01000005.1, read on the forward strand.
TGTTTGATTTCATCTTCAGAGAGTTGCCAGGTATCACCCCATTGCTGATAGAGCTCAAAATTTGGATTCTCTATTTGTTCCGATAGTGTTTTTAGATAACGAGGAAAAGCATCGATTAATACACTTTTATCTAACGTGCTAGAATTACTGTTCTTTATAATCTCAGCAAGCTGTTTAGGATTTTCTACTGGATTTTGTTCTTTTTGATTCGTGTTATTTTCTTTAGCATTATCTGGCGTTGCTGAGGTTTGTTGTTCCTCAAGCGTGGATAGCTTTTGTAATAAGGCTTGAAATGCTGGCGTTACAAAAGGGTAATTTTGTTGCACCAACATATTGAGTTCATTTATTGCTTGTTGTTTTCCTTGAATATCATCACTTTTCAAAAAGGCGACTTTCGTTTCCCAAAAGCGTGCTAGCAAATCGTATTGCAAAGGATAGCCTTGCAATGAGTCTATTAAGGTTTTTGTGATATTTTGAGTCGCTTCAGAAAATTGCTGGTTTTTTACCGCACTTTTTAGTAAACCTTCAACTTGCAAAAAGACTTCACGTTGTTTTAGACGTTTTAAATAGCCTTGATGCTGCGCTAGCTCCCAGTTTTGTTTTTCTTGCTCAAAATTGATGGATGCTGTCGTATTAGGCGAATTGGCAAAAGCAGAAAGTGCGGTCAAAATACAAAGTGAAATTAAAGCGACTTTTTTCATATTACGTTATTTAAATTAAAAGACTTTTTTAAACGGTTTTACAATAACATCCGCATATACGCCAGCTTCTACATAAGGATCTTGTTCAGCCCAGTCTTTTGCTGCTTGTAGATTTTCAAATTGAGCAATAACGGTTGAACCAGTAAAACCTGCCTCTCCAGGATTTTCATCGTCGATGGCTGGATTGGGACCTGCCGTAAGTAAACGGTTTTCTGCTTGAAGTTGTTTTAAACGAGCTAAGTGTTGCTCGCGTACGGCAAGACGTTTTTCTAATGTATTTGGAATGTCTTGAGCAAAAATCACATAGAACATCATTATTTCCTTCTATTAACAAGCGTTTTGTTCAGCCTCTAACTCCGCAATTGAGGCTAATGCTTTTTCTAATTCGTGGTTATTTTCACGGGGAATCGTGCGAGAGCGACCATTATTATCAACTGCAACAAAAGTAAATACCGCATCTGTGACGCAATAACGTTCACCAATTGGTTCACTCGCCACTTTTTTCACCCATACTTCCACTTTAATTTTAATGGAAGAACGCCCAACTTTGAGGCATTGTCCGTAGCAACAGACGACATCCCCCACAGAGATTGGTTTGATAAAATTCATACTTTCAACGGCAACGGTAACCACGCGCCCGTGTGCGATTTCTTTTGCTAAAATCGCACCACCCATATCCATTTGAGACATGATCCAACCGCCGAAAATATCTCCGTTGGCATTAGTGTCAGAAGGCATCGCCAAAGTTCGTAGTAATAGAATCCCTTTGGAATGGCGGCCATTTTTATCAGTAAAATTGGAAGACATTATTTTTCTCCATCTTTTGAATTTGAATCATCTTTAGGTAAATAGCGATAGATATAAGCACCTGAAATAATCGTTGCAATCACCGTCATACCAATAATTCCGAAAGATTTGAAATCAACCCAAGCTTCTTCCGACATATTATGGCTGATATAAATATTCACCAACATGCAAATAATAAAGAATACAGCCCAACCGAGGTTAAGTGTATTCCAAGCCTTTTCGGGCAGTTGTAGCTCTTTGCCAAGTAATTTTTTAATTAATGGAGTTTTAAATTGAAATTGTGCGACGAGCAAAACAATGGCAAACAAGGCATTGATAATCGTCACTTTCCATTGCAAATAGCGGATTTCATTAAAGTAAGCGGTTAAAAGTCCAAAAAAAACGACCGCACTTGCCATGATTTTTTGTTGTTTTTCAACGGTTCCATATTTCCATTTTAAAATCACGATCTGCAAAATTGTTGCCACTACTAATACGATGGCTGCTTCACGTACACCACCGAGTTTGTAAGTGACAAAAAATAAAATTAAAGGGATAAAGTCAAGGAGTTGTTTCATATTGATTAATCCTTCATAAATAAGCTGTAGAAACGATAAGTCACTACTAGCATAAAAATATTGAGTAATGCGGTGAAAATTCCTATCACCATATCAAACACAGCATTATTGGAAAATGCGCTTAATTGGAAAATGAGGACTGGCACTAGAAAATAAACCAGTAGGGTGTAAATAAACAATACGCCTTTTCGAGTATTTCCTCGCATCCAAATTTTTCGGATAGTTTGCGAAAGTGTATCTTGAGTCGAAAGATAATGTACTACCGTCAAATTTAAACGGACGAAGAACCAAACGCCAACAAGCATCGCGATAAGTGACATGATAGAGGGCGATTTTTTTGTGAGTAATGCAGCAAATGCTTCACCAAGACCAAGTAACATTGGTGCAACCATTAATAGATCTAACAGAATTACACCTGCAAAACGGCGCAAGGTAAGCGAGAAAGTTTGCCCTAAAGTGCGGTAATTTTGTAGGCTAATTTTGTGGATTGAGGTTAATCCCCAAGCGGCGATAAAACTCGTTAAAATCTGAGTGATTGCAACTGAAAAGAGAAAACTCGTGATATCTGTATTGGCGAAATTTAATACATCATTTTTATTTTCATCATTAACTGGAAAACTTAAAAGTGCACTCGCGCTTTGCACAATAAATAAAATTGCGACAAATTGCAGCATGATTTTTTGTTGATTACGGAAGAAGTTCCAACTGTCTTGCAATACTTGTGTAAAGTTAATTTGCATGATTATCTCTCTATAAAAATGGTGGCGCAATTATACAAGGTTTGCTGATTATTGCATAAATATCCTTAATTCAGAATTGAATAGATAAAATAAAAGTGGACAAATTTGTCCACTTTTCATTCATTTTATTAAGATTGCGTCAGCTTTATTTTTTCTTCGCGTATTTTAATGAGTCAATGGCTACCGCTAGAATGATAATGCTACCTTTGATGATATATTGCCAGTAAGGGTTTACACCGATGTAAGTTAAACCGTAGTTGATAACTGTAAAGATGATAACCCCAGTGATTACACCAATTACGGTACCTACACCACCTGCGAAGGATACGCCACCTACCACGCAAGCGGCGATCGCATCTAATTCATACATGAAACCTAAGTTGTTAGTTGCAGAACCGATACGACCAGCTTCGAGCATACCACCGAATGCATAGAACATACCTGCAATCATGTAGATGACAACTAAGTTACGAGCAACGTTTACACCTGATACTTTCGCAGCTTCTGGGTTACCACCGATAGCAAATACGTTTTTACCGAAACGAGTTTTGTTCCACATCACCCAAACTAAGAATGAGGCAATGGCTGCATAGATTGTGATGTAAGAGAGTTTAAAACTGCCGATTCGGAAGAATCCTTGAGCAAATGTTGAGAAATTTTCGCTAAAACCTGCGATTGGCGAACCACCCACAGCATCATAATAAAGTGAGTTAAAACCATATACGATAATCATCGTACCCATTGTTGCAATAAATGGAGTAACGTTTAAATAAGCGATAACTAACCCATTAATCAAGCCAATTAGCGCACCCACAGCACAAACTGCAAGAATTACCACAGGAATTGGAATTTCACCCATTTCAGGGAATACGCGGTTCATATTTTCCATTGATTGCAACATGGTTGCAGAGATAACCGCAGCCAAACCAACTTGACGACCAGCAGATAAGTCAGTCCCTTGTGTAATCAACAATCCGGCAACCCCGAGAGCAATAATTAAGCGCACAGAAGATTGGGTTAAGATGTTACTGAAGTTAATTAAATTTAAAAAGGTTGGATCTTGCGCAATAATAATGCCGAGCAAAATCAGCAAGACAAAATAAATCGCATTTTGTTTTAATAAATCAAAGGATTTGTTTTTTTGTAAGGCACTCATGATTTGTTCCTTTTATCTTTATAAATATTTCGCAGCGAGTTGCAAGATTTCTTCTTGTGAAGTTTTTGCAGTTTCTACAATACCCGCCAATTTACCGTTACTCATCACTAAAATACGATCAGTTACACCTAGTAATTCAGGCATTTCTGATGAAATCATAATAATGCCTTTATCTTTTTTAGCGAGTTCTTGAATAAGTTGGTAAATTTCAAATTTTGCCCCGATGTCGATACCACGAGTCGGCTCATCAAGCATCAGAATTTCAGGTTGAGTTAAAAGCCAACGACCGATAATGACCTTTTGTTGGTTACCGCCAGAAAGAGAACCAATTGTTGTTCTATGTGATGGCGTTTTAACATTCATTGAATCAATTACCCACTGGGTATCACTTTTCATTTTCTTCGTGCTAAGTAATTTCCATGGTGTGAGATAAGATTTCATATTTGAAATCAATGAGTTAAATTCAATGCTTAAATTAGAGTAAATACCAGTTGAACGACGTTCTTCAGTTACCAATGCAAAGCCATTATTAATCGCTTCAAGTGCGGTATGATTTTTCACGGTTTTTCCGTGTAACTTGATAGTTCCTTCGGTTAATTCACGTACGCCAAAAATAGCTTCAACGATATCAGTACGTTTAGCCCCCACAAGGCCTGCAATACCGAGAATTTCACCTTTTCGTAATTCAAAAGATACGTCTTGAATGGATGGTTGATTTTTAGCGGTAAGATTTTCCACCTGTAAAATTACTTCTTTTGGCGTGTTTGTTTTTTCAGGGAAACGCTGTGTTAATTCACGACCTACCATCATTCCGACAATTTGTTCCATGCTGGATTCTTTCACGTTTACCGTGTTGATCCATTTACCGTCGCGTAAAATAGTAATTTCATCACAGATTTTGAAGATTTCATCCATTTTGTGAGAAATATAAATAATTCCGCAACCGCGTTGTTTTAATTTGTCGATAATTTTAAACAGATGCTCAACTTCTTTTTCAGAAAGCGAGGATGTTGGTTCATCCATGATGACGATTTTAGCGTTGTATGAAAACGCCTTCGCAATTTCGATCATCTGCATTTGAGAAACTGAAAGTTTGGCGACTTTTTCTTTAGGATCTACATCAATATCCAATTCATCAAAAATCGCTTTAGTATCACGGTACATTTTCGCGTGATCGACAAAAGGTCCTTTAAGTGGATAGCGTCCAAGCCACAAATTATCCATTACGCTAGTTTGACGTACTAGGTTGAGCTCTTGGTGCACCATTGAAATCCCATTCTCAAGGGCTTCTTTAGATGTTTTAAAATTGACGGGTTGGCCTAAGAAAAGGATTTCGCCTTCATCTTTGGCATAAATGCCAAATAAGCATTTTAATAATGTAGATTTGCCCGCGCCGTTCTCACCCATTAAGGCATGAACAGAATGTGAACGAACCGTTAAGTTTGCGTTATCTAAGGCTTTTACACCTGGAAAGGACTTGCAGACATTGGTCATTGTGAGCAGCACTTGGCTGTCTTGACTTTGAGTTTGAGATGTCATATCCAACCTCGTTAAAAAGGGGAAGGGCAACTTCCCCTTGGATTACAACAAAAATTGATGAGAAATTATTTTAAGAAGTCGCCCAAGTTGTCTTTATCTACACCAACATAAGGGATACGTACAACACGATCTTTTAATTCCCATTTTGTACCTTCAGTTGCTGCTTTGCCTTGTGCTAAGTTGTTAGATAATTGAACAACTGCTTTACCTTGGTTCACACCATCGTTTAACACGGTACCTGCAAGTTCACCTTTTTTGATGAGTTGCAATGCTTCTGGTAATGCATCCACACCGAAGATAGGGAGTTTTTTACCATGTGCTTTGGTTGCTTCTAATGCGCCTAATGCCATACCATCGTTGTTAGAAATAATGACTTCAATGTCATTCGCTTTAGAGCTAGATAACCAAGCATCTACTTTATCTTTCGCCATTGCAGCATCCCACATACCAGTATCAATAAATAATTGTTCAGTTTGGATACCTTTTGCATTAAGTTCTTCAACTACGAATTTTGTACGTGCTTCAGCATCTGGGTGACCTGGTTCACCTTTTAATAACACGAATTGAATTTTGCCATCTTTATTTAAGTCTAGAGCTGGATTCGCTTTCCATTGTTTTGCAATTAAATCCCCTTGAATTAAGCCTGATTCTTTTGGATCAGTACCTACATAGTAAGCGTGTTCATAAGAACCGATAGCTTTTGCACCTGGGTCTTTATTAAAGAATACAACAGGAATGTTATCTGGTTTTGCTTTGCTAATAATGGTTGGTGCTGCAGCAGGGTCAACTAAGTTAATTGCAAGAGCTTTCACACCTTTGGAAAGTAATACATCAACTTGGTCATTTTGAATTGATTGTGCATTTTGGGAGTCATTCATTAATAAGTTAATGCCACCAAGTGCTTTAGCTTCTTTGTCGATTTCTTTACGCATTAAAGACATGAAGTTGTCATCGTATTTGTAAATGGTTACACCAATTTTGTTACTTGCTGCGAAGCTAGAAGATGCTGCACCTAAACCGATAGCCAAAGCAACTGCACTTAATACTGCTGTTTTTTTCATAATAACGCTCCTATTTTGGAATGTTGATGTTAGAGATAAATATTGCATTACATTCTGCAATTGATGCCATATTAGCGAATAATCTGCTTGGAATCTGTGATCAAACTCACATAAATGAAAACGATTACATTAAAAGTTCGAATTTGTGATCGCTATCACATTTTATGAGTGCGTTCACCTTCGAATTTAGATAGATTCCACAGAAAAACGGCGTACTAATGTTGGGTTAAATTGAATTGTTGATGGCGTTCTCACCTCATTATCAACAAGGCTTAATGCAAGGTTAGCTGCATAAGTTGCCATTAAATCAATAGGATAGCGAATGGTCGTCAATTTAGGAATTAAATAACGAGCAATTGGCATATCGTCAAAACCAATGATTGAAAATTGGCTTGGTACACTAATATTGTTTTCATTGAGAACTGAAATGGCTCCCGCCGCCATTGAATCGTTATAAGCGACCACAGCAGTAAGATCTTTGTTATAACTAAGCAAATCAATCATTGCTTTTTCACCACCTTCGAAGTCTGGTGAATTGTGCGTTATGGCATGCTCAATAATTGGATAATTGTGATCTTTTAATGCGGTAAGATAACCATCTCGACGCTCAATTTCATCGAAAATAGCATGGTTAGATCCAATATATGCAATATGTTTATGGCCACAACGGATAAGCATTTCCGTTGCTAAGTAGGTTCCTTTTTTATTATCTAAACTTACGCAACGATTTTCATAGCCTTGAATCACCCGGTTGATAATCACCATTCCTGGTACTGTTTTCAAATAATGGCTAAGCTCATCGTCGGATAACGCTTTGGAATGCACAACTAAACAACTACAACGCTTGCGAAGTAAAGTATCAATAGCTTCACGTTCCTTCTCTGCATGGTGATAGCCAATGCCAATCAAGATTGTTTTACGGTGTGCTTCTGCGACTTTATCTACGGCTTTTACTAAAATAGCAAAAAACGAGTCTGTTACATCGGTAACAACCACACCAATAGTATCGGTGTTTTGTATTGCAAGGGCTTTAGCATTTGCATTAGGCTGATAATTAAGTTGTTCAATTGCTTGTTTTACGGCAAGGCGAGTTTCTTCACTCACAGAGGGATGTTGATTTATAACACGAGAAACAGTAGCAATAGATACATGGGCTAGCTCGGCTACATCATGAATGGTGCTCATAGAATACTTTCCATAATGGAATTACGTTTCTTAATTATGTTCTTTCTAAATAAAATTGAAAGCGATTACTTTCTGATTTGTAACTGAGATCACAAAAAACTTTCAGAGATTTTCATATTATGTGATACGGATCACGGTTTATTTTTGTGAATTTGCTATCTTATGCGCAGCATTTTGTGTAATCGTTTACAATTTAGAAAGGGAGCCAATTATGAGTGATATTTTTGAACCAACCGAGCATCCACATCGTCGCTATAATCCGTTAATTGATCAATGGGTTTTGGTATCACCACATCGTGCTAAACGTCCATGGCAAGGGCAAAAAGAAAAAGTGAATGAAGAACAAAAACCAAGTTATGATCCAACTTGTTATCTTTGTCCGAGTAATAAGCGTATTACAGGTGAATTAAATCCAGATTATCGTAAACCTTATGTGTTTAAAAATGATTTTTCCGCGCTTTTAGAAGATACGCCAGCCCCTGAAAAATCCTCAGATCCACTTTTCCAGAGTTCTCAAGCTCGTGGTGAAAGTCGAGTCATTTGTTTCTCTCCAGATCATAGTAAAACATTGCCATTATTAACCGAACTTCAGATTGAAGAAGTGATTAAAGTATGGCAAGAGCAACTTCGTGAACTTGGTGCAAAATACCAATGGGTGCAAATTTTTGAAAACAAAGGGGCAGCAATGGGGTGTTCTAACCCACATCCACATGGTCAAATTTGGGCGAATAGTTTCTTGCCAAATGAAGTTGCTCGTGAAGATCGCACACAACGCGATTATTTGCTAAAACATGGTTCAGTAATGTTGGTTGATTATGTAAAACGAGAACTGGAGTTAAAAGAACGTATTGTCGTTGAAACTGAACATTGGGTAGCTTTAGTGCCTTATTGGGCTGTTTGGCCATTTGAAACATTGCTTTTACCAAAAGCTCATGTAAAACGTTTAACTGAATTAAGTGACGAACAATTAAAAGATCTTGCGGTTATTTTGAAAAAATTGACGACCAAATATGACAATCTATTTGAGACCTCTTTCCCATATTCAATGGGATTCCATGCTGCACCATTTAATGGCGAAGATAATGAACATTGGCAGCTACACGCTCATTTTTATCCTCCTCTTTTACGCTCAGCAACCGTGCGTAAATTTATGGTGGGATATGAAATGTTAGGCGAAAGCCAACGCGATTTAACGGCAGAACAGGCTGCTGAGCGATTACGTGCTTTGAGTGAAGTTCATTATAAAGAAAGAACTAAATAATATAGACAGTCCCTCTCTTTACAAAAGAGGGGAGCAGATCGAGTACAGATTTGATATAAAGGATAGAAATATGACCCCAATCCCAAATGCTCAACAAATTTTCAATAAACAGCATAAAAATTTTCCAGAAATTACCGTCTATGCGCCTGGCCGAGTAAATATCATCGGTGAACATACCGACTACAACGACGGCTTTGTTATGCCTTGTGCGATTAATTTTGGTACGGCCGTTTCTGGTACAAAACGAGATGATCATATTTGGAATGTTTATGCGGCGGATCTTGATGAAACTGATGAATTTTCTCTCAATGTTGAAATTCCTAAGAGTGAACACAAATGGGCTAATTACGTGCGTGGAGTTGTAAAATTTATCCAAGAACGTTACCCGCACTTTCAACAAGGTGCAAATTTAGTGATTTCTGGAAATGTACCCCTTTCTTCAGGATTAAGTTCATCTGCAGCGTTAGAAGTTGCGGTGGGTAAATTCTGCCAACAACTTGGCGGTTTACCGCTTTCTCACACGGATATTGCATTGAATGGGCAAAAAGCGGAAAACCAATTTGTTGGCGCAAATTGTGGCAATATGGATCAGTTAATTTCCGCACTTGGGCAGGAAAATCACTTACTGATGATCGATTGTCGTAGTCTTGAAACCACTCCAACACCCGTGCCACAAGATGTCGCCGTTATTATTGTGAATTCAAATGTACCGCATGATTTGGTAACGGGTGAATACAATACTCGCCGTCAGCAATGTGAAGAGGCTGCAAAATTTTTTGGAGTAAAAGCATTACGTGATGTTTCAGTTGAACAATTCCGAAAAAGAGAAGCGGAATTGACCGCACTTTCTCCGTTAGCAGCAAAACGTGCCCGTCATGTCGTAACTGAAAATCAACGAGTACTCGATGCAGTGGAAGCATTGAAGAAGAATGATTTGACCCGTTTAGGTGAGTTAATGGGGGAATCTCATGATTCAATGCGTGATGATTTTGAAATCACCGTGCCACAAATTGATTATTTAGTTGAATTGGCTCAACTTGTTATTGGCAAAAGTGGTGGTGCACGTATGACGGGCGGCGGTTTTGGCGGTTGTATTGTCGCACTTGCGCCGCATGATAAAGTCGATGCAGTTCGTAAAATTATTGCGGATAATTACGAGAAAACGACTGGTTTAAAAGAAACTTTTTATGTGTGCACAGCATCACAAGGTGTTCGAGTAATTTAAGAGAAAATGATGTTAGAACAAACCACTTTTAATGCGCCTGATGGTGCACCTTATCAGCTTATAACCCTGCAAAATGAAAATGGAATGCGTGTTCAATTTATGGATTGGGGAGCAACTTGGCTTTCTTGTAAAGTGCCAGTAAACGGCAGTTTACGCGAGGTTTTATTGGGTTGTAAGGTAGAGAATTATCCCACTCATCAAAGCTATTTAGGCGCAAGCGTAGGGCGTTATGCAAATCGTATTGCAAACGCACAATTTGAATTGAATGGTGAACTCATTCAGTTGAAAAGTAATCAAGGTAAACATCAGCTTCATGGTGGAGAGGGTTTTGATAAACGCCGTTGGAAAATTCAAGAGTGCGGTGAGAATTTTGTGTGTTTTTCATTACATTCAGAGCATGGTGATCAAGGTTTTCCTGGTAATGTGGATGTGTCTGTAACCTATACGCTAACGGATGATAATAGCTTAAAAATTGAATATGCAGGGATGTGCGATAAGGATACCGCATTGAACTTAACGAATCATGCTTATTTCAATTTAGAAAATGCAGAGCAAGGCAGTGACGTGCGTGAACATACATTACGTTTAAATGCTGATTTTTATCTGCCTGTAGATAATGAGGGGATTCCTAATTCTCCATTAAAGCACGTAGTGAATACAAGTTTTGACTTCCGTATTGCTAAACCCATCAAACAAGATTTTTTACAAGGGGATCAGCAAGCAACAAAAGGTTACGATCATTCCTTTATTGTCAATAAAGCTTGGCAAAAGCCTTGTGTGTTACTGACTTCTCCAACTGGTGATTTAAGTTTGGAAGTAAGAACTTCGCAAGCCGCATTGCAGGTTTATACGGGTAATTATCTTGCAGGTACACCAACGAGAAATGGCGAATTATATGCCGATTTTTCTGGCGTAGCACTAGAAACTCAATGTTTACCCGACACGCCTAATCATCCTGAATGGCAAAATTACGGTGGGATTCAAAAAGCAGGCGAGCAATATTATCAATGGACGGAGTTTAAGTTCTTATAGAATTGAAGTGCGGTAGAAAATAAAGAGATATTTGATCTGACCCCAAAAAGTTAGACTGTTATTTAAAGGATTGTTTTCGATATTGTATCGGACTCAGTCCTTTTAATTTTAGTTGAATCCGTCGATGATTATAGTAATCCAAATAATCTCTGACAGCATCAACTATCTCTTCTTTTGTTTTAAATTCCCGACCATAAAA
>NZ_QQGY01000006.1:0-158808 GCF_003490595.1 Haemophilus haemolyticus
TTGTAAAAACGCGCAGCTTCTCTAATACTCATTTTTCGATTCAGAATAGGTTGGAGAGCCTGTAATTTAAATTCGATTGTGTAGTGTTTACCCATAAAAAAATCTGCACCTCAATTGTTGGTTTGTTTAGTCCAACTTTTGGGGTGCAGATCAAATTTACCGCACTTTTCATCATTAATCTAAATGCTCTTCAGAGACGACTTCTTCCCCTTCTAATTTTTTCAGCATTTTCGGGGTAACTAGAATCACTTTACCTGTTGAACTGATACGGAAACGTTTTTTATCTTCTTCCATATTCACACCAATTTCCATGCCATCTGGAATGATACATTCACGGTCTAGAATACAGTTTTTCAATATACAATTCTTACCGATTTTAACTTGTGGTAATACCACGCAATGATCCACTTTTGAGAAAGCATCAATTTTAACGCGATCAAATAGCACGGAATTACTGATAGAGGCATCAGTAATCACGCAACCACCGCCAATTAAAGAATTATCTACAGGATGAACGTTTGAATTTTTGTAGAAGAATTTTGATGGGTAAGCTTGAATTGGATTACCGCGAATTGGCCAACTTTGGTCATAAATATCAAGCTGTGGATTTTCCGATACTAAATCGATATTAGATTGCCAGAAGCTATCTAATGTCCCCACATCACGCCAATAAATTTCACCTTCAGTATTACGTCCCATGCAAGAACGACTGAAAGGATGCGCATAAAGGGTTTCTTCTGCTAAACATTTTGGTAATACATCTTTACCGAAATCATGGCTAGTTTGTGGTGTATTGACCTCTCTCTCCAACATTTTGTAAAGATAATCCGCATCAAACACATAAATCCCCATTGATGCGAGTGAAACATCAGGTTTACCTACCATTGCTGGCGGATCTTTTGGTTTTTCAACAAAGGCTTTGACTTTTAAATTTTCGTTTACCGCCATGACACCAAATTCATGTGCTTCAGAGCGTGGGACTTCAATACAACCCACCGTACATTTTGCACCGCTGTTCACATGGTCCATCAACATGACGCTATAGTCTTGTTTGTAAATATGGTCACCTGCCAAAATTAAAACGTATTTAGGGCGATAGTGATCACGAATAATCGCCATATTTTGATAAACCGCATCCGCCGTACCACGATACCAAGTTGAATCATCAATTTGTTGACGAGCAGGAAGCATATCAACAAACTCCCCTTTTTCTTGTGGTAAGAAAGACCAACCAGTTTGCAAGTGACGAAGTAAAGAGTGTGCCGCGTATTGAGTCACTACGCCAATTCGGTTCAAACCAGAGTTAATACAATTAGAAAGTGCAAAATCAATAATACGGCGATTACCACCAAAATAAAGGGCTGGTTTTGCGCGTTTATCCGTAAGTTCATGCAAGCGTGAACCACGTCCACCCGCAAGAATAAGCACCAAAGTATTTTTAACTAAATCATATTTGTTAAGGTCGCCAGCTTTCATAAGGATCTCCATAGTCTTATAGTTATTCGTCACTCAGCATACAAAAGCCCATTGAGCTAAGCTCTGCTTGTTGTGCATCGAGGGTTAAATTATGTGTGCCGATTTGAGATGTCCATTTTCCATCAGGTAAGTGAAACGCCTGTCCTTCGGCTTTGGCATTAATCAATAAAAGACAATGCTTATCTAAAACTACTTGTAATGCTTTGGTTTGTTGATTTTGCCAATCGTCAACTGTCATCTGGTTACCGTGAATGTTAAGCCATTGCACATTGTCACCTGACCACCATTGATTCCGATTTAAACTACCAATTTGCTTACGCGCTGCAATCGTTTGCTTGGTAAGTTCAAATAATTCTTCGTTAAAATTTGCCCATTTCAGCCAAGTAATCTCGTTATCTTGGCAATAGGCATTATTGTTACCATATTGAGTGTTGCCGAACTCATCGCCAGCCAAAAGCATAGGCGTGCCATTCGCCAGCAATAAACTCATTAATAATCCGCTTTGTGCAAAAGTGCGGTTATTTTCCACCGCACTTTTTTGCGGTTCAGAAAGGGATTCTGTAGAACCTTCTACCCCATGGTTATAACTGTAATTTTCATTGCGACCATCACGATTTTCTTCGCCATTTGCTTCGTTATGTTTTTGGTTATAACTCACCAAATCTTGCATGACGAAACCATCATGGGCGGTAATAAAATTAAGCGTTGTGTGTGGCAAGCGATCATTTTTCTTAAATAAATCGCTAGAACCTGCAAAGCGTTCAGCAAATGCACCGATTTCACCACTTTTCCATAGCCAGAAACGGCAGAGATCATCGCGGAATCGGTCGTTCCATTCGGCAAAATAACTTGGGAAATTGCCGACTTGATAACCGTAATGTCCAATATCCCAAGACTCCGCAATCAATTTAATATTTTGTAAACTTGGCTCATTTTTTATGTCAGTAAAAAGCTGAGCTGACGAGTTAAAATCTGGTGTATCACGCCCTAGCACGGAAGCTAAATCAAATCGAAAACCATCAACATGACAGTGTTCAGCCCAATAACGTAAACAATCTACGACCCATTTTCGCCCTACATCAGAGGATAAATTGAGCATATTGCCGCAGCCTGTCCAATTGATATAACGCCCTTGATCGTTGCGCCAATAGTAAGTTTGATCATCAATACCACGCTGGCAGAATGTTGGATAAGTTTGCTCTGATTCTGCGGAATGGTTAAATACCACGTCTAAAATAACTTCAATACCCGCTTTGTGAAACGCCTTCACCATCGCTTTAAATTCAGATAATGGATTATTTGTTGCCGCATATTTAGGTTCCACCGCAAACATCGCTAAGGGATTATATCCCCAATAATTTTGTAAGCCTCGAGCTTGTAAGTGCGGTTCATTTATATGGAAATTTACAGGCAGCAATTCCACTGCTGTCACACCTAATTCTTTTAAATAAGCTAAATTAATAGGATGACTTAAGCCCGCATAGGTGCCCCGTAATTCATCGGGAATCTTGTCGTTAAGTTGGCTAAAACCTTTGACGTGCAATTCATATACAATGGTTTCAGCCCAAGGCGTATTGGGTGCTGTTTCATTTTCCCAATCAAAATCTTCTGAAATAATCACCGCTCTTGGCGCAATATGAGCATTATCGCGATGATCACTCATTAAGAACCAAGAACGATTTTCTTCGGTACTTAAATCTGGTTTACCATTCACCGCTTTCGCATAAGGATCGAGCATTAATTTATTCGGATTGGCATGTTCACCGTGAATGCGGAATCCAAATTCTGTCCCAACCTCAACGCCTGCTACAGCTAAATGCCATACATTATTTGTGCAAACCATAGGAAAGCGCGTTTCCTTATCGCCATCAAACAGGCAAAGTTCAACACCACTCGCTGCAGCAGAGAACAGTGCAAAATTAATCACCTTCACGCCATTCTCGGTAAATATTGAATAACCCATTGACGCTGGTTTGCCGTTGTTATAAATCGTAAACATATCTTACAAATTGTATTTCAAATAAACTGTCGCCAATGGTGGAATAGAAATCGAAATAGAATTTTCTCGTCCATGGCTTTCAATTTCTTCACTTGTTACATAACCAAAATTGCCCACGTTGGAGCCTTGATAATACATAGAATCAGTATTCAGAATTTCTTCATAAGTGCCTGCAACATTTACCCCAATACGGTAATCATGGCGTGGCACAGGTGTGAAGTTACTGATGACAATAATGCGTTCACCATTTGAGCTGCGACGTTCAAAGGCGAACACAGAATTTGCCGCATCATCAACGATAAGCCAATCAAAGCCTTCAGGTGAATAATCCAGTTCAAAGAGCGGTAAGTTTTCTCGGTAAATATGATTCAAGTCTTTTACTAATTTCAATACGCCTTTATGCCAGCCACCACCGACATTTTCATCAAGCAAGAACCAGTCCAAACTTTCTTCGTAATTCCACTCACGACCTTGAGCAAATTCATTACCCATAAAGAGCAATTTTTTACCCGGGTGCCCCCACATATAGCCATAGTAAGCGCGTAAGTTCGCAAATTTTTGCCATGCATCTCCTGGCATTTTATCGAGAAGCGAATATTTGCCATGCACCACTTCATCATGGGAAAGCGGTAGCACAAAGTTTTCGCTGTATTGATACATCATCCCAAAAGTCATTTTATTGTGATGATATTGGCGGTAAATTGGGTCAAGCTGCATATAGGCGAGAGTATCGTTCATCCAGCCCATATTCCATTTAAAATTAAATCCCAATCCACCGTTTTCACTCGGGTGAGTCACACCAGCAAAAGAGGTAGATTCCTCCGCAATAGAAATTGCCCCCACCATTTCACTGTGAATTTTCCAGTTGGTATGTTTTAAAAATTCAATGGCTTCTAAGTTTTCACGTCCACCATATTGATTTGGAATCCACTCACCTTCCGCACGGCTGTAATCTCGGTAAATCATAGAAGCCACGGCATCCACGCGAATACCATCTACACCAAAGCGTTCAAGCCAATACAGTGCATTACTGGATAAGAAATTTTTGACCTCATTACGCCCATAGTTATAAATCAAGGTATTCCAATCTTGATGATAGCCTTCGCGAGGGTCTTCATGTTCATACAAGGCTGTGCCATCAAATGCAACTAAACCATGCGTATCACTTGGAAAATGACCTGGCACCCAATCTAAAATCACATTAATTCCTGCTTCATGTGCACGTTTTACTAAACGACGGAATGCTTCAGGTGAGCCAAAACGACTGGTTGGCGAATAAAGTCCAAGTGGTTGATAGCCCCAAGAACCATCAAACGGAAATTCAGAAAGCGGTAAAAATTCTATATGGGTAAAGCCCATCTCTTTTACGTAAGGAATTAATTCATCAGCAATTTGATCGTAATCTAGCCAAAAATTGTTTTCTAAATTACGACGCCAAGATCCTAAATGCACTTCATAAATGGAAATCGGTTGATTCGCTTGATTTGCTTGACGACGTTGTTCCGTCATTTCCACTACATTTGGTAATGCACTCACTTGCGATGCTGTATCAGGGCGAAGTTGCGAACTAAAGGCAAATGGATCGGCTTTCAAACGAAGATTGCCATGACAATCAATTAATTCAAACTTATAGAGCTGTCCTAAACTGGCTTTTGGTAAAAAGAGTTCCCACACACCACTTTTTAGATGAAAACGCATAGGATGACGACGACCATCCCAATAGTTGAAATCACCCACAATAGAAACGCGTCTTGCATTGGGAGCCCATAAGCGGAAATTTACCCCACTCACACCATCACATTCCATAAAATGCGCACCAAGCACTTCATATGGGCGAAGCATAGAACCTTCAGAAAGTAGCCATTGTTCTAAATCATCAATCATAGGATGAAAACGATAAGGATCTTCGACTATTTGCGATTCATTGCCCCAAAAAACCTGTAATTGATAAGCAAAAAAATGGCGACAATTTGGAATAACACCAACAAAAAAGCCACGCTCATCGACACAATCCAGTTCCGTTATTTCGTTACCACTTTCACGCTCAATCACCACCACTCGATTGGCATCTGGCAATAACGTACAGATTTCAATTCCTCGCTCAGTTTCGTGCATACCAAGCGTAGCAAAAGGATCGCCATTGCTCGCATCAAAAAAACCATCAATAATTGCTTGTGTTACTGCGGTTGTCATATTTACTCCTTATACATTTCGCCCTTGGTTAATTTGCACAAAGAACGTTTTTAAAGCCTCATTGCCAAAAATAAACGCTAACGGTTTAGCAAGTTTCTTGCACCAGTTTGGGTATTCATTTGAGGTGCCAGGCAAATTAAAACTGATTTCTTGGCTAAGTAAATTTTCTAATTGCACACCAATCAATCGGCTGTTACTTTCCGCTAAATAATGATGAATCATTCGGTTTAAATGATCGTGCATCGCCATAGAAAGGGCATCGCCTTCATAATGCGGCGGTAAATAATTATCACGATGTAAACTATTTAATAAGGCTTGTTTATCAACAACGCGTTGATCGTATTTTTGCTTGAGCACTTCCCCACTCAGAATACCGAGTTGATTAAATAATTCTAAATCACGGCAATGCCAAAAACTTTGTAATGAGGGAATATCATGCGTGCCAATGGTGGCATAAGCATTTCGAGGATAATCAGATATACGAGGAAATTCGCCATTTCGTTGGGCGAAATACAATACAAAATAAGAGAAAATTTGAAACTCGTTTAATTTCCACCGCACTTCATCAGGCACAGTGCCGAGATCTTCACCAATAATCAAACATTCATTGCGTACACTTTCAATGGCAAGAATCGCCATTAATTCATCAAAAGGATAATGCACATAAGCGCCATCAGCCGCTGTTTTTCCTTCTGGAATCCACCACAAACGGAATAAGCCCATAACATGATCGATGCGTAGCACACCAAAATATTGCATATTGGCACGTAGCATATCGATAAATGGTGCAAAGCCACGTGCTTTTAGCACCGTTGGATTATAAGGCGGCAAATTCCAATTTTGCCCGACGGGGCCTAACGGATCGGGTGGCGCGCCAATAGAGGCATTTACACAATATAAATCGGGATCGCTCCATACATCAGCACTGCCACGAGAACTATTCACCGCTAAATCGCCATAAATCCCCAACTTCATACCAGACTGTTTACAAAGATTTTGTAATGCGGAAAGCTGCTCTTCTGTAAGCCATTGTAACCAAGCAAAAAATTGGATTTGTTCATGGTGTGTTTTTAATAGGGCTTTTCTTTTTGCCGCACTTAAATGTTGCCATTCCTTACGCCAGCCAAGCCAACCAATGGTATTTTCTTCTGCTTGATGGTCAGCGTGTTCTTGTAAATCTAATACATTAAATAAGCCCTGTAACAACAAAGGTTCACCTTTGTTTTTTAAATAATCAGCAAAGATTTTTCGACGTGTCACAATTTCAGCGGATTGACTACGTTGAAAGAAATCAAACAGGGATTCAAGTGCAGTTAATTTTAAAGCCAATATTGAAGAATAATCGACGCAATCACTTTCACGCAAAGCGCCAATTTTTGCTTGAATATCCTCACGCTTAAACCAATTTTGCACTGAACAGCAACGCTTAAATTCTGCTAACGCTGGAATCGCTAAATATAAAAAATTCAACCAACGACGAGAGGATGAACTATAAGGACTGGCCCATGTTGGCACGGCAGGATATGGCAAATGTAATGGATTAATTCCCACATAATCTGCGCCTTGTTTTGCACTTTGTTCGATCAAATAACCTAAATCACAAAAATCGCCAATGCCCCAGTTTTGTTCTGAGCGTAAACTGTAAAGTTGCACATTAACGCCCCACACTTTTTTATTTTTTAATACGGGTGGTTGAAACGCTGTTTTAGGAGAAATAAGTAAACGAACGCGGTACTGTTCAGTATCAGAAAAAATAGATAATTGATAATAGCCAAAAGGAAGTGGAGGCAAGGAAAGTGCGGATAAATTTGAAAGTGTTTTTTCTAACAGAATGACATTAGATTCATCAATCAACTGATAACGATATTCATCGGCAGGGGGCAAATCTAGACGATTGAGTCGATAATCAATCGGTTCATTTTCAAATGCAGCCAGTACATCATCAAACTGTCCTTTCGCTTTTGGCGGAGGCTGCAAAAGCTCAACAAAAGTTGAAACCGTCTTTTCATCTGCGAAAATAAGATGTCCATCAATATCATAATGAGAAAGCGCGATACCGCATTTTTCTGCTTTTTGTTTGAGAGAATCCGAGATTTGCATAGACACCACATGACAACTGTATAACTCTTGTTAGGGATTATAACCAAGCTGAAGGTGATGACAACCGGCTTTATTTAAAAGTGTGATCTTCGTCAATAATAAGTTCAAACCAATCAATCACATCGCGTTCATGTACACCATTTTTAATTAAAATATCAGCATTTTTCAAAGAATCCGCATGGCCAGAAATGAGTGGATGCCATTCAGGGAGTGTTTTTCCTTCATAAAGCAAACGATAAGCGCAAGTGTCAGGCAACCAATGAAAATCAGGTAAATTCTTTTTGGTGAGTTTGGTGCAGTCGGTTTCAATTTTAAAACGCTCTGAATAATTACCGCACTTTCCAGTTTCCACATCTAAAAGGTTACAAGCAATTCGAGTGTAATAAAGTTTTTGGCGTTTACCTCGCCCTTGAATATATTTGCGATAACAGCATTTGCCGCACCCATCACATAAGGCTTCCCATTCAGATTCGGTCATTTCAAGCAGGGATTTTGTTTGCCAAAAATTAGGTTCAAGTTGCATAGTTGATACAAATAAAAAGTGCGGTCAAAATCGCATTTATTTTGACCGCACTTGGTTGATTAAAATTAGAAGCCTTCTTTTAAGCTTACTGTTAAGTTAAATACCAAATGTTCAGGACGGCTATCTTTACTATCTGCACAGAAATAACCTTCACGTTCAAATTGATAACCTTTTTCTGCTTCTGCAGCAGCCAAGCTTTGTTCTACAAAACCATGTTTTACCACGAGAGAATGTGGATTTAACACGCTTTCAATATCCTCTTCAGCACCTGGATTTGGCACGGTAAATAAGCGATCATACAAACGGAATTCAGCTGGATGATTATGCATAGCAGAAACCCAGTGAATTACCCCTTTCACTTTACGACCATCTGCTGGATTTTTACCTAAGGTTTCAGGATCGTAAGTACAGAAGATCGTGGTGATTTCACCATTTGCATCTTTTTCGACACGCTCCGCTTTAATCACATAAGCGTTACGCAAACGCACTTCTTTACCTAATACTAAACGTTTATATTGTTTGTTTGCTTCTTCACGGAAATCTGCGCGATCAATATAAAGCTCTTTCGTAAACGGTAATTGACGCTCCCCTAATTCAGGGCGATTTGGATGATTTGGTGCCGTTAAGGTTTCTTCACCTTCAAAGTTTTCAATCACAACACGAACAGGATCAATCACCGCCATTGCGCGTGGTGCGTTTTCATTTAAATCTTCACGAATGCAGGCTTCAAGTGCGGAATACTCTACGACGTTATCTTGTTTCGTCACACCGATACGACGACAGAATTCACGTAACGAAGCAGGTGTATAACCGCGACGACGTAAACCTGAAATCGTTGGCATACGCGGATCGTTCCAACCATCCACAATGCCGTCGTTTACTAATTTCAATAACTTACGTTTAGAGGTTAACGTACCTTCTAAATTCAAACGAGAGAATTCATATTGATGCGGTAATGGACGTTCAATACTGATATTTTCCAACACCCAATCATATAAACGACGGTTATCTTGGAATTCTAATGTACAGATTGAATGAGTGATACGTTCGATTGCATCAGAAATACAGTGGGTGAAATCGTACATTGGATAAATGCACCATTTGTCACCGGTTTGGTGATGGCTAGCGAATTTAATACGATAAATTACTGGATCGCGCATAACCATAAATGGCGATGCCATGTCGATTTTTGCACGAAGACTTAATGTGCCTTCCGCAAACTCACCGTTCTTCATTTTTTCAAATAAAGCTAAGTTTTCTTCAATAGTGCGGTCACGATATGGGCTATTTTTGCCAGGCTCGGTTAAGGTACCACGATATTCACGCATTTCTTCTGGAGAAAGCTCATCCACATAAGCCAAGCCTTTTTTAATCAATTCAATCGCATAGCCATAAAGCGCATCAAAATAATCAGATGCATAACGCGGTTCGCCTTCCCATTTAAAGCCTAACCATTCCACGTCAGCTTTGATGGAATCTACATATTCCACGTCTTCTTTTACAGGGTTGGTATCATCAAAACGTAGGTTACATAAACCGTTATATTCTTTTGCCAAGCCGAAGTTTAAGCAAATCGATTTTGCGTGGCCGATATGTAAATAGCCGTTCGGTTCAGGCGGAAAACGGGTATGAACGCTTTTATGTTTACCCGAAGCTAAATCTTCATCAATAATTTGGGTAATAAAATTGTGAGTGCGAGTATTTTCTGCACTTTCTAGAATTTCTGTATTGCTCATAACTTTCTCATAAATAGAAAAAATAATTTTGCCATTCTATACGAAAAGCAAGGCTTTGTGAATTTGATCACCAAACTAACCGCACTTTCTATTTAATAACTTATGACTTTTTCAGCATTTTTGTTTAACAGCAAGATTTTTCGTGCAAAAAATAGAATAAATCATTACAATGCCGCCTTTCATGAACAATCGTTCAGTGGTTTGTTTTATAATTGGGTTCGCAAGGGAATAATTTTGTAAAACACAAAAGTGCGGTTAAAATCATCCGCACTTTCCACTCATTTTCGTAAGAAGGAAAACTCAATGTTTAAAATGAAAAATATCACGCTTGCTTTGTTGATGTCTGGAGCATTAGTGGGATGTGCCAATATTGGCGATTCTTATCAAACTAGCCTTGAAGATTACAAGCAATATGAAGAAATTACCAAGCAATATAATGTAAAAGAAAATTGGTGGTCATTATATAATGATGCGCAATTAAATCGCGTCGTAGAACAAGCGTTAATAAACAACAAAGATTTAGCTAAAGCAGCTGTGGCAGTAAACCGTGCGCTTTACAGTGCAAATTTAGTGGGCGCAAATTTAGTGCCTGCATTTAATGGTTCAACTTCATCTGCGGCACAACGCAGAGTTGACACAAGTGCAAACTCAGCCATTTCGCACAAAGGTTCTTTAAATGTGAGCTATACATTGGATCTTTGGCAACGTTTAGCCAATGCAGCTGATGCTGCGGAATGGTCGCACAAAGCAACCGCAGAAGACATGGAATCGGCTCGTTTATCATTAATCAATTCTGTGGTCACGACTTATTATCAAATCGCTTATTTAAATGATGCAATTAGCACAACCAACGAAACGATCAAATATTACACTGACATTGGTAATATTATGCAAACGCGCTTAGCGCAAGGTGTGGCTGATGCGGTCAGCGTTGATCAAGCGCAACAAGCAGTATTAACGGCGCGTAATAACAAATTAAATTTTGAAACCCAACGCAAAACGGCAGAACAAACCTTACGCAATCTGCTGAACTTAAAGCCAAACGATGCATTAAATATCACGTTCCCTCATATTATGAATGTGAAAACTGCTGGGGTGAATTTGAATGTTCCTGTCTCTGTGATTGCAAATCGCCCTGATGTAAAAGCAGCGCAATTCCGTTTAAGTAGTGCATTCAAAAATGCTAAAGCAACTCAAAAAAGTTGGTTCCCAGAGGTTAATTTAGGTGGAAGTCTATCTTCAACTGCAAGCACTGTTGGCACGGCGTTACACAATCCTGTGGCTGCAGGCACAGTAGGAATTAGCCTACCATTCTTAAATTGGAACACCGTAAAATGGAACGTTAAAATTTCTGAAGCTGACTATGAAACGGCGCGTTTAAATTACGAACAACGTATTACCACCGCTCTCAATAATGTGGATACCAACTACTTTGCCTTTACCCAAGCGCAAAGCACATTAAGTAATTTACAGCAAACCCATAGTTACAATCAGCGTATCACGCAATATTATCGAAACCGCTATAATGCGGGCGTGTCCGAATTGCGCGAATGGTTAGTTGCAGCCAATACGGAAAAATCATCACAACTTGCAATTTTGAATGCAAAATATCAAGTGTTGCAAAGTGAAAATGCAGTATATAGCTCAATGGCGGGATATTACTCTCGTTAATAAAACTAAATATAGGGCGTTTTTAAGCGCCCTTTTTAATATTACATTCCTCACTTAAGGTATATAAACCTTACCAATAAATATTCCTAAAAATGAAAAAACAACTGACTTTTTATTTTATTCGTCATGGCCGCACTGTTTGGAACGAACAAGGATTAATGCAAGGCAGTGGAGATTCTCCATTAACAGAAGAAGGCATTCAAAGTGCGGTCAAAACTGGGCAAGCTTTACAAAATGTCAATTTTATTGCGGCCTATTCGAGCTGTTTACAACGAACCATTGACACAGCCAATTATATTATTGGCGATCGAGACATTCCCTTATTCCAACATCGTGGATTAAATGAACATTATTTTGGTAGTTGGGAAGGAACAAATGTAGAACTGATCCGACCTTTGCCTGAATTCCAACAAATGATTAATGATCCTGCTAACTATAAAGCTGAATCGAATGGTGGAGAAACCTATGAACAACTAGCCAAACGAGCTATCGCAGCTGTACAAGATATTATTAAGGTTCATCAAGAAGGGAATATTTTAGTGGTATCGCATGGGCATACCTTGCGTCTATTGATTGCTTTACTCAATGGTGCAACTTGGCAAAATCACCGAGATAAAAACAAATCAGTATCTTTATTAAATACTGCTATTAGCATCATGCATTATGACAGTGAAAAAGGCTTTAGCCTTGAAAAACTAAATGACACAACGCATTTACAATAGATAAAAAAAAGCCCCTAAATCATTAGGGGCATCAAAAAGGAATTTATGAATAAAATCTCTAAAGTTTAGCTTTATCAAAGGAATCTCGATAAAACAAGGTCATTATATTGACTAATCTAAAGAATAGCAAGAAAAATCTTTACATTTCTTTACAAATCTTTACGTTTCTTTACAGATCTTTACATTTAAGCATTTCGATAATTACTTGGACCGTCTTTTCCATGCCTTGTAAAGAAACCAACTCGTGTTTACTATGGAAATTATAGCCGCCAGTAAAAATATTCGGGCATGCCAAACCTTTAGAGGCTAAAAATGCCCCATCTGTACCGCCTCGAATCGGCTTATGACTTGGTTTAACCCCTACCGCTTTCATTGCTCGATCAGCAAGTTCAATTGATTGAGGAACATTTTTTACCACATCATACATATTTTGGTAGCTATCTTGAATGTCTAACTCAATAGGCTTTTTCAAACCTTTTTTAGCATTAAATTTTTCCACCTGACTTTTAATAAAAGCTTTTCTTTGTGCGAAATTCTGCTCATCAAAATCACGAATCAAATAAGTGAGCTCCACTTGCTCAATATCGCCAGAAAAATCTTCTAAATGATAAAAGCCCGCTTTTCCATCCGTTTTTTCTGGTACTTCATCGACAGGAAAAACTTGCTGGAACTCGCAAGCTAAAGTCAGTGCATTCACCATTTTTCCTTTTGCGTAACCAGGATGAATACTCCGCCCGAAAAACCGCACTTTTGCCGTTGCAGCATTAAAATTTTCGTATTCTAATTCCCCTACTTCACCACCATCAATGGTATATGCCCAATCACAGGAAAATTTTTCCATTGGGAAATAATGGATTCCCAAGCCGATTTCTTCATCAGGCGTAAAAGCAACGCGAATATTGCAATGAGGAATATTCTCTTTTTGAAGAATGGAAAGTGCGGTCATAATTTCTGCAATTCCTGCTTTATTATCCGCCCCAAGCAAAGTGGTTCCGTCGGCAACAATCAGAGTCTGCCCGACCAATTTTTGCATAAAAGAATAATAAACAGGGCTAATAAATTCCTCGCCAATACCTAATGCAATATCTCCGCCACGATATTGCTCTATCACTTCTGGGCGTACATTTTTACCACTACATTGCGGAGACGTATCAAGATGCGCAATTAAACCAATGGTTTTCGTTAAGCTAGGATCATTAGCGGGTAAAAATGCTGTTACCACCGCATATTTACTTACTTCAACATTCTCTAAACCAAGCTGGAGGAGTTCTTTTTGCAACTGCATGGCTAATTTCATTTGCCCGACAGAGCTAGGAGAATGCTTAGCATTAGGTTTTGATTGAGTGTCAAAAGACACATAATGTAAAAATCGTTCTAAAAGTTCTGTTTTATCTATTTGAGAAATCATATTCTCGCTCCTTTTAAAAATATCTTTTTTAGTTTAATGAGAAAAATAAAAAACATCTTGATATATAACAATATTTATAAAATTAACGAAGTAAAATTCATCGAAAGTGCGGTTAAATTTCTCGTTATTTTTATGAACGGCAGTTTTTTTACTTTCTAAGGCATTAAGTCCTTTTAATTATTAACAATTCACTATATCATAGGCGTCTATTTTTATATGTCGCCCCTGCAGTCTTGCAGGTTTTATTTCTACTCAGTACCAAATCATTGGTGAAATTAGGGAGAAAACCAAAGCTAGTGGAAAATCAGCTTCAAAACAAGCCTATTATTGAGCTTCGTTCAATCAAAAAATCCTATGGTTCTAACACCATTATTAACGATTTCAATCTTACAATTAATAATGGTGAATTTGTCACTATTCTCGGCCCTTCAGGCTGTGGTAAAACCACAGTTTTACGCTTACTTGCAGGCTTAGAAGAATTGGATTCAGGTAGCATTATTTTAGATGGTGAAGATATCACCAATGTGCCAGCGGAAAAACGTCATATTAATACAGTATTCCAAAGCTATGCGCTATTTCCACATATGACAATTTTTGAGAACGTGGCTTTTGGTTTGCGTATGCAAAAAGTACCAAACGACGAAATTAAACCGCGTGTTTTAGAAGCCTTGCGTATGGTACAGCTAGAAGAGATGGCAGATCGTAAGCCAACCCAACTTTCAGGCGGACAACAACAACGTATTGCCATCGCTCGCGCCGTAGTAAATAAACCAAAAGTATTGTTACTTGATGAGTCTTTATCTGCATTAGATTACAAATTGCGTAAACAAATGCAAAATGAACTCAAAATGTTACAACGTCAGCTTGGCATTACCTTTATTTTCGTTACCCACGATCAAGAAGAAGCGATTACAATGTCTGATCGCATCGTGTTATTACGTAAAGGTAAAATCGCACAAGATGGTTCTCCACGTGAAATCTATGAAGATCCTGCGAACTTATTCGTTGCTCGTTTCATTGGCGAAATTAATGTATTTGAAGCAACAGTGATTGAACGTAAATCAGAACAAGTTGTACTTGCAAATGTGGAAGGTCGAGTTTGTGATATTTACACAGACATACCTGTTGAAAAAGATCAAAAACTTCAAGTACTCCTTCGCCCTGAAGATATTGTGATTGAAGAATTAGATGAAAATGAACATTCTAAAGCAATTATCGGCCACATTGTTGACCGCACTTACAAAGGAATGACATTAGAATCAACGGTAGAATTTGATCATAATGGCATGCGTGTTCTTGTAAGTGAATTCTTTAACGAAGACGACCCACATATGGATCATAGCGTAGGTCAACGCGTAGGCATCACATGGCATGAAGGCTGGGAGGTTGTTCTCAACGATGAAGATAATCAATAATAAATTCCAGAAAATTACTGTTGCGATTATCTTCAGTTGGCTCATCTTCTTTGTGTTGATTCCAAACTTATTGGTATTCGCCGTAAGTTTTCTGACTAGAGACGGTAGCGACTTTTACGCTTTCCCAATCACCATTGAAAACTACACAAACTTGTTTAATCCGCTTTATGCACAAGTTGTGTGGAATTCATTGTATATGTCGGGCATAGCTACCATTATTTGCTTATTAGTTGGCTATCCATTTGCTTTCATGATGAGCAAAATTAATCCTAAATATCGACCGCTCTTATTGTTCCTTGTGGTATTACCATTCTGGACAAACTCGTTGATCCGTATTTATGGAATGAAAGTGTTTCTTGGTGTGAAAGGTGTACTTAACACTATGTTGATGGACATGGGAATTTTGAGTGAACCAATTCGCATTTTGAATACAGAAATTGCGGTAATCATAGGCTTAGTTTATTTACTATTACCATTTATGATTTTGCCGCTCTACTCTGCGATTGAAAAATTAGACGGTCGCTTATTAGAGGCTGCAAGAGATTTAGGCGCAAATGCATTCCAACGTTTCTTCCGTGTTATTTTACCACTAACCATGCCAGGCATTATCGCGGGGTGTTTATTAGTATTATTACCGGCAATGGGTATGTTCTACGTTGCAGACTTACTTGGCGGAGCAAAAGTATTGCTGGTTGGTAACGTAATTAAGAGCGAATTCTTAATTTCTCGTAACTGGCCATTTGGTTCTGCAATCAGTATTGGTTTAACTGTTCTAATGGCATTGTTGATTTTCGTGTACTACCGCGCGAACAAACTATTGAATAAGAAAGTGGAGTTAGAATAATGAGTCGTTTACTACGTAATGCATTTATGTTTGTGGTATACGCTTATTTGTATATCCCAATTATCATTTTGGTCACCAATTCCTTTAACGAAGATCGTTATGGTTTAAGCTGGAAAGGCTTTAGCTGGAACTGGTACGAGCGTTTATTTAATAACGACACCTTAATACAAGCAGCGATTCATTCGGTAACTATTGCATTTTTTGCAGCTACACTAGCTACTATTGTAGGTGGATTAACTGCAATCGCACTTTACCACTATCGATTCCGCGGTAAACAAGCGGTAAGCGGAATGTTATTTATCGTCATGATGTCACCAGATATTGTAATGGCAGTATCTTTACTTGCATTATTTATGGTTGTCGGTATTTCATTAGGTTTCTGGTCTTTATTACTAGCCCATGTGACCTTCTGTTTACCGTATGTGACCGTAACTATCTTCTCTCGCTTAAATGGCTTTGATTCCAGAATGTTAGAAGCGGCGAAAGACTTAGGCGCAAGTGAAGTGACCATTTTACGTAAAATTATCCTTCCTTTAGCATTACCTGCAGTTGTATCTGGTTGGTTATTAAGTTTCACTATTTCATTAGATGATGTTGTGGTTTCATCATTCGTCAGTGGTGTAAGTTATGAAATCTTACCATTGAGAATATTCTCTTTAGTGAAAACTGGTGTAACACCTGAAGTTAATGCTTTAGCAACGATTATGATCGTGCTTTCACTGGCTCTTGTCGTTTTAAGCCAGCTAATTACACGAAAAAATAACCATTAAGAAACAAAAGGTTTCACAAACCTTTGAATTTAAAATAGAATACGCCTTGACGCACAATCAAGGCGTTTTTTTATGCCTGTCATTCGGCAGGTGGTTTTTTTACGACTCTTTACGGAGAACAAACAAAAATGAAAAAATTCGCAGGTTTAATTACTGCAGGCTTAGTAGCTGCAACTTTAACTGCTTGTAATGATAAAGATAGCAAAGCTGAAGCTGCAAAATCTCCGGCTACTGCCAATGACACCGTGTACCTCTACACATGGACTGAATACGTACCAGATGGTCTTTTAGATGAGTTTACTAAAGAAACAGGCATCAAAGTTATCGTTTCAAGCCTAGAATCAAACGAAACAATGTATGCAAAACTCAAAACTCAAGGCGCAGCTGGCGGTTATGATGTGATTGCACCATCTAATTACTTTGTTTCTAAGATGGCTAGAGAAGGCATGTTAATGGAGCTAGATCACAGCAAATTGCCTGTTATTAAAGAATTAGACCCTGATTGGCTCAATAAACCTTATGATAAAGGTAACAAATACTCGCTTCCACAATTATTGGGTGCACCAGGTATTGCATTCAACACCAACACTTATAAAGGTGCTCAATTCACTTCTTGGGCTGACTTGTGGAAACCAGAATTTGCAAACAAAGTTCAGTTATTAGACGATGCGCGCGAAGTATTCAACATCGCTTTATTGAAAATTGGTCAAGATCCAAATACTCAAGATCCAGCCATTATCAAACAAGCCTATGAAGAATTATTGAAACTACGTCCAAACGTACTTTCTTTCAATTCCGATAACCCAGCGAATTCTTTCATTTCAGGTGAAGTTGAACTAGGTCAATTATGGAATGGTTCTGTACGTATTGCTAAAAAAGAAAAAGCACCTTTAGACATGGTATTCCCGAAAGAAGGCCCTGTACTTTGGGTTGATACTCTAGCAATTCCTAAAACTGCTAAAAACCCAGATGGTGCACATAAACTTATTAACTATATGTTAGGTGCTAAAGCTGCAGAAAAATTAACCTTAGCAATTGGCTATCCAACAGCTAACTTAGAAGCGAAAAAAGCATTACCAAAAGAAATCACTGAAGATCCAGCGATTTATCCACCAGCTGATGTATTAAAAAATAGCCACTGGCAAGATGACGTTGGCGATGCAATTCAATTCTATGAACAATATTATCAAGAATTAAAAGCAGCTAAATAATCTACAATCCAAAAGTGCGGATAAATTTCCCCGCACTTTTCTATTCGAGATAAGTATAAAAATAGCCGCACTGATATTAAAGTGCGGCTATTTTATTAACTATTTTTTACTTCTGAACTGTAGCTAAAAATTCTTTACGAGTATCTCTATCTTCTAAGAATACGCCACCATAAGCAGATGTGACAGTATAACTATTTGTATCTCTAATACCACGAGCTTTCACACAGAAATGGGTTGCTTTCACATATACCGCGACATCATCTGTCTCAAGAATTGTTTGAAATGCTGTCAAAAGTTGTTCAGTTAAGCGTTCTTGAACCTGTGGACGTTGAGCAAAAAATGAAACGATTCGATTAATTTTAGAAAGACCAATCACCCAATCTTTTGGATAGTATGCCACACAAACTTTACCATCAATCGTAACAAAATGATGTTCACAAGTGCTTGTTAGCGTGATGTCATTCACTTGCACCATTTCGCTGACTTTCATTTGATTTTTGATTTTCGTCATTTTAGGAAAATTGGCATAATCCATTCCGCTAAAAATCTCATCAATAAACATTTTAGCCAAACGATTTGGCGTTTCTTCCAAACTATCATCTCGCAAATCTAATCCAATCAGCTTCATCACTTCATACATGTGTTTTGCAATGCTTTCTCGACGTTCATCTTTAGCCTGTGTTGGATCAATCATAGGTGTTTCAATACCTTTTTCAATCAAGGCATTTCTTACATTCAGTGCATCCAGTGAAATTTTGCTCATAATAGTCTTTCCTAAAAAAATAATCGGCTATTCTAGCAAAGGATAATAGGATGGTAAAATGAGAAAAATTGCAAATTTGAATGAATTAGGCTTTAGATATAGAATAGCTGACAAATTTTATCAAATAAGGATTTTCTATGCTTACATTGGATCAAGCTCGCTCGAAAATGCTCGAACAGATTCCCTTCCCGACTCAAACTAAATACCTAAATTTACAAGAAGCCGCCAATCGAATTTGTGCAGAAGATGTTGTTTCACCTATTAATGTTCCTTCTTTCGATAATTCAGCAATGGATGGTTATGCTGTACGTTTATCGGATTTACAAAAATCTTTAACGCTTTCGGTAGCAGGGAAATCTTTTGCAGGTAATCCATTCCAAGGGGAATGGCCATCAAAAAGTGCGGTCAGAATTATGACTGGCGCGATGATTCCAGAAGGCGCAGATGCAGTGATAATGCAAGAGCAAGTGACACTCAATGAAGACGGCACCGTCACTTTTAGTGAATTGCCTAAACCAAATCAAAACATCCGTCGTATTGGTGAAGATGTAAAGAAAGGCGATGTGGTACTAGAACAAGGCGCACAGCTCACTCCTGTTTCCTTGCCATTATTAGCCTCTCTAGGCATTACAGAAGTAAAATGCTATCGCCAATTAAAAGTCGGCGTACTCTCAACTGGTGATGAACTTGTCGAAGTCGGCAAGCCATTACAAAGCGGACAAATCTATGACACTAACCGTTTCACCGTAAAATTACTGCTAGAAAAACTAAACTGTGAAGTCATTGATTTAGGACTATTACCTGATAACGAAGCGGAATTTGAAAAAACATTTATTGCCGCACAAAGCCAAGCCGATTTAGTGATTACCAGTGGCGGAGTTTCCGTTGGTGAAGCGGATTTTACTAAAGCAGTATTAGAAAAAGTAGGCCAAGTAAATTTCTGGAAAATTGCAATCAAACCCGGCAAACCATTCGCTTTTGGTAAATTAGAAAACGCTTGGTTCTGTGGTTTACCCGGTAATCCCGTTTCAGCATTAGTGACATTTTATCAACTTGTTCAGCCACTTATTGCGAAACTACAAGGCCAAACACAATGGAAAAAACCACCGCACTTTTCAGCTATTGCCACAACGAATTTGAAAAAAGCACCTGGCCGTTTAGATTTCCAACGAGGCTTTTATCACATCAATGAACAAGGTCAAATTGAAGTGCAATCAGTGGGGTTCCAAGGATCTCATCTCTTTAGCACTTTTGTAAAAAGCAATTGTTTTATCGTGTTAGAACAAGAACGTAGCAATGTCTCTGCCGGTGAAACGGTGACGATTGAGCCTTTCAATCATTTATTAGGATAAAAAATGATCGAACTTAGTCACGAAGAAGAATTGCGTTATAACCGTCAAATTATTCTTAAAAGCGTAGATTTTGATGGGCAAGAAAAACTTAAAGCAAGCAAAATGCTGATCGTTGGGCTTGGCGGCTTAGGCTGTGCAGCCAGCCAATATCTCGCAGCAGCAGGTGTTGGAAATTTAACGCTGTTGGATTTCGATACAGTTTCGCTTTCGAATCTTCAACGCCAAGTCTTGCACTGTGATGCACGCTTGAATATGCCCAAAGTAGCGTCAGCTAAAATTGCACTCGAACAAATCAATCCACATATAAACATCGAGACGATTAATGCGAAGTTAGACGAAGAAAAACTCGTAGAAATCATTCCGCACTTTGATATTGTTTTAGATTGTACAGACAATGTAGAAATCCGTAATCAATTGGATCGCCAATGTAATCATGCAAAAATTCCTCTGATTTCAGGTGCTGCAATTCGAATGGAAGGTCAGGTTTCCGTTTTCACTTATGAACCGAATACGCCTACTTATCGTGATCTCAGCAAATTATTCGGACAAAATGTATTAAGCTGTGTGGAAGCTGGCGTGCTTGCACCAATCGTCGGCATTGTGGGCTCGATTCAGGCCTTAGAAGCAATTAAAGTGCGGTTAAAAATCGGTAAGAATTTATGTGGCCGATTATTGATGATTGATGGTTTTTCGATGAATATCCGAGAAATTAAACTTCCAACCAATATGGAATAAAACGCTTAAAAAGAGAAAAATTTAACCGTACTTTTATTAACCATAACCTTTACAACAAAACACTATGACAACAGAAATTAAAAAACTTGATCCCGATACAGCCATTGATATTGCTTACGATATTTTCTTAGAAATGGCTGGAGAAAATTTAGATCCTGCTGATATTCTTTTATTCAATTTACAATTTGAAGAACGCGGTGGTGTGGAATTTGTTGAAACCGCCGATAATTGGGAAGAAGAAATTGGTGTACTAATTGACCCAGAAGAATACGCTGAAGTGTGGGTGGGCTTAGTCAATGAGCAAGATGAAATGGATGATGTCTTTGCTAAATTCTTAATTTCTCACCGAGAAGAAGATCGCGAATTTCACGTTATTTGGAAAAAGTAACGATAACCTAAAAATAAGGGAAATCATCTGATTTCCCTTTTTCTTTTCTCTTAAAATTAACGCGCTATTAAATTGGAAAACTCGAGAAAAAGACTAATAACAGCGGTGGTAATAAATTTGTCACCATACCAAAAGAAATGGCGATAGGCGTTACTTCAATTCCACCTGATTTTTGAATAATAGGCAATGTACAATCTAATGCCGTTGCGCCTGTAATCCCAATAGCTGTAGAGCGATAATGTTGCATAAACAATGGAATCAAAAATAAGCTCAATATTTCACGCGATAAATCATTGAAAAAGGCAATACTGCCCTGCATCGGCCCCCAAGCATTTGTCAGCACGACGCTTGATAAAGAATACCAACCAAATCCCGATGAAAAGGCTAAACCTTGAGTAATCGGCATACTTAGAAAAAATGCTGAAATAACGCCCCCAATTAAAGAACTTAGGGTAAAAATTGCCCCCATCATTAAACCTTGCTTATTTAATAAGACTTCTTTCAAGGAAATTCCGTTATTACGAAGCTGAATCCCGACAAAAAAGATCAACGCAATAAGCACGTAAAGATTGGAACCATGTGGGAAATGCAACCAATCATTAGACAACCAACCTAAAACGACGCCGATAATCACCGCACTTAATAATTTAATTGAGTCTATTAACGAATGCCAACGAGATGGCAATTCTCCCTGTAAATAATTAACAGGCTTAGGCAAAGTGCGGTCATAAATAGCCAAGCCTAGGATATTACAAGTCAGAATGATGACGGACAATCCCAAAGCCGTCATACCAATGATTGGCAATTTTTGTTCTAAGTGCTCTAGCTGCCCGAGCATAAAACCCATCATAAATAAAATGATGTAAAGCAATAACATCACAATTTTATTAATGAATGCCAACGCATTTTGATTCTGTATTTTGACTAAGTAGCCCAACATCATCGGCACAAGCACGATGAGTAGTCCGTTAATTATTTCTTCCATTGTTTCCTTCACCACTATTACTTTTATCTCATCTGTAAAAGTAAAGACCATTTCAATATCTAAGCACTATTTATAATATATACTTTTTATCAATCTACCAAATTCCCAATGAAAGAATATCTACGTTATGCCAGAAATAAAAAAGCGGCTGGTTAAATTTTAATTACCAGCCGCTTGATTTTATTTCTCAATAAACTTACTTATTTGCTCTGCACCTAAATGCCCTGGCACCGTCTTCTTCACATTTAAATCAGCATCTAAAAATAGATTAAACGGATAACCTCGAACATGAACACGATCAATAATTTCACCCTTTTCATCTAGCAAGACTTTAATATTTTTATATTCTAGCCCTTTGTACCACTCAATAAAATCAGCGGTGTCTTTTTCGCCTTTGTGATCGGGCGAAACAATGGTAATCACTTCAAAATTGCGATCTTTTTCCGCACTTAAATCATCAATTTCAGCTAATCCTGCCAAACAGATCGGACACCAAGATGCCCACATTTTTACATACACAGATTTGCCTTTATATTGGCTTAAAGTAACTGGCTGATTGTTTAAATCTTTGAGTTGCACATCCGCCAAATTGGTTTGTGCAAAAGTGTTTAGGCTGAATGCCATTAGAAATATTGATAATAGTTTTTTCATTGCTTTTTCCTTTTATAAATTTCTTTTGTTGAGGTTATGTTTTACGAAAAATTATTCGTAATCAATAAAATGCCCATCACGACAATTAAAACACCGCCAGCGATTTTAAATTTGTCTAAGTGTTTATTTAACCCTTTAGCACGTTTGAGCAAGCTGTCAGAGAAGAACGAAAACAATACAAACGGCGTTGCCAAGCCTAAAACATAAATGAACATCATTGATGCACCGTAAAGTGCGGATCCTTCATCGCCCGATAAAGCTAACACGGAAGCCAAAATCGGGCCAATACAAGGCGTCCAACCAAGACTAAAGGTTAAACCAAGGACAAATGCCTCAAGTGCGGTTGATTTTCCTGATGTTTTTATTTCCACCAATTTCGTGCGTTCCAACAAACCAATTTTGAAAATGCCAAGTTGATGAATGCCCAAAATAATCACGATAACGCCAGCGATAATGCGGGTGGTGTTACTAAATAAAATATTCCCTAAAAAGCCAAAACTAAAGCCTAAACTTACAAATGTAAGGGAAAGCCCTAAAATAAATAAAAAAGTATTTAGGACTTTTTTACCCCCTTTACTCAAAATACCAAAATAAATTGGAATAATCGGGAAAATACAAGGCGAAAGAAAAGAAGCAAGCCCAGCTAAAAATACAGTTCCAATAAGGAGTTGTTGATCTAACATCCTGCCTCTCCTTATTTTTTAATTGATTGAATCAAATATCCGTATCCTGCCTTTTCCATTTCAGCTAACGGAATAAATTTAATTGATGCGCTGTTAATGCAATAACGCAAACCACCTTTATCTTTCGGACCGTCGTCAAAAACATGTCCTAGATGGGCATTGCCCGCACGGCTTAACACTTCGGTACGTTGCATATTAAAACTATTATCCGTTTGATAATGCACCACCTCTTTCGCTATTGGTTTCGTAAAACTCGGCCAGCCACAACCCGATTCAAATTTATCATTTGAAGAAAAAACAGGCTCGCCTGTGGTGACATCAACATAAATACCTGGTTGAAAATTATCCCAATATTCGTTACTAAAAGAGCGTTCAGTATGTTTATTTTGAGTAACGGAATATTGCAACGGTGTCAATTTCGCTTTGAGTTCTGCATCACTTGGTTTCGGATAATCTTTCTCGTCAATCATAGGTTCATCTGCTTTGGTAATATCAATATGGCAATAACCATTTGGATTTTTCTTCAAATAATCCTGATGATATTCTTCTGCTACGATGTAATTTTTAAGTGGTTGCACCTCAATTTGTACTGGTTTTTTATATTTGGTTTGAAGCTGGGCAAGTGCTTGTTCGATCACCGCTTTATCTGCCCCATCTTGATAATAAATCCCTGTGCGATATTGTCTACCACGATCGTTACCTTGTTTGTTTACACTCGTTGGATCAATTACTTTAAAATAATATTTAAGCAATTTATCTAACGAAATTTGGTTTGCATCGTAAGTAACTTTTACCGTTTCTGCGTGATCGGTTACGCCAATCATTTGATAACTGGTTTTCTCCGTATTACCGTTGGCATAGCCAGAAATCGCATCTTTCACACCGTGAATGCGCTCCATATATGCTTCCATACCCCAGAAACAGCCACCAGCAAGATAAATTTCATGAATATTTTGCATATTTTCCATTGCCATTTTTTGTTCTCCAGATGATGTTGAATTTTGTATTGCTAAAGTTGGTGTAGCACAACAAAGTGCGGTAATAAATAGAAATGTTTTTGATAGTTTCATTGTTTTTCCTTATGATGTGAAAATTAACGTTACATAAGGTTAGACGGCGGATAATTCGATTTCTTACAGATTTTTGTAAAATTTTTAAAGAAATTGACTGAAATCCATTGTTATAACCAATAATAAATAGCTAAAACACACTATTTCGCCCTCTTTTCTAAGGTAAAAAATCTATATGCAATCATATTCCACTCCTTCGCTTTATCACAAAGCGATTAGTTTTATGGTATCAGCTTATTTTTCCATTACCTTAATGAATGTATTTGTCAAAACTGCTTCTCAAACAATCCCTGCAAGTGAAACCTTATTTTCACGTTTTTTAATTGGTTTGCTTTTCTTACTGCCTTTTGTGATTAAAGATCGCGATTTTAAAGTGGATACTCGTCAATGGAAATTTTTAATCCTGCGGAATGCCGCGGGTGTATCGAGTATGTTGATTAACTTTTATGTCGTGAAGTTCTTACCGCTTTCCATCGCTGTCTTATTAATGAATACCTCCGCCCTATTTATCCCGATTTTATTGCTCTTTTTCCATCAAAAAACACCACTTAATGTGCTTTTGTGTAGCTTAATCGGCTTTCTTGGCGTTTCCATTATTTTACTTACCAATCACAATGGCAATGTTGATCCTATTTATGTGCTGATTGGATTATCTGGTGCCATATTGGCAGGAATGGCATTTATTGGCTTACAAGAATTAAACAAATACAACACACCCAAAAATATCGTATTTTATTTTCATCTGATTGGGACACTAATGCTACCAATCTTCTTTATTCATCAATGGAAAATCCCTAATTTATACGAGCTTGGTTTATTGCTATTGGTGGGCGGATTTGGATTGATTTTCCAATTATTGCTCACTCGCGCTTTTAGATATGCGCCAGCCAATGTCATTACCCCATTTGCTTTCACCGGTGTGATTTTCTCTAGCGTATTTGACTGGCTATTTTGGAATCATACACCTAATCTCTATTTTTGGCTCGGTGCAATTGTAATTGTAGGGGCAGTGAGTTTATTGGCGAAAATGAAGAAATAAACCACTTTATTTATAAGAATATGAAATTCAGTATGATTAGGTTATGGCTGGCTCAATAAAGTGCGGTGAAAAATAACGGTGTTTTTCACTCCGTCAAAAATTCCTAATGTGAATCTTTAAATTTCTTCATCATCATACTTAAGGTTTTGCAATTTCTTTGAAAACGACGGCAATGAGGACAAGTTAACAAATGCATTTTTAAACCCATTTTTTCTTGCAGTTCTAATGATCGCTCATGAGAATCAGAAATTATTCGAGTGGCTTGAATACAACGCATAATTTTCTCCTAAAGTTTTTTTGATAGACAATTTTGCAACTGCAAACGGGCCCGATAAAGTGTGGTATGTAAGTTGGATGTGGTAAGCTGAGCTTCTTGACAAATTTCATCCGATGACAATTCTAAAAACTCTCTCATCATAAAAATTTTGGCATGTTTAGCGGGTAAACAAGTAAGGCAAGTTTCGAAAATCAACCAAAACTCATCAGAATACACCGTTTCCTCTTCGCCCTGTAATTCACTCGGATAATATTCTATTTTCCAATGCCCAGTATCATCAAAAAATGTATTAGTTGGCTGTTCATCTTCAATCTCACTTTCTAATACAAAGCGTCCTTTCTGGCGAAGGTAATCAATAATTTTATTTTTTAGAATAGCAAAAACCCAAGTTTTAAAAGCGGCTTGATGTTTAAAATTCGCGAGATTGTTAAATGCACTTAAAAATGCTTCTTGTACTAAATCCTCAGCAAGATCGGCATGGTGCAACTGTAACATTGCAAATTTCAGCATTTGCGCACGGATTTGCTCAAGTTCCCTTTCTGAAATGACGGTCATTTTAATTCCTTTAAAATTTTTTTTGTAAGAAATGAAAGAGTTTTTCGTCTAATAACATGAAAGAAAAAATTTCTTTCAATACTATTTTTACCACTTAAACAAGGAAATTTAAAATGAAAAATATTACATTAAAAAGCGCAATCTTAGGTATGGCTATGTTATTTGGTGCAAGCGCCCTTTACGCAGAAGAAATGAAATCTGATGCCATGCCAATGAAATCAGAACCGATGATGAATACCCCAATGAAAAAAATGATGAAATCAGATGATATGAAAATGCACTCTGACCACATGATGAAATCTGACAATATGATGAAGTCTGATGAAATGGGCATGAAATCTGATATGAAAATGAAATCTGATAAAAAGATGAAATCAAATAAAAAAATGAAAATGACAAAAGAAAAAATGTAAAAAACAGCCTTTAAAAGTGCGGTGAAAATCTCAAAAATTTTTCACCGCACTTTCAATACCAACAGAACACAGACAGTCTATTTTATCTACCGTAATAATCTCTACCCCTGTATTCACTAAATCGTCAATATCTTATAAAAACAGAATATTTGGACGTATAAAACACCTTAAAACGAGAACCTTTTTAGAATAAGGAATACCTAGAAATCTTATTTTTAAGCTAAGAAGGGAGAAATGAAACAAAAGCGACCAAATTCTGTAAAACTTTTGCAAAATTTGGCTGTTTGGCAAGTTAAACACTATGCCAATTTTCTAAAATCAAGTTGGGGACAAACTCAAAGGCTTTATCACTCGTGACTAAAACACATTCATTGGCTAAAGCGTGAGCTGCAATCATCTGATCTTGTACTCCCATTACTTTGCCTTCTTTTTCCATTTCAGCTCGCAATGTTCCATAAATTTCAGCGGTTTTAGTATCCCATTCTAAAATAGAAATCGCAGATAAAAATGCATCTAGAAACTGTGAAAGTTGCAGATTATTACGCTTTGCTACACCATAAAATAATTCAGCGGCGGTAACAGAAGAAATACAGAGAATTTCAGGATTAAGCAACCTTAATCGTTCTATCACAGAAGGCACTTTACGGAAAAAATAACTCACAGTATTCGTATCTAACATATACATTTAAAAGCCCTCAAAAGGATCTCGAGTTGCCACTTCTTGCTTACATTCTTTTTCTGATAAAAAATCTTCATCACATTGAATTGTAGGTAACAATTCGAAGACTTTCTGCCAATTTTGCTGGCTACGAGAACGAGTTGAAAGCGTAATATCGCCATTTTCTTCTTTGAAAACATAAATTTGAGTGGCGTCAAACTCAAATTCCACAGGTAAACGAACGGCTTGATTGCGACCATTTCTAAATAAACGTGCGATTTTTTCCATTATGCTCCTCCTTAAATATATGCTTTAGTATATGCCAAAACACTAGTCTGAACAAACACGATTAAATTTAACCGCACTTTAGTTACATCACCACCACATCAAACTGTTCTTGGTTATAAAACTGTTCTGTTTTTACTTTTACTCGTTTTCCAATAAACATTTCCACTTCTGGCAGCAAACCGTGAGATTCTTCATTAATAAGATATTCGGAAACCGCTGGCGAGGCATAAACAACAAATTGTTCGCTACTGAATAAATGATACACCCGAATAATTTCACGCATAATTTCATAGCAAACTGTCTCGACAGTTTTCACTCGCCCGCGCCCGTGACAAGTTGGGCATTCATCGCATAGCACATGCTCAAGGCTTTCTCGAGTTCTCTTACGAGTCATTTCCACAAGACCTAATTGCGTAAAGCCATTCACATTGGTTTTCACACGATCTTTAGAAAGCGCATCACATAAAGATTCCAACACTCGATTGCGGTGTTCATCTGTTTGCATATCAATGAAATCAATAATGATTATGCCACCAAGATTACGTAATTGTAGTTGCTGTGCGATAGCTTTTGTCGCTTCAATATTGGTATTGAAGATGGTTTCTTCTAGATTACGATGCCCCACAAATGCGCCTGTATTAATATCAATGGTGGTCATGGCTTCCGTTTGCTCGATAATCAAATAGCCACCCGATTTGAGATTAACACGTTTATCTAGCGCTGTTTGGATCGCATTTTCAACCCCATACACATCAAAGATAGGTTGATTGCCAGAATAAAGAACAAGTTTATCGCTTAGTTCAGGCATAAATTCATCGGTAAACTCTTTCACTTCGCCAAAGCAAAGTTTAGAGTCAATACGAATTTTTTCTAAGTTCGTGCCGATAAAATCACGTAAAATACGTTGAGGAAGCGCTGGCTCACCGTAGATTTTTGATTTGGTTGGATATTTAGATTTACGTTCTAAGACTTTACGCCATAAGCGTTTTAAAAATTCAGCATCTTGACGTAATTCTTCTTCGCTTGCCCCTTCTGTGGCGGTACGAATAATAAAACCACCGAGTTCATCACAAAAAGGTTCAACCAATGCTTTTAAACGGGCACGTTCTTCTTCGCTTTCAATGCGTTGTGAAACGCCTACGTGGCTATTTTCTGGCATAAAAACAAGATGACGTGATGGCAATGTGATGTCTGTTGTTAAACGTGCACCTTTTGTACCAAGCGGATCTTTCACCACTTGTACAACAATATCCTGCCCTTCGCGTACTAATTCCGAAATACTCTTAACTTTAAATTGCTTTTGTTCATTTTCATCTACACATTCCGTGTGGGATACAATGTCAGCAGCGTGTAAAAAAGCCGCTTTTTCCAAACCAATATCAACAAAAGCAGACTGCATACCAGGCAACACTCGAGTCACACGACCTTTATAGATATTTCCGACAATTCCTCGTTTGCCTTGGCGTTCAATATGCACTTCGCGCAACATTCCTGTTTCTACTAGCGCAATGCGTGTTTCGTTAGGCGTTACGTTCATCAATAACTCGACAGCATCCATTTTATATTCCTAATTTCTTAAATTTCATCAAATATTTAGTCTAAATAGAATAATAGCCCGAAATAAGGTAAAATGCACCCTTTCTGAAATTTTAACCCATTTTGGACTTATATAATGTTTGGATTCGACCCAACTCTTATTACTTTTACTATTTATATTTTCGGGATGTTGCTGATTGGCGTACTCGCCTATTATTACACGAATAATTTATCAGATTACATTCTCGGTGGACGTCGTTTAGGCAGCTTTGTCACTGCAATGTCTGCAGGTGCGTCAGATATGTCTGGTTGGCTTTTAATGGGCTTGCCTGGTGCAGTATATTTATCAGGCTTAGTTGAAGGCTGGATTGCTATTGGTTTAACTATCGGTGCTTATTTTAACTGGCTTTTAGTGGCTGGTCGTTTGCGTGTTTATACAGAATTAAATAATAATGCACTCACTCTCCCAGAATATTTTCACAATCGTTTTGGTTCATCACACAAATTATTAAAACTTGTTTCTGCTACGATTATTTTAGTGTTTTTTACTATTTATTGTGCTTCGGGTGTCGTGGCAGGTGCAAAATTATTCCAAAATATATTTTCTGTGGAATATTCCACCGCACTTTGGTACGGCGCAGCGGCAACCATTGCTTACACGTTCATCGGAGGTTTCCTCGCGGTAAGCTGGACAGATACCATTCAAGCCACATTAATGATTTTTGCATTAATTTTAACCCCTGTTTTTGTGTTATTAAGTTTCACTGATACCGCTCAATTTTCCGCGGTATTAGCGCAAGCTGAAGCGGCTGCCAATAAAGATTTTACTGATTTATTTACTGCCACTACGCCACTTGGTCTATTAAGCCTTGCGGCTTGGGGATTGGGGTATTTTGGGCAGCCACATATTTTAGCGCGCTTTATGGCGGCTTATTCTGTCAAATCACTTATCAAAGCTCGCCGCATTAGTATGACATGGATGGTGCTTTGCTTGGGTGGTGCAATTGGTATTGGTTTCTTCGCAATTCCTTATTTCTTTGCCAATCCAAATATTGCAGGCACAGTCAATAATGAACCAGAGCAAGTGTTTATTGAACTCGCTAAACTTTTGTTTAATCCTTGGATCGCGGGCATATTACTTTCCGCTATTTTAGCTGCAGTAATGAGCACATTAAGTGCGCAATTGTTAATTTCTTCTAGCTCAATTACAGAAGATTTCTACAAAGGTTTTATTCGCCCTAAGGCTTCAGAAAAAGAACTCGTATGGCTTGGAAGAATTATGGTGTTGGTTATTGCCGCACTTGCTATCTGGATTGCACAAGATGAAAACAGCAAAGTATTAAAACTTGTCGAATTCGCTTGGGCGGGGTTTGGTAGTGCATTTGGCCCTGTTGTACTTTTCTCTCTTTTCTGGAAACGAATGACATCATCGGGTGCAATGGCGGGTATGCTTGTAGGTGCAGTGACAGTATTTGCTTGGAAAGAAGTTGTTCCAGCTGATACCGATTGGTTTAAAGTATATGAAATGATCCCAGGCTTTGCTTTCGCCAGCCTTGCAATTATTGTTATTTCATTACTTTCCAATAAACCAGAACAAGATATTCTTAATACCTTTGATAAAGCAGAAAAGGCTTATAAGGAAGCAAAATGATCGACTTTCGCCCTTTTTATCAACAAATTGCTACTACAAATTTATCGGACTGGTTAGAAACCTTACCACTCCAATTGAAAGAATGGGAAACTCAAACTCATGGCGATTATGCGAAATGGAGCAAAATTGTTGATTTTTTGCCTGATTTACATGCTGATGAAATCGATCTAAAAAGTGCAGTGAAATCTGACCGCACTTCTCCCCTTTCAGAAGGTGAAAAACAACGAATTATCCATCATTTAAAACAATTAATGCCGTGGCGAAAAGGGCCTTATCATCTTTTCGGTATTCATATTGATTGTGAATGGCGTTCAGATTTTAAATGGGATCGTGTTCTTCCTCATTTGGCGCCACTGCAAGGCCGCACTATTTTAGATGTGGGCTGTGGCAGCGGTTATCATATGTGGAGAATGGTAGGCGAAGGCGCAAAAATGGTGGTCGGGATTGATC
This sequence comes from Haemophilus haemolyticus, assembly GCF_003490595.1. Lineage (GTDB taxonomy): Bacteria > Pseudomonadota > Gammaproteobacteria > Enterobacterales > Pasteurellaceae > Haemophilus > Haemophilus haemolyticus_L. The sequence continues at coordinate 31,563 of NZ_QQGY01000006.1, forward strand.
CTACCGAGCTTTTCCTTTGCCAATTTGAAGCCGTACGCAAACTGCTTAATAATGATCGTCGAGCAAATCTTATCCCGCTTGGTATTGAGCAAATGCAACCATTAGCGGCATTTGACACTGTATTTTCAATGGGCGTACTCTATCATCGTAAATCCCCATTAGATCATTTAAGCCAGTTGAAAAATCAATTGGTAAAAGGTGGTGAATTGGTATTAGAAACGTTAGTGGTGGATGGCGATGTAAATACTGTGTTTGTACCAGCAGATCGCTATGCGAAAATGAAAAATGTTTATTTTATCCCCTCTGTCGCCGCACTAATTAACTGGCTAGAAAAAGTTGGCTTTACCAACGTACGTTGTGTGGATGTAGCGACAACCACATTAGAGGAACAGCGTAAAACTGATTGGTTGGAAAATGAAAGTCTAATTGATTTCTTAGATCCAAATGATCAAAGTAAAACCATTGAAGGTTATCAAGCACCGAAAAGAGCGGTAATTTTAGCGAACAAATAAAAAGGGAAATTATTCCCTTTTTTATTTTCCATCAAGAATCTTTCATACTTACAATGAATGATACTCTAATTTCACCGATGTTAATGTAGAGAGTAGCGCTTCTGCCATCGTTTTATGGCTTAGTTTTAATGCTTTTTCAGCCATCACAATTCGCTCAATATCACTCAATTTTTTATCATTTAAATACGCAAAATTAAGTGCAGTTTGTAACGCTGGCAAACTCGGATTAAATGCGGCATTTTCTGCATAACGTCCTATCACCACATCACCATTTTTAAATAAAATCGCAATGCCATGCGGGCTATTTGAATAAGGACAATGAGATTGATTTGCCGCCAAGATAGCTTGGTTAATCAAATCATCTTGGTGATCAGCCACTAAATCATGATTTTCTTCCGCTAAAAGATGCGTCGCAATATCGAGATCTTTCGGTCCAAAAGCATCTGGTAAATAAGAATGTAATGGATTATTTTGGCTATGCGGCAAATGAATTGAAATTTTTTCAGCACCGTGCAATTCATTCATAAATTGACGACAATGTCCGCACGGCGTGTAATTGACCACCATATCTGAAATACGACGTTCATTACGCAACCATGCGTGAGAAATTGCGCTTTGCTCTGCATGAATCGTCTGCTGAATGGCTGAATTAGAAAATTCTTGATTCGCACCAAAATAAAAATCACCTTGTTCACCAATAGCAATGGCCCCCACATTAAAATGAGAAATAGCGGTATGGCTATAACTCGCCGCAATCGGCAACAAATGCATAGCTAATTTTAATGGTGTAAGTTCAAAATCACGACAAAGCTGCTCCACTTGGGAACGATTTAAAAAGCCAGCCCAATTTTGCAAACGAATTTCATCAACAATCGCTTGATTGAGTGCATCATCTTGTGGCAATGCGTGCTTAATAAGTTCTTGCATAAGACATCCTTAAAATATTAAAAATTATAACCGCACTTATTAAAGCAAAATTTACTGTTATCCGCGACCTTTTACTAAAGTATTCCTTATAACTGTGATCTCGATCATTTATTTTGATAGCTTAAATTTATTACAATTTATTAACATATAGTTGCAGACTATCAATTTTATTGAATAGAACAATTTCACAGCAAATTCTAGAAACGTATAATACCCATATCAAAGGCAGGGCATTAGCTCAATTATTCAACTAGAAAAAGGAAATTATTATGTCAAAAACATCTATCGGATTAGACAAAGTTCAATCAGCAGAATTAGCCAATAAACTTAACGAATTACTTGCAACCTACCAAGTATTCTATACTAATGTACGTGGTTACCACTGGAACATTAAAGGTGTGAATTTCTTTGCATTACACGCAAAATTTGAAGAAATCTACACAGATTTAATCACCAAAGTTGATGAAGTGGCTGAACGTATTTTAACTTTAGGTTACACACCAGATAACGCATATAGCCAATACTTAAAAGTATCTCGTATTAAAGAAGATATCGCAGTAAGCGGCGCACAAGAATGTTTATCAGGCACATTACAAGGCTTAAAAACATTACTCGACCAACAACGTGAAATTCTTGCTCTTGCAGGCGATGCTGGTGACGAAGGTACTGCATCACAAATGAGTGACTACATTAAAGAACAAGAAAAATTGGTGTGGATGTTCCAAGCAGCTTGCCAAACTTGCCATGCTTAATGGGTAAATTTCAACTCTAACGAAAACTAACCTGCAATCTATCTAACTCTAAAAAAGTTAGGCTAAATTAATACAAGGGCCAAGTTCTATATCCCAGAATTTGGTCCTTTTAATTAAGTAGACTTAATCCAACTTCCTCTCTATTTTTAACATAAATTAGTTATTTTTCTTAAAACACTTAAAAAAATATTAATTAGGCTTGACTTACCTCTCTTGTACTAGTTTAATAGTGCAAAAGTTTCCAAAAGGATATCAATATGCAAACTCAAGCCTTTATTGCGGTGACAGCTCAGCCCATTCCTTATTATGCTGACACCACCGCTATTTTTAATACACTTTGCCAGCCTAATTCGAATTCTCTTCTACTCGACTCTGCCGAAATCGGGAGTAAAAACAGTTTACAAAGTCTTATCTTAGTCAATGCGGCGGTTAAAATAACCTGCTTAGGTCACAACGTCACATTTAAAGCTTTAAATAAGAATGGAAAACAAGTTTTAAAAGAAATTCATCCAAAATTAACCGCACTTGGAAAAGTAAGTGCGGTCAATTTTGAAGAGGAATTTTCTGTACAATTTTCGCCACTTGATAATCAACTAGATGAAGATAGTAAATTACAGTCTGCCACTATTTTTGATGGACTGCGTATTATTTCTAGTCTTTATCAACATAGCCAAACGCCTATTTTCTTAGGCGGATTGTTTGCTTACGATCTCGTCGCAAATTTCATTCCAATGGATGGCATTACATTACAACATGATGGTATCAACTGCCCTGATTACAGTTTCTATCTTGCCGAACACCTCATTACTATCGACCATCAAAATCAACAAGCGACACTGAAAAGTTTCTGTTTTGCTCAAGAAGAACAAGTCAATATTGCCAAAACCTCACTTTCTATCGCACAAAAACTAAAAAATATTGATCACGTTCTTTCTATCAAAGCGGCAAGTGATGAAGTTAAAACAAACTTTGACGATCCTGAATTTACTGGCATTGTGAAAGCCTTAAAACACCATATTAACATTGGTGATGTATTCCAAATTGTACCCTCTCGTCGTTTCTCCCTGGCTTGCCCGAATACATTAGCCAGTTACGCTCAACTCAAACAAAATAATCCAAGCCCTTATATGTTCTATATGAACGATGAAGACTTTATTTTGTTTGGTGCATCGCCAGAAAGTGCGCTGAAATACGCGCCAGAAAATCGTCAGCTAGAAATTTACCCAATCGCAGGTTCACGCCCTCGTGGTTTTGACGCTCACGGCAGTATCGATCCTGAATTGGATGCTCGTTTAGAACTGGAACTTCGTCTTGATCATAAAGAACAAGCGGAACATTTAATGTTGGTTGATTTAGCGCGTAACGACATTGCTCGAGTTTGCCAAAGCGGTACGCGTAAAGTGGCAGAATTAATGCAAGTGGATCGCTATTCTCACATCATGCATTTGGTATCTCGCGTAGTGGGTAAATTACGCCCTGAGTTAGATGCGCTTCACGCCTATCAAGCCTGTATGAATATGGGTACATTAACTGGCGCGCCTAAAATTAAAGCAATGCAGCTTATTTATCAACTTGAGCGACAAAAACGCCATAGTTACGGTGGTGCGGTGGGTTATCTCACGTCCGATGGACATTTTGATACCTGTATCGTGATCCGTTCTGCTTTTGTACAAAATGGAATGGCCCATGTACAAGCGGGTTGCGGCGAAGTGTTGGATTCTGATCCACAAATGGAAGCCGATGAAACACGCCACAAAGCCGCGGCTGTCTTAAAAGCAATTCGTCAAGTTAATACACAAGCAAAATAAGGAAGAATTTTATGGCTAATATTTTATTTTTAGATAACTTCGATTCCTTTACTTACAATCTTGTGGATCAATTCCGTGTGTTGGGTCACAACGTCACAATTTACCGCAATGACTGTGACTTAGAAAAACTGGTGGAAACCGCACTCAATACACCAGATACCATTCTTGCACTTTCTCCAGGGCCAGGAACACCATCAAAAGCGGGGATTTTGCTGCCATTAATCGAACGCTTAAAAAATCAAGTGCCGATTATTGGAATTTGTTTAGGCCATCAAGCATTGATTCAAGCCTTTGGCGGGAAGATTGTTCACGCTGGCGAAGTATTACATGGTAAAGTATCTCGCATTCAACATGATAACCAAGCCATGTTTAAAGATATTGCTAACCCAATGCCTGTTGCGCGTTATCATTCTTTAATGGGACAAGATTTACCAAAAGAATTTATTGTCAATGCGGAATATAATGGCATTATCATGGCAATTCGTCATCGTGATTTACCCATTTGCGCATTCCAATTTCACCCTGAAAGTATTTTAACTGTGCAAGGTTCGCAATTATTACAACAATCCATTGAATGGTTGTTAAATAGATAAGACATCAAAAAGTGCGGTGATTTTTAACCGCACTTTAAAGGAGAAAAAATGATCACCGTATTCGGACTTAAATCCAAACTCGCACCACGTCGTGAACAACTGGCAGAAGTCATTTATAACAGCCTCTATCTTGGCTTAGATATTCCAAAAGGCAAACACGCGATTCGCTTTTTGTGTTTAGAAAAAGAAGATTTTTACTACCCTTTTGATCGTAGCGATGATTACACGGTCATCGAAATTAACCTGATGGCTGGTCGTATGGAAGGCACAAAAAAACGCTTGATAAAAATGCTGTTTAGCGAATTAGAGTACAAACTTGGCATCCGTGCTCACGATGTGGAAATTACGATTAAAGAACAACCTGCACATTGCTGGGGTTTCCGAGGTATGACAGGCGATGAGGCGCGCGATTTAGATTACGATATTTATGTTTAATAAAATATAGAAAATTAACAAATACATATACAAAGAAAAACAGGAATAGACTATGCAACACACCCCATTATTAGAACAACTTTATAGCGGTCATTCACTTTCAACCTCAGAAAGCACCGCACTTTTTAATGCAGTCATCCAAGGTGAACTTTCCAATGAACAAATTGCTGCAATGCTTATCGCTTTAAAAGTGCGGGGAGCAAATACTGAAGAAATTACTGGCGCGGTTGCCGCCTCATTACAAAATGCCAAAGCATTTCCACGTCCAGATTATCCTTTTGCGGATATTGTGGGAACAGGTGGTGATGGACAAAACACTATTAATATTTCCACTGCTAGTGCGATTGTGGCAGCATCAATGGGAGCAAAAGTGGCAAAACATGGCAATCGTAGCGTGTCGAGTAAATCAGGTGCTAGCGATGTATTAACGGCACTTAGCGTTAATGTGAATGCTACACCAGAGCAAGCTCGACAAGCATTAGATGAAATAGGTGTCTGCTTTTTATTTGCTCAACAATATCATTCTGGTTTCCGTCATGTTGCACCTGTCCGTGCCGCTTTAAAAACGCGCACTATATTTAATATTTTAGGTCCGCTTATCAATCCTGCCCGCCCGACTTATCATTTACTTGGCGTATATGCGCCTGAATTAGTGAAAACCTATGCTGAAACTGCGGTTGCATTAGGGCATCAACATTCCTTTGTTGTACATGGTTCAGGCTTAGATGAAGTCGCATTGCACGGTGAAACGCAAGTGGCAGAAATTAAAAATGGCAAAATTGAATATTTCACTTTAACGCCTGAAGATTTTGGCTTAAAAACGCAATCCCTCGAAAGCCTTCGCGGTGGTGAACCACAAGAAAATGCCCAAATGCTCACCGCACTTTTACAAGGCAAAGGAAAATCTGAACATGCAAATGCTGTGGCGGCAAATACGGCATTATTATTGAAATTATTCGGGCATGATGATTTAAAACAAAATGTGCAAAATGTGTTGGCCCATCTTGCATCAGGTAAAGCCTTTGAAACATTACAGAAATTAACCACATATTAATAAAAAGCTAATTTGATACGCCACAATAAGAAGAAAAATGATGATCACTCAAGATTTTACCAAACCCATTGATTCCGCTACGGTGCTGCAAAAAATTGTGCTTGATAAAGCACAATGGGTTAAAGCAAAGGAAACTGAATTTCCACTTTCTCAGTTTAAAGAAAAGATTCAAAAATCTGACCGCTCTTTTTATGATGCGTTAGCAAAAGGCACGCATCAAAAGCCCGCCTATATTTTAGAATGTAAAAAAGCCTCCCCTTCCAAGGGATTAATTCGTGCTGAATTTAATTTGGAAGACATCGCGAATGTCTATAAACATTATGCCTCTGCTGTATCTGTGCTAACTGACGAAAAATACTTTCAAGGCAATTTTGAATTCTTGCCTTTAGTTCGCGGTATCGTCAGCCAACCCGTGCTTTGCAAAGATTTTATGATTAGCGAATATCAAGTTTACCTTGCTCGCTACTATCAAGCGGATGCGATTTTATTAATGCTTTCTGTGGTAAACGATGAAACTTATCGTGTGCTGGCAGATCTTGCGCATTCTCTTGGCATGGGCGTACTGACAGAAACCAGCAATGAAGAAGAATTTGAACGCGCCCTTGCGCTTGGTGCGAAAATTATCGGTGTTAATAATCGTAACTTGCACGATTTAACTGTAGATTTAAATCGTGTTGTTGAACTCACTAAAAAATACGCCGACCGTATTCCTGCTGATGTACGTATTATTAGCGAATCAGGCATTTACAATCACAAGCAAATTCGTCAATTACAAAAGGTGGCGCATGGTTTCTTAATTGGGAGTAGCTTAATGGGCAACCAAGATTTGAATAATGCGGTTCGCTCGGTGATTTTTGGAGAAAATAAAGTATGCGGTTTAACACGCGCGCAAGATGTCAAAATCGTTTACGAAAACGGCGCACTCTACGGCGGATTAATCTTCGTAGAACATTCAAAACGCTGTGTGAGTTTACGCCAAGCGCAAGAATTGGTAACCGCTGCTCCACTTCGATTTGTTGGTGTTTTTCAGAATCAAGAAATTGACTTTATCGTAAAAATAGCCAACCAGTTACAGCTTTATGCAGTGCAATTACATGGTGTAGAAACTGAAGCATTTATTACCGCACTTCGCCAACAACTACCCAAAAACACGCAAATCTGGAAAGCGATTTCTGTCAATACTGAAACCCAAAGTGCGGTCGATTTTACCGATGATTTGAATGTGGATCGTTATATTTTTGATAGCCAAACAGCAAATCAACAAGGCGGTACGGGGAAGACTTTTGATTGGTCATTAATTCCTGAAAATCTTAAACACAAGATTATTTTAGCCGGAGGCATCTCACCAAATAATGTGGAACAAGCCATTCAACAAAATTGCTTAGGCTTGGATCTTAATTCTGGAGTAGAAAGTGCTGCGGGCGTAAAAGATCAAGAAAAAGTGCGGTTAGTTTTTGAAAAAATTTGTTCTTAATCCAATCTAAGGCTGTGTTCTACAGCCTTTATTTTTGTTCTTTTTCAATCAAATAAGAACTACTCTCAAATACAATAACATTCCTTTCACAATTTGGACATATTTTTGCTATAAATTCTTCATTTCATGATTATGATCAAATTTTTTTTGAAGAAAACATTTATCATTGGCCAATTTCCACAATAAATGTGTGTCTTTTTGGAGTGATACTATGAATAATCCGGATGGCGTTTTTTCTGCATTGATAGATGTTTCTCGCCGAGATTTTATGAAATTATGTACCGCACTTGCGGCTACTATGGGGTTAAATTCTAAAGCGGGCGCAGAAATGACGGAGGCAATGACCAGTCCAGCACGTCCACCAGTGCTTTGGATTGGTGCACAAGAATGTACTGGCTGTACCGAATCTTTACTGCGTGCAACCCACCCTACAATTGAAAATCTCGTACTCGATTTAATTTCCCTTGAATATCACGAAGTACTTTCTGCTGCATTTGGTGAACAAGCGGAAGAAAATAAACATAATGCTATCCATAACTATTACGGCAAATATGTGCTTGTAGTGGATGGTTCCATTCCAATTAAAGACGGCGGTGTGTACTGCATGGTGGCAGGCAAACCAATTGTGGAACATATTCGTGAAGCAGCAAAAGGTGCGGCAGCTATTATTGCTATTGGGTCCTGCTCATCTTGGGGCGGTGTTCCATCTTGCGGTGGCAACCCAACAGGTGCGGTCAGTCTTTCTGAAGTTTTACCAAAAGGCACACCAATTATTAACATTCCTGGTTGCCCTCCTAATCCACATAATTTCTTGGCAACCGTTGCCTATATCATCACTTATAAAAAATTACCAGCAATGGATAAATTAAATCGTCCATTATTTGCTTATGACCGTCTAATCCATGAAAACTGTTATCGCCGACCGCACTTTGATGCAGGCCGTTTCGCAAAAGAATTTGGCGATTATGGTCATCGCCATGGCTGGTGTTTATATCATTTAGGTTGTAAAGGGCCAGAAACTTACGGCAACTGTTCTACACTAGAATTCTGTGATGTTGGTGGCAATAACTGGCCTGTGGGTATCGGACATCCTTGCTATGGCTGTAACGATCAAGGCATCGGCTTTACCAAAGGCATTTTCCAATTAGCGAACGTCGAAAACCCAACGCCACGCGTGGAAAAACCAGACGTGAACAATGTTGAAGGCGAAGGTACCTCAATGACGGCGATTGGTCTATTAGGCGGTGCTGCAGCCATTTTAGCGGGCGTCAGCGTTGTGACATTGAAAGAATTAAGCAAACAACATAAAGCGAACAAAGCCACAGACAAACAAGCCAATCAAGATCAAGGACATTAAAGATGGATAGACGAAATTTCCTTAAAGCAGGTCTGCTGGGAACAGTCACATCAGGTCTGCCCGTTGCAAAAGCCGAAGCGGTGGAAAATCTTCCGCCAATTCCTGGTGCACTTGGAATGCTTTATGACTCCACACTTTGCGTTGGCTGTCAGGCTTGTGTCGCAGAATGTCAGCAAGTGAACAAAACACCTGTCAATCCAAAAGGTGAGCAAACTTGGTCAAACAATGACAAACTCACTCCGTTCACACGCAATGTGATTCAAGTATGGAGCGATGGAGACGGCAAAAATAAAGATAAAACAGAAAACGGTTATGCTTATGTTAAAAAACAATGCATGCACTGTGTTGATCCAAACTGCGTTTCTGTTTGCCCAGTGCAGGCTTTAACCAAAGATCCTAAAACAGGTATTGTTAAATACGATCCTGATATTTGTACTGGTTGCCGTTATTGTATGGTGGGCTGTCCGTTTGACGTGCCAAAATATGATTACGATAATCCATTTGGTCAAATCAGCAAATGTGAACTTTGCAACCAAAAAGGCGTGGAACGCTTAGATAAAGGTGAATTACCGGGTTGTTGTCATGTTTGTCCAACTGGCGCGATTATTTTTGGTACTCGTGAAGAACTTTTAGCGGAAGCAAAACGTCGTTTAAGTTTATTACGTGGCACTGAATATAACTATCCTCGCCAACACGTAAACAGTAAAGACACTTATCGCGCAACTGTGCCAGCCTATCAATATCGTATTTACGGTGAAAAAGAAGGTGGCGGAACACAAGTTTTAGTGTTAAGTGCGGTTCCGCAAGAAAATTTAGGTTTCCCTGAGTTAGATGATATTGCTACAGGTGCACGCGCAGCACATTTACAACACTTCTTGTATCGCGGTTTAGCATTGCCACTGGTGGCATTAGCCGGTTTAACAATGATGACTTATAAGAATATGCACGGCGATAAGATTCGTGAACGAATTGAAGCGCAAAAAGAAGCGATGCGCCAAGCACGTAAAGAAATGGAAGAAGCGGAGGATGAACATCATGAGTAATCCACGTCCGGTGGGCGGCCGATTAGTTTCCGCCAGTATTCTCTTTTTTGCACCTTTGGCTGTAATTTGTATCTTATTAATTATCAAACGTTTGTTCTTAGGTATCGGTTCCGTCACCGCACTTAACGGCGGTTATCCTTGGGGCTTATGGATTTCCTTTGACTTACTTGTAGGTACAGGTTTTGCCTGTGGTGGTTGGGCATTAGCTTGGACAGTATATATTTTCAACAAAGGGAAATATCACCCTCTTGTACGTCCTGCATTGCTTGCCAGCTTATTCGGCTATTCATTAGGTGGTCTTTCCATCACCATTGATATGGGACGTTACTGGCACTTGCCTTACTTCTACATTCCTGGTCAATTCAATACAAACTCAGTGTTATTTGAAACAGCATTTTGTATGACGATTTACATCATTGTCGTCACCCTTGAATTTGCGCCAGTTTGGCTAGGGTTCTTAGGATTGAAAAAATGGTTCAATAAGCTCAACAAAATTATGTTCTTTGTCATTGCACTTGGCGCACTATTGCCGATGATGCACCAATCATCTATGGGATCATTAATGATCGCCGCAGGTCATAAAGTTCATCAAGTGTGGCAAAGCTATGAAGCATTACCAATCTTATCCTTGCTCACAGCATTTATTATGGGCTTTTCTATCGTCATTTTTGAAGGTTCTTTAGTGCGTGCAGGTTTGGCAGGAAAAACACCAGATGAGCGTTCACTCTTTACCCAGCTTGCAAAAGTGACCGCTGGATTAATCGCACTTTTCCTTGCGGTACGCTTTGGCGAATTGATTTACCATGACAAACTCCATTATGTATTCGGATTCGATAAACTTGGTAAATTTGAAGCTTGGATGTTTTGGATGGAAGTATGGTTAATGACATTACCATTACTCACTTTATTCCTTGGTGAGAAAAAATCTGATTCACGTTGGCTATTTATCTCAGCCTTGAGCATGTTACTCGGCGCAGCTCTATGGCGTTTAAATTATTCAATGATTATGTACGATCCAGGTAATGGCTATCGTTACTTCCCATCAGCAGAAGAATTGCTAATTTCCATTGGTTTCGTATCCATCGAAATTTGCGCCTATATTTTAATAATTCGTCTATTCCCTGTCTTACCCGTGTTGAAAGAAAAACATCATGAAGACTCGGAACAAATTATTGCCGAAAAAGCACAATTCAGTAAAAAAATGAGCGGAGCAGAATAATGACTGAAAAAAAACGTATCTCAATCGACCCTATCACACGCATTGAAGGCCATTTGCGCATCGATTGCGAAATTGAAAATGGCGTAGTAACCAACGCTTGGTCATCAGGCACAATGTGGCGTGGTATGGAAAATATCGTGAAAGGTTCAGATCCGCGTGATGCTTGGATGATTATGCAACGTATTTGTGGCGTTTGTACAACCGTTCACGCCATTATAAGTGTGCGTGCAGTGGAAGATGCTCTCGGCGCCAAAGTGCCAGTAAATGCACAATATATCCGCAATATGATTCTTTCTGCTCATAGCATGCACGACCATATCGTTCATTTTTATCAACTTTCTGCGATGGACTGGGTGGATATCACGGCCACACTGAACGCTGATCCCGATAAAGCAGCTGAAATTCTTAAAGGTGTTTCAACATGGGGGTTAAACAGTGCTAATGAATTCCGCAACGTCCAAAATAAAATTAAATCTTTAGTTGAAAGTGGTCAGCTTGGTATTTTTGCCAACGGTTATTTCGGTCACCCAGCCATGAAATTACCGCCAGAAGTAAACCTAATCGCGGTGGCTCACTATCTACAAGCACTTGAATGTCAACGTGATTGTAACCGTATTGTGGCATTACTCGGCGGAAAAACACCGCACATTCAAAACTTAGCAATTGGTGGTGTGGCAAACCCAATCAACTTAGACTCTCAATCAGTATTAAACTTAGAACGTTTAATGTTTGTAAAATCCTGTATTGATCGTTTAAATGACTTCGTGACTCAAGTTTATCGTGTTGATGCGGCTATCATTGCGGCTTATTATCCTGAATGGCTCAATCTTGGTAAGACATCGGGCAACTACCTTTCTGTGCCTGAATATCCAATTGACGGCGACAATTCTAAATTTGCTCTAACGGGTGGCTATATTGAAAACTTCGATATTTCGACCTTCCGTCCTATTACGCAACAAAAAGATGAATTTGTTGTAAAAGGCATTAAAGAAAGTGGTAAACACGCTTGGTATGAAGACGATGAACCGCTTGAACCTTGGGCTGGTTTAACACGCCCGAAATATACAGGCTGGCAAGATGAAGGCAAATATTCATGGGTTAAAGCGCCAAGTTTCTACGGAAAAGTTGTTGAGGTAGGCCCTCTTGCCTATTTAATATGTAACTTAGCAAACGAAAATAAAGATACATTACATCACTTTAACCATATTAAAGGGTTGTATGAAAAACTAAGCGGCAATACCTTATCTGTTGACCATTTACATTCAACATTAGGGCGTATTATTGCTCGTACCGTACATTGTTGCGTGCTAAATAATATTCTTGAACAACAATGGAAACTACTTGTTGATAATATTGGCACTGGTGATACTGTTGCTTATCTCAAGACAGATATTCCACAAACTGGTGAGTTTAAAGGTGTTGGATTTGGTGAAGTACCTCGTGGCATGCTCTCTCATTGGGTTGTCGTTAAAAATGGCAAAATCGAAAATTATCAAGCCGTTGTACCATCAACTTGGAATGCAGGTCCTCGTAACCAAAATGATGAAATGGGGCCTTATGAGCTTTCCATCATCGGTACACCTGTAGCAGATCCAACAAAACCATTAGAAGTTGTGCGCACCATCCACTCTTTCGACCCTTGCATGTCATGCGCAGTACATGTTGTGAACACAGAAAATGGTGAAGTCACACAAGTGAAGGTGCTCTAATGAAGCCATTAATCTTAGGCGTTGGTAATATTCTACTCAGCGATGAAGGCGTGGGCGTACGAATCGCCCAAGCCTTAGAAAATCGCTCTGAAATTTTACCGCACTTTGACGTGGTTGACGGTGGCACTTGCGGTATGGAATTATTGGACGAAATGGCAAATCGTGAGCATATCATCATCATTGATGCTGTACTTGACAATAAACAGCCAGGAGAAATCATTGTGCTTCATGATGAGCAAGTGCCGGTATTTTTCTCGCGTAAAATTTCACCACACCAACTTGGTATTTGTGATGTGCTTTCTGCGTTAAAATTAACGGATGAATTCCCTAAAAACCTATGTTTAATTGGGATTCAACCAGAAACTTTTGAGCCGCAGATTGAATTAAGTGAAACAATTCAAAAACAATTTCCAGTGATTTTTGAGACATTGGAGAATGTTTTAAAAGAATATGGTCTTTCCTCCGTGGGTAAGTATACCCACGGTTAAACATTGTCGCTCCCCTTTGGGGAGCATTACCTTGTCCTAAAAGGACAAAATTATAACTAACCAAAGGTATACTTACTCTAGGTTAGAGTAAATATTATGTATCGACACGAAAAAACACCAGAAAATACAACCGCACTTGAAGGTGTCATTCAAGGCTTCGCCGAAGAGCCATCTTCAATCTTCCAAAACGAAATGCGAAAAGTTGCAGAAGAAATGAAAGATCTTCCTTTCTATCGAAAAGGTATCGACTGCTATTGTCCTAAATTTGTACTTTTTGAAAACCAATGGATAGGTACAGTTGTGACACCTTGGATGTTGAGCATTGTCATTTTGCCAGGCAAAGATCAAGAATGGGAACCGCGCGAAATTGGCAATAAACTTTCAGTACAACTACCCTATAAAACCTTCACTTTCACAGTGAGTAGTTTAGAAAATATTCCACAATATCTTAGTTGCTCCCTTCATTCTCCGATTGATCCTGCCATGACAAATACTCAAGCGGCTCAACTCGCACAAGATTGCCTCAGAATAATTTTATCAATGCCAACAAAAGCAACAACTTTTGATCCAGATCGACGTAACTTATTCCGCGCGATAGTAAAATAAGCACAAATTTCAATAGGAGTGAAAGTATTATGTGTTTAGGTGTTCCAGGCCAAATTGTTAAGATTGGCGAAAGCGCTCTTCAACTTGCCACCGTGGATGTATGTGGCGTACAACGTGATGTGAATATTTCTCTAGTCTGCACTGGAGATCCTGCCGATTTACTTGGCAAATGGGTGCTCGTTCATGTTGGCTTTGCAATGAGTGTTATTGATGAAGATGAAGCCAAGAAAACACAAGAAGCCCTACTCGCTATGAGTCAACTCGAACACGAAGTTGGGGATTTTTTAGGATTAAATCAAAAATAAAAAAGTAGGCATTGCGCCTACTTTTTTATTCCAATTTATACCTATCAATCTCCCCATATTTTCTAATCTAAGACAATATTTCTCTTATTTTTTTGTTTAAGAAATATCTCTATAACAATGTAAAAAGTCTATTAATTGAATCATTTAATTGTAATGTAGAAGATGATAGTGCAGTGGAAATTTTAATCTTTTACAAATTATATCTCATAGGATATAAAGAATAAATTATACTTTACAAGATATAAAATAATATTTATACTTTATGGCGTATAAAACAATTTCTATACGCTATAGCGTATGAGGAGTCACAATGGTTATCACCACCGCAAAAATGCTTTCTCATGTCATTCGTGAATTTCGCTATCAAGGCGATCTGTCACAAACTGATGTTGCTAAACTCGCCGGAACTACCCAAGCCAGAATTTCAGCGTTTGAGAATGAGCCAGAGCGTACTAAATTAGAAACGCTATTTAAAATTCTGGCAGGATTAGAACTAGAGCTTATTGTGCAACCACGCAAAAAGTCATCTGATACTGCTCTCTCAATCAAGGAGCCAACAGCAACATACGATGACGACGAGGCATGGTGATGAGTAACTCGATTCTAAACGTTGCCATGAATGGCTTGTTAGTCGGTGAATGGCGAAAACTCACCAGTGGCGCAACCGAATTTCAGTATGCGGAAAAATGGCTTGAATCTGTTCGCTCACGCCCTATTTCATTGTCACTGCCCTTGTCGCACAGAATTTATCGAGGAGATTCCGTTTACAATTTCTTCGATAATCTCCTCCCGGACAATGAACAGATCCGTTCACGCATTCAACAACGTTTCCAAACATCAACGAAGTCCCCATTTGATTTGCTTTCTGCGATTGGACAGGATTGTATTGGCGCAATTCAGCTTTATCAGGACCAGAGCCGCTCGGTACGTCAAATTTATGCAGAACCACTAAATGACAAAGAGGTGGAAAACGTGCTGAAAAACTACCGCACTTTTCCTCTCGGTATGGAAGAACGTGAGGATTTCCGAATTTCTTTAGCCGGCGCTCAGGAAAAAACAGCGCTGCTTTATTATCAGAATCAATGGCAGCGCCCTTTGCATTCCACCGCGACCAGCCATATTTTTAAACTTCCTATTGGTATGGTGGCACAAGGGCAACTTGATCTTTCCGGTAGCTGTGAAAATGAATGGCTTTGCTTAAATATTATGAAAGCCTTCGGTTTGCCGGTTCCTCGAAGTCAAATTCAGTATTTTGGTGAAATGAAAGTGCTGATTGTGGAGCGCTTTGATCGCCGTTGGTCTGAAAATAGGAGTTGGCTGATTCGTTTACCACAGGAAGATATGTGCCAAGCACTCAACATTGCGCCTGCACGAAAATATGAAAATGATGGAGGGCCGAGTATTCTGCAAATTATGTCGCTCCTCAACGGTTCATCCAACGCCCAAGCAGATCGCAAGCAGTTTTTTAAAGCGCAAATTGTTTTTTGGCTGCTTTGTGCCATTGACGGTCATGGCAAAAATTTCAGTTTATTTTTGGAACAAGAGAATCGCTATCGTCTAACGCCTTTTTATGACGTGATGTCTGCCTATCCGCTCATCAAACACAACGGACTACAAAAGCAAAAAGTCAAAATCGCAATGGCGTGGCACGGAGAAAATAAACATTATTTATGGGATAAAATACAGTTCCGGCACATTTTCAACACCGCTAAACTCGCAGGCTTGGCAAAGGAAACGGTAGAAGATATTTTGCATGAGATCTGTGCACTATATCCAAGAGTAAGTGAAATAAATACCCATGGATTACCTGATGAAATTGTTGAGCCTATTTTAATGGGATTAGAAATGCAGATGAAAAAGATAAGTTAACAAGTGCGGTGGAAATTCACCGCACTTTTTAGTTTCTGAAAACAAAAAACGTCGGAGAAATCGACGTTTTTTATAGCTAGCGTTAAAGCGCCTCAATCGCTTTATACTGCTCTTGGATTTTTTCTAATCCAGATTGGTATTCCGCTTGTTTTTCGCGTTCTTTAGCGATAACCGCTTCTGGTGCTTTGGCTACGAAAGCTTCGTTGCTGAGTTTGTTCTCGATACGTTTAACTTCGTTTTGATATTTTTCAATCTCTTTAGTTAAACGGGCAAGTTCCGCTTCTTTATTGATAAAGCCAGCCATTGGCACAAGCAATTCCGCATTGCCAACGAGTTTCGCTACCGCAAGTGGTGCAGCTTCATTTGTCGCTAGCACTTGAACGTTGTCTAATTTCGCCATTGCTTTTAAAAGAGCGGTCTGTTTTTCGAGAATTTTTGCATTTTCTGCGCTTAAATTACGGAATAACAGATCTAAGCCTTTACTTGGTGCGATGTTGCTTTCTGCACGAATATTACGCACCGCAACGATCACTTCTTTTAACCACTCAATTTCAGCTTCCGCTTCAGGATCAAAGCCGTTTTCTTCCACTTGTGGGAAAGGTTGTAACATAATGCTGTCTGCAGTGATGTCCACGAATCCTTTCACTTTTTGCCAAATTTCTTCGGTAATAAATGGAATGAGCGGATGGGCTAAACGTAATAATTTCTCTAACACGTGAACCAAGGTTTGGCTTGCTGCACGGATTTGTGCTGCGTTGCCGTTGGCAAATACTGGTTTAGTCAATTCTAAATACCAGTCGCAGAATTGGTTCCAGGTAAATTCATAAATCGCATTGGCACAAAGGTCGAAACGGTATTGGCTTAATGAATTACGGAAAGTTTCCACGGTACGATTGAATTCCGATTGAATCCAACGATCCGCTACGGAGAATTCAATTTCGCCTTCGCTTAAATCTAATTTTTCATTTGTTAAGACGAAACGGCTTGCATTCCACAATTTATTACAGAAGTTACGATAGCCTTCTAGGCGTTTCATATCCCAGTTAATATCGCGACCGTTTGAAGCCAATGCGGCTAATGTGAAACGCAATGCATCCGTACCGTGAGCAGCAATACCTTCAGCAAATTCTTTGCGCGTTGCTTTAGCAATTTTCTCTGCTAATTGCGGCTGCATCATGTTGCCAGTGCGTTTTTCAAGTAAATCTTCAAGTCTGATACCGTCAATCATATCGATTGGGTCAAGCACGTTACCTTTTGATTTAGACATTTTTTGACCTTGCTCATCACGGATCAAGCCTGTTACGTACACCGTTTTGAATGGCACTTGCGGTTTGCCATTTTCATCTTTCACGAAGTGCATCGTAAACATAATCATACGCGCAACCCAGAAGAAGATGATATCGAAGCCCGTGATTAACACATCCGTTGGGTGGAACATTTTGAGCTCTTTAGTTTGCTCTGGCCAACCTAAAGTTGAGAATGTCCATAAGCCTGATGAGAACCAGGTGTCTAACACGTCTTCATCTTGCTTGAGCTCAACCGCAGAATCTAAGTTGTATTTTGACCGCACTTCTTCTTCGTTGCGCGCGACATACACATTGCCTTCAGCGTCATACCACGCAGGAATACGGTGTCCCCACCAAAGTTGGCGAGAAATACACCAATCTTGAATATCACGCATCCAAGAAAAGTAAAGGTTTTCATATTGTTTCGGCACGAATTGGATTTCGCCGTCTTCCACCGCTTTAATCGCTACATCGGCAAGTGGTTTTACGCTCACATACCATTGGTCGGTTAGCATCGGCTCAATCGGCACGCCGCCACGGTCGCCATAAGGCACTTTCAAATCATGAGGTTTAATTTCGTCTAATAAACCAAGCGCTTCAAAATCTGCCACGATTTTTTTACGTGCAGCGAAACGCTCTAAGCCACGGTAATCCGCAGGAATAGTTGCTTCATAGCCGGCAAGCGGTTTGCCATCAGTACCAATAATTTCCGCTTCATCACGAATATCTGCATTTAAGGTTAATACGTTAACCATTGGCAAGCTGTGACGTTTACCCACTTCGTAGTCGTTGAAGTCGTGTGCAGGGGTGATTTTCACCACACCAGTACCGAATTCACGATCCACATATTCATCGGCAATAATCGGAATTTCACGGTTTGCCAATGGCAGAACCACTGTTTTACCGATTAAAGATTGGTAACGCTCATCTTCTGGATGCACCGCCACCGCCGTATCGCCTAACATGGTTTCTGGACGCGTGGTTGCGACGACTAAATAATCTTTACCATCTGCCGTTTTTGCACCATTTGCTAACGGATAACGGAAATGCCAAAGGGAACCTTTGCTCTCTTTGTTTTCCACTTCTAAATCAGAAATCGCGGTGTGAAGTTTTGGATCCCAGTTTACTAAGCGTTTGCCTCGGTAAATCAGACCTTCTTCATGCAAGCGAACAAATACTTCTTTTACCGCGTTAGATAAACCCTCATCCATCGTGAAACGCTCACGTTCCCAGTCGATAGAGTTACCTAAACGACGCATTTGTTGGCTGATTGTGCCGCCTGAATAGGCTTTCCAATCCCAAATTTTGTTGATGAACGCTTCACGACCATAATCGTGGCGGGTTTTGCCTTCTTCTGCCGCAATTTTTCTCTCCACCACCATTTGGGTTGCGATACCGGCATGGTCTGTCCCCGCTTGCCATAAGGTATTATGTCCTTCCATGCGGTTAAAACGGATTAAGGTATCCATTAAGGTTTGTTGGAAAGCGTGCCCCATGTGTAGGGAACCTGTTACGTTCGGTGGCGGAATCGCAATGCAATAGCTCGGCGCATTTTCATTTTCAGACGGTTTAAAATAACCGCTCTCTTCCCAATGTTGATAAAGGGCTTGTTCTACCGCAGACGGATTAAAACGGTCTGCCATTTCAAATTTTTGTGTCATATTTTTCTCTTGCTTAGTAGGGTGCGTGTAAATGCACCGTTTTATAAAATAACTGGTGCATTTACACACCCCCTAGAAATATCTCTTTTTATAAAATCTTCATAAATTCATTCCAATCTGAAATGAATTGTTTATCTTGAATAGTAAAAAATAAATAGATAATTAGAATAATAAAAAAATATACTGAATATGCCATTCCTTTTGAAGTATTTATTTTATTTTTCAAAAAAAATAAAGCCCCCCCTAAAACAACCAGAGGAATACCTAATAGCATTATCTCATCCTGAGCCTTAATTTTCGCAACAATCAAAACATCTTGATTCTGTATATACTTATCAAGCACATACCATATTTGGGCCACCCCTCCTAAAATATACATAACCCCATATAGCACAAATGCAACATTCAAAAACTGAATAAAATATATTGTAAATTTTCTTAAATACAATTCAATCTTTGGGTAATCTTTTTCTAGATTATTAAAAATAAGACCAATCAATGACATAATAACAATTATACTATCCAATGATGATTTACTTATCACTGACAAAAAAACAATAAAAACAAGAGAAATAGAAAAAACCAAAACACACTTAATTAAATCCATATCATTATGCCTCTAAACTAAACCTTATTAAATAAAATATACTTTCACTCGGATAAATATCCCGAATTACCCCTTTCAATTCTTCCAATCCCATATTCTCTTGCATCGCATGTTGTTCCGTCAGCTCATCAAGGGTAATCGGCGACACACTTAACACTTCAATGGTGCAGAAATATTGATTATCTTCAAATCGACCAACACGTAAAATATCACCTGCTTTAAAATAGCTTTCGGATTTATCCCGAATGGTAATCGTTTTACGCCCTGCGAGAATATCGGCTTCGAAGCGTTGGTAAAAAGTGATGTCATTTGGTTGCATTTTGATCCTTAAAGTGCGGTTGAGTTTTAGAAAGTTTTTACAAAAACTATCTCAATTCTTTCTTTAAACGATCAATTTCATTTAATAAGCGATATTCTTCTTGATGGCAAAAACTCTCAGAACCGAGTTTCTCGCCCTCGCTAGTACAACGAACTTGCTGATATTGTTGTTCTAGTATTTGTAATATTTTTCGTTTTTCTGTATTTAGATCATTCTTCTGTTTTATTTTAGCTGGAGCTGGCGATACTTTAGATGAAACTTGAGCCTCTTGCGTTTTTTGTTGAGTAGTCATCTCTACTGTTTTTTCAGCTTCAACAATTTTATCTTGTTCAACAGCTTCAGATTTCTGCTCTACAACAGAAGTTTTTTCTTTATTTTCCTCTAAAAGAACTGCTTCCTTTTTAACATCCTGTTCTGCTACTTGTTGAGTTTCTTCAACTTTAGGTGTTGCTTCAACTTTATTTTCTTGTTTCTCACAAGCTGAAATCATCAATACTGCTATTCCTAATAATCCTAAGTAAAATTTGGTTTTCTTCATAATTACTCCATTCTGTTATGCTATATTTTCTGTAGAAAGTGCCCATCCCAATGCTCTTAACTGTTTGTAACGTTCTCGAGCTTGTGTTTTTAAGGCATCATCTTTCGGTACAAAATCAATAATTTGGGTAAAACTATGGCTAAAATCTGGGATTTCTTGTTGCAAATTAATTAACACATCACGGCGTTGTAAATTTCGTTTCCCAAGCCATGAAATCTCAATCGGTGTGGGATATTGCGTTGCCTCACCCGATAGATTATGTGGAACAAATTCATTGGGATCTCGTTGCCACAAACGCTCATCAATCTCTAGCGCTTGAGTCTCACTTTCACAGCTAATTAATACTTTTTTCCCTGAGCGCCATATTGAGGCGGCAAGATTACAGACTATTTCTTCGACACTTAACGTACAATCTTCCGTAAGAATGTAAAATTGCGCAGTTTTTGCCATTTTAGCCCCGTTATTTTCTCAATCTTGCCCTATAAAAAGGGTGAAATTTTAACGAAAAAACCCTAAAAAATAAATAATTAAATATACATTATTAAAAATGCGTGGAAATCCACCGCACTTTTATGATCTATGTCACAAAACTGATTTTTAACGTTTTTGTTACGTTCCACTCATAACTCTGAAGTGTTAAAATCAATCCAGTTTTCATTTTCATTCAATTCATAGGAGTACAGAATGGCATTTCGTATTGAAAAAGACACAATGGGTGAAGTTCAAGTTCCAGCAGATAAATACTGGGCTGCACAAACTGAACGTTCACGCAATAACTTTAAAATTGGTCCTGCCGCATCAATGCCACATGAAATTATCGAAGCTTTTGGCTATTTGAAAAAAGCAGCCGCATTTGCTAATCATGATTTAGGTGTATTACCTCTTGAAAAACGTGATTTAATTGCACAGGCTTGTGATGAAATTTTAGCAAATAAATTAGATGATCAATTCCCACTTGTTATTTGGCAAACCGGTTCTGGTACACAATCTAATATGAATGTGAACGAAGTGGTTGCCAATCGTGCGCATGTGCTAAACGGTGGAAAATTAGGCGAAAAATCTATTATTCACCCAAATGATGATGTGAATAAATCACAATCCTCAAACGATACTTTCCCAACGGCAATGCACATTGCGGCATATAAAAAAGTAGTTAAACACACTATTCCTTGTGTTGAACGTTTACAAAAAACCTTTGCGGCAAAATCTGAAGCCTTCAAAAACGTGGTAAAAATTGGCCGCACTCACTTAATGGATGCAACACCACTCACATTAGGCCAAGAATTTTCGGCTTATGCTGCTCAATTAGACTTCGGCTTAAAAGCATTAAAAAATACTCTTCCGCATTTAAGTCAATTAGCATTGGGTGGTACTGCGGTTGGTACAGGTTTGAACACGCCGAAAGGCTATGATGTGAAAGTGGCAGATTACATTGCAAAATTCACCGCACTTCCGTTTGTCACCGCAGATAATAAATTTGAAGCATTAGCGGCTCATGATGCGATTGTTGAAACTCACGGTGCATTACGTCAATTAGCAATGAGTTTATTTAAAATTGCGAACGATATTCGTCTATTAGCATCAGGCCCTCGTTCGGGAATTGGCGAAATTTTAATTCCTGAAAATGAACCGGGTTCTTCAATTATGCCAGGTAAAGTAAACCCAACTCAATGCGAAGCGATGACAATGGTCTGCGCACAAGTATTTGGTAATGACACTACAATCGCATTTGTGGGTTCACAAGGTCACTTCCAATTAAATGTGTTCAACCCTGTGATGATTGCAAACTTCTTACAATCTGCTCAATTATTGGGTGATGCTTGTGTATCTTTCGATGAACACTGTGCAGTAGGTATTGAACCAAACTATCCTCGAATTAAACAACAACTTGAAAATTCATTGATGTTGGTGACCGCACTTAATACGCATATTGGCTATGAAAACGCAGCTAAAATTGCAAAAACTGCACACAAAAATGGTACAACATTGCGTGAAGAAGCGATTAATTTAGGCTTAGTTTCTGCTGAAGATTTTGATAAATGGGTTCGCCCTGAAGATATGGTGGGTAGCCTAAAATAATTCACCGCACAAATTAACATCATTGATATTAAAGGCGAGTAAAATTACTCGCCTTTTTACTCGTTTCTCATTTGTTTTTTGATGCGGTTTGTTATAATCAACACAATTTTATTCACGGCAATTTATTATGAAAATGAAATCCCTTTTTGTGGCAATGATAACGTTTTTTTCTGCCGCACCTTTTGCTCATTGGCAACCCATCGGAAATGCCGAATACACTTGGGGGCCGTTCCATGTTTATACCATTGGCTTATTTTCCGAAACGGGCACTTATCAAGAAAATGAACGTCCATTAATGCTCTCTTTCAAATATGAAAAACCCATTGAAGGAAAAAATTTTGCGATTACCCTTATTAAAGAAATTGAAACCTTAAAACTTAATGATGGCGATACTCAAAGCTGGCTAAAAGAAATGCAAGCGACCTTTCCTGATTTTTCCCCAAACGATATTTTGAACTATATTGCCTTACCAGATAGAGGCTACTTCGTCTTAAATGACACTGTTTTGGAACACGATTTTGATGCTAAATTTAATCAGGCATTTATCGGCATCTGGCTTGCACCGAATAGCACTTTTGTAAAACTTCAGCCACAATTATTAGGCAAAAAGAAAAGCAATCATGAAGCGGCTGAATTTTATCTCAAACCTGAAATTGAATCCTTTGATGAACAAGATTCAATGCCTGAATTGCCGCCACATTATTTATTAGATAACCAGAAAAAATCCGAAGGATAAATTCAGTTTTTTGCACCATAAAAAATACCTGTTTCCAAATAAATTTTATAATCAAGGAAACAGGTATTTATGCATTATGGCTTGTTAAAATTTTTCCCAAATAGGGATAACGCCATCAACTAAATCTAAATTTTTTCCTAACTCAATCCAACCACAAGGAAAATGAAAATCGGAGCCAACCGATCCCAGCAGATCAAATTCTTTTGCCCAACGAGCAAGCATTTGACGTTGATCTTTTGTCTGACCACAATCCGCCATTTCCATGCCATCACCGCCCCAAGCCTTAAAATCGGTTATCAGCTTACGCACCCATTTCCCAGTCATGTTATAACGTAATGGATGCGCAATAACGGCTATACCGCCTGCTGCATGGATTGTCTCAATCGCGGTGGGAATATCAGTCCATTCTGCTTTGACAAATGCCGATTTTCCTTGCCCTAAATAGCGTTTAAAGGCCTGACCATCATTAGAGACCTTACCAATCTGCCTCAAATAACGCGCGTAATGAGCACGCGTCACTTCTCCATCAGCTAAAGCTTTAGCCCCTTCATAAGCATGAGGAATCCCTGCTTTTTCTAATTTATCGCCAATTTCCACCGCTCTTTTTTCGCGTAATGCTTTTTGGCTTTGCAAAAGTGCGGTCATTTGGGGATGAGTTTTATCGAAGTTTAATCCTACAATATGGATCCCCCGCCCTTCCCAATTTGTGGAGATTTCTACTCCGGTAATTAATTCAATACCTACTTCTTTCGCTGCAATCTCAGCTTCATCAATGCCCGCAATCGTATCGTGGTCGCATAATGCCAGCACGTTCACGTCTTGCACATAAGCACGATGCACTAATTCAGTTGGACTCAACACCCCATCTGATGCAGTGCTGTGACAATGTAAGTCGTATTTTTTTGTCATTATTTAATATTTTTTACTAATTCTTTTACTAATTTTGGACCGTGATAAATCAATCCTGAATAAACTTGTAACAACTCGGCGCCAGCCTCAATTTTCTCTTGCGCATTTTGCAAGCCATCAATGCCGCCGCTACCAATAATCGGAATCTGACCTTTCAGTTCTTGATGTAATCGCTTAATAATCTCTGTGCTTTTATGCTGCAACGGCTTTCCACTTAATCCGCCTTGCTGTTCGGCATTTTTCATCCCCATCACAGTATCACGAGAAATTGTAGTATTCGTTGCAATAACGCCATCCATTTTATGACGAACCAACGTATCCGCAATTTGCACTAATTCACTTTCTGTTAAATCTGGTGCAATTTTTACCGCAATCGGCACATATTTATTGTATTGGTTTGCCAAAATAGCCTGACGATCCTTGATGCTTCGCAATAAATCATCGAAATAGTCGCCATATTGTAACTGACGCAAATCCGGTGTATTGGGTGATGAAATATTCACCGTAATATAACCTGCGTAGTTATAGGCTTTGTTCAAACAGAAAATATAATCATCTTTGCCTTGTTCTAAAGGTGTGAATTTATTCTTACCAATATTAATGCCAATCACCCCTTTATAACGGGCGTTTTTCACATTTTCTATAAGATAGTCAATGCCATTATTATTAAAGCCATTACGGTTAATAATGCCTTCAGCTTCAATCAAACGAAACTGACGTGGCTTTGCATTACCATCTTGTGCAACGGGCGTAACAGTTCCTACTTCAAGAAAACCGAAACCCAATGCACCAAAGCCGTCAATCGCATCACCATTTTTATCCGCCCCTGCCGCCAATCCAATAGGATTAGGAAAACTCACACCCATTACCGTTTTAGGAAAGCCTTTGGGAGCATGAATAAGAGATTTTAAGATCGGTTGAAATAAAGGATTACCAGCTAATTTCAAGCATTGAATCGTGAAATTGTGAGCCTTTTCAGCATCCATTTGGAAAATGCCGTGACGGAATAATTGATACATACTCGTTTATCTCTCAGGATAGTTGACTGTAAGAAAAGTGCGGTTAATTTTTACCGCACTTTAAAGGTGAGATTACTCGTATTCTACGAGGAACAGGAATAATGTGCAAATAATAAAAAATGTGATGATCACAACGCAATCATCACATTTTAATATCAACCTTTCATTCGAAAGTTAAAGGAAAATCAGGTTATTACCAGAAATATGCTACACCAGCACCAGCACCAACATTACCTTGTGTATTAGCACCTAATGAGAATTTAACCCCATATTTTCCATTATCAGAAAGGCGACTATAACCAACAGCAATCGCAGATTGACCACGATATTGACCTACTGCAGCAGTAGCAGCTGACAAACCAGGGCGATAAGATTGGAGCAAGTTTGCCGTAGCAATTGCACTTGCCGTACCTGCATCTGCACGTTTGCCAACCTTATTGATGCGATCATTTAAGCTATTCATATTGTTACCTAAACGACTAGATATAGAATACAACTGACTACCATTAATCGCATCTGTTGAAGTAGCAGAGATTTCGCCTGCTGCCACATTTTGAATACGGCGTTCAGCATCTGCAGCACCAACAGAAACAACACCATGCCCTTTCGCACCAGCAAAACCACCATAAGTAACACCGTTTACAGTAGCTTCATTCACTGTTCCAATAGAACCCGCTGTCGTTGTAGTACCTTCAGAGCCATCATGCTTAATATTTTTCAATTTCGCAGTTTGGCTACCATCACCACCTCTTGCTGTTGTTTTATTACCTAGATAAACAGAATTTTCAACAGTATGTCCAACAGGTGTAGAGTTTCCTTTATTATTAATATCATTACCTAAAACAAAGGTATTACTGCTATCAATAATATTATCGTTACCCACAGCATAGCTACCTGAAACAGCGACATTATTAACATCTTTACCGTTAATAATATTAGGGTCACCAAAGGCACCTGATTTTGCAGCATCTACTTTGTTACCAGTACCAATCGCAATAGAATTATCGCCTGTTACTTTAGAACCAAAGCCCATTGCAACGGCATTCTGACCCGATGCATCAGATAATGCACCAATAGCTGTAGCATATTTACCGCTCGCACTTGAATCATTTTCACTGTGCCCCTCTATCTTAGCATTCTCAGTACCATCATTAACATGGAAGAACTTAATACCATACTCATTCATATTATAAATTGCTTCATAAACAGAATTAGTAAGAACTGTTCTTCTGTCTTGCGTATTATAGGTTTTTAAGAGCGGAGTGTTTTTACCATCATTACTTACAATAACATTGTTATAAGTATTTCCACCAATCGTAACATTCTCTACTTTTGTTGTCGCCCCACGATTTAACCCATAAATTTGAGCGCCATTCACTGCATCTGAACTTGTTGGTGAAATATCACCAGCAGCAATACCCGTGAGTTTAGTTTCTCCATTTGGATGTTCAGTTGTTATTTTGCCCTTAAAGGTTACTGTTGTTCCTTTATCGTTTTCAGTTTTTTCAAACGGTGCAGAAACAGTGTAAGTATTCAATGCAGCATTATGTGCCACAGAAATACCGCTACCCGCTTCAACTTTCACTTTCGCCGCATTAATTGCATTAGCTACATTAGTAACAGTGGCAAGTTTATTTCCATCATTATCATTAGCTTCTGTAGCACCTGTCGTTGTATTGAGCTTAAAGCCACCCGTTACCGCTTTAACATTACCTGTCGCTGTATCTACAGTGATTGTTGTACCATCAGTATTCACAGATACACCGCTTCCATCAACAGTAAGACCACCGTTAGCTTTCGCATTAACAGACACACCATCTGCATCTACAGTAAGACCACCGTTGGTTTTAGACTTAATCGCCAAACCATCATCAGTCTTCTCTAAACCTTTAGCGGATGCAACCTTCGCTGCAACTTTATAAGTCTTACCATCATCTGCAAGCTCAACTTCCGCTGTACCGTCTTTCGCTGCAACTTTTGTTTTTGCTTCATTAATCGCACTAACAACATTAGCCACCGTGGTGAGTTTATCCCCATCACCAGCTTTCGCTTTCGCATTGCCTGCGTCGTTTTCAATCTCACCCGTTACCGCTGATACCTTGCCATCTGCAACATTGATAGTCTTGCCATCAGTTACTACAGATACACCATTTGCATCTACAGTAAGACCACCGTCAGTTTTCGCATGAACAGAGACACCATCTGCACCTACAGTAATACCATTTCCATTTTGTACCGATACGCCATCAGCACCCACAGTAATACCACCGTTGGCTTTGGATTTAACTGAAACACCTTTATCATCAACTGTAACACCTTCTCCAGCCTTGACTGACAAACCTTCAGTTTTATTCTCTAAACCTTTGTTCTCCTCAACTTTCGCTGAAACTGTGTAGGTATTTGTTTTCGCATCGTGTGCAACTTCTGCACCATTACCCGCTTTAACTTTCACTTTCGCATCGTTAATCGCTTTAGCTACATTAGCCACAGTAGTGAGCTTATTGTCATCACCTTTATTAGCTTCAGTCACTCCTGTCGCTGCATTGATTTTAAAACCACCTGTTACCGCTGAGACTTTGCCTGCATCATCCACTTTAATCGTTGTGTTATCTGTATCTACAGACACGCCTCCATCAAGACTAATACCACCGTTCGCTTTCGCATTAACAGATACACCATCTGCATCTACAGTAATACCACCGTTGGTTTTAGACTTAATCGCCAAACCATCATCAGTCTTCTCTAAACCTTTAGCGGATGCAACCTTCGCTGCAACTTTATAAGTCTTACCATCATCTGCAAGCTCAACTTCCGCTGTACCGTCTTTCGCTGCAACTTTTGTTTTTGCTTCATTAATCGCACTAACAACATTAGCCACCGTGGTGAGTTTATCCCCATCACCAGCTTTCGCTTTCGCATTGCCTGCGTCGTTTTCAATCTCACCCGTTACCGCTGATACCTTGCCATCTGCAACATTGATAGTCTTGCCATCAGTTACTACAGATACACCATTTGCATCTACAGTAAGACCACCGTCAGTTTTCGCATGAACAGAGACACCATCTGCACCTACAGTAATACCATTTCCATTTTGTACCGATACGCCATCAGCACCCACAGTAATACCACCGTTGGCTTTGGATTTAACTGAAACACCTTTATCATCAACTGTAACACCTTCTCCAGCCTTGACTGACAAACCTTCAGTTTTATTCTCTAAACCTTTGTTCTCCTCAACTTTCGCTGAAACCGTATAGGTGTTAGTCGCTTTATCATGCTCAACTTTCGCACCATTACCTTCTGTCACTTTCACTTTCGCATCGTTAATCGCGTTAGCTACATTAGTAACCGTGGCAAGTTTATTTCCATCATTATCATTAGCTTCTGTAGCACCTGTCGTTGCATTGGTCTTAAAGCCACCCGTTACCGCTTTCACATTACCTGTCGCTGTATCTAACTCAATGGTTGTACCGTCCGTTTTCACAGATACTCCATCTGTACCCACAGTAAGACCACCTTTGTCTTTCGCATGAACAGAAACCTTATTATCCGCAGAGACCGAAATTCCATCTCCTGCAGTAACAGAAGTGCTGCCACCTGCCGCACCACCAGCAGCACCTGTATCACCACCCACCCAGGTAATTGTGGTTTCACCATTTGCAGATGTCACTTGTATTTTATCCGGGCTACCAGATTTGATCTCAGATTTAATAATTGTATGACCTGCCTTATCACCTGTCACAGGTTGTTCTATTGATACCGCACCGCTACCGTCAGCAACCTCAACTGGCGCATCAAAGGTGATTTTATGAGATTTATCTTCAGCTTTTTTAAGTCTAATCCCTTTATTCCCTTCTAAAACCAATCTAGAATTATCGCTATTATCTTCTGTTGGGGCCGAATCTTTATCTAATACGCCTATATTCATCTCTGTATCTGGGCACGCACTATCTGCATTTCCATTGCGGCATCCATTATAATGTTCAAGATCATCTGGTTCACCAGTGTTAGCAGTCGTAACACGAAAATAATAGTCTGTTCCCAACTCAGAAGGTTCAAGATTCTTAGCCGGATCCGATTCCGTATTACTTGCCTCCGCAAAGGGAGAAAGCACGCCAGCAACAAGAGCAACTGCAACGGCGGTTGCAGAAGCACGTTTTTTGTGTGATTTAGTAAGTTCAGATACAGCAATCCAAGCTTGAGAAACTTCACTCCACACAATTCTAAAAATTTTATTCATAAATTTCCTCTTTAAATAGTCACATTAAAAATTGAGCACGGATTATACACAACAACAACAACAACAACAACAACAACAACAACAACAACAACAACAACAACAACATAATTATAACAATCATCTATTTTATGTTTCACTATAAATATAAAGGACTGAAATTGTAAAATACAACCTCAGTCCTTAAGTTACAGTTAAGTAATAAACTTAAAATTTACGCTAATTCCGCACGTAATTTTTTCGTTACATCCACCATCACTTTTAATTGATCGATAGTTTCTGTCCAACCACGTGTTTTTAAGCCACAGTCTGGGTTTACCCATAAACGTTCTTTTGGAATTACTTTTAACGCTTTGCGTAATAAGTGTTCAATTTCACCTGCGGTTGGTACACGTGGGCTGTGGATATCATACACACCAGGGCCGATGTCATTCGGGTAGTTAAATTTCACAAAGGCATCTAATAATTCCATATCTGAACGTGAAGTTTCGATGGTAATCACGTCCGCATCTAATGCCGCAATCGCAGGTAAGATATCGTTAAACTCAGAATAACACATATGAGTGTGAATTTGCGTATCATCTTGCACGCCCATTGAGCTTAAACGGAATGCTTCGCCTGCCCATTGTAAGTATGCATCCCAATCTGCACGTTTAAGTGGTAAACCTTCACGAATTGCTGGCTCATCAATTTGAATAACTTTAATGCCCGCTGCTTCTAAATCTAACACTTCATCAGATAATGCTACGCCGATTTGTTTACATACGGTTGAACGTGGAATATCGTTACGCACGAATGACCATTGTAAAATAGTCACAGGGCCTGTGAGCATTCCTTTCATTACACGGTTAGTTAAACTTTGTGCATATTGTGACCAGCGTACTGTCATTGGCTCTGGGCGAGTCACATCACCGTAAATTACTGGTGGTTTTACACAACGTGAACCGTAACTTTGTACCCAACCAAATTTAGTGAATGCGAAACCATCTAATAATTCCCCAAAGTATTCCACCATGTCGTTACGTTCTGCTTCGCCGTGAACTAACACATCTAAGTCTAATTCTTCTTGGCGACGTACCACATATTCAATTTCTTTTTTCATTGCCGCTTCGTAATCTGCAAGAGATAACTCGCCTTTTTTGAAACTTGCACGAGCATGACGGATTTCAGTCGTTTGCGGGAATGAGCCAATGTTTGTGGTTGGCAGAAGCGGTAAATTTAACCACGCATTTTGCTTAACAATACGTTCTGCAAATGGCGATTTACGTTGATCCGCACCTTTTGGCAAGTTTGCTAAACGCTCAGCCACTTCTGGGCGATGAATTTCTTTTGAGGTTGCACGAGCATATGCTGCCGCTTGGCTTGCATCTAATGCCGCTTGCACAGACGCTCTGCCATTATTTAAGGCTTGTTTTAATACATTTAATTCTTCCACTTTTTGTAGCGTGAAAGATAACCAGCTATAAAGTGCGGTATTTTTTTCTTTTAATTGTACTTCCACTTCTAAATCAAATGGGGTGTGCAATAATGAACAGCTTGGTGCAATCCATAAACGCTCGCCTAATTTTGCTTTTAATGGCTCTAATACATCTAACACTTTGTTTAAGTTTGCACGCCAGATATTACGGCCTTCAATCACACCTGCAGATAACACTTTGCTGTAATCTTCAAAGGCTGCAAGTTGTTCTGGCGCACGCACTAAATCTAAATGCAAGCCTGCAACAGGTAAGGCTTTTAATAACTCTGCGTGTTGTGCAACGGAACCAAAATAAGTAGCTAATAATAATTTTGCGTTCACTTTGCTTAATTCAGCGTAAACAGATTTATAGGCTTCAACCCATTCTGCAGGTAAGTCTAATGCTAATGCAGGTTCATCAATTTGAATCCACTCCGCACCTTCAGCCACTAATGCGTTTAAGATTTCAACATAAACAGGCACTAATTGATTTAATAAATCGAAACGGTTAAATGCTTCGCCTTTTTCTTTACCCAACCATAAGAATGTTAATGGACCAACAATCACTGGTTTGAAGTTTAAGCCTAACGCTTTCGCTTCACGAATTTGATTCACGTAATGAGCTGGATTTGCTTTGAAAGCGGTCGATTTTTGGAACTCAGGCACGAGATAATGATAGTTCGTATCAAACCATTTGGTCATTTCAATCGCAAATTGATCTTTGTTACCACGTGCAAGTTGGAAATATTGATCAAGGGTTAAATTTTGGCTATCAAAACCAAAACGAGCAGGAATTGCCCCAGTTGCCACTTGTAAATCTAAAATATGATCGTAGAACGTGAAATCGCCCACGGCAACGAAATCTGCATTCGCCACTGCTTGATGTTTCCAGTTTTTTTCACGCAATGCTTTCGCTAAATCTAATAAATCTTGCTCGGCTAATTCTTTACGCCAATAACGTTCTTGTGCAAATTTTAATTCACGTTTTGCACCCACACGAGGAAAGCCTAAGATATGTGATGTTGTCATAATAACTCCCGTTTTAAAGTAATCTTCTTAATCATTTAGACGGCTAAACGTCTGTACGGGTATAGAATGCGTCATCTCAATATATTATGCAAACTTATTATTTTCAGGATTTGTATGAAATAAATTAATACTTAAACTCCATATAAAACAAAGGGGCATACTAAATGCCCCAAAAACTATTGCAAAATTTACCGCACTTTTATGCGTTTTCATCCTTATGCTGAATTTCTTTTATTACATCGCCAATTAATCGACCAAAATCAACGGCATTTTTAGAAGTAATAACAGGCTGTCCCGTTTCTTGTTCTAGCGTCTCTTTCGCAATTTTTGCAACATTGCCTCCCCTTTTAGCGACTCTTTTATTTTCTTCAAAACCTTGAGGATTTGATGTATTAGCAATATCTTTGGTAGCGGTTTCCGCAAGCATATTTAAGATTAATTCAGTGGTGGACATATTGTCTCTTAAATTTTGTTTTTTCAGCCCTTTAAAATCTTTATATTCTCTTGTCGTCATTC
Source organism: Haemophilus haemolyticus (assembly GCF_003490595.1). GTDB lineage: Bacteria > Pseudomonadota > Gammaproteobacteria > Enterobacterales > Pasteurellaceae > Haemophilus > Haemophilus haemolyticus_L. Next base: position 64,106 of record NZ_QQGY01000006.1, read on the forward strand.
CACTCCATGCCTTAGAGATTTCATTGGTAAGAATGGCATATTCTTTCCCTTCAGATACGCCATGAGCTTGCCAAGTATCTGTAAGCTCTTTTCTTACTTGAATGGCTTGCAGCCTTTGATTAATCCATTCTCGGCTATAACCTTTTTGAAGATAAGTTTCTAAGGCTCTATCAATGGTTAATTCAGGATCAATGATTTCATCAATTCTTTCTTTACCGACTTCAGCTAACCACATTTTGAAAGGTTCCGCTTTAGGTGAGGGAACAGATTGAATAATGCGGAAAATACCTTGCATATCAGCAACATCAGTTTTGTACATTTTACCGTCTTTAGGTGATTTCATTTTCAGTTGGCTACAAATTGTAGCCAACTCATTTCCTTCTTTTTTAAGCCTTGTTTTTAACACACTCCAATATTTTCTTGGATTATCACTTTCAGTGAGGACACCTAAAATATCAATGATGCTAAAATACCATTCTTCTTTTTCATTATCCCAAATAGAACGGATTTCATTTCCTTCAAATAATTTAATTTTATTATCCAAGCTAATTTTCCTTTTAATCTACACAAACTCAACTTACTGCAACGCTTTCTCAATTTTTTCAAATAAATCTTTTGAAAGATTTTCTACAACGCTTAAGCGTTCTAAAGCACGTTTCATGAGCGTTTGGCGTTGAGCATCAAAGCGAGAAAAACGAATTAATGGCTCGATTAAACGCGCAGCCACTTGTGGATTACTTTCATTTAAACGGATTAAAACATCCGTTAAGAAACGATAGCCTGATCCGCTTACGTTATGGAATGCTTTTAAGTTATGATTTGCAAAGCTACCTACTAATGCACGTAAACGGTTTGGATTATTGAAGTTAAAACTTGGGTGATCCATTAATAACTGAATAATTTCCAATACATTTTCATCTGGGCGAGTGGCTTGTAATGCAAACCATTTATCCATCACCAATCCATCATGTTGCCATTTTTGTTCAAAATCAGCTAACAACACATCTCTGCAAGGTAATGCTGCTTTAGTTGCAACACTTAATGCCGCCAATGTATCTGTCATATTATTCGCATTATTGTAGTGTTTTTGGACTAGGTTGTTGCCCAAATGGGTATAAGCCAAATAAGTTAAGCAAAGATTACGCATTGCACGCAAGGCGATGTCTTGTTGCGTAATTTGATACTCATCAAGGCGAATATGGGTATAAACGCGCAAGAAATCATCTTTTAAAGTCTCGGCAATTTGTGCTTGCATAAATGCTCTTGCGGCTGAAATACCATCAGGATCGATGGTTTTGAAACCTTCCGCAAATTCCATTTCTTTTGGCAGCGTGAGAATTAAGGTTGCCAGTTCAATATCTTTCTCATAATGGCTCAGAATATAAGAAAGTGCGGTCAAAATTTCAGGCGAAATTTCTAGTGCCTCGCCTTGTTGGAAACGCACAACATTACGACGTAATTCTTGCGCAAATAGCATTTGTGCCGCATCCCAACGGATAAATTGATTATCAGCGAATTTAAGCAAGCCTAATAACTGCTCCGTTTTATAATCATAATCCAGTTTTACCGGTGCAGAGAAATCACATAGCAATGCGGGAACAGGGCGACCATAAATGCCATGAAACTCAAAGACTTGGTCTTTTTCGGTGACATTTAATACATCACTCAACAATTCGCCATTATGTTGCATCATTTGTTTCGTGCCGTTCGCATCATAAAGCGCGATTTTTAACGGAATATGTAAATTCACTTTTTCCATTTGATCGGCGGTTGGCGGTGTAGATTGTGAAACCGTTAAACGATAAGTATGCGTTTTTTCGTCATAAGCATCGCTAATCAATAATTCTGGTGTACCCGATTGGCTATACCAACGGCGGAATTGGTTTAAATCGAGGTTATTTGCGCGTTCCATGGCAGAAACAAAGTCTTCACAGGTTGCCGCTTTGCCATCATTTTCAGCAATATAAAATTGCATGCCTTTTTGGAAACCTTGCTCACCCAATAAAGTGTGCAACATACGAATGACTTCAGCACCTTTTTCATATACGGTCACTGTATAGAAGTTATTCATTTCAATCACTTTTTCAGGGCGAATCGGGTGCGACATCGGGCTTGCATCTTCGGCAAATTGCACGGTGCGTAAAAATTTCACATTATTAATGCGATTCACCGCACGAGAGCCCGTATCTGAAGAAAATTCTTGATCACGGAAAACTGTTAAGCCTTCTTTCAAACTTAATTGGAACCAATCTCGGCAGGTTACACGGTTTCCTGTCCAGTTATGGAAATATTCGTGCGCAATCACGCTTTCAATGGCAAGATAATCTTCATCTGTTGCTGTTTGCGGATTGGCTAATACAAATTTAGAATTAAAGATATTTAACCCTTTGTTTTCCATTGCGCCCATATTGAAAAAATCGACAGCAACGATCATGTAAATATCGAGGTCATATTCTAAATTAAAGCGATCTTCATCCCATTTCATCGCTTTTTTCAGACTTTCCATTGCCCAGCTTGCACGGTTAAGATTACCGCGATCTACATAAAGCTCTAATGCAACTTCTCTTCCACTTTTGGTGATAAATTTATCTTGTAATAAATCAAAATCCCCCGCCACTAAAGCAAATAAATAGCTTGGTTTTGGGAAAGGATCGTTCCATTCTACCCAATGACGACCCTCCTCTAATTCACCACTTGCAATGCGGTTGCCATTAGAAAGTAAGTAAGGATATTTAGTCTTATCTGCGGTAATTTTGGTTGTGTAACGCGCCAACACATCTGGGCGATCAAGCATATAAGTAATTTGACGGAAACCTTCCGCCTCGCATTGCGTACAAACCCCCTCTCCAGACTGATATAGCCCCTGTAATGAAGTGTTTTCGGCTGGTACAAGGAAGGTCACAATTTCAAGTTCAAATTCTTCCGCACTTTTACCTTTTAAATCGAGCGTTAAACTCTCGCCATCTTGTTGATAGGCAGAAAATGGCTCACCATTAAATTTAATAGAAGAAAACTGGAAACTATGCCCATCTAAACGTAAAGAAGTCGCTTCATCATTTAAGCGTTGGAATTTTGTGGTTGCAGTCACCACTGTGTGTTTAGGATCGAGTTGAAAATCTAAATAAATGTCTGTGACTGTAAAATCTGGTTGTTTGTAATCTTTTCTATATTTTGCTTTGGCTAACATAATTTGCCCTACTTTGAAGAAAGAAAATGTGAATATGATATCGTTACGTTTTATTATCTTAAACTTGGTTTTTCACGAAAAATTTTTTCTTGAATCGCTTCCGTCACAAAAGCATTAAGAGAACGATCGCCAGCTATGATCGTAGCTTCTCTATGCAATTCCTCGCCAATTCGTACATTAAATACACCTTTAAAAGGCTTATTCGGTTCTTTACCTAATTCCAAACAATCTTGTAAATATAAATCAACAGATTGACGAAATTCTTTTTCTAGCTCAGATAATGACTCTGCTTCGTAAGTCACTAAATCACGAATGTAAGCAAGTTTGCCAAACAATATATTGTTTTCTAAATCCGCCTCAATCGTGCCAACATAACCTTTATAATTTAATAACTTCATAGAATACCTACCTGTTTTAATGATTCTTTCACTGACTTTAAAGCACCACCTTTAATATAATTTTCAGTTGTAGGGTGGGCTTCAGCCCACCTTTGTTATGGCTAAATGGATAAAAAACAGTGGGCTAAATGAATAAAAACGGTGGGCTAAAGCCCACCCTACGATCTATATTTTGCTTTGGCTAACATAATTTGCCCTATTCTTATAAAAATTGTGCCTAGAATAAAATTTTATCCTTAAAGTTGCAATGGTATTTTCCTATAAAACCCATTTAGCAAACGTTTGCTTGATATGTATAAGATGTGCTATTCTACGCCACGTTTTTAATTAAAAAATTGAGAAAATAGCATGTCAAAAATTGCACAAATTGCCGTTGTGATGGGTTCCAAAAGCGATTGGGCTACCATGCAAGAGGCAACTCAGATTTTAGATGAATTAAAAGTACCTTATCATGTGGAAGTCGTCTCGGCTCATCGTACGCCTGATAAACTTTTTGAATTTGCTGAAAATGCACAAAAAAATGGCTATAAAGTAATTATTGCTGGTGCAGGCGGTGCGGCACATTTACCCGGTATGATCGCAGCAAAAACACTTGTGCCGGTGCTGGGGGTGCCAGTAAAAAGTTCTATGTTAAGTGGCGTAGATAGCCTTTATTCGATTGTGCAAATGCCAAAAGGGATTCCTGTTGGAACATTAGCCATTGGCCCTGCGGGTGCGGCAAATGCTGGATTGTTGGCCGCCCAAATTCTAGCAGGTTGGGATGCAGAATTGCTTTCACGCTTGCAATCTTTCCGTGAAAACCAAACTCGTGCTGTACTGGACAATCCTGATCCACGCACATAAAAATATCTTCAGATCTGACCGCACTTTTAAAGTGCGGTTGTTTTTTTCGTAAATTTAACGAGAAATATTATGCAAAACTCCACCTTATACCCAACCGTTTATGTACTTGGCAACGGACAACTCGGCAGAATGTTACGTTACGCAGGCGCACCTTTAGATATTTATGTTGAACCCTTAGCCTTCAATGCGCCAGTTTTTGACTTACCTGAAAATGCGATCATCACGACGGAAATTGAACGCTGGGAAAAAACGCCTTTGACTGAATTACTCGGCAATCATAAAAACTTCGTTAATCAACATATATTTGGATTATTGGCCGATCGTTTTACTCAAAAATCCTTGCTTGATGAGCTGAATCTTTCTACCTCGCCTTGGTGTTTATTAAAAGATAAAACGCAATGGGATGATATTTTCCAAACTGTTGGCGAGAAAGTTGTCGTTAAACGTAGAACAGGCGGATATGATGGACGTGGTCAATGGATTATCAGCGATGAAAATAAAGCGGACATCACTGATGACTTATTCGGTGAAGTGATCGCAGAAAAATTTATTCCTTTCGATTATGAAGTTTCTATTGTAGGCGCAAGATTTAAAAATGGCGAAAAGCGTTTTTATCCCGTTACACATAACCTACAACAAAACGGTATTTTGCGTTACAGTGTAGTTGATAGTGCTTTTCCTCAACAATCTGCACAACAAAATCAAGCAGAAGCCATGCTCAGCAAAATTATGGATAAATTAGGCTATGTGGGTGTAATGGCAATGGAATGTTTTGTTGTAGGCGACAAATTACTGATTAACGAACTTGCGCCTCGCGTACATAACAGTGGACATTGGACACAACTAGGATGCTCGATTAGCCAATTTGAATTACATTTACGTGCGCTACTCGATTTGCCAACGCCTGACTTACAAACTTTCGCTCCAAGTGTGATGGTGAATTTAATCGGCACAAAACATAATCCAAAATGGCTTAATACACCGTTTGCACAACTTCATTGGTACGGTAAAGAAGTCAGAGCTGGGCGTAAAGTTGGGCATATTAATCTTTCTCATCCTAATAAAGCGGTCATTGTTCAACAATTAGAAATACTCCGCACTGAGTTACCAGAAGATTATCAATCGGGATTAAATTGGGCGATTGAAAAACTAAAATAATGCAAAAAATGACCGCACTTTTTGATGAATATTTAAAAATATCAAAGTGCGGTTAATTTTTATAAAAATCTTTCTTGATAAAATAAAACGGCTGAAGTATAAAACTATCCACCACACAACACATACATAAGGAAAAGCTATGTTTGAACATATCAAAGCGGCACCAGCCGATCCAATCTTAGGCTTAGGTGAAGCATTCAAATCTGAAACGCGTGAAAATAAAATCAATTTAGGTATTGGCGTTTATAAAGATGCACAAGGTACAACCCCGATTATGCGTGCAGTAAAAGAAGCAGAAAAACGCTTATTTGATAAGGAAAAAACGAAGAATTATCTGACTATCGATGGTATTGCGGATTATAACGAACGAACAAAAGCACTACTTTTCGGTAAAGATTCTGAAGTCATCAAATCTAATCGTGCAAGAACAGTACAAAGTTTAGGCGGAACGGGTGCATTACGCATTGCGGCAGAATTTATTAAACGTCAAACCAAAGCACAAAATGTGTGGATCAGCACACCAACATGGCCAAACCACAATGCTATTTTCAATGCTGTGGGCATGACGATTCGTGAATATCGTTATTATGATGCTGAACGTAAAGCCCTTGACTGGGAACATTTACTTGAAGATTTAAGCCAAGCAAGCGAAGGTGATGTGGTGCTTTTACACGGTTGCTGCCACAACCCAACCGGTATTGACCCAACCCCTGAGCAATGGCAAGAATTAGCTGCGCTTTCAGCAAAAAATGGCTGGTTACCACTCTTTGACTTTGCTTATCAAGGTTTAGCCAATGGCTTAGACCAAGATGCTTACGGTTTACGTGCATTTGCAGCAAATCATAAAGAATTATTAGTGGCGAGCTCATTCTCTAAAAACTTTGGTCTATACAATGAGCGTGTAGGTGCCTTTACCCTTGTGGCTGAAAATGCAGAAATTGCTTCAACCGCATTAACACAGGTGAAATCAATTATTCGTACACTCTACTCTAACCCTGCATCTCACGGTGGCGCAACGGTCGCAACCGTATTAAATGATCCACAACTTCGCCAAGAATGGGAAAATGAATTAACTGAAATGCGTGAACGTATCAAAAAAATGCGTCACTTATTCGTTCAGTTATTAAAAGAATACGGTACAGAACAAGATTTCAGCTTTATTATGGAACAAAATGGTATGTTCTCTTTCAGCGGTTTATCACCTGAACAAGTTGATCGCTTAAAAGATGAGTTTGCGATTTACGCTGTTCGTTCTGGTCGTATCAATGTGGCGGGTATTACGGAAGACAATATTCGTTATTTATGTGAAAGCGTTGTGAAAGTGCTTTAATTCATAAAAAGCAAAAGTGCGGTTAAGTTTAACCGCACTTTGTCATTACCACTTCTCTAACGCTTCTTTGTCACTCTCTCTTGCTTCAATCCAACGTTCACCTTGATTGGTTTGTTCTTTTTTCCAGAATGGGGCTTTAGATTTTAAGAAGTCCATAATAAATTCGTTGGCATGATAAGCATCACCTCGGTGAGCAGAACTGATGCCGACTAAAACAATTTCATCGCCAGTATGCAAAAGTCCCACACGATGAATCACAGACACTCTCTGGATATCCCAACGGGCTTTTGCTTGTTCTACAATTTCACGTAAGGCTTTTTCTGTCATTGCGGGATAATGTTCTAAGTATAAGCTGGATACCTCATCGCCTAAATTAAGATCGCGTACTTTACCCACAAAAATAACCGTTGCGCCAACTGAATGTTGCTCAGATAGCCATTGATAAACAGCATTTTGATCAAAAGGTTGTTCTTGTACTGAAATTTGAATATCCGTCATTTAGCCCCCTGTTACCGGTGGGAAAAACGCAATTTCATCCCCATTTTTGACCGCACTTTCTAACGGCATCAAAGTTTGATTAATCGCTACTAAAAGCTTCCCTTTTTCAAGTGCCAATGCCCACTTATCACCTTTTTGAGCAAGGTGTTCACGCACTGCTTCCGCTGTCTCAAAATCCCCTTCAAGCTGAATAGAATCTTCCCCAATTAATTCACGTGTTTGAGCAAAAAATAAAACATTTAACATCTTATTTTTCCTCCGCAATAAAATGACCGGATTTTCCACCGCTCTTTTCTAACAGACGTACGTACTCAATTACAATGTCTTTTTGTACGGCTTTACACATATCGTAAATGGTTAAGGCTGCCACACTTGCAGCGGTTAATGCTTCCATTTCTACGCCGGTTTTACCGGTTAATTTGCAAAGAGATTGAATACGAACTTGATTGGTTTCAAGTAACGGTTCTAAATTCACTTCTACTTTAGAAAGTAACAATGGATGGCAAAGTGGGATAAGTTCCCAAGTACGTTTTGCCGCTTGAATACCTGCAATACGTGCTGTAGCAAATACATCGCCTTTGTGATGTTTGCCTTCCACGATCATAGCAAGGGTTTCTTTTGACATAGTAACGATGGCTTCAGCACGAGCTTCACGAACGGTCTCTGCTTTTGCAGAAACATCCACCATATTGGCTTCGCCTTGAGAATTGATATGCGTAAATGTAGTCATAATAAAATAAAGTGCGGTTAAAATATTAAATGTTTTACATGTGTGATGAAAGCAAAATAAGTGAATAGTAAATTCACCTATTTTCTTTTAGCCACCGATAGAGGCTAAATGATTTCTTACGCCGCTATCACCGATATGCAAATAATGATGTTCACGTTTGCCTTGCAGTGCAGAAAAAATACGTGCTTGCAAAATATCTTGCTGTTCATGGGATTGCAATAAATCACGTAATTCAATGCCTTCTTCGCCGAATAAACAGAGATGAAGTTTGCCCTTCGCTGACACTCTGAGACGATTACAGCTTGCGCAGAAATTCTTTTCGTAAGGCATGATTAAACCAATTTCGCCAGCATAATCAGGATGTGTGAAGACTTTTGCAGGACCATCTGTATGGGATTTATGCTGTAATGTCCAACCATTTTTCAGCAATTTATCCGCTAAGACTTGTCCTGAAAGATGGAATTTATCAAAGAAACTATCCATTTCGCCCGTTTGCATGAGTTCGATAAAGCGCATTTGAATTGGGCGATCTTTCACCCAAACAAGGAATTGTTCAAACTCTTTGTCATTCAAATTTTTCATCAAAACTGAATTAACTTTGACTTTGTTGTAGCCCACCTCAAATGCACGATCGATACCACGCATCACGTCATCAAATTTATTGATACCTGTAATTTGATGGAACATTTTCGGATCAAGGCTATCAACACTGACATTAATAGACGTAATCCCTGCTTTCTTCCAATCAGCCACATCTTTTGCCATGCGATAGCCATTTGTCGTGACAGCTAATTGACGGATTCCATCAATATTAGCAATGCTTTCAGCAATAGAAATAAAATCTTTGCGTAAAGTCGGTTCGCCACCCGTTAAACGGATTTTCTCTGTGCCCATTTCAGCAAACGCTTGAGCAAGATGGGTAATTTCTTTTAAGGTTAAGAAACTTGGTTTGTTAGCTTCGGGTTGATAACCATCAGGTAAACAATAGGTACAACGAAAGTTACACTGATCGGTAATCGACAGTCGTAGATAGTAATATTGACGTTGGAAAGGATCGACTAAGCGAGACTCTCCTACGTTTTTAATAGGAATGGATTGCATTTTACACCTTTCTAAATATGGAGAGGATAAACCGTTTCCAGCGTATCCCTGAATAACGTACCGCGTTATTGGCTTGCCACCGTATTTCTTGTGAAACTTAGGCTAAACAAGCTCGGAGTTATGCGTTAAATTTAATTTTTCGCCATTCTAAAAGATTTCACTTTGTAAACACAATCAATAATATTGATGAAAATCAGTATTTTCCTAAATTCTTAAAAATCAATTATATAAAAAAATACATAATGAAATTAAAGTTGCCTCATTAGTGATAATTAATCCTATTTATGTAAATAACCATCAATTTTGAACTGATTATTATGAGGTATTTTTATTGATTTAAATCATAATTTAATCAATAAATAAATCGCCCTACTTTTCATAATCAGAAAAATATCCTACTATTTTTATCGGATTTATTTTTACTTAATCAATATAGGAGTGATTTATGTCTTTTGCCCAACAAAAACTTAGCGAACTCGCTGTTTCAATTCCAGGTGCAACTAAAATTTTTCGTGAATATGATTTAGATTTTTGCTGCGGAGGTTCTGTATTATTAGAAGTCGCAGCAAAACAAAAGAATCTTAACCTTGCTGAAATTGAAAAACGTTTAACTGATTTACAACAAAGTAAAGCAGAAAATAACGATAAAGATTGGACTTCGGCATCTTATGCAGAGATGATCGATCACATTATTACTCGTTTTCATAATCGCCACCGTGAACAACTCCCAGAATTAATTACATTGGCGGAGAAAGTTGAAAATGTACATGGTGATCGTGATGACTGCCCTGTCGGCGTAGCCGCACAATTAGAAAAAATTTATGCTGAACTTAGCCAGCATTTAATGAAAGAAGAACAAATTTTGTTCCCAATGATCAAAATGGGAAATTATGCAATGGCCTCAATGCCAATTCGTGTAATGGAAATGGAACACGATGAAGCTGGGCAAGATGTGGAAGTAATCAAATCGCTTACTAATAACTGCACGCCACCAGCAGATGCTTGTTTCAGTTGGAAAGCCTTATATAGCGGTATTAATGAATTTATTGATGATTTAATGCATCATATTCATTTGGAAAATAATATTTTATTTCCACGTGTATTAAACGAAAAATAATTTAATATTCGTCAAAAAATAACCGCACTTTAATCTATTCCGAAAAACAAACTAAAGTGCGGTCATTTCCACAAAAATTTTGAGTTGGTCGATAAGCCGAGTTCTGTCGTGGACAATCATTCCTCTAGGCGACAAATTACTCTGCCGCTCAAGCAACCTACCCGAATCCAGAGCGGGCCACTCATTGGATTCCTATTTGGTCTTGCTACGAGTGGAGTTTACCCTGCTGCCAACCGTTACCGGAGGCACGGTGCGCTCTTACCGCACCCTTTCACCCTTACCGTTTACACGGCGGTCTGCTCTCTGTTGCACTGGTCGTCGGCTCACGCCGCCCGGACGTTATCCGGCACTCTGCCCTGTGTAGCTCGGACTTTCCTCTCGTTTACTTGTCCCACTAGGTCGTATAAATACGGTTAAGGGCTTCAATAAACCAGCGATTGTCTAACCAACTCGGCGCGTAGTATAGGGGCAATCACTAGTGCGGTCAATAAAATCCCCAATTTTTGAATATTTCTCATCAATCTTATCAACAATAATGCCTAATTTTTCATTCGTATTTTTTTATGATTCCGCTAAAATAGCGCCAATTTCAACCGCTCTTTTAGGAAAAAGAATGAACTATCTAAAAATTGCACAGGATTCCCTTGCAGTGGAAAGCAACGCACTTTTGCAACTCAGCCAGCGTTTAGGCGAGGATTTTAATCAAGTCGTCGATTTAATCCTTGCTTGCGAAGGACGATTAGTCATCGGCGGGATAGGGAAATCTGGTTTAATCGGTAAAAAAATGGTGGCTACCTTTGCCTCTACGGGCACACCAAGTTTCTTTTTACATCCGACTGAAGCCTTCCACGGTGATTTAGGAATGTTGAAACCAATTGATATCGTGATGTTAATTTCCTATAGCGGTGAAACCGATGATGTCAATAAACTGATTCCAAGTTTAAAAAATTTTGGTAATAAAATTATTGCTGTGACGAGTAACAAAAATTCCACGCTCGCACGCCATGCAGATTATGTTTTAGACATTACTGTTGAGCGTGAAGTATGTCCAAATAATCTCGCGCCAACAACATCCGCACTTGTAACGCTGGCACTTGGCGATGCACTCGCCGTATCACTCATTACGGCACGCAATTTCCAACCAGCTGACTTTGCTAAATTCCATCCAGGTGGCAGTCTTGGTCGTCGTTTATTATGTAAAGTGAAAGATCAAATGCAAACTCGCCTACCAACAATTTTACCGACCACCAATTTTACTGACTGCCTCACAGTCATGAATGAAGGGCGAATGGGCGTTGCCTTGGTGATGGAAAATGAACAACTCAAAGGCATTATCACGGATGGCGATATTCGCCGCGCACTTACAGCTAATGGTGCAGAAACGCTGAATAAAACAGCCAAAGATTTTATGACAAGTTCACCAAAAACTATTCATCAAGACGAATTTTTATCCAAAGCAGAAGACTTTATGAAAGCGAAAAAAATTCACTCGCTAGTCGTTGTTAATGATGAAAATCACGTAGTGGGTTTAGTGGAATTTTCAAGCTAAGGAATCCCAATGCAACAAAAATTAGAAAACATTAAATTTGTCATTACTGATGTAGACGGCGTACTCACCGATGGACAACTTCATTATGATGCCAATGGTGAAGCTATCAAAAGCTTTCATGTACGAGATGGTTTAGGCATAAAAATGCTGATGGATGCAGGTATTCAAGTGGCTGTGCTTTCTGGTCGCGACTCCCCTATTTTACGTCGTCGCATTGCTGATCTTGGTATTAAATTATACTTTCTTGGCAAACTTGAAAAAGAAACCGCTTGTTTTGAACTCATGAAACAAGCAGGCGTCACTGCCGAGCAAACCGCTTATATTGGCGATGATAGCGTAGATCTTCCTGCTTTTGCCGTTTGTGGTGCATCTTTTGCTGTGGCTGATGCCCCTATTTATGTGAAGAATGCCGTTGATCATGTACTTTCCACCCATGGCGGCAAAGGTGCCTTCCGAGAAATGTCCGACATGATTTTACTGGCACAGGGAAAATCTTCTGTGTTTGATAGTGCTCAAGGTTTCCTAAAATCAGTGAAAAACATGGGACAGTAATAACTCATTCGTCAATGTTATTGCTCAATAAAAAATAAAGTGCGGTTAATTTTCAAGGAGTTTTAAAATCTCTCAAAAATCAACCGCACTTTTGTATTTATAACGATCCCATACTCTTTAACAAGACTCTTTCCTAAAATACTCATAGAACTGCGGTAAGAGTTGCGTAATCAAATTTAATTGCTGATACGGTAAACTAAAGACGGCGCGTTCTTCTGCCGTCATTTCTTGTTTTTCCAATTCTTTTAAATGTGTTTCAATACGTTCTTGCTGTTGGTTAAAAATAGCTTCGGGTATTTCTTCAATGTGTTCTAAGGTATAGATAATTTTCTTTGCTACAGGATAAAAACCAGATAAAAATTGTGCGGTCTGTTGCAAATTTTTCATTCTGTCGCGATAAGCGCCAAGGGCCGAAATATAGCTTAATAGAGAATAATTCAGTTTGAGTAAATCAAAACCTTTCTGTAAATATGCCTTATATTTCACTGGCTCATTATTCATATTAGAAAGTGTTGTACTCAGTGCGGCTGCATATTGATGTGCATTACGACGTGCTATGCGATATTTAAGATCGTCACTTTTACCAAATTGCAATTGGCTAATGATATGCAACAAATACACCGCATCACTACGCAATGCCTGATGGCTCACTTTATCAAGTTGCAAATATTTCCAATCGGGCCATAAGTAAGATACGGCAAACCATGAAATCGCGGAACCAAGCAAAGTATCGAGTAAACGAGGCATTAAAGCAGCTGCCGTATCAAATCCCATGACATCAAAACTCAGCAAAACTTGTAGTGTGATGAAAAAGGTTGAAAAGCTGTAATTATTACTACGGAAGAAAAAGAATAGCGTACTTGTAAGCACCACAAGACCCAGTTTTAATTCTAAGGTTGGATTTAAATAAGGTAATAATGACCCCACCACTACACCTAATATCGTGCCAATAATACGCTGACGTAAACGGACTTTAGTTGCTGAATAGTTTGGCTGACACACAAATACAGTGGTCAATAAAATCCAATAACCAAGGTTAAATTGAAAAAACTCAACAATTGCACAGCATAAAAATACCACGATAGATAAGCGTACTGCATGACGGAACAACGGTGACTCAAAAGTAAAATGGCTAAAAATCACTGCACTTATATTTTTTAACCCAGTGATTTGTTCCGTATGAATTTGAGCTAATTGTTCTGTATCCGTCGTTTCTTGTGCCAATTGGCGAAGTTGCCAGTTAATACTTTGTAAATTATCTAACAAAGTTTGGATATCAATCAGTTCATCTTGATCATTGAGATGTTGTGCTCGATATAGCTCAAAGGAATGCAATGTGCCTAAAAGTGCACGTTCGACACGTTCATTAAAATGATAGGGTTTATTTTCATGCAAACTCGCGGTGATTTCTTTACAGGATTGTGCTTGTAGCTCTAATAAACGTTGAATACGGAAAATCAAATCTGTATTTTTTAGTTTTTCCGTTATTTGTTGATAATCAAAATACGTAGAATTGGCGCGCTCATGAATGTCTTGCGCGGCAAAATAGTAACGTAACATTCTCTGGGTGCGAGGATGGCGATGTTGTCCTCTAATACGGTAAAAAAGTGCGGTACGCACAATATTAAATGCCGTGACAACATTCGCATTTTTCATTGCAAAATTGAGGTGTTTTTTTTCAATCTCAGCCACTTCGTCAGGATCAAAAAAGCAGGATTTGGTATCTAAATATTCGCCCAACGCACAAAACGCTTTAGCGACACTTTCTTGCACGGGGCGATTTGGGAAAAACAGGTAAACAATCAAAGTCACCACGCTATACAGCAATGTACCGCATAAAATCATTACGGGATTAATAAACCATACATTTCCTTCAGGCACATAAGTCAGCGTGGTATAAAGCGCAACCACTAATGAACCAAACGCAATCGTGCTATAACGCTGCCCCACGGCGCCAATCATGGTGAAAATAAATGTCAGCACCGTCATTAACACAATATATTGGATAGGCTTACCGATATGTAACTGCACAATAAAGGATGAAATGGAAAAGGCAATGAGCGTAAAAAATACGTTTTTCAATCGTCCAGTTAAACGGTTATCCAAATCCACCAAACCACCTGCAATAATCCCTAGAATCAAAGGCATTGATTGCGAAGAAATATCAAAAGCCCATATTCCTACTGCCGCAATATTTACAGCAATAAAAACAGGAATCGCAGCGATTACTTTGGCATTTAACCGAATATTCATTTCAAATCCTTATCAAAATAGAAAAGTGAGCAACAAGGCTCACTTTTTATTGTATGAAGTGCGGTAATTATTTATGGGATTTTGCCCAATTTAAGAAACGTGTTTGAGTTTCTTTATCAGCTTGTTGGAACCAATACTGGAGCTGTTGCTCTGCAACGTTTTCACCTTGAACAACCACTTTACCTTTATTCGCTTTTGCATTGCTTGCTGGAGTAGCGACCATTGGGCTAGCAGCTGTGGTTGCAGCAAATGCAGAAACAGATGCAGTTGCACCAGAGGCATTATATTCAGCAAGATCATTCACCACATTAGCACTTGGGAATAAACCTTCTTGTTTTAACACATCTACTTTCGCTGAAATGGCATTACCTGATTTTGTTTTTACGCTAATGCTTGGCATCTCATTGAATTTATCGCTTTCAGAACGACTACGAATAACTGGCGCAGAAATAACAAGATCCTCTGTGCTACCTTGGAATGTCACAATTACTGGATTAGATTCAAAAAGGGTTTGGCTAGATCCAGAACCAATAATTTCACTTAAACGAACAACAACCTGATGGTTTTGGGTGTCATTTACAGCAAAGGTTTTAGCATCCTTTGCAAGAGATTTAGATGCCTTTTGACCATCAATGGCTAAAAGCTCAAGGTTAGATGAAGTAGAAACCATGCCAGCAAAAGTCGCTGTGCTAGCACATAATGTTGCAAGACCTAATACAACAGCACGTAATTTCATAATTGCTCCTTTGGTATAAATGAAATTCTTGCCTATGCTATGCTAAATCAGGAAAAATGAAAATAAAAAAGTGAGAATTGGTTTAAAAACCTTTGTTGTAATAGCACAAATACTCACAATATTTTATCATATTGATGTCTAGCCTAGTCACAACTAGTAAAAAGCACAATGTAATCTATTAAATATCAATAGGAGTAACAATGTTAAACGATATTTTAACTGGCTATGGAATTTTTATTCTGGAAATTTTGACAATTTTATTACTCATTCTTGCTATTGTTGGTTTGGTAATTTCTTATCGTCAACATAACAAATCTAAAATAGGGGAATTAGAAATTAAAGATTTATCTGAAGAATTTGATCATCAAGTTCGTGTATTGCGTGATTTTAATCTTTCAGAAGAAGAGCTAAAACAGCAAGCGAAAGCAGAGAAAAAAGCCGAAAAACAAAAGGCTAAAAAACGTAAAGAGAAATTAAAAAAAGGTGAAATCTTAGATGACGAAAAGAAAAGCCGTGTGTATGTCTTAGATTTTCATGGTGATATTTCAGCATCAGAAACGACCGCACTTCGCGAAGAAATTTCAGCAATCTTAAATGTAGCAACACCAGAAGACGAAGTATTATTACGTTTAGAAAGCCCGGGCGGTATTGTTCATGATTATGGGTTTGCAGCCTCTCAGTTGTCTCGTTTGAAACAAAAAGGCATAAAATTAACCATGGCTGTAGATAAGGTTGCCGCAAGTGGCGGTTATATGATGGCTTGTGTAGCAGATAAAATTGTATCTGCGCCTTTTGCTGTCATTGGTTCTATTGGCGTCGTAGCACAAATTCCAAACGTTCATCGTTTATTGAAAAAGTATGATGTTGATGTAGATGTGATGACTGCGGGTGAGTTTAAACGCACAGTAACTGTATTAGGTGAGAATACCGAAAAAGGTAAACAAAAATTTCAACAAGAGTTGGAAGAAACACATCAATTATTTAAACAATTCGTCTCACAGAATCGCCCTTGTGTAGATATTGATAAAATTGCTACTGGGGAACATTGGTTTGGCCAACAAGCAATCGACTTGAAATTAGTCGATGAAATTTCAACCAGTGATGATTTAATTTTAGAAAAAATGAAAGAAAAACATGTGTTAAGTGTGAAATATCGATTGAAAAAATCATTGATCAAAAAATTAGGTCGCCAGGCTGAAGAAAGTGCGGTAAATATTGTTCATCGTTATACCACAAAGCCGTCAAATAATTTTATACACTAAAATAGATACCTTTACATTACTTTACAAAAAAGAAAGCTAGTTCACTAATTTTAGTATTTACAAGGCAATTCTTTGCTATTAGTATATGCGGCCGAAACTTTGACAGTTTTATAATATTTAATTCGTGAAGTTTAGTTATCCTCTTTCCAAAGAGTTATTGACAAATAAAAGGTAAAACAAATGAAATTATCTCGTATTTTATTATCAAGCATTGCTATTGCAACTGTTGCCGCTTGTGGCAACTTAAGCAAAGTGACTGACGCAGGTACCCCAGAATATAAAGACGTAAATGGTGAACAAGTTCCTCAATTAGTATGGCCTAAAATTGATTCAGCGAAGTTCAATCATGATGGTAGCCAATTTGGTACTTGGCCAAACTGGGATAATGTACGCATGATTGAAAATGGTATGAACAAAGATCAAATTCGTCAATTAATTGGTGATCCACACTTCACTGAAGGCTTGTATGGTGTATCTGAATGGGATTATGTATTCAATTATCGTGAAAATGGCACCCACAAAATTTGTCAATATAAAGTATTATTTGATAAAAACCATAATGCGCAAAGTTTCTTCTGGTATCCAAACGGTTGTAACGGAAATTCAGCATTCAATTTGAGTGGCGACTCCTTATTTGATTTTAACAAAGATACTTTAACAGCTCAGGGTAAGAAGGTAGTTGATAGTGTTGCATCTCAATTAAAATCTACTGGTGCGAAAGAAGTTAAAGTTGCTGGTTATACAGATCGTTTAGGTTCTGATGCTTACAATTTGGATCTATCTCAACGTCGTGCAAATACCGTTAAAGCTCGTTTAGTTGAAGATGGTGTAAATTCTCTAATTACTGCTGTAGGCTATGGTAAAAATCCTCAAGTAAAAGCTTGTGAGGGTATTAATGGACAAGCGTTAAAAGATTGTTTACGTCCTAATCGTCGTGTTGAGATCACTGCCTCTGGTTCTGAATTAAAACTACAAGAAGGTGGAAAATCTAACGGTGGTACTCAAGGTCCAGTAAAACTATACCAAAAATAATTGATATAGAACGTCAAATAGTACTCTACTCACATAAATCAAGTTGAGTATTGTTAATTCAGATATTGCGCAGCTAATCATTTAAATGATTAGCTGCATTTTTTATTCATATCTAACAAAACGTGAAAATCTCAATTTTCTCTTTCTCCTACCCCAAATTTTCTATTGTTATCGTTCCTATAAATGAGGATAATAGCCGACTTATACACAAGGCAGAAAGCAATGACACACTATATTTTATTAATTATCGGTACTGCGCTGATTAACAACTTTGTATTAGTGAAATTCTTAGGACTTTGTCCTTTTATGGGCGTATCCAAAAAAATTGAAACCGCAGTGGGAATGGGACTAGCAACAATGTTTGTATTAACAGTTGCCTCCCTTTGTGCATATTTAGTTGATCATTATATTCTTATTCCCTTAAATGCTACTTTTTTACGCACATTAGTATTTATTTTGGTTATTGCCGTAGTTGTACAATTTACCGAAATGGTGATAAATAAAACTAGCCCAACACTATATCGTTTACTTGGAATTTTCTTGCCTTTGATAACCACAAACTGTGCAGTTCTCGGTGTCGCATTATTAAATGTAAATCTTGCTCATAATTTAACGGAGTCTGTCGTTTATGGTTTTGGTGCATCTCTTGGGTTTGCACTTGTATTAGTGCTTTTTGCTGCGCTTCGTGAACGTCTTGTAGCTGCCGACGTACCTTTAACTTTCAAAGGTTCATCTATCGCACTTATCACAGCTGGTTTAATGTCTCTCGCATTTATGGGATTCACAGGGCTAGTGAAGTAATAACATGATCTATCTTTTAATGGCTATTACCATTTTGATTTTATTTATTGGGTTCTCTCAGTATTTTTCAGGAAAAAGAAAGAAATAATGACCCTTCTATTCATCATAATCACTTTACTCGCTTTAATTTTCGGTGCGATTTTAGGCTTTGCTTCACTTAAACTCAAAGTTGAAGCAGATCCCATTGTGGAAAAAATCGACTCTATTTTGCCACAAAGCCAATGCGGGCAATGTGGTTATCCGGGATGCAAACCATACGCTGAAGCTATTTGCAATGGAGATGAAATCACAAAATGTATTCCTGGTGGTCAACCTACCATCGTGAAAATTGCAGAGATTTTAGGTGTTGATGTGCCAGCAATGGATGGAGTAGAAGAACCTATCGAGAAAGTCGCTTTTATTGATGAAAATATGTGTATTGGCTGCACAAAATGTATCCAAGCCTGTCCTGTTGATGCCATTATTGGTACAAATAAATTCATGCATACGATCATTCCAGATCTCTGTACAGGTTGTGAACTTTGCGTAGCGCCCTGCCCAACAGATTGTATCTCAATGATTCCCGTGAAAAAAAATATCGATAATTGGGATTGGAAGTTTGATGCAAAATTAGTCATTCCAGTAATGAATGTAAATGGCACTGAGAAAAAATTGGTTGTGGGGGAATAAATGGCGGACGTATTATCTCGTTTCAATTCCGGTAAATTATGGGATTTCAAAGGTGGCATTCATCCGCCTGAAATGAAATCACAATCTAATTCACAACCATTACGTCATCACCCTTTAATCACGGATTTTTACATTCCTCTTAAACAACATGCAGGAACAATAGGTAACCTATTAGTAAAGGAAGGTGATTACGTACTGAAAGGTCAATCCTTAACAAAAGGCGATGGCTTGCGTATGTTGCCCGTTCATGCGCCAACTTCAGGCACAATTAAATCAATTAAATCTTATGTCGCTGCACATCCGTCTGGTCTTGATGAACCTACAATTCATTTGCAAGCAGATGGCTTAGATCAATGGCTAGAGCGTAATCCTATTGACGATTTTTTGACACTCTCGCCAGAACAACTCATTAACAAAATCTATCAAGCAGGTATAGCTGGCTTAGGCGGTGCAGTATTTCCGACTGCCGCTAAAATTCAATCAGCAGAGAAAAAAGTTAAACTCTTAATTATCAATGGTGCAGAATGTGAGCCTTATATTACTTGTGATGATCGTCTTATGCGTGAACGCGCCGATGAAATCATCGAAGGCATTCGTATTTTGCGTTATATCCTACGACCTGAGAACGTAGTCATCGCCATTGAAGATAACAAACCTGAAGCAATAGAGGTAATTCGTAAAGCGCTACAAGGAGCAAATGACATTAGCGTTCGCGTGATTCCAACAAAATATCCTTCGGGTGCCGCAAAACAGCTTATTTATTTACTTACAGGAATGGAAGTGCCAAGTGGTGCGCGTTCTTCTAGTATTGGTGTACTGATGCATAATGTTGGTACAGCCTTTGCAATTAAAAGAGCGGTTATAAATGACGAACCTTTAATTGAACGTGTCGTCACCCTTACTGGTGATAAAATTCCTGAAAAAGGTAATTACTGGGTCCGACTTGGTACACCAATTTCTCAAGTACTGGCGCACGCTGGCTATCAGTTTGATGAACGTTATCCAGTATTTGCGGGGGGCCCAATGATGGGATTGGAACTTTCCAATCTTAATGCACCAGTGACAAAAATTGTCAACTGCTTGCTTGCACCAGACTATTTTGAGTATGCAGAACCAGAGCCTGAACAAGCTTGTATTCGCTGTTCTAGCTGTTCTGATGCCTGCCCAGTCAATTTGATGCCACAGCAACTCTACTGGTTTGCGCGTAGTGAAGATCACAAAAAATCGGAAGAATACGCCCTAAAAGATTGTATCGAGTGTGGGATTTGTGCCTACGTATGCCCAAGCCATATTCCGCTGATTCAGTATTTCCGCCAAGAAAAAGCAAAAATTTGGCAAATAAAAGAAAAACAGAAAAAATCAGATGAAGCCAAAATTCGCTTTGAAGCGAAACAAGCGCGAATGGAACGTGAAGAACAAGAGCGTAAAGCACGTTCACAACGTGCAGCAGAAGCACGTCGAGAAGAATTAGCGAAAACCAAAGGTGAAGATCCTGTTAAAGCAGCGCTAGAACGCTTGAAAGCGAAAAAAGCCAATGAAACAGAATCAATACAAGTTAAAACGATTACCTCAGAAAAAGGGGAAGTTTTACCTGATAACGCTGATTTAATGGCACAACGTAAAGCTCGTCGCCTGGCTCGTCAACAAGCGGAATCTCAAGTCGAAAACCAAGAACAACAAACTCAACCAACCGATGCGAAAAAAGCAGCAGTTGCAGCCGCACTTGCTCGAGCAAAAGCGAAAAAACTTGCACAAGCAAATGAAACCGCTGAATCAGTCTCAAATACTCAAACCGTAGAAAGTGCGGTAGAAAAAACAGACGAAAATTCAACCGCACTTGATCCGAAAAAAGCGGCGGTAGCTGCAGCGATTGCCCGTGCAAAAGCAAAAAAACTTGCTCAAGCAAATGAAACCGCTGAATCAGTCTCAAAAAGTCAAGCCGTAGAAAGTGCGGTAGAAAAAACAGAAGAAAATTCAACTGCACTCGATCCGAAAAAAGCGGCGGTAGCTGCAGCGATTGCTCGTGCAAAAGCAAAAAAACTTGCTCAAGTGAATAGAACTACAGAATCAGTTCCAAGCACTCAAGCCGTAGAAAGTGCGGTAGAAAAAACAGACGAAAATTCAACCGCACTTGATCCGAAAAAAGCGGCGGTAGCTGCAGCGATTGCCCGTGCAAAAGCAAAAAAACTTGCTCAAGCAAATGAAACCGCTGAATCAGTCTCAAACGATCAAACCGTAGAAAGTGCGGTAGAAAAAACAGAAGAAAATTCAACCGCACTTGACCCGAAAAAAGCGGCGGTAGCTGCAGCGATTGCCCGTGCAAAAGCAAAAAAACTTGCTCAAGCAAATGAAACCGCTGAATCAGTCTCAAACGATCAAACCGTAGAAAGTGCGGTAGAAAAAACAGACGCAAATTCAACCGCACTTGACCCGAAAAAAGCGGCGGTAGCTGCAGCTATTGCTCGAGCAAAAGCAAAGAAATTGGCAAAAACACAAGCAACATTAGAAAATAATCAGGAATAAAATAATGTTTAAAATGGTTAGCTCTCCTCATACTCATTCGGGGAAACTCACAGCGCGTATTATGCTTTGGGTAATGTTGGCAATGATGCCAGCTTTTTTCACGCAAATTTATTATTTTGGATTTGGCGTGGTGCTTCAATCCGCATTAGCCATTGGTACAGCAATCATTGCGGAATTTATTGCAATAAAACTACGTGGTAAAAAACCGCTCAATTATCTTTCAGATTTCAGCGTATCCCTGACTGCTTTAATTTTGGCAATGGCTATTCCACCTTATGCGCCTTATTGGGTCATCATCATTGGAACACTTTGTGCAGTTTTATTAGGTAAACAGGTTTATGGTGGCTTAGGACAAAATCCATTCAATCCTGCGATGATTGGCTATGTAATTCTTTTAATTTCATTCCCGTTACAAATGACAACTTGGATGCCACCAATTAATTTATTACAGGAACCACCGACTTTTTCAGATACTTTTTCATTAATATTTTCAGGCTTAACCACTGATGGATTTACGCTTTCACAACTTACGGATAACATTGATGGCATCACCCAAGCAACGCCTTTGGATAGCGCAAAAATTTTCTATAAAAGTCACACTCAATTAAATGATTTTTATGAATTGATTAAACTGCCGATTTTTATGGGTAATGGAACCGATTTCGCTCAAGGATGGTGGCAAGTCAACGTGGCTTTCTTAGCGGGCGGAATTTTCCTTATTTTAAAACGTGTCATTCACTGGCAAATTCCAGTGGCGATGCTTGTCACCTTTTTCTGTTTAGCCACCGCGACCGCTTTTACTGGTTTCACGCATTTAAGTGCGATTAGCCAACTTGTGAGTGGAGCAATGATGTTTGGCGCATTTTTTATTGCGACAGATCCTGTCACAGCCTCGATTACACCACGAGGAAAAATTATTTTTGGCGCATTAGTAGGATTATTTGTCTATCTCATTCGCTATCACGGAAACTTTCCAGATGGTGTAGCATTCGCAATTTTATTAAGTAATATTTGCGTTCCACTTATCGATCATTACACACGTCCGCGCGTATCTGGTTATCCAACAAAAGGAAAAAAATAATGGGCACAGTAAAAATCACATCGCGTTACGGGATACTATTAGGCTTTGTCGCCCTACTCTGCACAGCAATTTCTGCGGGTATTTTTTTCCTAACCAAAGATAAAATTGATGCAGTAATGGCAGCACAACAACGAGAATTGCTTTTACAGGTCATTCCACAAGATTATTTCAATAATAATCTGTTAGAAAGTGCGGTTATTCCTCAAAATAAAAATTTGGTGGGCATTCAGAAAATTTATTTTGCTAAAAAAGATGGAAATGTATCTGCCTATGCCTATGAAACCACCGCACCTGATGGCTATTCTGGCGATATTCGCTTGCTTGTGGGATTAGATCCGAAAGGTGAAATTTTAGGTGTACGAGTTATTGAACACCATGAAACACCTGGCTTAGGCGATAAAATTGAACTTCGTATTTCCAACTGGATTTTAAATTTCACTCATCAGTCGATTAATGAGCATAATTTAAGCGAATGGGCAGTAAAAAAAGATGGCGGAAAATTTGATCAATTTTCTGGGGCAACCATTACACCTCGCGCAGTGGTGAATCAAACTAAACGCTCAGCATTAATCATGCTAAATAACCAACCCTTGTTACAACAGCTTTCAACACAAATGAAATAATATGACAGATTTAACTGAAAAAAATACCGCACTTGAAGAAGAACAGATAGAAAGTGCGGTTGAAAATCAACAAAAATCCATGTGGAAAGAAATCTTTGCTCAAGGAATTTGGAAAAATAATCCAGCGGTTGTCCAACTTCTCGGGCTTTGTCCGCTTTTAGCGGTGTCTAGCACAGCCACCAACGCGCTTGGTTTGGGTTTAGCAACAATGCTTGTGCTCACTTGCACAAATACGGTCATTTCGCTTTTCCGTAAATATATTCCGAATGAAATCCGCATTCCAATCTACGTGATGATTATTGCGACAACAGTAACTGTCGTTCAACTTTTAATGAATGCTTATACCTATACGCTTTATCAATCACTTGGGATTTTTATTCCACTTATCGTTACCAACTGTATTGTGATTGGTCGAGCAGAGGCGTTCGCCTCAAAAAACAGCTTACTCCATTCAGTTTGGGATGGTTTCTCAATGGGATTAGGGATGGCGCTTAGCTTGACAGTACTTGGCGCATTGCGTGAAATCATTGGACAAGGTACGGTTTTTGATGGCATCGAAAATCTATTCGGAGAACAAGCGAAATTTTTAACGCTCCATATCTACCATACAGACAGTAGTTTTTTACTTTTCATTTTGCCACCAGGCGCATTTATAGGATTAGGCTTGCTCCTTGCAATAAAAAATCGAATTGATAAATAAGATGAATAAATTAAAAAGAATCGAAATATTAACCCGATTAAGAGATCAAAATCCCCACCCGACCACAGAATTACAGTATAATTCGCCCTTCGAATTATTAATTGCGGTAATTCTATCGGCACAAGCAACCGATAAAGGCGTGAATAAAGCGACAGAAAAACTATTCCCTGTTGCAAACACGCCTCAAGCGATTTTAGATTTAGGATTAGATGGTTTAAAAAGCTATATTAAAACTATCGGGCTTTTTAATAGCAAAGCAGAAAATATTATCAAAACCTGCCGTGATTTAATTGAAAAGCACAACGGTGAAGTGCCCGAAAATCGCGAAGCCTTAGAAGCATTAGCAGGGGTGGGTAGAAAAACAGCCAATGTTGTACTAAATACGGCATTTGGTCATCCAACCATTGCGGTGGATACCCATATTTTCCGTGTATGCAATCGAACTAATTTTGCACCAGGTAAAGATGTTGTAAAAGTGGAAGAAAAACTGCTTAAAGTCGTACCTGATGAATTTAAAGTAGATGTTCACCATTGGTTAATTTTACACGGTCGATACACTTGTATCGCACGTAAACCTCGTTGTGGCTCATGCATTATTGAAGATCTGTGTGAATATAAAGAAAAAATTGAGTTTTAATTTTTGCGATAAAACACCCTAATTATTTACCGCACTTTTATTAAAAATAGGATAAAAAATGACAACAAATAATAAACAGCGACAAACTTGGTCGAGCCGACTCACTTATGTCATGACTGTCGCAGGCGCAACTGTCGGTTTCGGCGCTACTTGGCGCTTCCCTTACCTTGTGGGAGAAAATGGTGGCGGCGCCTACGTTCTACTTTTCTGTATCGCAATGATCGTAATCGGTATTCCGATGATTCTCGTTGAAAACGTGATCGGCCGTCGTTTACGTGTAAACTCCATTGATGCCTTTGGCGATAAAATTCTAGATAAAGGAAAAGGCATTTCCAAATATTGGAAAATCCTTGGCTATATGGGATTACTCGGTTCATTCGGTATCATGGCATATTATATGGTGCTTGGTGGCTGGGTTATTTCTTATATCATTAGCCTAATCAGCGGTACCTTAGATATCTCCGCACCCATTACTAAAGATGTCGCCAAAGATTTCTACGAGCTACATATTGGCAATAGCCCTTATGAAATTATTCTATACACCTTCTTATTTGTTGTGGTGAATTACATTATTTTAGCGAAAGGTATCATTGGCGGGATTGAGCGATCAGTAAAATATTTAATGCCATTGCTATTCATCTTCCTCATTGGAATGGTTATTCGCAACGTAACATTACCTGGCGCAATGGAAGGAATTACATTCTATTTAAAACCTGATTTCAGCAAAATTACGCCACAATTATTTATCTTCGTTTTAGGTCAAGTATTCTTCGCATTGAGTCTTGGTTTTGGCGTATTAATTACCCTTTCAAGCTACTTAAATAAAGAAGAAAACTTAATACAAACTGCAGTTATTACAGGTTTCACCAACACAATTATTGCTGTACTTGCTGGCTTTATGATCTTCCCATCACTTTTCACTTTTGGAATTGAACCAAACGCAGGGCCAACATTAGTATTCCAAAGTTTACCTATCGTATTTTCTCACTTATGGGCAGGTAAATTCTTTGCGATTATCTTCTTCGGCTTATTATTAATTGCCGCACTAACGACTTCTATCACAATTTATGAAGTAATCATCACGGCATTACAAGAAAAGCTCAGAATGCGCCGTGGCAAAGCGATTGTCTTAACCCTTGGTGGGATTTTTATCTTGGGTAATATTCCAGCAATTTTAGGGGATAATGTATGGAAAGATGTTACCATTTTCGGCAAAAGCATTTTTGATTTCTATGATTATGCAAGTGGAAATATTCTCTTTATGCTGACCGCACTTGGTTGTGCTATTTTCGTTGGTTTCGTGTTAAAAGATGAGGCGAAAAAAGAACTTTCTCCAACACCTGACTCAACATTCACTAAAATCTGGTTTAACTATGTGAAATTCGTTGTGCCAGTGATTATTTTAGTCATTTTTATCAGCAACCTATTCTAAAAAAGAAAAAACCGAGTTTTTGCTCGGTTTTCTTTTTTAAAGGAAATATCTATAAAAATATTTGTGCCTTTAAGCCAATTCGCTGCCCTTCTTTTATAACGTTTTCTAACCGTACTTTGAATCCGTGTAATTCCGCAATTCGCATAACAATAGAAAGCCCTAAACCACTTCCCTTTTCATTTTGCCCAGCAGGACGATAAAAACGCTGTCCAAGCTTTTTCAAATCTTCAGGTTCAACGCCACCACCATTATCTTCAACAATAATCTGAGAAGATGCTATTTTCACTAAAACGGTTGTTTCTTCTGGGCAATATTTAATGGCATTATCTAGTAAATTTCTAAGCATCAATGAAACTAAAATTGGTTGCCCTTGTTTCTGCTTTGGTTCAGATTCTTTCTCAAAAGCCAAGGTAATTTTACGCTTTTCAG
Organism: Haemophilus haemolyticus; assembly: GCF_003490595.1. GTDB lineage: Bacteria > Pseudomonadota > Gammaproteobacteria > Enterobacterales > Pasteurellaceae > Haemophilus > Haemophilus haemolyticus_L. Next base: position 90,747 of record NZ_QQGY01000006.1, read on the forward strand.
CCACAAAATAACGCTCAGCAATCAGCGACTGAATGATGCCTTCCCAATCAATAGGCTGTAATTCTTCCAATTCTTGTAAATTATCTAGTTTTGAAAGCGTTAAAAGTTGCTCAATTAACTGCGATGCACGATCAATGCCTTGCGTTAAATGTAAAAGTGCTTGTTCTCGTAACTCTATATCATCGACTGCGAGTTGAGCGACTTCAGTTTGAATACGCAATGCCGCCAATGGGCTACGCAATTCATGGGCGGCATCAGAGGTAAAACGACGTTCGCGTTGTAGCATAGCCGAAGTGCGGTCAAAAAATTGATTTAAATTTTTTACTAAAGGTAAAATTTCAACGGGTAGCCCCTCAGTATTTAGCAATGATACATCACCAGATTTTCTCGTTTGTATTTCTTGACTTAAACGTTTAATCGGTCCCAACTCTTTATAAATCAACCATCCTAAAACAATAATCAAAATAGGCAAACTCGCAAACCAAATCCACATTTGTCCAAAGATCATTTCTTCAATTAAATCTTCACGATAATCTAACTCTTGCCCTACTGCGATAATCAATTTCCCATTCGCTGCCGTACGCCAGAAAATTCTCCACTTATCGTCATCATCATAAGTATGAGAATTATGAAAACCCGTTTTATTATTAAAAATAAAATCTTTTCCATTTCGTCCATCACTGAATAAAAGTTTCCCAGTTTCAGAAAAAATAGCAAAGGCTAAGGCATCATCGTCATAACTTTTTTTTAATGCCGACTGTGAATTTTTATTTAGCGTTGTACTAGATTCCAACAAAATAGTACTTAAATCTGAATTTGCGAGCCGTTCAGCAAAGAGAACTTGTTGTGCATCAAAAACTTTATTCACATCGTGGCGCACTTGCCACCAAGCAACAAGCGTAGAACCCACCCAAACAAAAAGTGCGGTTAAACAAAGCACAGAAATAAGACGCAACGTAAGGCTTCTATTTTTCATTTTTCAATTTGTCCTAAAGCATACCCAACACCGTGCACTGTTCGAATAAATTGCTTACCTAATTTCTGACGCAAATTATAAATATGCACGTCTAACGCTCCGCTGCTAATTTCTTCATCCCAACTTGATAATTTTTCTTCAATAGATGAGCGAGACAGTACGCGATCTTTATTTAGCATAAATAATTCAAGTAATTTGTATTCACGGCTTGTTAAAGAAATAGGTTGATTATTTAGCCAAACAGAACGTTGATTTGGATCGAGTTTAACGCCTGCGTGCTCAATCACCGAATGATGATGACCATAACGACGACGAATAAGTGCTTGCAAGCGAGCCGCAACTTCAGCCAAAGCAAAAGGCTTGCAAAGATAATCATCTGCACCGCTTTGCAATCCTTTGACACGTTCATCTAAAGTATCACGGGCAGTCAAAATCAATACTGGTACATCTTGATGCTTGGAACGCCATTGTTGTAATACCTCTAATCCATCAAGTTTAGGCAAGGTTAAATCCAATACCACCGCATCATAAGGCGCAGACGCTAAGGCATCCATTCCTGTTTTACCATCTGTAAACCAATCCACCATAAAACCAAGTTTAGTTAAACCGATTTGTAGCCCATTACCGATTAAATTATCGTCTTCTATCAATAAAATTCTCATAAAAATTGACCGGACTTTATAAACAAAAACAGCGAGCTAATGCTCGCCATTTTCAAAAATGATTATTCTACTTTTTCGATACGTAATACATCAAGCTCCGCTTTCTCAAATACCTCATTATCCAATTTTCCATAAATTTTCACTTTATCCTTTGAATCTACGTTTAAACCATTCCAAACGCGTTTTTTGATTTCAATCTTGATTTGCCCAGTCCCATCAGTAAACCAAAACTCATCGTCATCAATTTGTTGTGTGATATTACCCACTAAAGTGATCATTGAATTATCTGCAGCAGATAAAGCTTGTTTTACACTAATTGCTGAAGGGGTTGCTTGTTGAAAACCGCCTTGAGTATTTCCGCCGTTAAAACCTGCAAATGCAGAAGTGGTTGCTAATGCGAAGATTGTTGCTAATGCAAATTTTTTCATAATGTTTCCTTTTTAAGTCAGTTAATTTCAAGCACCATTGCTTGGATGTGTGTATTAAAACAAATAAATCTTAAGAAAAGATTAAGAAACATAAAAAAACCTAAATGTTTTTAATTTAGGTTTTTCATAAATTAAAGTTTATTCAACTGCTCAATAGACGGTGCATAATAATAAGCGCCCGTTACAGCCTTAGTGAAACCTAAAATGCGGTCAGTTTTTCCGTCTTTTTCACCAAACATATTAAGCAACTGTTGTTCAATGTTATAAAGCGTTGCACAGTAAGCAATAAAGAATAATCCATGTGTACCGCTCGCCGTACCATAAGGTAAGCTTTGACGTAAGATTTTTAATCCCTTGCCATTCTCTTTTAAATCTGTACGACCAACATGAGAAGTATCTGCCTTATCTTCCATTTCTACACTATCCGTTTTGGTGCGTCCGAACACATTTTCTTGTTTTGCCGTATTCAATTTTTCCCATTTAGCGAGATTATGTTCATAACGTTGAGTAAACACATAACTTCCATCTTTATCATTGCCATTTGAAATTAAGGCAACTTCTGCTCGTTGAACATCTTTAGGATTTTCAGTTCCATCAATAAAACCTGTGAGATCTCGTTCCTCCACCCAACGGAAACCATGAATTTCTTGCTGAACGTCAATCGCTTGAGCAAAAGCATTCACTGCAGCTTGTGCAACAGAAAAATTAACGTCAGGGCGTAACGATTGAATATGCACTAAAAGATCAGTTTGTGTACTAGGCGCAGTTAAATCACCTTTTCCTAAAGTGACAAAAGGTTTAAGTTCTGGTGCATCTTGCCCACCAAGGGTTTTCCAAGCTTTATCGCCAAAAGCAACTACCGCCCCCAAACGTGCCTCGGGATAAGTCTGTTGAAGCTGTTCTAAGCGAGTAAGGAATTGGCGAGCCGCCGCTGGGATCTGAGAATAATCTAAGATATTTGCTTCTAAAAATATACCTGCTTTGCAACCATCAAGCAAAATACCAGTTTGTGCTGTCATAAAAATCTCCTAAAAAGGCAATTGGAAAACACTTGCATTATACAACAGCCATTAAAAAATCTTAAATATTCAAATAAAACTTGATCTAAGTAGCAAAAATTCAAATTTATAGTTGAGATTTTTTATCATTAGATATATCTTTCAAATACGAATAGATTTCATTTATAAGGTTATTAGTTCTATGCCGTACCTTTTACGTTATATCAGCATATCTTTACTATTTTTATTTTCTCAAGCAGTCTTTGCCGATAACTATCAAAAATGGGTTGATGACATCACTCAACGCTTGAATCATACCGAACAACTTCTTAAAGAAAACAAAATTGATGATGCCAAAACCGAAGTACAAATGGCCTATTTTGAAGTGTTTGAAAATTTAGAAGGCCCCATTCGCATTAATTTTTCAGCGCAAAAAAGCTATCAAATGGAAGCTACTTTTGGTGAAATTCGCAAAATGATTGGCGAAGGTAAACCAATGAATGAGGTTCAAGCCAAAATCAACGGTTTAAAAAATGAATTACAGCAAGTTTTACCTTCTCTTGTTGAAGGGCATCAACTCAATGCTGATAGTCAGCACGGCGTTTATGATAATCAAGCCATCAAACCTTATTGGCAACAAAGTTTCAAAACCATTGATGATTTCATCGCACAAGCCATTAGCGCTTATGAAAGCGGCGATTTTGCCAATGCTAAAAAAGCATTCCAACAAGCTCAATATGACGGATACAAAAATTCTGAAATGGAAATGTCGGTTAGAACTAACCGCTCTTCTGAAATTTCAGCAGCGATCAATCAACAATTCTATAATTTGATTCGTTTGAGCGAACAACCTGATCAAATGACAGAAATTGCTTACCAAAGCACACAACTCTTACAAGATATTGAAGAGCAGCTTCCTAATTTACCTACCACCCGCGATGAACAAAACGCTCAAGCGACACAATCACAAGCGCAAACTTCAGATAAGGTTACAGATCAAGATTGGGCGAAAATTACAACTGAAATCAACCAACGGATTCAACAAGCTATTGCCCTTTATGAACAAGGCGATGCGAAAAAAGCCATGCTTGCGGTGCAAGACACTTACTTCGATATATTTGAAAATTCTGGTATGGAAAACAAAGTAGGCTCGCGCGATAGCAATTTTAAAGCAGAATTAGAAGGTTATTTCACTCGTTTAGTCAGCCTGATGAAAGCGGGAAATGGCGACAAATTACAGGAACAAGCTGCAGGTTTAAGCCAAAACTTAGCGAAAGCCGTTCAAATATTGCAAGGTGGCGAACAAAGTGATTGGTCTATGTTCTTATATAGCTTGCTTATTATTTTACGTGAAGGCTTAGAAGCGTTGTTAATCGTTGCCGCTATTGTGGCTTATATGGTGAAAAACAATCATCACGATAAATTGCCTGTTATTCGCCAATCCGTTTATATTGCGTTAGGGGCAAGCGTAGTTACCGCATTCATCTTCCAACTTATTTTTGAAAACTCAGGGCAAAACCGTGAATTGCTTGAAGGTTTCACAATGATTATTGCGGTCTTTATGCTGTTTAGCATGAGTTACTGGCTGCTTTCTAAAGTCGAAGCAAAAAACTGGAAACGCTACCTCGAAGGCAAACTTTCAACGGCATTAACGGCAGGCTCTCTATTCGGCTTATGGCTTACCAGTTTCCTTGCTGTATATCGTGAAGGCGCAGAAACCGTATTGTTCTATTATGCCCTAGTTGGTGATGCAAAAAGTGCGGTCAGTTTAGCCTATCTTTTTGCTGGCTTTATTTGCGGGGTAATTTTACTGACGATTTGTTACTTTGTGATGCGTTACACAGTAGTGAAATTACCACTTAAGCCATTCTTTATGTTTACCGGTTCATTTATGTATTTAATGGCATTTGTATTCGCTGGAAAATCTGTACTTGAACTGATTGAAGGTAAACTGTTTGAACCGACATTAATTAACGGTGTACCAGAAATCTCGTGGTTAGGTGTTTATCCTTATGTGGAAACCCTTGTGCCACAAGCAATCTTAATCCTTGCTGCTATTTTTGCTTTGTTTGTTATGAAATATCAAAGCAAAAGAGCGGTTTCAAATTAACTCAAAACTCATCTCAGGAGAGAAACTATGAAAAAAGCACTTCTTAGCGCAAGTTTATTAGCAGGAATGTTTGCAGCAACTTCTGCTTACGCATTCCAAGAATATCCAATCGGTGAAGCGGTTACCATGAATGACATGGAAATTGCAGCGGTTTACTTAAAACCAGTGGATATGGAACCTCGCGGCATGGGCTTACCAGCAGCAAAATCTGATATTCACTTAGAAGCAGATATTCACGCAGTGAAAGGTAACAAGAACGGTTTTGGTGAAGGTGAATGGATGCCTTATTTAACCATCAACTATACCTTAGTCAATACCGATACTGGTGCTAAACAAGAAGGTACCTTCATGCCAATGGTTGCTGGCGATGGCCCACACTATGGCGCAAACATCAAAATGATGGGCGTGGGTAACTACAAATTAACTTATCATATCGATCCGCCACCAAAAGCAGGTATGCACCGCCACACTGATGAAGAAACTGGCGTGGGTCGTTGGTGGAAACCATTTGATGTAAATTATGAATTTAAATTTACTGGTTTAAAATAATAGTGCTGTAGGGTGGGCTTATGCCCACCAATTAACAATCAGACATGAAAAAACGGTGGGCTAAATCCCACCCTACCATTTAAAAATCCTCTTTCTATGACTTATTTTTTCATTTTTGTTTTGCAATCTCTTTTGCCAATTTCGCTTTTACTCGGTGCATCTTGGGCAATCAAAAAAGGCAACATTTCGCCTAAAACGCTTATTTGGCTAAGCCTTATTGGCTTGGCTTTGGGTGTCATCCTACGACTAAACATTCCTAATGGACAAACCAGCAATCTTATTCTAACCATCGGCTTTTTAATTATCTTCTTACTTTTTGCAATCAGCCAATGGAGTAAATCATCAACCCTTGCCGCATTCTGGCAATTTGCATTAATGCTTATCGCAGGGGCAACTTGGGCAAAAGATCCAAACATCACCGCACTCACCAACACAGATGTTATTAACACTGACTTTATTTTAAATATAAGTGCGGTCATTTTTGGCGTAATCTTTAGTTTAGCCTCAAGTGCATGGCTCTATTTCTTACTTAAACAGCAACAAAAAACACAAGGAAAATCTACCGCACTTTTTGCACTCAGTTTTTTACTTTTTATCGCTTTAATTCTTCCGCTTGTAGCAGAACTATTGCTTACCTTGATGAAATTACAACTCATTGAACTCACTAAAGTGCGGTTAAGTTTTGTTGCAAAATCAGGGGAAATCACCGCTTGGCTCAATATCATTTGTGTTGTGTTAATGCTCGTTGTTTTGTGTATTTTTACCATTCAAACACATTCAAAACGTTTAAGAGAAGCAAAAGCCGAAAAGGATCTTATTGAAAAACGAAAAAAATTAGCCTTCGTACAAACGTCAAAACGCACAATTTTCTGGGGCATATTGGGTATTTTTTTTGTAGCTGCAAGCCAACTTTATTGGGAAAAAATTGCTTCTCAACCACCACAACTTTCTGAAGCGGTTCCTGTACAACTTAATGACAAAAATGAAGTGCATTTAGCACTAGAGCCACTTAAGGACGGTAAACTTCACCGTTTTGTTTGGATTGCTGATGATGGCAAAGCCGTACGCTTTTTCATTATCAATCGCCAACCGAATAAAATCAGTATGTCGGCAGTATTCGATGCTTGCCTACTCTGCGGCGATCAAGGTTATGTCATGCAAGGCAATCAAGTAGTCTGTGTTGGTTGTGGCGTGCATCTCTTTATTCCATCTATCGGTAAACCAGGCGGTTGTAACCCTGTACCTATTGAAAATTGGCAACAAACTGAAAATGAAATCGTGATTTCTCGTAAAAGCCTTGAAGATGGCTTAAATCTATTCAGTACGATTATGGAAATTGAAGTACAAGATCCGATTAGTGGCGCCAAACTCAAAAACACTAAAACTGAATATAAATATAGCCACGAAGGGCATACTTATTTCTTTGAGAACGAAAAAAATCTCGATTTATTCCGCGATAATCCCGATAACTATCTCGGCATTAACAAAAACGAAAATCCAAAAGGGGAATAACAATGCTTGCTAGAATGTTATTTCAATCTTGGCGATTTGGTATCAAACGTAAATTACTCGCCATTATCACTATTTTCTTAGCAGCAGGCTTAGTCTCTGCGCTGCTTGCAGTTTCCATTGATATTGGTGACAAAATGGCGAAAGAGCTGAAATCTTACGGTGCCAATATTTTGGTGGAGCCAGCCAGCAATGCGGCATTGCCTGATGAACTTAGTCATAGTGCTTCATTATCTAGCCAAGATTTTTTAGATGAAAAAGAACTTCCCAACATCAAAGATATTTTCTGGCGAAATAATATCGTGGGTTTTGCCCCGTTGCTTTCAGCAAATGTGCAAGTGACAAAATCTTCACAAAATTCCACCGCACTTTTATCACCTAAAACGATTAATGTGCTTGGTACCTTCTTTGATCATAATATCGCCGTACCTGATGAAGAGGATTACCACACAGGGCAACGAATCATTAGTCCTTATTGGAAAGTAGAAGGTGAATGGGTTGATGATTTAAACAATGACTTTGGCGAAATAGTTCCTGCACTTGCTGGCGAACAACTTGCCAAAAGTAATGGTTGGAAAATTGGCGATAAACTTAGCTTAAGCTACACAAACGATAACGGCGAAAACCAACAAAGTGCGGTAGAAATTAAAGGCATTTTAAGCACCGGTGGAACAGAAGATAATCAGCTTGTGATGCCCCTAAGTGCAGTACAAAATTTGCTGGGTTTAGAAGGCAAAGTACAATCCGTTCGTGTATCTGCCCTCACCGTGCCAGAAAACGATCTTTCCCGTAAAGCGCGCGCCAATACTGATGCCCTAGATGCGGAAGCCTACGACCGTTGGTATTGCACTGCTTATGTTTCATCAATTTCCCATCAATTAGAAGAAGCGATTTCTGGCGCAATGGTTCGCCCAATTTGGCAAGTTGCCGCTTCTGAAGGTGTAGTCATTGGCAAAATCCAACTCTTACTGGCGGTGGTTACCTTCGCCGCATTAATCGCTGCAGCAATGGGTATCGCTTCCTTAATGAGCGCAGGCATTATCGAACGATCAAAAGAAATAGGCTTAATGAAAGCCCTGGGCGCTTATCAATGGCAAATTACCTTACTGTTCTACTGCGAAGCAGTGCTAAGTGCATTAGCAGGCGGAATATTTGGCTGTTTAGCCGGATGGGGATTAGCCAAATTTATCGGTGCCACATTATTCGGTGCACCTCTTGATTTCGCTTGGATCGTCGTGCCTTGTGTTCTCGTGCTCTCCATTCTTATTGCTATGATTGGCACTTGGTTCCCAGCACATAAAATCGCTAAACTTTATCCTGTCGAGGTGCTTTATGGCAGAGCATAAAAGCGCAAACACTCAAAGCATGTTCTGGCGATTAATTTTCCGCGCATTGCGATTACGCCTCCAACGAGTGTTCATTATTTTCACCGCACTTACAGTGGGAGCAAGTATCGTCACTGCAATGGCAGCGGTTTACTTCGACATCAATACCAAAATGAGCCAAGAACTGCGTACTTTCGGCGCAAATTTCTACATTGGTGCAGCTGATGGCGGAATGATGAATCAAGCCGAATTGGATGAAATTTTGCAAAAAGCACCGGATGGTTTTATCACCGCAGCCAGCCCTTACCTTTATGGCGTTGCACGCAGTGATTTAGAAAAAATTGTTCTGATGGGCGTAAATTTTGATGCTATGCGAATCCTCGCCCCTTACTGGCAAATTACGGGATCAGCAATCAACGTAAACTTTGACGATCGCAATGCGATGATCGGGAAAACCCTCGCTGAACGATTACATGTGAAAGTGGGAGACAGCCTACAACTGTCTAAAAATGCCGTAGAAAAACACAGTTTCAACATTAAAGGAATTGTAGAAGCTGGTGATGCGACTGATAATATGCTCATTGTAAATGTTGAATTTGCACAAAATTGGTTGGATAAAGAAGGTGTAGCAAACAATGCATTACTCAATGTGCAAAATGAGCAAGGTACCAATACAGTGGATCAATTTGCCGAAAAAATCATGCAACAATATCCTGATTTAACCGCTCGCCCGATCCGTAAAGTTTCCGCCTCAGAAGGTCAAATTTTAGAAAAAATTAAAGGCTTAATGGGCTTAATTTCCCTTGTAATTTTGGTGCTTGCAACCTTATGTGTGAATACTACCTTAATTGCCATTGTCGGCGAACGATCCAAAGAATTTGCCTTACAGAAAGCACTAGGCGCAAGAAAATTAGACATCATTAGCCAAATCAGCACTGAAATTTTAATTATCGCGTTTTGTGCGATTATTATCGGGCTTGGATTGGGTTATTTATTAGCTCAAGTATTGGGAATAACTGTATTCAAATCTTATATTGATATGCGACTCCCTGTATTGCCAATTACGATTGTACTTTCGTTATTAGTGGCATTTGTAGCTGTTATTATTCCAACACGTCGAGCATTGAGTATTAATGTGGCGAATGTGTTGAAGGGTGAGTAAAACTGAAACGCTTATAAATTATGTTCTTCGTTTTTACTTCTGCCAAATCTCCCCTACCCCTCTTTGCTAAAGAGGGGAGGATTGAGGAAATTTTGAGTTCTGAGATTTAACTTCGCTATTTGAGAATAATAAAAGTAAATGAGCCTATTGCAATTTATTTAAATCACAAAACCAATCCATCTTTAGCAAAGAGAGAGATTGAGAAAATTTAAGTTCTGAGCCTTAACTTTGCTAGTTGAGAATAATAAAAGTAAATGAGCCTGTTGCAATTTATTTAAACCACAAAACCAATCCCCTCTTTAGCAAAGAGGGGTAGGGGAGATTTGGCAGTCTTAATTCACGAAGAAATTAGATAATAAAAGAGAAAAACCATGACCAACTTTGTAATAGAAACCCAACATTTATATAAACGCTTCGGGCAAGTGACCGCGCTGGAAGACATTAATATTCAAATCAAACAAGGGGAATTTGTTGCCATTATGGGGGCATCAGGCTCTGGTAAAACCACGCTGATGAATATTTTAACGGGCTTAGATACCGCTAGCGAAGGTAAAGTCATTTTAGATGGCGTTGATGCTGCCCAATTAGATGAAGTCGGTCGCCAACGTTTCCGCGCTGAAAAAATCGGCTTAGTGTTTCAACAATTCCATTTAATCCCTTATTTGACCGCACTTGAAAACGTGATGCTGGCACAACATTATCACAGTGTGATTGATGAAGCATCCGCCAAAGCGGTATTGGAACAAGTAGGCTTAGGTCATCGCATTGATCACCGCCCAAGCCAACTTTCAGGCGGTGAGCAACAGCGTGTTTGCATTGCACGTGCGTTAGTGAATCAACCGCCCGTTATCTTTGCCGATGAACCAACGGGAAATTTAGATGAGCAAAACGAATCGTTGGTTTTAGATTTGCTCACAAAACTTAATCAACAAGGGCGCACCATTGTAATGGTGACGCATAATCCAGAATTAGGTGAACTCACCGATCGTGTTATTTATTTACATCACGGAAAATTTGTAAAGGAAGAAAATCATGCGAACAAATAAACTATTGAAATTATTTGCCATAAGTGCGGTTATTTTTGGCGCGGTTTCTTGTAAAGATGAAGTTGCCTCAGTGGGGCAAAAAGCTCCTGATATTGCTGCCTATGATCTTCAAGGCAATCCTGCAAACCTTGAGAATTGGAAAGGCACACGCTTACTTATTTTTTGGTCAGAAACTTGCGGACGTTGCATCGCAGAGTTAAAAGAATTTGAAAAACTCGCAGAAGAGAATCCTGGAAAAGTTTCACTTATTGCGATTAATGTGGATAGCGATAAAATGGACACCAAAGCCGTAGTGGCTAAACGTGAACTTCATTTGCCTGTAATTAAAGATCAAATGAAAATTACCGCTGAACGTTATCAACTTATTGGCACGCCAACTTCATTTGTCATTAGCCCTGAAGGAAACATTCAAGCTAAATATGAAGGCAAAATTCCCGAAGACGATTTAACTAAATTATTTAAAGGATAATCCATGAAACGAATTTACAAAGCTACTCTACTCTCTTTAAGTTTACTCACCGCCAGCCAATTTGTATTGGCTGATGTGAATATGGAACAAGCTGAAAATTTTTATAAACGAACCTGTGCCACTTGCCACGGGAAATCCGCTGACAAGTCAGCATTGGGGCAATCCAGAATTATCAATACGCTAAATTCAGAGGAAATTTACACCGCACTTTCCGATCGTAAAAGTGGAAAAATACAAGGTGCAGGCAACATGATAAAAAGCAGATTGAGTGAAGAAGAGATAAAAATGCTGTCTGAGTTTGTGCCGACATTGAAAAAATAAGTAAACAAAATGCGGTCAATTTTGATCTGCACCCCAAAAGTTGAACTCAACAATCAACTGATCAAGGTGCAGATTTTTTATGACTAAATACCCTCTTAAAACAACAGGTGATCAATTTTTATCTTCAACACAGTAAAAACCATTTTCTCATCCGAGTGCATTTTAATCATAGTAGAATCACGGGTTATCAATACTAGGCAAGAAACAAACGTATTATCCCGAATTTAAATGTGAGAAAGATAAGCTGTATTTATCGCAAATTAAAAACTTGTTTAATATACCTATGATTGATCAAGAAGACCGAGTTTTGAGCAAATTACCCAAATGATGGCATAAGTGATAACAAGGTTTAATGGGGCAACGCCTATTTTACATACTGACCAAGAGTGGCAATATTAAATGGTAGGATATCAAGAAATCCTGTTGAAATACTGCATTCGGCAAGGCATATCAAGAAAGGGACATTGTTTAGATGTGAGACGATGGAAAGTTTCTTTAGGCGGTGAAAAACGAAGTGCTACGAGGAAAAACAGCTTGATACTTTTGAGAAACTCGAAAAATAATTCATGGGTACATTCATTATTACAATCATGAACATACTAAGTATAAACTATAAGAACCAAGCAGCCCTGTGGATTATAGGGTTCGCTCCTTGATTTAGATCTCTAACTTTTTGGAGTCAGAGCAATTTAGTTATCCCTTTCTGTCACAATTTCTATATATCAATTTACTAAACTTAATTGATTTATTTTTTCTTTTGCAAAATCAAAATTCTTCTTAATACGTTTTTTAGTTTCAATATCTGTAATTGATGAGTTAGTTAACAACTCTAAACAAAGATCATAAGAAAGTTGATAATTTTCAACCCAGTAAGCAGCCACAGCCAATTCATCTTTTGCTTTCCAAACATAAATATCATAATTAATAAAAAGTCGATCATCACTTTGAGGTATACTTGCTGCTACCGATGCATAAATATAAGCTAACTTAATTTTATCCTTAAATCTCAAATGTCGAGCTAAAAAATATAAACTTTCTGCACGTTTAGGTCTATATTCATAGGCACTTAAGAAAGCTTGTGTTACCTCTTCTAAGGAGTACTCTAATTTAATTTTTAGTAAAGCAATTTGCAACAAAGAATAATAAACCTCCTCTTCCCATCCACCAAGTTTTACTCGTTCTTCATAAGTTTCTAATGCTTTCTCATATTCGTCTAAATCTCGCCAGCTTTGTGCCAAATAAAAAGTACATCGTTGAATTAAGTGATTTTTTCTTTTCAATACTCCTTCTTCAATCAGTTGTTGCTTATTCATATCTAAAGAATTGTCAATACTATTTAGACGATTTATCTCATCAGTTAAAAGCTTTATATCTCGTGTAAATTTATCACTTTTGGAACCACCATCTGTATAATCAAAAAATTCAATACCGGTTAAGGATACGGGGGTATTAAATCCATCAATTGAATCACAATATTCATGTGTAGCTCCAAAATAACGGAATCGGTCATTACCTTTCAATCGAGCATTTATTAATCGAATATTTTGATACCTTAACGTATTATTTTTTTGAATCACCAAATAAGAAGAGTCACCACTTAATTTATCTTTCCAATTAGAATCAATAACCTCTAGAACCATATCTGCATCACATAATAAAACGTAGTCCGCCTTATTCTCAGCCAACTCTAGTGCCTCTGTTCGATTATGTGAAAAATTTACCCAAGGGCGCTCGATTAATTCTCCTGGAACATTATGTTTCATCATAAAATTCTTGATAATCATTTGTGTATTATCTGTAGATCCTGTATCCACTATCACCCAATAATCAATCTGATTAACTAATGAGTTCAAACAACGTTCAATAATTGCAGACTCATTTTTTACTATCATATTTAAACAAATTGTTTTTTTATTTGATTTCAACATACTTACCTATATTCCCTTTCATAAAATATATGAAATTAAAAGCTAATTATAAATTATCCCTAATCCGTTCAGCAAACATACCGATGCTCAACGCAAAATAATTAGATTTATTCCAATCTAAAATAGTACGGAAATTATTTGAAACTAAAAATGCTCTGCCCGCTTCACGATCAGGGCGAACTAACCAAAGCTGAGCATTTTCAAGTATACTTAATTTTGCTTGCTCCTGTGGATTTGTGCTTTTTAAAATTAACCCCATAGCTTGCCAATCTTTCAAAGAGCGAGCTTTATTGCTTTCTGTGCCAGAATAACTCAAATCAATAGGTTGCGTAAGCATCACCTCTACGCCCCAAGGCAAAGTATTATCCCAGCCTACTGTATGCAAATAATTGGCGATAGAAGCGAAAGTATCAAATTGGTTTTTCCAAATATCTTTTACGCCATCATTATTTCCATCAGCCGCATAACGTAAGAAAGTGCTTGGCATAAACTGAGTTTGTCCCATCGCGCCCGCCCATGAACCTAACATACGTTCACGTCGAATATGATCTTTTTCAAGCATTTTCATGGCTGAGATAAATTCTTTCGTAAATAATTTTTCTCTACGACCTTCAAAAGCCAAGGTTGCCACTGCAGAAAGTACATCATATTTGCCTTGATAATGCCCGAAACTACTTTCCATTCCCCATAGAGCAAGCAAATACTCCTGCTGAACACCATATTTTTGGCTTGCTTTTTGCAATGGCGCTTGCACTTCCCAATAACGATCTGTCGCAACATTCACTTTATTTTGAGTTAGTACTCTATTGAGATAATTGCTAGTGCCATTAGGATTAGCCACTGGAGGGGAGTTAGTATCTCTTTTACGAATTTTACCAGCTTGTTCACGATCTAAATCTACTGCCTTTTGCATATAGAGAATATTATTTTGAGCATTTAATACCGATAATGACACGCCTTCAGCGGCGGCTTTACCTTTTAAAAATTGAACATAATCATTAAAATTTTCTGGCGTTCTTTGCTTAGTATAACTGGTGCTATTAACCACTGGCTTAATATCAGACGAACTAGAACAGCCAACTAAAAAAAGTGCGGTCGATAATACAGAAATTTTAAATAAAATATTTAATTTCATTGTATTTCCTATTTACGTAAAAAAGTTTGATAAAGGTTTTTCAATAACGAGGTTGGCAATAAACGAGAACCAAAACGCAATGCAAAAGTAAATAATCCAGATAACAAACCCTGTATTCCCAAACGATATTTTAATTTGAACAAACGCCATTCCGCTTTGGCTTGATTGACCCCACGGCGACGACTCACCATACCATTTCCAACTCGTGCATAAACTAAAATATCTGGCAAATTCGCCACATATAAACCTTGTGCAACAAGTTTGATCCACAAATAATAATCTTCTTGAAGATCTTCATATCCACCACAATTAATGACCGCACTTTTTTGATATGCCACCGTCATATGATTAAACGGACAACGTTTTTGCGTGAATTTGATAATTTCTTGAGCCGATGTTGGCACATTGCGATATGCCACAATATCATTCACATTTTCACCAAATTCAGCAATTTGTCCGCCAAAGATAATTGTTTCAGGGTGCTGTTCAATAAACGCCACTTGTTTTTCAAAACGCTCAGGCACGCAAATATCATCGGTATCCATACGGAAAACCCAGTCATAATCACAATGCAATAAACCCTCATTTAAGGCTTTGCCTAATCCTCGATTTTGTGGCAATTTAACTAATTTTAATGGCAGTTTTGTTTCAAATTCCGTCACAACAGATTCTAATTCTGGCGTTACTCCGCCATCAAAAACCAATACAATTTCATCTGCTTGACGAGTTTGTGCAACAAGACTTTCAAAACACTCCCGCAAGAATTGAGAATTTTCCTTAATATATAAGGACATTAGGACTGAAAATTTCATTTTATTTTCCTACATAAACCGTTTTAAATTAATCGCTAATTTTGGCGAAATTAAAATAACCAACGTAATAATGAATTGCTTAATGCTTTTTGTTTTCTTAAAAATATCAAAATAATATTTTGCCGCTTTACGCGATAAACTCATGATATGGGGATAAGCCAAAATATAGCTCGCGTTAATATCAAAATTACGAGCTTGCTCTACCGTTTTCACATAATGCTCGCGAATATAATCAATGGCTTTCTGCGTATTAGTGGTATCCGTAGACACACTTGAACGTTTGGTATGGAAAGTACAATAAGTTAGAGGTTCATTAATTTTATAAGGGGTAAAACTTGGCTCTTGTAGCAGTTTTAACAAGAAATCATAGTCTTCCAAAGAACGAAGTGCGGTCGATAATCCGCCTATTTTTAAAAACATCTCTTTTTTAATCGTAACCATTGGCATTCCACCAATCTTATTGGCTAACAAAATACGTTCTGTCGAGATTTCTTGAGGTTCAATCGGTTGAGTCACATAAGTAAACCCTTCATTGACCATTTCACACTTAGCTGGATGATAAATAAAATTAATATTCGGATTTTGCTCAATCACTTGTAATACTTTTTCACATTTTTCCGGCATAAAACGATCATCATCATCGAGAAAAAGCAACCAATCTCCCTTTGATGCACGCGCGCCAATATTACGACTTTCTGCTGCACCTTGATTCGTTTCATTACGAATCACTGTAACTGGGAAAGAATAACTTTTCTCAACGACTACTCTCTCTTTTGAGCAATCATCCACAATAATTACTTCAAAATGAGTCGATGTTTGTTGAGTTAAACTTTCTAATAAAGCTGGCACTTCTGCTTTTCGATTATAAGAAGGCACAATAATGCTTAACATAACTCCTTCCTTTAATTAGCCAAATTTTTCTTAATCGCAAAGATTTTTTTCAATGGATATTTCATTAATTTTTTAAACAAGTTATTGGATAAAGATCCACGAACACTTTCTAAATTACTTATCAATACAGGATTTTCAATGACCATGAGAGGGCGAACCACTTTATTTCTTATATTAAAATCCTGTTCAAAGAGTAAAAAATCATCCGCTAACCAAAACGGTTTATTTTGAGAAATTTGCTGAATAAATCTTCTTGCAGCTGATTTTTTTATAAGGTACCCCACCGTGCCAGCAAAATAACTTTTATAAGGAAAAGCGTAATTTACATTGCCTATTTTTTTGCATAGAAAAGAAAAAGTTGTCGGATAATTAATTTCTAAATCGGCATCATTGAAATCATTAATTTTTGACTGCCCAACCAATATAATTTCAGACTCAAGTTTTTCTGATAAAAGTGCGGTTAAATTTTGCTGAAAATCTGAGTGGAATAAAGCATCATCTTCACAGACTAACGCATAGCTATCTTCAGCGATATCGTTGTCTTCAACAATTTTTTGGTATACAGAAAGATGACTTAATGTACAGCCGATTTCGCCCTTAGTGACATTACGGCCATAATGTGCTTTAAATTGTTCAATATTAAAAATAGTAGCTAATTCATCCCAATCTTTTTGCATGGTATTAATAGCAGAAAAAACGTGGAAATCCACAGTGTTTTTTTGAGAAAAGAATAATTCCCGACGCTGAATATCTTTATCTAAAGAGATCAAATATTTTTTTAACATAAAATTATTCCTTATAAAATCGCTTTCCATTCTTCAATAATTTTCTCAATGCCATAATCTTCACTCATTAAACGAGATTTGTCTGACATTTGCTGATAAAGTTCAGGATTATTCATTAATAAATCTAAACCATTAACCATTTCTTCAATATTATTTTGTTCACAAAGAAAACCATTTTCTTTATGTTCCACTAATTGCTTTACGCCAGGAGAACAATTAAAGGCAACAATAGGCAAGCCAAATGCCATCGCCTCAATAACGACTAAAGGCAAGCCTTCTGTTTGCGAGGGTAAACAATAAATTGAACTACTTTCATAATAAAAAGCGACATCATTGGTACGAGGAATAAAATTAACTGAATCTTCAATATCCAATGCTTTAGCAAGATTTTTTAAATTCTCTTCTTCCTCACCCGATCCCACTATTTTTAAATTCCAATCTAGGTGTTTTTTTGCTAAAACGTGCCAGGCTTTTAATAAATAATCAAAACCTTTATAAGAAAATAAATGCCCTACAGATAAAATGGTTTTATTTTCCCATTTTGCTAATTTATTCTTTGGCAAAAGCGTATTTGGATTAGCAATACTGATTATATTATTCGTTTTAAATTTTTCTTGCCACAGCGTTTTTTCTGACTCGGTTAATGTAACAACTTTATCACATCTTGTTGAAGCTAAATATTTACCGAGTGTGCGAACTAGACGATTACCAGTAAAGTTAAAAGAATAATGCTCCCATAAAATATGCTTTACATGTAAATTGACCAACGCCAAAGCTGAAAAGAGCATAATCGCACCATCAACCACAATTAAGGTATCTAGCTGCAATTCTTTAACCCATTCTCTTAATTTTTTTGTGATAGAAAAATAATCTTTTTTCAATGAATAGGGCAATTTATTCATTGAGTAAATATTAATTTGTTCATCGACTTGGAAAAAAGGCTTGTTACCACCAATACTAATAAAAGAAACATCATATCCCTGTTTAGCAAGAGCATTCGCAACATTAATGGAAACGCGCTCCGTTCCACCCGCACTTTCGATATTCATAATAAAGAAACCAATTTTTTTCATCTTAAATTTCCTTATAAATCGTTAATCCAAGGTCTGGAAATGAATCATAACAGAATTGCCATCTTGGAATACTCGTTCTAATAAAACGAATTTCTACATTAGGATGACTTAATAAATTAAACGCAACAGAACTGAAGAACGTGTAAATAATCACCTTTTTATTTGCTAAATTCTTAAATACGTAATCTTCAAAAATGAGTTCTGATTCAACATAATGTACCCCATCCACTCGGTAATCTTCTGCTGGATGAGGGAAATAATAGTCAAAAGCAATCTGATCTTTTAATTTTTTTATTAATGAGATATTTTCCTCTTTTGTATTTAACAATGGTTGTCCGATAAAAAATGAGACTTCGCCATCTATCTCACAATCTATCTGATTATCCCATAAAGATATTGCTTCAATATTGGAAACAATATTTTTGTAATTAGGATAAACCGTATAATGTTTTTTTATTTTATTAAATAATTTATTTACACTATATTTATCGCCAATAAAGGCTTTAATCAGTTTATATTTAAATGTATCAGGTTCTCTCAATAAATTAGGATGTGGGAAAATATTATCTGAGCCATCATCAAAGGTATAAAGCTCTTTAAATGAAACATGACTAAGATAAGTTTGTAGCCATAATGAATTAAGATTGGCGAGAAAAACCTTATCAAAACCTTTGTGTGTAATTTTATTCTTAAGCTGGCGCATTAATTTTAGGGAATCGAAACCTTTTAGATCTTTTCCCGTATCAATATTGATCGAATCATTACAAACTTCTGCTAATTTACTCGCATACAAGGTTCTTTTTTTATCCCATACACCACCAAACATGACGCCAAAGAATTGCTCGTTAGGATGTAATTCAATGATTTTTCTCGCAATTAATACTTGCAATGGTGTGCAACAAAGAATGAGATTCATAGGGTTTTACTCACTTTAGATGTCATAAAATAAAGAATAGGAATAATGGAAAGCGAACCAATAATTCCAGCATAAGGGATATATTTAATTTCTGTAAAAGCTAAAGCTACAAGGCTTGCCACATAAATAACTGTAGATAAAACCGAACATTGGGAAATAAGTTTATTTTTTCCATAATAGAAAAGATAATTAACTAAAATCAAATAAGGAATACTTAATGTGGTCGAAATTAAAAATAAAATAAAATAATATTTCGTTCCTACAAATTGGCTACCTAAAATCCAAACTAGCACATCTTCAGGAATAATCCACATGACTAAAGCAGGAATAGGTATCAGCAAAAAGGAAAATAACGCCCATTTATGTAACTGTTGAATCACTAATTTTTTTTGTTTTAAGGCTTCATAAAAATAGGGAATGATCGCTTTATTAAGTGCTTGAATAGCAATTGAAACGACCAAAGCAAGTTGAGCGCCCATTGCATAAAGCCCTAAATCTGTTTCACTGAATTTGTGATAAATAAAAATACGGTCTAACTGTCCTTTTAAGAAAAAGCTCGCATGATGCAAAATGAGCGGCAATCCAAATCCTAAAATATAAAATAATGCAGATTGATAATGCTTAAATTGATATTTTTTAGATGTCGTACTCTTTCTGTAAAGAAAATAAGAAAAAAACCAGACGACTAAATTACTCAATAAAATGGCCAAAATTCTTTTTTCAACAAGATCATTTTGATAATACTCGAGCAATGCGATGGTAAACACCGCACCAGTGACTGTGAGTGAAAATTGAATAAACGCATAGGACCAAGCCTTTTTCTGGCATTGTCTTACACTTAACTGAACATTTAAAAAAGATTGGAAAATTGAGGAAAGTGCGGCATAAAATAATATTTCAGACTGAGCAATCCAACAACCAATTAAAATAATACTGCCAATTATCGTGGTATAAGCATAGCCGGTATTCACCACTAAATTTAATGAACGTTTTCCGTAAAAATAAAAATAACGGGAAATTGCGCCTTCTTGGGTTAAAGAAACCACAATCAAAAATAAACTTAAAAAAGTTTGATAATAAGAAAGTAAGCCATACCCTTCTACGCCCAATTTACGCGATAAATAAGGCAAAAGTAAAAAAGGAACTAACTTTGACGATAATTCCCCAACAAGGTAAATGACACTGTCTTTAAAAACTTTCATAAATATAACCGCACTTTTGATGAATTCGAGCGTTTGTTTATCAAAAAATAAGGAGGCTTATTTTAACAAAATCAACATAGACAAGCTATGACTAATCATTATAATGAAACCGCTCTATATCAAGGATCTTATCTATGTTAGAACTAGGAAAACTTCTTACCGCTCTTATCGCACCGCCTCTCAATACCTTTGTATTACTGATTATTGCAGCGATTCTTTATCGTGTTCATTTCAAAAAATTAGCCAAATTTATTGCGCTTATCAGTTTCACTTGGCTTTATGTCATGAGTACGCCTTTTACTGGTTTATTGCTAACAGATAATGACGACATTCCAGCCCTTACCCTAGATGACTATAAACAAGCTCAAGCCATCGTCATATTAGGCGGTGGATCTTACCCAACCAAAGAACTGTATGCAGAAACGGCTTCTGGCGCACCGCAACTAGAACGTTTACGTTATGCGGCATTTTTACAAAAAGAAACGGGCTTACCTGTTTTAACCACAGGCTATTCTTTGGTAGGCATTTCTGAAGGTGACTTAATGGCGAAAGAACTTAACCAATTCTTTAATGTGCCAACACAATGGATCGAAAATAAAGCCCGTAATACGGAAGAAAATGCCAGTTTCACTAAAAATATTTTAGTTAAAGATCATATTCAAAAAATTATTTTAGTAACAAATCAATGGCATATGAAACGAGCCAAATACCTTTTTGAAAAACAAGGATTTAATGTACTTCCGGCTGCAGCGGCAAGCTATGGCAGCAAAGGAAATCTATCTGCAAAATCTTTTGTTCCTGACTTAGGTGCGTTAAATAGCAATATGGTTTTATTAAAAGAGTGGATTGGTTATTGGAAAGCCCATTACGCACAATAATTTGCTTATAAAAACGAATCTTCTTTGATGAAAATCACAGCTTGCACATATATTTTCGGTTACCATAAAAATCACTCAATTTGATGTAGAGAATAAGTTATGAACGGAATCGAATTACGCATTAAAGGCAAAGTGCAAGGTGTGGGATTTCGCCCTTTTGTGTGGTTATTAGCAAATGAATATGGCCTAAAGGGCGATGTAAATAATGATGGGCAAGGAGTATTAATTCGATTTGTAAATCCAGAAAAAGATGCGCTTACACATTTTTTAAAAGATTTACAGGAAAAACTACCGCCTTTAGCACTGATCACAGATATTCAACAATGTGAAAAACACTGGGAAAATCTACCGCACTTTGCTGAATTTGTAATCCGAGAAAGCGAAAACAATGCGATGGACACACAAATTGTGCCTGATGCCGCCACTTGTCCTGCTTGCGTAGAGGATTTATTCAATCCTGAAAATCGTCGTTATCACTATCCTTTCACTAATTGCACCCATTGCGGGCCTCGTTTTACAATCATCAAAAAAATTCCTTATGATCGTAAAAATACATCGATGTCGGATTTTCCTTTCTGCCCAGATTGTGAACATGAATATAAAAGTCCAGCAGATCGCCGATTTCATGCCCAACCTAATGCCTGCCCAGTTTGCGGCCCGCATATTTGGTTACAAGATAGCGAACATCAACTTGCAACACATCAAACAGCCTTAAAACAAACTGCACTTTTGCTAAAAGAAGGAAAAATTTTAGCAATCAAAGGGATTGGCGGTTTTCATTTGGCTTGTGATGCACAGAATTTCGATGTGGTTCAATTACTGCGAGATCGTAAACATCGTCCAAGCAAACCTCTTGCCGTAATGGTGCCAAGTTTAGATTTTTTACAAAATTTAACAGAAACCGAAATCAAATTACTCACTAGCACAGCTGCACCAATCGTTTTGTTACAAAAAAATAAGGTGTCCAGTCTCGCAGAAAATATCGCCCCGAATCTAAATGAAATTGGGGTGATGTTACCGAGTAATCCATTACAGCATTTGCTTTTACGTGAAATCAATCAACCGCTCGTCATGACATCTGCCAATCCTAGTGGTGAGCCACCTGTTTTAGATAACGAAAGTGCGGTGAAAAAATTAAATAATTTGGCAGATTTCTATCTTTGCCATAATCGCGATATTTTGCAACGCGCTGATGATAGCTTAGTGAGAGCCTCTTTTGATGGCGTGGAAACGCTACGCCGAGCACGTGGCTATGTTCCTGATGAAATTCTATTGAAAACAGAAAATACAAAAAATATCTTAGCGTTGGGTTCTGATCTTAAAAATACATTTTGCCTATTAAAACAAAATAAAGGCGTTGTTAGCCAACATATTGGTGATGCCGCCAATGAGCTTGTGCAACAACAATTAGAAAATAATATCGACTTATTTTGTCAAATTTATCAATTCAAACCGGATTTAATTGCGGTGGATGCTCACTCAGGTTATTTTTCATCAAAAACGGGGAAAAACCTCGCACAAAAATTATCGGTACCCTATGCGGAAGTGTTACATCATCACTCACATATTGCTGCCGTATTGGCAGAACATCATTGTCATGAAAAAGTCATTGGTCTTGCTTTAGATGGAATTGGAATGGGGGATAACGGGCAACTTTGGGGCGGTGAATGTTTATTAGTGGATGGCGAACAATCTCAACATTTAGGTGGATTGCCTGCCGTTGCTTTGCCTGGTGGCGATCTTGCGGCAACTCAACCTTGGCGTAATTGGCTTGCTCATCTGCAAAAATTTGTACCCAATTGGCGTGAAATTGCGGCTAAAACTTGTTCCGAATTGCCTTGGGAAATTCTTTCCAATGCCATTGAACGTAATCTTAATTCTCCGCTCATTTCATCGGCTGGGCGACTATTTGATGCGGTAGCTTATGGGTTAGCTATTGTGGGTGACAAACTCTCTTGGGAGGGCGAGGCTGCTTGTTATTTAGAAGCACTAGCCACAAAATCTGACTTTATCAAAGATGAAAAAAGTACGCTCAATATTCAGGTTAAAATGCCAATCAAAAATAATCAATTGGATTTATCCACATTTTGGCAAAGTTGGCTAGATTACGATGATTCCAAAGAAAACAAAGCATTTATTTTCCATTATGCGCTGGCAAAAGGTTTTGCTGAATTAGCTCGTCAGCAAGCCAAACGCCACAATTGCAAAACCATTGTGCTTTCAGGCGGTGTAATGCATAACCAATTATTACGTCGTTTGTTGAAACAAGCGCTTGTGGAATTTAATGTATTAAGCGCACATCAATATCCAATGGGAGATGGCGGATTAAGTCTAGGGCAAGCGATGATCGCATCAAGATTGTCTGGCTAATGCCAAATTCATTTAAGCAGATGTTGCTTATTAACATATAAAAAAACGATCGCAAGTTAAGCGATCGTTTTTTATGAATGAAAGCAATTACAATCGAGTAATTTCGCCTAAATCGCCCCCATCCTTCAAAAATCCATAGAAAAATTCTACCGCACTTTTTACAGCTTCACTCATCGGAAAACCAAAGGAAACAAGATCGGGCTGGATACCAATAAAAATAACCTCGGGAATATCTTCTTCTAATTGCTCGATTAAAAAATTAAGTGGCAAATTATGCGTGCTGACGAAGAACATTTCGGCGATAAGCTCTTTGTCGATAATACGAATTTTGCCAACGGGCAGTTCCATTTCTGTTGCATCAAAGATAATTAAACGCTTTGGTTTCATGGCACGGATCTGATGCACAAGATTTTCTGGTGCTGAACCGCCATCAAGTGCGGTCCAATTTGGCAACGGATTTTCACTACAAAGTTGAGCAAGATAAGGGCCTGCGCCGTCATCGCCCATCATTGTGTTACCAACAGTTAGAATTACATTTTCATTCATCACGACGTTTCACCATAATATACATCACAGGTTCACGCTGGATGGAAGCAAGCGTATCCATTAAAATATCTACCCATTTTTGATGTTCAGGCGAAAAATTGGATCTATTTTCATCTAGTGCCTTAGCCAATAAATTCACATGACTTGAATCAATCACTATTTCACCAAATTTCATTAAGCCCGCAAACTTACGTTTTGCATCTCCTTCTGGGAAGCTATCTACAAAACGTTGGTAATCGGCATAATCACAAATTAGCAATTTTTTAAAGCAGTCAATCACACCAACGTGGTGACCAATCGCAAGGGAATAATACATTACTTGCTTGGCCTGCTCTGGGACTTGCTCATCGTTTTCAACAAAACGCTCATTGAGTAAATAGAAAAAAACTTGGGTTGTCATGGTACGTCCTATAAAACTTGTAAAGTAATTTCTTCGCTAATCAATACTGCCAAATCTCCCCTTACCCCTCTTTGCTAAAGAGGGAGATTCTTCTTTAGCAATACAGTATCTTCTCTCTCATTTTAATTTTCTGTTATTAATGCAGAAAACTAGATTAAAATTGACCGCTCTTATTCCTCTCTTTGCTAAAGAGAGGATTCTTTTTTAGCAAGAAAGTATCTTTTCTCTCATTTTAATTTTCTGTTGTTAATACAGAAAACTAGATTGAAATCGACCGCTCTTATTCCCCTCTTTAGCAAAGAGGGGTAAGGGGAGATTTGGCAGAAATCAAAACGGAGCTATTAGTTTATTGAGCAATCGTTAGACTATCCCGAAAACGGCATACTAATTGCATGTAATCGGTTTACGATTTCACTCAAACGAGGATCCGCTTCACGTTCCAAAAATTCGCCAAGGCGAACACCAAATGGAACCTGATCTTTTTCAGACATCATACTCATAAATTGATTAGCGATGTCTCCACCTTGTCGATACCCCGCCAAGCGACGTGCTTCACGTTCTAATTCCACGCGTAAATCTAATGGAATATTTGGGAAACGTAATTTAGCCTCTGCATTAGGATCGGCAATTTCTTGTTTACCTTTGAGTTTTTGATCAAGTAAACCAAGTGCCATTGCAAAACCATAAATAGTCGCCGCTGGAGTTGGAGGACAACCGGGAATATACACATCAATTGGTACAATTTGATCGCTACCGCCCCACACGCAGTACAAGTCATGGAAAATACCGCCACCACAACCGCACGCTCCATAAGAAATACAGATTTTTGGATCGGGTGCAGCTTGATAAGCACGCATTGCAGGTGTACGCATTGCACGAGTTACCGCACCAGTAAATAATAAAATATCCGCATGGCGAGGTGATGCAACAACCTTAATCCCAAAACGTTCTGCGTCAAAGGTTGGTGTAATGGTACTAAAAATTTCAATTTCACAACCATTACAACCGCCACAGTCAACACGGTAAACATAAGCGGAACGTTGAATATTTTTCAACAAAGTTTGTTTCATTTTCGCAATGTTTTCATCCACACTAAATGGCGTTGAAATACCATTCACGGGCATTGGGATTTGTGTGTTCATCTTGCAATCTCCCTAACGTGATCAAATAACGCCAATTTCACGCGCATATTGGATTCCATATCGGCGGTTTTTTCCAAACTGTTTTGGCGTTTACAGGTTGGGCAAGTGTTGAGCACCGCTAATTTATGTTTTACCAGTTCATCGTTATCCAACGTTTGTTTGAATAAATCCACGGCATAATTGAGTTCTTTATGAGAAACAAAAGGTTGACCACATTGATGACAAATCGTGGTAGTGAAGGTTGTTTCTTGATAAAGATCCTGTTTATTGCTGACTGATAATTCAAAATCTTGGCTTAAACGAATCGCTTTTGTTGGGCAAACTTCTTCACAACGGCCACAGAAAATGCAGCGTCCTAAAAATAATGACCAAGTTCGTTCGCCTGTTTCAGGATCAGTACGCATGGTAAGCGCATTAGCTGGACATGCCATTGTACAGGCTGCACAAACAATACATTGATCAGAGTTCAGTTCTGGTTTACCACGGAAATCAGGATCAACTTCATAGGGTTTAAACGGATATTTAGTGGTAACATCCCCCGCATTTAATACGGTTTTAAGTAATTTAAACATTGTGCGCCCCCTATTTTAATGGTGAATTTTTACGTTCAATGCCGTAGCGTTCGATTTCTTTGTAAGAAACCGTTTGAGCTTTGCGTTTACGTACATCCACCACTGTCACACGGTCAGTACAAGAATAGCAAGGGTCAAGGCTACCAATGATAAGTGGCGCATCTGATACCGTATTGCCACGCAACATATAACGTAAAGTTGGCCAGTTTGCATAAGTCGCTGCACGACAACGCCAGCGATATAATTTTTGGTTATCGCCAAGCATTGACCAGTGAATATCTTCACCACGCGGCGCTTCCGTGATACCTAAAGCAAAACGTCCAGGGGTGTAATTAAAACCTTCAGTGATAATCGCACCAGTTGGCAAGTTATCTACCATATAATCAATGATATTCATGGATTCAAACACTTCATTTACCCGCACTTTCACACGAGAAATGACATCGCAACCGTCTTCAGTGAAAACATTGAATGGCACATCGCCATAACCTGAGAATGGGTGAACTTTACGCACATCACGGGTAAAACCAGAGGCACGAATCATTGGGCCAACCGGGCTAAAGTCACGAGCGATATCTTTTGCCAAGACACCAACACCTACCGTACGTTGTTCCATATTCGGTGTATTTAATAAAATATCGGTTAAGGTTTTGAGTTCTTCACGCATTTCACCGATAAGCTTGATACATTGCTCACGCTGATGTTTCAACATATCACGACGCACGCCACCGATTAAGTTGATACCATAGGTTTTACGTGCACCAGTAAGCACTTCCGCAAGAGTCATCGATTTTTCACGAACTCGGAAGAATTGCATAAAGCCAGTATCAAAACCAGTAAAGTGGCTAGATAAACCTAAGTTCAATAAATGACTGTGCAAGCGTTCAACTTCCAACAAAATTGCACGAATCCATTGTGCACGTTCAGGAATTTGAATACCTAACGCATTTTCGACTGAGTTAGCATAAGCAACGCTATGGGTGAAACCGCAGATACCGCACACACGGTCAGCCAAGAAATTGACTTGATCGTAATCCATTCGGGTTTCTGCCAATTTTTCCATACCACGGTGTACGTAGAATAAACGGTAGTCCGCATCAATAATATCTTCCCCATCCACGAATAAACGGAAGTGTCCTGGCTCATCGGAAGTGATATGTAACGGACCGAGTGGAACGATACGAGCCTCGCCTTTTTCGTTAATAAATTCGTATGTTTCTGTCGCGGTTGTTGGATCTGGACGCAAACGGTAATCCATCGAATCTTTACGTAATGGGTAAAGATCATCTGGCCAGTCATCTGGTAACACTAAACGACGTTGATCGGGAAGACCGACGGCTTTTAAACCGTACATATCGAATAATTCACGTTCGCCCCACACCGCTGCTTTGACTTTCGGTGTTACGGAAGGAAATTCGAGTGTGACTGGATCTACGAGTGCTTTAATCGTCACAAAAGTTTTGACGACACCTTCCATAGAAAGCACGTAATAAACAGCATAATGACCATGAATTGAACGTTCATCGTTACCAAAAACTAATGGCAACCAGCCTTCATGTTGATAGTAAAGATATTCCACCACATCAGGTAACATATTCGTTTTCACTGTTAAAGTTACTTGATTCGGTGTAGACCACTCCTCATCTAAAATTGTATTCGGAAATTTTGCATTAACGGCTTCAATATAATTTTTGCCGAGCATTTTTACCGGATCGACCGATGTATTTTTACTTAATTCCATTTTTTCCCCCAGTTGTCGATCATTTCGCTAAACTTTGCCAAGGTAAAACTAGCATATCGCCAAAGGACACATGTTCAGATCCAAGCACAATTCCTACCGCACTTTTTAGTAACTGCAAGATTGGCTCTGCAATATGGATACCCATTACAAACATTAACAACAATAGTATGGCCATTGCCGCCAAAGAGACTTTACTGACTTCGCCTGCTTCCACGTTATCAGGTTGTTTGCCAAGTACTGTTTTTAATAGCATTAAAGCAAGCCCTGCAAGCACGATGGTAAGTAAAATTAAGCATAAAATAACTAACCAAGTTTTACCTGCTGTAATCCCTGCGACTACAACACTAAATTCACTCACAAATACGTTAAATGGAGGGATACCGCCCAATGCCAACGCACCACCTGCGAAAAGCACCGCACTCACTGGTGCAACACGCCATAATCCACGCACTTGATTCATATCACGGGTTTTATATTTCAATAGAATATTACCCGATGCACAGAATAATAAAGTTTTCGCAAGACTGTGGTTGATAGTGTGAAGTAAACCTGCAAATACCCCAATTGGGCCACCAAGACCGAAAGCAAAGCTGATTAAGCCCATATTTTCGATACTTGAGTAAGCAAGCATACGTTTAATATCAAATTGCACGATGATAAATAACGCCGCCACAAGCACTGAAAGTAAACCAAAGATCAACATTAAAGTTTGTGGAAACTCTGCGCCAACCGCTTTTGAAACTAATGTGTAGTAACGCAACACCACAAGCATTGCACAGTTTAATAACACCGCTGATAAAATTGCACTCACAGGGCTTGGTGCTTCACTGTGTGCGTCTGATAACCAAGTATGCATTGGAAATAGACCGCACTTCGTGCCGAAACCAATCAATACGAAAGCGAATGCGATATACATCAACATTGGGTTTAAACCAGTGGCTTGTTGATTCACGGCTGACCAGAAAATCGCTTGGCTTGGATCAGTAAGCACGCCATTTGCATTCGCAAAGGTTAAAAGTGTGCCGTATAAACCGAAAGCGACGCCCACAGAACAGATGATGATGTATTTCCACGCGGCTTCAAGGGATGTTTTTTGTTTGTAAGTACCGACCAAAAACGCAGAGCTTAATGTTGTTGCTTCAATTGCAACCCACATTAAAATTAAGTTATTGGTGATAACTGACACAATCATCGTAAAGAAGAATAAGTGTAAGAAACCGTGGTAATGTGCATAGGTTTTAAAATCAATATGCCCTTCTTCCAATTCAGTGTTCATATAACCGATGGAATACACACCAGCAAGCGAACCCACGACAGCAATTAAGCCTAAGAAAATGGCAGAAAGACTATCAACATACACCCAGTTGTTAAATGCACTGATACTGCCTTTTTCCAACACGCCAGAAATGACCTGTACAGAAAAGAACAACATCAAAATTAACCCGGTAATATGGAATGCGGTACAAACTGTCCGATTTTTTGTTCCGCGTAGTGCAAAGCTTTCAAAAGCGATGACTAAAGGTGCGACTAATAACGCAATTATCCATTGTTCATACATAGCGTTACCCCTTCAAACTCATAAGTTGTTTAGCATCAACAGTGTTGAAAGTGCGGTAAATTTTATTCACCAACACCACCATAATGATGACCGCAAAAATCGCATCGGTGGCAATGCCGATTTCAACTAATTCTGGCGCATTGTTGGCAAGTAAAGCCAACGTTAAATGCGCACCGTTTTCCATTAAACAATAACCGAAAACTTGTTTAACAATATTGCGTTGGCTCACAATACACACTAAACCTAAAAGGAAGTGGCTAAGTGATACTGACAACGCTGGTTTTAAATGTTCAACTAACGGTAAGTTCACTGGAATGACAACAAAGTAACATAAGCAAACGATGATAGATGTGATCGGGATCAACCAAGCTACATTCATTCCTGCAGGAGTTTGACTTTCGTCAATTTTTCGTAAAGAAAAGATTAAAATCCCTGGCACTAATAATACTTTCGTGATGAATGCACTAATGGA
The DNA here is from genome assembly GCF_003490595.1 of Haemophilus haemolyticus. Lineage (GTDB taxonomy): Bacteria > Pseudomonadota > Gammaproteobacteria > Enterobacterales > Pasteurellaceae > Haemophilus > Haemophilus haemolyticus_L. The sequence goes on from NZ_QQGY01000006.1 coordinate 120,723, forward strand.
CCACATATAAAGTTCGTGAGCTTGCATTTCAAATGCCAAATAAACGAATAACACCACCAATACAAGAGACTGTAAGCCATAGCATAACGCGGATTTTTTTGCGGTTTTTGCCATAATGACACAAAGCGATGTAATGATGAGTAAACTCGCTAATACATTGATCATTAACATAATTCTCTCCTTAACCCGCAAGGCCTAACCAATAGGCAGCGATAAAGCTAGAACACACAGACATCACCATTAAAATCACTAAAACAAATGTCATAGAGAATGGCAATGGTTGCGCATTTTGCACGTCTTCAGATGGTTTACCGATAACGCATTGACCAAATTTATAAAGCAACCAAACAAATGTTGCCGTAGATTCAATCAACGCAATCACCATTAACCAAGTTACCCATGAATATTCTTGTCCAAGGTCGAAACCAGCGGCAAATAATGGGAATTTGCTGAAGAAACCATTAAACGGCGGCACACCAGCAATAGCCAATGCAGCAATACCAAATCCTGTACCAACAACAGGCATGGTGCGCATAATCCCTTGTAAACGAGGCATTGAACGTGTACCTGTGGCATAGCTCAATGAACCTGCAACCAAGAAGAATAAGCTTTTCGCAAAGGCGTGGTTAAAGATATAAGCAATCGCTGCAACAAAAGCTAATTTAGAACCTAATGCTGCAAGAGAAAGCCCGATGAAAATGTAAGAAAGTTGAGTGATAGTTGAATACGCAAGTAAGCGTTTTAAATCTGCTTGTGGCAAGTACATTAAGAAACCATAAATTAATGTAATCATTGCCATAACAATTCCCACTTCACCCACAATGTGAGGAATTTCACCAGCAGACATCACGGAACGCGCGAAAATATAGACGCCCACTTTTACCATTGATGCCGCGTGCAAATACGCACTGACGGGTGTTGGCGCTTCCATCGCATTTGGTAACCAAATTTGCATTGGAAGTTGTGCTGATTTACCCCATGCAGCAAACATCACGCCAAATAACACGATAGTTTTCGCTTCTGGCGCAAGATGTTCTAACGCCGTGATAGAGAATGTGCCGGATTGGCTAAATAAATAAGCCGCAGCAAGATATAAACCTAATGAACCTATGTGAGTGATAATCAACGCTTTCATCGCTGCCGCCATTGCTTTTTGGCTTTGATAATAGCTGATTAATGCCCAAGAACATCCCCCTGTGATTTCAAAGAAAAGCAACTGACCCGCTAAAGTTGATGAATACACCAAACCCGCCATTGCACCAATGAAAATCAATAAGAAAGCATAAAAACGAGGTAATCCGTTATGCGGATGTTCGCGGTTTTTATCGGTTAAATAACCACAAGAATATAAGCAAATTAAGAAACCTAAACCCACAACGGCAAAGGCAATTAAAGTGCTCACTGCATCTAAGGTCACGCCGAAGATTGCGGTATCACCAAATTTGACTAAATCATAGGTGACAGATTGTGCGCCATTTGCATACCACTGCCCAGCCACAGCAAGTGTGCCAAGGGTAGCAAGTGCGGCAAAAATTGTGGCGATTTTTGGGAAAGATTGTTTGTTCAACCCCACAATAAACGCACCGACAAACGGCAAAATGATTGTAATTAGTGCTAAACGTTCCATATTTCCTCCTTACAATCCTGTGAAGTAAAACACAAACGCCAACACTGAAATGCCGAAACCGACCACAGTTAAACGTCCTGTTAGCATAAAACGGGTACGAGCCAATGTGTTTTCAAACACACATGCGGCGATAAATACCACGAGCAATTTCACAAAGAAAGAAACGATACCTAAAATGACCGCACTTACTGTGAACTCTTGTGCTGCACCGAATGGGAAAAGCACGCTCACAAAGATAGAGGCAACCACCATTGATTTTAAACTCAAACCGACTTTCAATAAGGCGAAAGACGGGCCTGAATATTCAGTAAGTGGGCCTTCTTGAAGTTCTTGTTCTGCTTCAGCTAAGTCAAATGGAATTTTTCCCATTTCAATAAAGATCGCAAAAGCCGCGGCAACTAAGGCAATCACTGTTGCAACAGGATATTGCCAAGGTTGGCTAGAAAGTGCGGTGCTAATAACGGCAAAATTTGTAGAACCTGCAATTAAAGCAATCACAATGAATGCCAACATTAAGATGGGTTCAACAAGTACGCCTAATGTCACTTCACGGCTTGCACCTAAACTTGAGAAAGTACTGTTCGAATCTAAACCCGCAATTGAGAAGAAAAAGCGGAACAACGCAAACAAATAAATAACGGTGATTAAATCACTGCCTGCCCCAAACGGTGAGTGATGAGTAAACATAGGTAAACTCATCGCAACCACCATAACTGTGCTAATTAACACATAAGGCATAACACGAGATACCCAACCCGCATTATCTGGCCAAATATTTTGACGCGTCATTAATTTGGCAATATCGCGATAATCTTGTAACAAGCCCGGGCCTCGACGAGATTGAATACGAGCCCGAATCATCCGTGAAATGCCTGAAAAGAGCGGTGCTAAAGCGAGAAGAATTAACGCTTGCACAATGGCTAAAAGGAACATTCCAGCGGAAGTGGAAATTTCTGAAGGTAATGAAATCATAATTTCCTCCTACATCAACGCAATGGAAAGTAATAACACAACCAAGGCAATCACGAAGTACACGCAATAAACGCGGAAGTCGCCTTGTTGTAGCCATTGAATTTTACGACCTAACCATGGGATAAAATGCGCAATCGGCATTGTTACTTTTTCTTCCCAAAATGGTTCTGTTTTGGTCGCACCTGAAATTAATGCATTGATACCTTTTGCACCAGCAGGCGCAGGATCAAGCACTTGACGCAAGGTATAAAGTGGTTTGAAGATAATACGAAGCGGACGAGTAAAACTACCCGCAGATGCTGCCATATCCATTTCGTAAGCATAACCACAAGCCCAAGGATTGCCTTTTGCACGATCTGCCATACGATTGCTTTTGGTGTAAGCGTAATACATAAACGGCAACACAAAGAATGCGATCAACATAATGCTCACCATTGGTGTAGAAAGCGCCGTATTCGGTGTATTGCTTGCTACCACAACACCATTTTCTGCTAAATTAAGCATGTCATTATGAGAAAGTGCGGTTGCAATATTGGCAATAATTGGTGTCACGACAGAAGCGCCCACACCTAAAAGTACGCAGAATAATGCCAAGATTGCCATTGCAATTACCATTGGTTTTGGCACTTCGCGTGCATGTGCTGCTTTTTCGCTGCGTGGTGCACCACCAAAGCTAATACCATACACTTTCACGAAACAAAGTGCGGCAAGTGCACCAGTTAAAGCAAGCATAATGATTGCAACAGGGCCTGCAATGCGTAATACCACATCATTGTGTTGGCTTAGGCTGAATAAAGATTGATAAGTAAACCATTCACTCACAAAACCATTAAATGGTGGTAATGCAGAAATTGCCATAGTACCAATCAAGAAACAGAAAGCAGTAAATGGCATTAATTTGCCAAGTCCACCCATTAAATCCATATCTTTTGAATGTAAACGGTACATCACAGAACCAGCACCCAAGAACAATAAGCCTTTGAATACTGCATGGTTAAGTAAGTGATATAAACCACCTAGTAAACCGACAATAGCAAGTACAGGATTATGGATTGCCATACCAATCATACCGACACCAACACCCATCATAATAATGCCAATGTTTTCTACGGTGTGATACGCCAAAAGTTTTTTGATGTCATGTTCTGCTAAGGCATAAAGTACGCCAAGCACAGAAGAAACTGCGCCAAAAGCAAGCACAATCACACCAAACCACATATTGTGTGCGCCAAGTAGATCAATACCCACTTTAATAATCCCGAAGATACCGATTTTAACCATCACACCAGACATCATTGCAGAAGCATGAGAAGGTGCAGCTGGGTGAGCTTTTGGTAACCAGCTATGCAATGGAATCATCCCTGCTTTTGCGCCGAAACCAAGAAATGCCAAAATAAATACCGTAAAGGCTAAAGGCATTGAAAGCTCGGTGTGGCGGAAGGCTTCAAATTCAAAGCTACCTGCGTAGCAATAGAAAATAAAGAAAGCGATCATAATCAACACAGAACCAGCGTGAGCAATGAAGAAATACAATAAGCCCGCATTGGTTGCGTTGTCGTCTTGTTCGGTCAGTACTAAGAAGTAAGATGCCAAAGACATCATTTCAAAGAATACTAAAAAGTAGAAAGCGTTATCGCTGGTGACCAAAGCAACCATTGAGGCGATAAACAAATTCATAAAGAAACCCATCGTGCCAGCGCCTTTGCCAATGTATTCTTTCACATAGGAAAAGGAATAAAGTGCGGTGATAATAACCATTAAAGAAATTACACACACCATAAATGCAGCTAATCCGTCGATGCGGATTGAAAATTGGGCGAAGTCGAAAGGGGTTGAAAACACATCAACGACCGTATCGTTGCTGATAAGCACGGGAATGCAGGCAACAATGCCTAACAAGCCACCAAGTACACCGGTCACGCCGGATATATTGATTGAAAGTTGTTCATTTTTTCGCACAGCGAGAGAAATAAACGCACCAACGACATAAATCAACAAGGACGTGATGAGTAAACTGATTGAAGAACTCATAATTTCACTCCATTGATTAACGAGTAAACAAACAATAAACTTTTATCTTGGCACGACAGGAGAACCCATCATTGCCATTTCGCGTTTTTTGCGATTTGCTTGTTCGATACTCTCATCACTAATTAAGAATAAAGTTTTTGTTGGGCAAGTTTGCATACAAGCAGGACCTTCTTCACGGAAATAGCAAAGGTCGCATTTCACCGCAATGGCTTTTACACCAGGTTCCCATGCAAGCATATTGTGAACATCGGTATTATTCGGTGCAGTGCGAATATCACGTTTTACCGCATCAGTGAAAGAAAAACTGTCATAATGGTTTGGTGCATCTAATGGTGCGCTACCATGCTGTGTAATCGCCCCAAATGGACAAGCGATAGCACAAAGTTTACAGCCAATGCATAAACTTTCATTGAGTTGAATGGTATCATTATCATGCTTTATCGCGTGCACAGGACATACTGTAGCACAAGGTGAATCATCACAATGACGACATAAGATCGGCACAGTAATATCGTCGTTGCGCATTACTTGTAACCGCGGAAAGGATTGTAATCCAAAAGCTTTGTGTACTTCGCTGCAAGCAGCCATACAGGTATTGCATCCAATGCAATCTTTCGGATCACCTATAACAAAACGGTTCATATTTTCCCCCCAAATTATAATAGATAGAAACAGAAAGTAAGTGGAGGGCATTACACCCAAACGTCCAATAACCACTCTAGAAATAAGGATACTCCTTCAGAGTTACCCAGACTAGAGTAAAACGATTGTTTTATTGACTGAGATCATAAATTTTTTTATTTTTATCGAAGGGAAATTTTCGTATTGAGATTGACTCTCAATTCAATTTGTTAAGATTGTAAGTGATTGAAACTATTAGACTAATTATTGAAAAATAATTGCTAATGTAATGTTAAAATCCTGTTGGTATTTTCTCATTTTGCACAGAAGTGCGGTAGATTTTCCGCAAGTTTTGGAGCCTGCTTTGAAGTGAATTTCCATCATAAAAATCCTCTTTTCTAAATGAGAATAAATAAAAAAGACATAAAAAAACACCGCACTTTGCGGTGTTTTTCATTATGTTTTTGCTATCAGCTGATTACCATTGGTAACCTACGCCAGCTGCAACGCCAGTTTTACCTTGAGTATTTGCCGTACCAGATAAACGGATAATAATCTTACCGTTATCAGAGATACGAGACATACCTACTGCAAGACCATTTTGCCCCTGATAGTTACCAGCTGCAATACCAACTAAGCTCTTACCTGGTGTATAAGCTTGCGGAATTGTCGCCGCCGCTAATGCACTTGCAGTACCTGCATCTCCACGTTTACCAACGTTATTGATCTTGTTATCTAAGTCACCAAGTTTATGACCAATACCTGCTGCTACAGCATGTAACTGGCTACCGTTAATCGCATCAGTAGAAGTTGATGAAATTTCACCTGGAGCCACACCATTTACCTTAACAGGATTATTGCCGTTTTTATCACTGAATTTAATACCATTTCCATTGTTATTTTGAATTTTTGGACCATCGGCACCGAGTTGAACGCTATTAAAGTTTACATCGTCTTTTGTCTTATAAACAACTTCTCCACCTTTGCGATGCTCAACATCCATATTTTTACCCGCTGACATAGTAACTGTACTACCAGTTTTCATCATTTCACCGTTAGCTAATGTGTCACTTGATGAATTAGTGCCTTCAGTTTTACCTGCTTTTAATGTAAATCCAACATGACTTAATTGACTAGAAAGATTTTTAGCAGTTACTAGACCTTCGCTTTCAGTTTGTAAAACTTCACCACTTTCCTTTACAGTGATATTTGATTTCTCAATAGAAGAAGTACTTGGTAACACTGCGTAGAGCTTGCCCTCACTATTCACTTTAATGGTTGAACCGTCCACATTCACATTGTATTTAACAGTGGTCTCTTTACCATCTTGAGCTGTCTCTACGCTAACGGTCGTACCTATTCCTTTTGCGAATACTACATTATCATTAGGTTTAACAAGGTCTTTTTCGGTCTTAGTGCCGTTATCTTCGCTAATTTTCCAACCGCTATTTGACAATGCATTATTCACTGTGGTGTTTACAGCATCTCCAGTCAGCATTTTCTTACTTAATGTATCTGCTATCGCATAAAGTTGAGAACCGTTGATAGCATCGGTAGAAGTACCACTAATTTCACCCGCAGCGACGTTTTGGATACGTCTTTCTTTACTGCTCGCACCAACAGAAACAGCCCCCACGGAAGTACTACCTGCAAATCCTGAATACTCAACACCATTTACATTAGCGGTATTGACGGTTCCTGTTGCACCCGCGGTTGTTGTTTTACCATCCGTGCCATCGGTGTTTTTCGCTTTAAGTGCACCTGTAGTATTGGCACGTCCTGCAGTAATTGCAGTATCCTTACCTAATGCCACAGAGTTATCGGCTGTTGTGACCACATTGGATCCCAAAATAAAGGTATGATTGGTAATGATTGGTTTATCTGCTGATCCATTATTATTACCAAATGCATAAGTGCCTGTGGTATTAGATTTGTCGGTGCCGATATAGTTTGGATCGCCAAATGCACCAGAATGAGTGGCTGTCACTACGTTTTTATAACCTACAGCAATGGTTTGTGTACCACCAGCGAGATTTTCTGTACCAATTGCAATACTGTCTTCACCTTTCGCATTAGCACCTTTACCCATAGCGATGGTTCTATCCGCACCAAGTTTTACATCAGATCCGATGCCGATGGTGTCTTTTACAGAAGTCGCCACATCAGTTTGACCCTTAGTTGGTTGGTCAGCATGGTGTTCTGGATTCACATTATCATAATTAAAACCAAGTAAAATATTACGTTCAGCTAAATTATCTTTAGTTCCTTTTAATGCATGATAATTTCCAAACATTAAAGTATCTGTTGCATATTCAGTAATATTTTTTACACCCATGATCATACCACGTGTTACATCTTTTAAGTTGTTTTCATAACCAGATACACTTAAAAATGCATTCATATTTTTACTTCTAAAATTATCAGCTAATTTTTCAACTTCACTACTCTTATTATTAATGCTTGCTAAGTCGTCTTCAGTTACTTCTTCTGTTGTTTTTATTCTATTACCTACACCAAATACTGTTGAAAATAAAGTTTGATTTACTTCATTATCAGATCCTATTACACCTACAGAACCAGCACGATTAGTTTTTGAATATGTCATTAAATTATTTTGAAGATCTTTTATACTATGATTGCCATTCATTCCACTCACATTAAGATATTCATTCATATTAAGTATTGAACGATTAATTTCATTTCCTGTACCCCAAATTAATGCGCCATTACTATGTCTAATTTTATTAGCCGTACCAACAATACTATTAGCAATACCAGAATATTGTAATACTTCACCATTTTCTGATGGAAGATTTTCCATTGAGTTTAAAGAACCTAATATAGTTGAACCCATTCCTTGTGCATTAGAAGCTGCTAATGTGCCATTAAGCAATGCGGTAAAACCACCACCTATTTGTTTGATAGAACTTAATGAGTTATAAGCACCAATTACCGCAGAGAAGTGAGAGCGGTTAATAGAATTGTCACCTACTGTGGTTGCACCAACATTATTCACTCCTTGTAATTTATTATTCACATCACTTAAATTATATTCACCAATTGCACCATTATAATCTTGGTTACCAATTTGAACAGAACCTGTTCTCGCTATAGATTTAGTACCAATAGAAATACCCTCTGCTACTTTATTTCTTCCAAATTTTACTAATTTAAACCGCGTTGAAGTATCACCAAACAAACTTGTTTTAGCACCATTACCTATTGCAATACCATCAGTAGAATAACTATTATGACTATCAGCATTAGTATAAGCATCTCGACCAATTGCTATAGAATTTTCATATCTTGTTGTTGCATTTGTTCCTATTGCAAGTGAATTATCTTTTTCAGTTTGTGCTTTCCTTCCTAATGCAATACTCATTACACCATCAGCTGTTGAATTAGAACCTATAGCAATAGCTCTATCTTTTACAACTCTTGCTTTATCAGCACCATCGCCTGTACCTATAGCTATACCATGATCAACATTAACATCACCTGTAGAAATAGTGGTACCATCCCCCCTTAATCCATTTCCCATTACTTTAGCTGCTTCTACCGTATCGATACCCCCCGCACATATTGCGGTTAAAAGTAAAGCTTTTCCAATATGATTTTTAGTTTTGCCACGTCCTTTGGCTAGTTCCGATGTCACAACGCTTGCATTGGTCAAGCGATTAAATACAATTTTGTAGATTTTATTCATAAATATATTTCCCCTAGCTATGTTAAAAATGATTTCTAACCCTTATTTATTTTAAGGCTAATAAGGGACAGAAGTATATAATTTGAGTAATAAAACGCAATTTTAAAAGACTATCTTTACAAATAATTTACATTTAATAAACTTCACAAAAAAAGCAAACGATTGCTTTATTGCATAATAAAAAATAAGGTTTATCCCGATAAAAGTGCGGTGATTTTTAGGCGCGTTTTTATTGAGAAAAAGCAAATGTGCTTATCAAAAAACAAAGGCCGCAAAGTGCGGCCAATTTTTTTAGAATTCTTTTGAAATTAAACTTTCTGCTAATTGCAAATCAAGTGTGGAATCAATATCAATGGAACGATAAGTTGGCATTAAATAAAAACGCATTGGGGCAATAAAAAAGCGTTTTTCTTCAAAGAGACTTGCGATGTCATTAATATAAATTGCGCCATTTGCACGATAAGATTTCGGTAATTTTTGGCGAGGGGCTTCAAAATCCGTTAATTCGTGAATAGGCTGAACTTCGGTGCCTTCTAAAGTGAAGGATTTATAAGGATGATGCTCACATTCGCAAGCGGAAATCACGGATTTATATTTGCCACCAAGGAAAATTTCCATCGCATTACGAATATCTAAAGCGTTGCGTAATGGGCTGGTTGGTTGCAAAAGTGCGGCGGTGCCTTGTGAAATATTGAGTGTTTCTAAGCAATGCAAAATCGCATCAATGGTGCGTGTGTCACTTTGTGCCAAACTTTCAGGACGTGCCACTGCTTTTGCGCTGTATTTTGTGGCTTCTTTTAAAATATTTTCACCGTCTGATGTCACCACAATTTGATCAAACATACCCGATTCTTGCGCCGCCAAAATCGCACGCCCGACCAAAGAAACGCCCCCCACAAGCTGTAAATTTTTGTCTTTAATTCCTTTAGAACCTGCTCTCGCAGGAATAATTGCAATTCTTGTCATTATTTGCACCCTCTGTGATAAAAGTGCTGACTATTCTAGAATCTTTCCCTTGTTTTAGCAAAAACTAATCTTTAATATGGCACCACATTTTTGTTTAAAAAAGAGGAAATAAAATGACTCAACTTACTCGTGAACAAGTTCTTGAACTCTTTCATCAACGCAGCTCAACACGTTATTACGACCCCGCAAAAAAAATCAGTGATGAAGATTTTGAATGTATTTTAGAGTGCGGTCGATTATCACCGAGTTCTGTAGGCTCCGAGCCTTGGAAATTTTTAGTGATTCAAAATAAAACCCTGCGCGAAAAAATGAAACCTTTTAGCTGGGGAATGATGAATCAGCTTGATCATTGCAGTCACCTTGTGGTGATTTTAGCGAAGAAAAATGCCCGTTATGACAGCCCATTTTTTGTGGATGTAATGGCGCGCAAAGGCTTGAACGCAGATCAACAACAAGCCGCCCTCGCAAAATACAAAGCCTTGCAAGAAGAAGATATGAAATTGCTCGAAAGCGACCGCACTTTATTTGATTGGTGCAGTAAACAAACTTATATCGCCCTTGCCAATATGCTTACTGGCGCCGCAGCCCTTGGCATCGACTCTTGCCCAATTGAAGGTTTTCATTACGACAAAATGAATGAATGCCTCGCCGAAGAAGGATTATTTGATCCTCAGGAATATGCGGTTTCTGTCGCCGCAACCTTCGGCTATCGCTCACGAGATATTGCGAAAAAATCCCGTAAAGGGTTGGATGAAGTGGTGAGATGGGTGAAATAAATTAGAGTTGTTTTATTTTTTATTTGCACTACAATGTTACACAAAGTAGCACTTTAATCTAGGAGATCATCATGCAAGCGACATTAAGACAACAAGGTGGTGCCGCAGTTTTAACTGTTCCAATGGCAATATTACAAAAAATGGGCTGGGAAATTGGAAATAAAATCAATTTAGAACCGCAAGGAGAACAAGTTGTGCTTACCCCAGTTAAACGAAAATCAAGAGGACGAAAAAGCATTGCGGAATTATTAACTGCTATTGATAGCAAAGAAATAGCAAACTTAAATGCATCAATCTCAGAACTCACTAGCTCTAAAGCTGTAGGGAAAGAAGTATGGTAATGCGAGCCCCAAAAAAAGGTGAAATTTGGTACATTGATCCCGATCCAACAAAAGGAAAGGAATTACGTAGCCCACATTACTTTATTGTCATAACTGATGAGTTATTAAACAAAGCATTAGGAACGGCTCTTTGTTGCCCAATTTCAACAGGTGGAAATGCTGCACGTTCACAAAGTGTGACAGTTACTCTTGACGGAAATAGCACTCAATCAGGAAAAATAACTGGTGTTATTTTGTGCCACCAACTAAGAGCATTAGATTTAGAAGAACGACAGGCAAAATTTGCTACAAAAGCAGAAGATTATTTAATCGATGAAGTTATTATGAAACTTGTTGATTTAATTGATCCACAATAAACAAAAGGGCTGCAAATGCAGCCCTATCTTTTTTGATTATTTCACTTCTTTAAATAAAATCTCACTTGGAATTACGGAACCTTGCCAGTAAAGTTCTGTAGAGACTTTTTCTGCAAGTTGTAAGAACGCTTGTGAAATTTCATTTTCAGGCACTCGCACAACAGTTGGGTTGCCAGCATCTAAATCTTCACGGATACGAATGTGTAAAGGAAGTTGAGCTAATACTTTCACATTGTATTTTTCCGCCATTTTCTCTGCACCGCCTGTGCCAAAAATCGCTTCGTGATGACCGCACTTACTACAAATATGCATCGACATATTTTCCACAATGCCCAATACCGGTACAGATACTCGCTCAAACATTGAAATACCTTTTACTGCGTCAAGCAGAGCAATATCTTGTGGAGTTGTCACTACCACTGCGCCAGTCACAGGGATTTGTTGTGATAAGGTAAGTTGAATATCACCAGTGCCCGGAGGCATATCGATAACAAGATAATCTAAACTATCCCATAGGGTTTCATTTAATAATTGGCTTAATGCACTGCTCGCCATCGGGCCACGCCAAATTGTTGCGCTGTCTTCATTCATTAAAAAGCCAATGGAATTTGCAGATAAACCATGTGCTTTAATTGGGGTGATGTGTTGATTATCTGGCGAAGTTGGACGTTGATCCGCTGCGCCTAACATATGTGGAATAGAAGGGCCATAAATATCCGCATCTAAAATCCCAACACGTGCACCTTGTGCTTGTAATGCTAAAGCGAGATTAACAGAAACCGATGATTTCCCTACGCCGCCTTTACCAGAGCTCACAGCAATAATATTTTTCACACCTTTTACAGCAGGTTGATTATTTGCACGTTTAAGTGTGGCGATTTGATAGGTCACCGCCCATTTAATTGCTTTGCAATCTGTTGCTTTCAACAACGCATCTGAAACCGCTTGTTTTAACTGTTCTGCACCCGAATTCCACGCAAAAGGTAATTGCAATTCAATGCGTAAAGTATCACCGCCCTTTTCCACTTTTTTCAAAGTATTAAGGGAAATCAGATCCTTTTGCAGGGTTGGATGCTGAAATTGTTGAATAATCTGCTGAACTTGATTTTGCTGCTCGGCAGTCAAATTATCAGAAAAGTAGGTTGCCATAATAACTTCCTGTTTAGTAGAGTAAATTTGTCGGGCATATTTAATCACGGAAAGTGCGGTATGTTAAGTTAAAGTTTTTCAAACTAGAAAAAAGTGATAACAACTACTCACTTTTCATTAAAATTAATTTTTCATGCGTAAAACTAACTTTTTTGAGTAAGATATCATTGGTTTTTCAATTGTATGATGCAAAATCATAGCTATCAAAATACATAAGATAGTTACCATACAAAAGGTAGCAACGCCATTTTGTTTTACGATATGAAACTTATGATAAATAAAATCAGTAAACACCATATGACTGATGTAAAGTGAATAAGATATTTCCCCAAGATATATTAATAAAGATGAGCGAGGCATTTTAAATAAAGCCTCATATAAAACACATAAAATAATAAATAAAGATGCAATAACCCCACCAGAAAACAACCCAGTCTCCAGCAACCAATAAAAGTTATCTTTATCATTAGACAAAATAAAGAAAAACAGATAAATACCACATAAAACAAAGGAAACTTTAATTGGATAGTCATTTACTATATTTAACTTCCCTACAAAACCTTTAGAATACTTATAAAACAAATAAATCAACATGCCGTAAACGAACTCAAAGAACATTGAAGAGGTAAATATATACAACACATTATGTTCTCCAACTAAGTTGTTATCTCCCTCTCTAAAGTATAAATGAAAATCATGATTAAAATAGTAACTAGAAGAAAGATACAAAAGAAAAATTAAAAAAATAGTGATATACACACGATATTTATGATTAATAGCCATTGCTATAGAAAAAACAAAATAGAAAACTATCTCATAAGAAATCGACCATGCAGACGGTAATACATTATAACCAAAATGAGGCGCAGAAGCTTGATAATTAAAGTTAAATCCTAACACAGAAATAAAATAATAATGCAAATCATAATTTCTCATCACTAAATAATATGTAGTTATACAAATAACAAGTAAAGGATAAATTCTAAAAAACCTTCTAATAATAAACTCACCCCATCCATAGCTTTCTTTTTCTGTAGAAAAACAAATAATAAATCCGCTTAATACAAAAAAGAAATCAACCCCCAAATATCCTTGTGAAAAAAGCAAGTCTCCTAAGCTAATTTGAGAATAAACACCATTTAATGAAGCTTTCAAGTGAAAAAATAATATAGCTAATGCTGCAAAACCTCTAATATATTGTAGAGAATAAAATTTTTTTGAAGTAGTGACTAGGGTATTCATGGTATAAATAAACTAAATATTAGGAAATCTAGTGAAAAATAGAGATATTCTACTCATTACGCAATAAAAACTCAATTCTCATCGAATTTTACCAAGCTTTAAACTAGCCCCTCATTTTTTTTTCTAGTAAGATAAGCACAATTTTGTATGCTAAAAAGAGAATAAAAATGACAACTCAACCCCGTAAAATTTTAGTCACTTGCGCCTTGCCTTATGCCAATGGGGCAATTCATTTAGGCCATATGTTAGAACATATCCAAGCGGATATTTGGGTGCGTTTTCAACGTATGCGTGGCAATAAAATCCATTTTGTCTGTGCGGACGATGCGCACGGCACGCCGATCATGTTGAATGCCGATAAACTGGGCATTACACCCGAAGAATTAATTGCCAAAGCAAAAGCCGATCACATTCGTGATTTTGCAGGTTTTAATATTAGTTTTGATAACTACCATTCCACTCACAGCGAAGAAAACAAACAGCTTACCGCAGAAATTTACAATAAACTCAAAGCCAATGGTTTTATTAAGAGTAAAGTTATTTCTCAGTTATTCGACCCTGAAAAAAATATGTTCTTGCCTGATCGTTTTGTGAAAGGCACTTGCCCGAAATGTAAAGCAGAAGATCAATATGGCGATAACTGCGAAGTTTGTGCTTCTACTTACAGCCCAATGGATTTAATTAATCCTCGTTCAGCTGTTTCTGGTGCAACACCTGTTGTAAAAGAATCTGAACACTTTTTCTTTGACTTACCTGCATTTGAAGGCATGTTAAAAGAATGGACACGTTCTGGCTCACTTCAATCTGAAATTGCGAACAAAATGCAAGAATGGTTTGAGAGTGGTTTACAACAATGGGATATTTCACGCGATGCACCTTATTTCGGTTTTGAAATTCCGGGCGCAAAAGATAAATTCTTCTATGTTTGGTTAGATGCGCCAATCGGCTATATGGCTTCATTCAAAAATCTATGCAATCGTGAAGGCATTGATTTCAATGAATTTTGGGCGGAAGGCAGCGATGCAGAGCTTTATCATTTCATCGGTAAAGACATCGTTTATTTCCACAGTCTATTCTGGCCAGCAATGCTTGAAGGCAGCGGCTATCGTAAACCGACTAATGTATTCACTCACGGCTATGTCACGGTGGATGGGGCGAAAATGTCAAAATCTCGCGGGACTTTCATTCAAGCCAGCACTTATTTGAATCATATCGATCCTGAATGTTTGCGTTATTACTATGCGGCAAAATTAAATGATCGCATTGAAGATTTAGATTTTAACCTTGACGATTTCGTACAACGTGTAAATACGGATATTGTAAACAAATTAGTGAATTTAGCTTCACGCAATGCAGGCTTTATTGCGAAACGCTTTGAAGGCAAACTTGCAAATAAACTGGAAGACGAAGCATTATTTGCAGAATTTACCGCCCAAGCCGAGCAAATCGCCGCTTATTACGAAAGCCGTGAATACAATAAAGCCATTCGTGAAATTATGGCATTAACAGATAAAGCTAATAAATACATTGATGAAAAAGCCCCTTGGGTGATTGCAAAAGAAGAAGGCAAAGAGGCAGAATTACAAGCCGTATGTTCAATGGGTATTGAGCTTTTCCGCGTGTTGATGTCTTACTTAAAACCTGTTCTTCCAAAACTGGCAGAACGTGCAGAAGCCTTCTTACAAGCTGAATTACGTTGGGATAATATTCATCAACCATTGCTTAGTCATACCCTTGCACCATTCAAAGCCTTATTCTCTCGTTTAGAGAAAAAACAAATTGATGCCGTTGTGGAAGAAACCAAAGCCTTATTTGCCGCAGCCAATAAAGCAACAGAAAAAACTGAAGCAAAACCAACCGCACTTTCTGCCGTTGAACCTATTGCAGAAACCATCACTATTGATGATTTCGCTAAACTTGATATGCGTGTAGCAAAAGTGTTGAAATGCGAAGCGGTGCCAGAATCTAATAAACTTTTACGTTTTGAATTGGATCTTGGCGATCATACTCGTCAAGTCTTCTCTGGCATTAAAGCGGCTTACAATAAGCCAGAAGAATTAGAAGGTCGTTTTGTGATTATGGTAGCAAACCTTGCACCACGTAAAATGAAATTCGGTGTATCTGAGGGAATGATTCTATCCGCAGGGACAGGCGGTAGTGATTTATTCTTGTTATCTGCCGATAGCGGTGTCACCGCAGGTATGCAAGTAAAATAATCTATTCAATCTAAATGAGGGCAACATTACGTTGCCCTTTTATTTTCTTGTTGAAAATAGGTGGCTTATAACCTACTATAACACTCAACTATTTATCTATTTGGAGAATATTATGAAAAACGAATTAATCTGCTATAAACAAATGCCAGTGTGGACAAAAGACAAATTACCACAAATGTTCCAAGAAAAGCACAACACAAAAGTCGGCACTTGGGGAAAATTAACCGTATTAAAAGGTAAGCTCAAATTTTATGAGCTAACCGAAAATGGCGATGTCATTGCCGAGCATATTTTTACCCCAGAAAGTGACATTCCTTTTGTTGAACCTCAAGCATGGCATCGTATTGAAGCGCTTTCTGATGACTTAGAATGTACTCTAGGTTTCTATTGCAAAAAAGAAGATTACTTCAGTAAAAAATACAATATGACTGCCACTCACGGCGATGTGGTGGATGCAGCAAAAATTATCTCGCCTTGTAAAGTGTTAGATTTAGGTTGCGGACAAGGGCGTAATTCACTTTATTTAAGTTTATTGGGCTATGATGTGACCTCTTGGGATCACAATGAAAACAGCATTGCCTTTTTAAATGAAACCAAAGAGAAAGAAAACCTTAATATTTCTACCGCACTTTATGATATTAACGCTGCCAATATTCAAGAAAACTACGATTTCATTGTTTCAACAGTGGTGTTTATGTTCTTAAATCGTGAACGTGTGCCGTCAATCATTAAAAATATGCAAGAACACACTAATGTTGGCGGATATAATTTAATCGTTGCAGCTATGTCCACAGATGATGTGCCTTGCCCACTTCCGTTCTCTTTCACTTTCGCTGAAAACGAATTGAAAGAATATTACAAAGATTGGGAATTTTTAGAATATAACGAAAATATGGGCGAATTACATAAAACCGATGAAAACGGCAATCGCATTAAAATGAAATTTGCTACGATGTTAGCGAGAAAGAAATAATCTGCTAATTTAAAAAATCACCGCACTTTGCCTCAATAAAAAAGATAACTTAGAAAATATCTTTTGCTTTGCGAAGTGCGGTAAATTCTTCAAGTGTTTTTGCTTGTAAAAACGGATTAACTTCTCGCTCAAGTTTTAAGGTTGTTGGCAAGCTTGGTTTATTTTCAGCCCGTTGTGTTTCAACAAAAATACGTTGTTTTTCCACCGCACTTTTTTCTACCTCACTTTTCTCCACCAGCACGGTTTCCGCAAATGCTAAATTCCCCAAGGTATATTCGTGAGCAGGGCAAACAATCGTCTCGTCAGGCAATGTATTCAAACGCTGCAAACCATCAAACATCTGCGCATAATTACCAGTGAAAACACGTCCACAACCAGCTGAAAATAACGCATCACCACAAAATAAATGATTATCCACTAAAAAACTAACGTGCTGTTTAGTGTGTCCCCCAGTCGGAATGACATCAATTTGATAATGTGCGGTAAGGATCTTCCCTTCGTTCACAATTTGAGTCGCACCTTTTTTCTCACATTCTTGTGGCCCATAAATCGGCACCGTTGGATAATGTTTTTTAAATGCTGACACACCTTGTGTATGATCCTCATGTTCGTGAGTAAGCAACACTGCTTCAACCGTTGCGTTTTGCTTATCTAGCCACGCAAACAGCTTGTCCGTTTCAGGCAAATCGACAATAATAAGAGGCAGATTTTCTCGTTGATAAAGCCAAATGTAGTTATCATTCAGCGCAGGCAAAGCAAATAACATAATCGTCCTTTTAATTAGTGATAGAAAAATAAATTGATTCCGCTTAAAACATTAGATGCGATCCACATTCCACCAAATCAACGCCCATTTTTTCTGTCCGTGAGAAATGGGCTCGTTGTTGGCTTGTTTACGATCGTAAAAGGCTTTCAAACCTTGTTTTTCTTTTTCGGAAAGTTCGCCTAAAGAAAACTCCACAGAGGCTAATAAATCCTCGTAGCTTTCACCTTGAAAACAACCCGATTCGGTTTCAATAAAATTCAAATTTACCTGAATGCCTTTTTGATACAACCGATTGAGTAAATAAATATAAGTGGGGAAACCAATATCTTCACGGCCAATCGCCTCAAATACGCCCTCATCTAAGAAATGGCGTTGTGTGACAGAAGTCAAAAACACACGTTTTTTCGCTTTCGCACAAAGTTTCTCGATCATATCGTCCAAATCGTCCACCAACGTTGAACGAGATGCCAACACCACATCAGCTTGTGGCACATCATCCCAATTATCTGCCCAAGATTTATGAAATGTTGTCAAATTATGCAAACCAAATTTCTGTTTGAACTGCGCCAAGCAATCTAACATTCCATTGCTATAATCTAAGGCATATACGGTTGAACCTTGTTGTGCGAGCGGTACAGCAAAGGTACCGGGCCCACAGCCAATATCCAACACGGTTTCATCGGATTGCACATTCATAGCTTGCAATAATTGCTGATTATATGCAGAAGGTTTGCCGACCAAATTTTCTGCCATTTTCACAGCTTTTTTATCCCATTTTGTCGGAGGCAAGTTGTAATGATTACAAGCGATTAAGTGTTGTTGATACAGTTCAGCAAAATTGATGTCGTAAATAGTCATAGTGATTTTTCAATGTGGTTATTCAAATGTTGATGTAAAAGTTCGGGCGAAGTGCGGTAAATTTTTGCCAAGTTTTCTAAGGTTAATAAATGTTTTTTATCGCCTTGTTGAAAGCCAAATTGTTGATCAAGCAACATAATATTATCCCCTAAGAATGCCGCTTGTTGTGGATTATGCGTGCTAATAATAAGCGCAATATTTTGCTTTTGCAGTTGTTTTATTTTTTCTAACACTCGAATTTGATTACCAAAATCAAGGCTGGAAGTCGGTTCGTCCATAATTAAAAGTTTGGCTTGCTGAGCAATCGCACGGGCAATCAACACAAGCTGTTTTTCGCCACCACTTAATTGATGATAATAACGCTGCGCAAGATGAGCGATTTCTAACTCTTGCAACGCCATTAATGCTAAATCCAAATCAGATTTTTTCGGAGTTTGATACCACTTCAAAAAAGCACTTCTTCCCATCATCACCATATCCTGCACTAAAAAAGGAAATAAATGAGAATGTGCTTGTGGCACATAAGCAATATGACGAGCCAATTCTGTTGGTGAATAATCAGAAAGTGATTTTCCTTGCCAAAAAATCTCACCATCAATAGGCGGTTGTAAACCAAGTAAAGTTTTCAAAAACGTACTTTTGCCTGCACCATTTGCACCAAGCAAGCAACAAATTTGATTTTTCTCTAGGGTAAATTGGATATGTTGAACCAGTATTTTTCCTTCATAGCCAATGGCAAGATTTTGTGTTTCGAGTAACATTATTTTTGTCCTCGCGCTAATAAATAAAGGAAAAATGGTGCGCCACACGCAGAAGTCAGAATACCGAGTGGCAGTTCAATCGGCGCAATCGTGCGAGCCAGCGTATCAGTAAGCAATAAAAAAGACGCACCAAGCAATAAGGATGTTGGCAACAAACGAATAAAATTTGCCCCCACCAACAAGCGGGCGATATGAGGCACCAACAAACCAACCCAGCCGATAATTCCTGTCATTGCCACCGCACTTGCCGTACAAAGTGTGGTAAATACAATTAAAATCCAGCGAGTACGTTTAATCGGTACGCCTAGCGTTTGCGCTTCATCTTCATCAAGAGACAGCAAGTTTAACCGCCAACGCAATAAAAAAATGGGAACAATCCCTAGCAACAACATCGGGATCAGTTGAATTAAATCTTGTTGATTAATAGCCGTCAGGCTACCAAGCAGCCAAAAAGTGATTGAAGGTAATTGGGTGAAAGGATCGGCAAGAATTTTTAACAAAGAAATGCCTGCGCCAAGTAAAGAACCAATTGCAATTCCAGAAAGCACTAACACCAAAATAGGATCTTGAGTGCGGCTACTAGAGGCAATGAGCGATACACATAACACAGCTAAAATGCCACCGCTAAAAGCAAAGAGTTGGATATAAATCATTGGCAAATTATAAAAAATTGCCAAACTTGCCCCAAAACCTGCGCCCGCTGAAACGCCTAAAATATCTGGCGAAACAAGCGGATTTTTAAACATACCCTGATAAGTTGCGCCCGCACAAGCAAGTGCAGCACCTATAAAACAAGCAGCAAAAATACGTGGCAAACGAATTTGCCACAGTACTGTTTGTTCCGTATTTCCTTGACATTGCCCGCTAAACGAACAGCTTATTGTCTCCCAAAGTTGGCTAGGCGAAAGCGGGTATTTCCCCACATTCAAAGCAAGTAAAATACTGCCAAGCAACAATCCCACTAACAAGACAAAAAACAAACGAGGCGAACGTAAAAGAAAAGTCGATCTCATCATTTTACTTGAAACAACTTAAGCGCTTGCTCGTTGCTTAAG
Source organism: Haemophilus haemolyticus (assembly GCF_003490595.1). Classification (GTDB taxonomy): domain Bacteria; phylum Pseudomonadota; class Gammaproteobacteria; order Enterobacterales; family Pasteurellaceae; genus Haemophilus; species Haemophilus haemolyticus_L. The sequence goes on from NZ_QQGY01000006.1 coordinate 141,139, forward strand.
TCAATGTGATAAAACAATTTATAGAAACTTTGAATTTCAGGCACAAAGTCGGCATTCGCCTTGCCACTCAAAATATGTTGTAACCAACGCACGCCTAATAAACGGTTTAAACTTGGTGGCGAATCAATCCAACCAAATGGTGTATGCGGCACAAAGAAAACTTGCTGATTTTTCACCGCACTTAATTCTTTCCATTGAGGATTGGTTTCAAGCGCTTTATAAAACTCATCATATTGGGTGAAAATCATTTGAGGATTCCACAATAAAAGTTGTTCCATTGAAACTTGAGTTAATCCTTTTTGATCTCCCTCTGCGACGTTTTCTAATCCAACCAATTCCATTGCTTCCGTATGAATCGAACCTTTTTGACCAGTTTGCAGGCCATCCGCATTACGCGCTAAATAGGCTGTTTTATGATGTTGTTTAGCAAAATCGCGGGCTTGTTTAAGGGTTTCTTCCGCATATTTGGCTTGTGCTTCAGCTTGTTTTTCGTTACCAAGCAATTTGCCTAATTTGCGCAATAAAGCAGGCGTTTCACTTAATCTGCCATCTAACAACAAATAAGGTACTTGAGTTTGAGCAAAAGTGCGGTCAGCTTGATCTTTATAATTCGGCGCAACATTCCCCACATCAATAATCAAGTCAGGTTTTAACGCAACGATTTTTTCTGCAGAAAGTGTACTGCCTTTTCCTGCAATTTTACCGAGTGTGGGTAATTTTTTAATCTCACCGTCAAACAATACACCTGCCTTTGATTCCATTTTAAAGCCAGCAAAGCCTGCTAATTTTTCAGGCGCAACGGCAAGTAACAACACATCACTGGGATTACCTGCGCTTAATACTTTTTCAATTTTGGCTGGTTCAGGCAAGCTGCCTGCTTGATAAGTTAAATCTTGAGCACTCACTTGCAAAGCAAAAAGCGCGGTGAAAATCGTAAGTATTTTTTTCATTTTAGCTCCTTAAAAATGAGAAATAATGGCGAATTTTACAACATCGCTATATTTATTTAAATATAACGTAGCAAAAATAGACAAAATAGTTCTATAATAGAAACCGTTGTATATTTTGTTACATAAGTTTATTTCGCAGAAAAGGATAATTCAATGAAATTTGAAGTGATTTATAAATTTTTCTTAGTGTGGGGATTAGCCTTAAGTTTGCTTTTTGTTGTTGCAAGTGGCATTTCAATGTGGTTAGGCTTTCCTTTTGCTCAAGCCTTAGACATCCATCTTTTCTTTGCTGGATTTACCATATTTGGTTTGTTACTGCATTTTTATAGCCGTAAGAAGAAATGGGTAAAAATCAACACTCAATTTGCCGATCTTATCACACATAATCGCATGCCTTCTTACTGCAATTTAGATCGCTTGATGATGACTTTCGAGCATTTTTCTATTCAACAAATCGCCGAGCAACTTAATCTTTCTCTCCCAATTTTATTAAATGAATTATCACAAGCTCAAATAAACATAACTGATTCCCACCGCACTTTACGCGAAAACTTTCCTCTCAACGATGAAAAAATTTTCGCCGCAATTACGATTGCGTTGAAAGTGCGGTTCAATCCAACTTTACTTTAACTCTAATCAAAGAAGGATCTTAATATGAAAAAAACCTTACTTTGCACCGCCATTGGTTTGGCGTGTTTACCTGCCTATGCAGATAATGTTTTCACTCTTGGTCAAATTGAAGTAATTGGTGAAAATAGCACCGACCTAAGTACCAGCAGAATCGAACAATCTGATTTACAAAAAAACAATCAAATTCGCGTTTCGGATGTTGCGAAATCCACACCAGGCGTTTTCTTAGAACGCAGCGGAGCACGTAACGAACATAATTTACTCGTGCGTGGTTTTAATGCGCGACGAGTACCTGTATTTATTGATGGTATCCCTGTTTATGTACCTTATGATGGCAGTATGGATATGGGGCGTTTTACAATTTTTGACCTATCTCGCATTGATATTTCCAAAGGGGCAAGCTCCGTATTATATGGTGCCAATACCTTAGGTGGTGCAGTAAACCTTATCACTCAAAAACCAACAAAAGAATTAGAAGGCACTATTGGCTATGGCTTTTCCCATGGTAAAAGTGGCAATACGGGAACAAACCAAACTTATTTTAACTTAGGCACTAAACAAGAATTGTTCTACGCACAATTAAGTGGCTCATTCCTCGAAAAACAAGGTGCTCAACTCTCTCGTCATTATCAACAAATCAATCCAAAAGGAGATGACGGCGGCAGAGCTGAAAACTCTATTCAACGAGATAAAAAACTAAGCCTAAAAATGGCCTTTACCCCAAACAAATCTGATGAATATGCCTTGGTACTTTCTACGCAAAAAGGGAATAAGCAGTCACCGCTTTATTCAGGTAAAGATGGTTCTGGAAGATACTGGCGTTGGCCAATATGGGATAAAGATAGTATGTATTTCCTATCCCATACTGAATTTGATGCACACAATCTCTACTTGAATACAAAAGTCTTCTACGATTCATTCAAAAATGATTTGCGCTCTTTTGATGATGAAACATTCACCAAACAGACTAAAAAATATGCTTTCAATAGTTTTTACCGAGACTATTCCTATGGCGCGAGTTTTGACTTAGGGGGTGATTTAACTACAAAAGATAGCTTAAAATTTTCTACCATTGTGAAATATGATGTTCACCGTGCGCATAACAACAATGATCCTGTTGAAGTTGATAAAGACCGCACTTATAGTTTTGGCTTAGAAAATGCTTATGCTTTTACTGAGCAAACAAAATTGATCACAGGCGTAAGCTACGACTATCGCCAATCTAATCGTGCAGAGCAATATGAAAAGAACTGTAAAAAAACAGGTAAAAAGAACACAATTTGTCCTTTTGATATTGGTAATAAACAGGCGCTTAATTATCAAGTTAAACTCGTACATAACTTTGATAAAAATGACGAGTTTTCACTTAGCTTCGCGAAAAAAACTCGCTTTGCCACAATGAAAGAACGTTATTCCCGTCGCTTTGGTAGAACAGAACCCAATCCATTCTTAAGCCCTGAAACGGCTTACCATTATGAAGCCAGTTATATGCGTACTTTCGGTGATTGGTTAAGATTAGATGGTGCATTGTTCTATTCCGAAGTGAAAGATGCGATTGATACAGTTGCAATTACTCATAGCGTCAGCCAAGAGCAAAATGTTGGTAAAGAAATCTTTCGAGGTGCTGAACTTGCAGCGTCCATTTTTGCCACTGATAATTTAACCCTTGGTGCAAACTACACCTACACTCAAGCAAAAAATAAAACGAAACATCTTATCGTCACAGATATTCCAAAACACAAATTCTTTGCTTATGTGGATTGGAGAATTGTACCAAGTGTTGCGCTTTATATCAGTCAAGAAGCGGAACACGGTCGCTATTATTTAGATGATGCTAAAACTGTAAAACTTTCAGGTTTTGGTAACACAAATGCTAAAGTGATTTATAACGCCACCAAACAACTTAGCTTAGAAGCGGGTGTGTCAAATATCTTTGATAAAAACTACTACTATCAAGCGGGCTATCCAGAAGAAGGCCGTCTATTCTTCTCAAATATGCGCTATCAATTCTAAGAAAAGTGCGGTAGAAAACCCCGAAGTTTTTCGGGGTTTATTTTTGCCGAAAAATCTTGCCCCGCTATTAAAACTCCCCTATTATTCACCGCACTTTTTTCTTATTTAGGAACAAAAATGACAGAACAAACGTTTATCCCTGGCAAAGATGCCGCATTAGAAGATAGCATTGCAAAATTTCAACAAAAATTGACCGCACTTGGTTTTAATATTGAAGAGGCATCGTGGCTGAATCCTGTGCCAAATGTATGGTCTGTGCATATTCGCGATAAAGACTGCCCGCAGTGTTTTTCTAATGGTAAAGGGGCAAGCAAAAAAGCGGCGTTAGCCTCCGCTCTTGGCGAATATTTTGAGCGTCTTTCCACTAATTATTTCTTTGCTGATTTCTATTTAGGGCAAGAGATTGCAAATGGCGATTTCGTGCATTATCCCAATGAAAAATGGTTCCCGATTGAAGACGATGCCTTACTGCCTAATGGCATTTTAGATGATTATTTATTGGATTATTTTGATCCTAATGCCGAGCTTACGCCTGAATTATTGGTAGATTTACAGTCTGGCAATTATGATCGTGGGATCGTAGCGATGCCTTATGTTCGTCAATCGGACGAACAAACCGTTTACATTCCACAAAGTATTATTGCCAACCTTTATGTCTCAAATGGCATGTCCGCGGGCAATACAAAATTTGAAGCACGTGTGCAAGGCTTGTCAGAAGTCTTTGAGCGTTATGTGAAAAATAAAATTATCGCTGAAGCGATCAGTCTGCCAGAAATTCCAAAATCGGTGATGGATCGCTATCCATCTATTCAGGCTTCCATTGCAAAATTAGAGGAAGAAGGTTTCCCAATTTATGCTTTTGATGCTTCACTTGGCGGAAAATACCCTGTTATTTGCGTCGTATTATTAAATCCGAATAACGGCACGTGCTTTGCCTCTTTCGGCGCACATCCAAATTTCCAAGTAGCATTAGAACGTACGGTGACTGAACTCTTACAAGGTCGTAGCTTGAAAGATTTAGATGTTTTCTCACCGCCATCTTTCAATAACGATGATGTGGCTGAACACGCTAATTTAGAAACCCACTTTATTGATTCGAGCGGTTTAATTTCTTGGGATTTATTCAAAGAAACGCCTGATTATGAATTTGCTGATTGGGATTTCAGTGGTACAACGCAAGAAGAATACAATAATTTAATGGCAATTTTCCGTGCGGATGAAAAAGAAGTTTACGTGATGGATTACAGCCATTTGGATGTCTATGCGTGCCGTATTATTGTGCCAGGCATGTCTGATATTTATCCTGCGGACGATTTAATTTACGCCAACAACAATATGGGAATGGATTGGCGCGAAATTTTACTCGATTTACCAAACTGGCATCACGATGCGGAAACTTATCAAGAGTTATTAGAAGAATTAGACGGACAAGATATTGACGACGCGACTCGCGTGCGTGAATTTATCGGCATCGTTGCACCTAAAAATAGCGGCTGGACAACCTTACGCATCGGTGAATTAAAATCTATGCTCTACCTTGCATTAGGTGAATTAGAACAAGCATTAGATTGGGCTAACTGGACGCTGAATATGAATAGCTCCGTATTCACCACAGAACGCGTGAATTATTACCGCGCATTAATTTCCATCATTGAATTACATTTAGATGAAAATCGCGAACCAGCGCAATATCTTTCAGTGTTTGAGAAAATGTATGGTAAAGATGCGGTTAAACAAGCTTGGGAAGCTGTCTCTGAAAGTGGTAATCCGTTCTACAATCTTCCTGCAAGTGATGAAAATTTGGAAAACTTTAAAGAACATCAGGCATTGCTAGGGGCTTATGGGAAGTTGCAAAAAGCGAAGCGTGAAAATTGGAAATAATTAGGTCAGGATTTCGCCTGACGACGACCTACTTTCTTTTACTCGTGTAAAAGAAAGTAGGCAAAGAAAACACGCCCCAATTAAATCGCTAATCTTTGCTTTATTTCAATTTTCTTAACGGCAATTTTCTAAACTCGCTGCGCTCAAACAGACGAAAATTGCCTAAAAATTGAAAGTCGCAAAGGCGATTTATATGGGGATTTTAGTTTATCTAAGCACTATAAAAATATTTAAAATTTTACACGCACTTAAAAATAATCCCTTCTTTTCCGCCTTTGTGTAATTGAATTTGTAGGAAATTTTCGTCTGTTTGAGCGCAGCGAGTTTAGAAAATTTCCGTTAAACAAATTCAATGGAACAAAGGAAATAAGGAAAAGCAGGGTTGCCTTTCTTTTTGCCTACTTTTTCTTTGGCAAAGCAAAGAAAAAGTAGGTCTCCATTAGGCGAAATCCTAATGTAAAAAACATACCTTTATGCTATAATCCGCCACAATTTTTGATCAAAAAAGGAATACCAATGACGGATTCAATCCAATCATCTATCACCCCTGTCAATATCGAAGAAGAACTCAAATCTTCCTACCTTGACTACGCGATGTCGGTTATCGTTGGGCGTGCATTACCTGACGTTCGAGATGGTTTAAAACCTGTTCACCGCCGCGTACTATTCTCAATGGATCGCGAAGGCAATACCGCCAATAAAAAATACGTAAAATCAGCGCGTGTTGTGGGTGATGTAATCGGTAAATATCACCCGCATGGTGACTTGGCTGTATACGATACAATCGTTCGTATGGCACAACCATTCTCACTTCGCTATATGTTGGTTGATGGGCAAGGTAACTTTGGTTCAATTGATGGTGATGCGCCCGCTGCAATGCGTTATACCGAAGTGCGTATGCAAAAAATTACGCAAGCATTGCTTACGGATTTGGATAAAGAAACCGTCAATTTCTCGCCAAACTATGACGGCGAATTAATGATTCCAGATGTATTGCCGACTCGTATTCCAGCACTTTTAGCAAATGGTTCTTCTGGTATTGCGGTAGGGATGGCAACTAACATTCCCCCTCACAACTTAAATGAAGTATTAAATGGTTGTTTGGCTTATATCGACAACAATGAAATTACCATTGATGAATTAATGCAGCATATTCCGGGACCAGACTTCCCAACCGCGGCATTAATTAATGGTCGCAAAGGAATTGAAGAAGCCTATCGTACTGGTCGTGGTAAAGTGTATGTTCGTGCTCGCGCAACGGTAGAAACCAACGAAAAAGGACGCGAACAAATTATCGTGTCTGAATTGCCATACCAAGTAAATAAAGCAAAATTAGTCGAGAAAATCGCCGAATTAATTCGCGAGAAAAAAATCGAAGGCATCAGCAATATTACTGACCTTTCAAACAAAGAAGGGATTCGTATTGAAATTGATATTAAACGTGATGCAGTAGGTGAAGTAGTATTAAACCATCTTTACTCGCTTACTCAAATGCAAGTGACCTTTGGTATCAATATGGTGGCATTGGATCACGGTCAGCCACGTTTATTTAATCTTAAAGAAATCATTGAATCGTTCGTTTTACACCGCCGTGAAGTGGTGACTCGTCGTTCTATCTTTGAACTTCGCAAAGCGCGTGAACGTACGCACATTTTGGAAGGTTTAGCGGTTGCTCGTTCTAATATCGATGAAATGATTGCGATCATTCGTAACTCTAAAAACCGTGAAGAGGCTGCAACAGCAATCAGTTCACGCTCTTGGACGTTACATAGCGACATTATTAATCTTCTTGATGTTTCTGCGCGTCCCGATGATTTAGAAGAAAATCTTGGTATTCAAGGCGAACAATATTACTTATCGCCAGCGCAAGTAAACGCAATTCTAGAACTTCGCTTACATCGTTTAACTGGCATTGCGTTTGAAGAAGTTGTAAAAGAATATGAAGAATTATTAGTTAAAATTGCGGATCTTCTTCATATTTTAAGTAGCGCAGAACGCTTAATGGAAGTGATTCGTGAAGAATTGGAAGAAGTAAAAGCACAATTTGGTGATGATCGTTTAACTGAAATTACCGCAGCTTCTGGCGATATTGATTTAGAAGATTTAATCGCACAAGAAGACGTGGTTGTGACGCTTTCTCACGAAGGCTATGTGAAATACCAACCACTAACTGACTATGAAGCACAACGCCGTGGCGGTAAAGGCAAATCTGCAACGAAGATGAAAGAAGAAGATTTCATCGAAAAATTACTGGTGGCAAATACTCACGATACGATCCTCTGCTTCTCTAGCCGTGGCCGTTTATATTGGTTGAAAGTATATCAACTTCCACAAGCAAGCCGTGGCGCACGCGGTCGTCCAATTGTGAATATTCTTCCGTTACAAGAAAACGAACGTATTACTGCAATCTTACCAGTTTCTGCTTACGAAGAAGATAAATTCGTAGTTATGGCAACTGCTGGCGGTATTGTGAAGAAAATCGCCTTAACCGAATTTAGCCGTCCACGTTCAAACGGTATCATCGCATTGAATTTACGTGACGAAGATGAATTAATCGGCGTAGATATTACCGATGGTAGCAACGAAATAATGTTGTTCTCATCACAAGGTCGCGTGGTACGTTTTACAGAAAATGCTGTTCGTGCAATGGGACGTTTAGCAACAGGCGTTCGCGGTATCAAACTGGCTTTAACAAACGATATTTCTGACGATGAAAGTGCGGTAGAAATTGAAGAAATTTCTGATGACAATACTGAAGCATCATTAGACTTAAATATCGATAAAGTGGTTTCCCTCGTTGTGCCAAAAGGTGAAGGTGCCATTTTAACCGCAACACAAAACGGCTACGGAAAACGCACACAGTTAAGTGAATACCCAACTAAGTCACGTAATACAAAAGGTGTGATTTCAATTAAAGTGAGTGAGCGTAATGGTAAAGTCGTTGCCGCAACTCAAGTAGAAGAAACAGACCAAATTATGTTGATCACTGATGCAGGAACTCTTGTTCGTACACGCGTAAGCGAAGTGAGTATTGTAGGTCGTAACACGCAAGGTGTTCGTTTAATTCGTACTGCAGATGATGAACATGTAGTAAGTTTAGAACGTGTTTGTGATGCAGATGAAGAAGATTCTTTGGAAGAAAGCGGTTCTGAAGAATAATCTATTATAAATAAAAAACCGATTTTCAATCACTGAAAATCGGTTTAAAGAAGAACAATTTTATTGAACAATTTCGCCGACAATACTGCGAGTTACCTCTTTCACTTCTGTAAGTTTCACTTTCACAATATCGCCTATTTTATAAATACGCTCACCTTTAATATAAAGGGCAATCTCATCAGAATTCACCTGCATTTCATCTTTATTGTTATGTAAAGTTGAAGCAGGTATAAACATTGAGGCGCCATTTTCTAATAATTGCACACGTAATCCACCACGCATCACATCTTGCACTTCCGCATCAAATTCAGCATTTGATGCCACTTTATCAGCAAGATAACGGCAATATAGCCAATCTGCAATATCACGTTCCACTAGGCGATTTTGGCGGCGGGCTTCTTGCAAACGGGTCAGCACTTCATTTTGTGGTTTTTCGCAAGATTGTTGGGTGAGCACGGCTTTAATTAAACGATGGTTCACCATATCAGAATATTTACGAATTGGTGATGTCCAAGTGGCATAGCCTTCTAAACCAAGACCAAAGTGCGGTGCTAATTCTGATTTAAATTCGGCGAAAGTTAAATAACGGCGTAAACGCAGTTCTAAATAATCGCTTTCGATGGGTTCAATATCGTGGCGCATTTGGCAATAGCCCTTTAATGTCGCCAGATTTTCTACGGAATAACATTCTGCCAATTCCCCTTGATTTTGTTCATTGGCTAAATTTGCCATTAAGAAATTGTGCGCGTTCTCTAAGAATTTTTTATCAAAACCGCTATGGGTGTTGAAAATCCCTGTTTTTGCCTGTTCGTCTAAAAATTGTGCTGCGCAGATATTCGCAATAATCATCGATTCTTCGACAATTTGATTGGCTATACGACGATATTCTGCTTTGATTTCTGCCACTTTGCCGTTTTCAGCGAGCACAAAAGAATAATCCGGTTTTTCTTTAAATAACAGAGAATGAGTCTTACGCCATTGAATACGTGCTTTAGTAAATTGATGTAACCAATCAATTTGTTGTGCAATTTCTGATGTTTCGGGCTGCCATGCGTTATCTGCCTGTTCTAAATAATCCGACACTTTGTTGTAAGCCAATTTCGCTTTAGATTGAACATAAGCCGAAACAAAATGCGGTTTAGCCGTGATATCGCCTTCAAGATCCGTTTCGATATAACAAACAAGCGCTGGACGAGTTTCATTTTCCATTAATGAGCATAATTCATCAGATAATTCACGTGGCAACATGGGAATGTTAAAGCCTGGTAAATAATTAGTGAAACAACGCTGTTTCGCATCTTTTTCAATTCGAGAATCTAACGCAATATAGGCAGTTGGATCCGCAATCGCTACAACTAATTTCCAACCTGTTTGTTCACCATTTTGTTCAATAGGCTCGATATATAAGGCATCGTCCATATCCATTGTGCTTTCTGAGTCGATAGTCACAAAATGAAGTGCGGTCAGATCTTCACGAGTTTGTTGATCTAACATTTCATAACTTTCAGCCCCTTGCACAGGATGACGAGATTGCTCATGACGTGCCAATGTTACCCACCAAGGGGCGAGTTCATCATTAGCGCGGCAAATAAATTGATTAATAGTGGCATAGAAAAAACGATCATCACGTAATGGGTGCGTTTTTAAATTCGCGACCACCCAATCGCCTTCTTGCAGCTCTTCTTTAACGGATTTAGCTTGTTGTGCGCCAATCGGTTGGTTAAGGCTTGGGTGATCAACCAAAACTTGCAATTTCTTATCTTTATTGAACCGCACTCTTGCAATGAAACGAGTCAACATTGGCTCAATTAAGGATTCCGGCTCGGCTTGTTCTTTATCACCTTGCTTTTCAATAGTGGCTTTGATTTTGTCACCGTGCATCACCTTTTTCATTGAAGGCGGCGCGATGAAATAGGTTTTCTTATCGCACTCTAAAAAACCATAGGCTTTATCTGTGCTTTTTACCACGCCTTCTACATGCTCTTTGCTGTCGTGGATTTGTTGTTTAAGCTGTGCGAGTAAAGGATTATCTTGAAACATAGTTATATTTTAAAAAAGAGAAAAGGCAGACTGAAAAGCCTGCCTAAAAAAGAATGTAAGAAAAATTATTCTTCACCTAATTCGCCCATTGCGGTGATGCTGAAACCTGCATCAACATGAACGATCTCACCAGTAATACCCGATGCTAAATCAGAGCATAAAAATGCCGCTGAGTTACCCACATCTTCGATAGTAACAGTGCGGCGTAATGCAGCGGTTTTCTCAAAGGTAGAAAGCATTTTCTTGAAGTTTTTAATGCCTGATGCTGCCAAAGTGCGGATTGGACCAGCAGAGATTGCATTCACACGAATACCTTCTTTACCTAAATCCGCAGCCATCACGCGCGTTGCAGCTTCAAGAGACGCTTTCGCTAAGCACATAACATTGTAGTTAGGAATTGCACGTTCTGCACCTAGGTAAGAAAGGGTTAATAATGCTGCATTTGGATTTAAATAAGGACGTGCCGCTTGTGCCATTGCAACGAAGCTGTATGCGCTAATATCGTGAGCAATACGGTAACCTTCACGAGTTGCTGCGTTTACATAATCACCATCCAATTGATCGCCCGGCGCAAATGCGATTGCGTGAACAAAACCATCAAATTTATCCCAACGCTTACTTAATTCTGCAAAGCAATTTTGAATGCTTTCATCGGTTGCCACATCTAAAGGAAGCACGATATCAGAACCAAATTCTTTGGCAAATTCTTCTACGCGCGGTTGTAATTTATCGTTTAAATAAGTGAAAGCAAGTTCTGCACCTTGTTCTTTCATTGATTTTGCGATCCCGTAAGCGATAGAACGATTGCTTGCAAGACCAGTTACTAAAATACGTTTACCTGTTAAGAAACCCATAATTTTTCCTATGTTGTTAGCGTAAAAAACTTGCGTAGTATAAGCGAAAATTTGTCTTTGTACAAAGCAGACCAATATTTCTAAGAAAACCAACCGCACTTTATTTACAAATTCGTTTGAGCAAAAACCTAAAATCAGCGAAAATAGCCCACATTTTTAATTGAATGAAGAAGAAACAATGAGTTATCCATTAGAAGAAGTTAATAAACGTCGCACTTTTGCGATTATTTCCCACCCCGATGCAGGTAAAACAACCATCACCGAAAAAGTACTTTTATACGGAAATGCGATTCAAACAGCAGGTTCTGTAAAAGGCAAAGGCTCAACTGCACATGCCAAATCCGACTGGATGGAAATGGAAAAACAACGTGGGATTTCGATTACCACTTCCGTGATGCAATTTCCTTATAATGATTGCCTGGTGAACTTACTTGATACTCCAGGGCACGAAGATTTCTCTGAAGATACTTACCGCACTTTAACCGCTGTGGATAGCTGTTTAATGGTTATCGACTCCGCAAAAGGGGTTGAGGAACGTACAATTAAACTAATGGAAGTGACTCGCTTACGTGATACGCCAATCATCACCTTCATGAACAAACTCGACCGTGATATTCGCGATCCAATGGAATTGTTAGATGAAGTTGAAAATATTCTTAAAATTCGTTGTGCGCCAATTACATGGCCGATTGGTTGCGGAAAATTATTTAAAGGCGTTTATCATATCGCTAAAGATGAAACCTATCTTTATCAATCTGGTCAAGGCTCAACTATTCAAGAAGTTCGCATTGTCAAAGGTTTAAATAGCCCAGAATTAGATGCCGCTGTTGGCGATGATTTAGCACAACAACTTCGCGATGAATTGGAATTAGTGCAAGGCGCAAGTAACGAATTTGAACATGATGCCTTTATTAAAGGTGAACTTACGCCGGTATTTTTCGGGACAGCATTAGGTAACTTCGGGGTGGATCATTTCCTTGATGGTTTAACACAATGGGCACCAAAACCACAATCTCGTCAAGCTGACACAAGAACCGTTGAAAGTGCGGAAGAAAAATTCAGTGGTTTTGTATTTAAAATTCAAGCCAACATGGATCCAAAACACCGCGACCGCGTTGCCTTTATGCGTGTCGTTTCGGGCAAATATGAAAAAGGCATGAAACTAAAACATGTTCGAATTGGTAAAGATGTGGTGATTTCTGACGCACTCACCTTTATGGCTGGCGACCGCGCTCACGCTGAAGAAGCTTACGCTGGTGATATTATTGGTTTACATAATCACGGCACAATCCAAATTGGCGATACCTTTACGCAGGGTGAAACCTTGAAATTTACGGGGATTCCAAACTTTGCGCCAGAGCTATTCCGCCGTATTCGCTTGAGAGATCCACTCAAACAAAAACAATTACTTAAAGGTTTAGTACAACTTTCAGAAGAAGGGGCTGTTCAGGTATTCCGCCCATTAATGAACAACGATTTAATTGTAGGTGCGGTGGGTGTCTTACAGTTTGATGTGGTAGTTTCTCGTCTAAAAACTGAATATAACGTAGAAGCAATGTATGAAAATGTGAACGTTGCAACCGCACGCTGGGTGGAATGTGCCGATGCGAAAAAATTCGAAGAATTTAAACGCAAAAATGAGCAAAATTTAGCTTTAGATGGTGGAGATAACTTAACCTATATTGCGCCAACAATGGTAAATCTGAATTTAGCTCAAGAACGTTATCCTGATGTCGTTTTTTACAAAACTCGTGAACATTAAAACGACATTAAAACGACAAAGTGCGGTGAAATCTCATCGCACTTTTCCAGAAAAAAAGCGTTGAAATTTAATTCAACGCTTTTCTTTTATTTAGAGACTTTTTCTTGTCTTAATCGCCAAAGTTGATAAACATTCACAACGGCTAAAAACGCATTTAATAGTGCAACTGGATAAGCGGCGATAATTACACTATAGATCACAAATAAAATTGCACCCATGCTGTTCACTATGCGTAAATGTACGATAGATTTAAACAAAAATGATACAGCAACAAAAAAGGTTGCGATATAGCCCAATAATTCAACTAAATTCAATTCCATAATTCTATTCTCTTCGATTAAAAATAAAAACGGGCGTCATGATAAAAGATTTTTAAAACAAGGAAAAGATCAGAAAAAAAAGCAACCGATTGCAAGAGAAAATTATTTTATCTTACAAAGAATAAAGGTATTTTTATCATCATTAGCGCATAAAAAGCCGGGACGAGTGCGCACATCTAAAATCTTGGGAAGCTTATCCAATTTGGGGGAATTAGATAACATTAGCTCGCTCAACCAGCACTTTGTCACCGGCTAAATTCTTTTAAGAATCCTGATGGTAATGCTATGAATAATAAAGAAATTTAATAAAACGAGGTTCTATCTTTTGTAATAACTAGAATTCCAATTTCTATTATTCTAGAAATTGGATTGATTATAAACTATGAAGTAACTTTAGATTCAAGAGGATTCTAGAGAAATGAAAGTTATGATTTTATTCTAAATAAAGACAAGTTGAACTAAAAGCATATAGAAAAGCGTACCAACAGCAATAGATAGAAACATATTTTTCTTCCAGAAATGCAACCCTAGCACCACTATGCCAGCAAGAAAATCAGGGATACCATGATAACCAGTTAAAACATCAACATTCTTATAGCAATAAACTACAAGCATACCAAACATAGCTGGAGGTAAAACTTTCCCAAGATAGCGAATATATTGTGGAATCGGACGATTAGCTGGGAATACAAAAAATGGCAATAAGCGCGTAAATTGCACCGTAAACACACAAATTCCAATCGTCATAATCTGTTCTGTAAGTGTCATTTTAGCGACTCCAATTTTGTGTCTAATTTAGGTCCACGCATAGTTAGAATTAACCAGATACCAATTAATGTTGGAATTAAGAAATATTCTTTGCCTACAATTAGTAAAAAAGCTAATGCAATCCCTAAACCTAAGAGAGAACTTTCATGGGATTTTTCCTTTATCCAATTTTCTGCAAAAATGACTAAAAAAAGAGCGGTCATCGAGAATTCCACACCTTTTAAATCAAAAGGTAAAACAGAGCCAAATAAGTTACCCATTGCTGCGCCAACTACCCAATAAATATGCAAATATAAGCTTACAAAAAACATATACCAACCTTTATCTAAGTGCGGTGGAATTTTAGCCATATAATTTAAAGAAAAAGATTCATCAACAAGGGTGGTAATTAAATACCAACGTTTATGACCAATGTGTACGCCATATTTTTCTAACATTGATATGCCATAGAAAATCTGACGAGTACTGATCATCAAGGTAATTAATAACACACTGATTGGAGAAAAAGGCGCGATAAGTGCTCCAGCAGCAATAAACTCAACAGAACCGGCATAAATAAGTAAAGCCATCAAAGTAGGATATAAAAATCCGAAACCTAGTGCCTTCATATAAATACCATATGCCACACCAAGAAATAAAAATCCTGCAATCATTGGCACACTATAAGGAAAAGCTGCTTTAGCCGCCGCACTAATTGGGTGAGACCGCTGATTTTGTTGAGAAAAATTCATTTATTACTTCTATAAATCTAAAACGGATAGCCCTGGTAAAGTTGAAAAACTTTGAGCTTTTACGGTTTGATAAAAATCTTCTAAATAAGAAAGGGATTCATCTTCTTTGCGAATAGCCGCATATAGATTGCTATATAAACCCTCTTTTGTGACTTTTCTTGCCACGACATAACCCTTTTCCAAATAAGGCAACGCAGCCCAATAAGGGATAGTCGCAATGCCACGACGACTCGCTACTAATTGAATCATAGCAATAGTCAATTCAGTTGTGCGGCGAGTAGGATTAATGCCTTTTGGTTTAAGCACTTTACGCAATAGATCTAACATATCATCAGGAACTGGATAAGTTACCCAGGTTTCATCTGCAAAATCTTCCGCATCCCAAATGTCTTTTTCTGCTAAAGGGTGATCTTTTGAGCAAATTCCAACCATCTCATAAGAAAAGAGCGGTTTAAAAATGACATCATCATTATGCTCTACTTCTGATACTATCGCCCAATCGGCTCGGTGAGAAAGCAATAAACCAACAGGATCCGTATGAAAACCAGATACAATATCCAACTCAACTAGCCCCCAATGCCGACGAAATTCATCCATAGCGGGCATTAACCAATCAAAACAAGTATGACATTCCACAGCTATTCTCAGCTGACCCGCATCACCATGTTTAACCCGTGCAAGATCACGTTCAGCATCAACAACTTTTGGCATAACTTCATTAGCAAGACGAATTAAACGCTCTCCAGCCGAAGTAAAACGAAGTGGATTACTTTTACGCTCGAACAAAGGTAAACCGAACTGTTCTTCTATTAATTTAATTTGGTGAGAAAGAGCTGATTGGGTTAGATATACTCGCTTTGCTGCCAAAGAAACGCTCCCTGTCTCTTTTAAGGCTAATAAAGTTTTAAGATGTCTAAATTCTAAAAAGGTTGGTTTCATTAATAATATTCATACAAATATAAAATTAGATGATAGATATAATACCTTAAAATACTAAATATTCGAATTAATATTCTATCGAGAAAACAAAAACCCCAGTCATTCAACTGGGGTTATTCTCTTTTAATTCACATTTGGTAACCCATAGTACCTTACGCTCACATAGGGAAGTCCTACACTACCATCGGAATTACAGCGTTTAACTTCTAATATACATGAAATATGAAAATCATTTATTAATACTTTTTAAAACGGATAATAGAAGAATCAAAATAATAGAAATAAAAGATAATACAATTGTAAGATTTTCAGAATTATAAGCAACTTCCCTACTAAAATCCAACATTTCGTTACAAAAAGCATTAGACCAAGCACACTCACTCAATAAAGGATCTACCATAATTATATTCATGATAAATAAACTTGGAAATATAAATATATAAGCAATACATCTACTCAAATTTAATGAATTTAAACGTTGAATTGAAAATATAATAAGGCTGATAGTAGATGTAACCATAACAATCATTAATAACCAACCTATTACATCAGTAAATAATTTGTATGGAGGATAAGCTAATGGGAGACAGTATAAGGAAATAGAGATTGCTGCATAAATAAAAAATTCCATACGACCTATTTCTTTATTCAGAGAAAAGAAATCTGACATCTGTTTTTGGATATTTTGAAAATCTTGGTTATTCATAATTTATTCCTATTTAGCTTTAACATTTAAAATAACAGAGTTGGTTTCACACTGATAAGTAATCTGATAATCTGGGTTTTCAGAAATAATTCTCGCCATTGATTTATCAATCGTTCTCTTTGTATAATGCAGCAAAACGCTAGTTTTTTGTTCTTTGTCTGAAAGATGGGCTTCTTCTTTTAAAATTACAATTTTAGATTGCACGACTCGATTCAATAATTCGTATGACGTTTCCACTCTAAACCTCTCTAAAGTTAAATTGTTTCTTAGCAATATGTTTCCTTAGATATGTCAATATCTAAGGACTTCAGTATACTGAAGTGAAAAATAAGCTCATTTTTTGTACTAATTAGAGAGATGGAAGTAGGAAAGATATAAAGAAAAAGCGATAGGATTTTAAGGATTTTTTACAATTTATATTTACACTGTTAATGCTAAAAAGCAAAAACCCCATATCTTTCGACACGGGGTTGTTCTTCTGTTTTTATTTAATTTAGATATGTATTTGGTAACCTGGCGGTGCCCTACTCTCACATGGGGATGCCCCACACTACCATCGGCATTACAGCGTTTCACTTCTGAGTTCGGTATGGTTCAGGTGGTTCCACCGTACTATCGCCGCCAGGATAATTCTTTGATAACGTTTATTTTAAATTCTATCTATGTTCTTCATTGGCCACAAGCTGAACGTTTAGTTAATTTCTTTTACTCTGTTTTCCAAAAACACTTGAGCGTTGTATAGTTAAGCCTCTCGGGCAATTAGTACAGGTTAGCTCAATGACTCACATCACTTACACACCCTGCCTATCTACGTCTTAGTCTTAAACAACCCTTACAATCTATAAGATTGGGAGAACTCATCTCTTGGCAAGTTTCGTGCTTAGATGCTTTCAGCACTTATCTCTTCCGCACTTAGC
>NZ_QQGY01000007.1:0-148209 GCF_003490595.1 Haemophilus haemolyticus
TTGTAAAAACGCGCAGCTTCTCTAATACTCATTTTTCGATTCAGAATAGGTTGGAGAGCCTGTAATTTAAATTCGATTGTGTAGTGTTTACCCATAAAAAAATCTGCACCTCAATTGTTGGTTTGTTGAGTCCAACTTTTGGGGTGCAGATCAATTTCACCGCACTTTTCTTTTATCTTGCTTTATCTTTTGCTTTATTTTTGCGAAGATGCTCAAAATATGATACTTTTTCGCCGTCAATAAGACATCAAACACAAATCAATATGAACGACGAACAGCAAAATTTAAACCAATCTGAAAATACGAAAAAACCTTTTTTCCAATCTTTATTTGGTCGCTTTTTTCAAGGTGAACTAAAAAATCGTGAAGAACTTGTGGAAGTGATTCGCGATTCAGAACAAAACGATTTAATTGATCAAAATACGCGTGAAATGATTGAAGGTGTGATGGAAATAGCGGAGCTTCGTGTTCGCGATATTATGATTCCTCGTTCACAAATTATTTTTATTGAAGATCAACAAGATTTAAATACTTGTTTAAATACAATTATTGAATCCGCTCATTCTCGTTTTCCTGTAATTGCTGATGCGGATGATCGCGATAATATCGTGGGTATTTTGCATGCGAAAGATTTATTGAAATTTTTACGTGAAGATGCCGAAGAGTTTGATTTATCTTCATTATTGCGCCCTGTCGTGATTGTGCCAGAAAGCAAAAGAGTGGATCGTATGTTGAAAGATTTCCGCTCAGAGCGTTTCCATATGGCTATTGTGGTGGACGAATTTGGTGCGGTATCAGGTCTTGTTACCATTGAAGATATTTTGGAACAAATTGTTGGCGATATTGAAGATGAGTTTGATGAAGAAGAAGTTGCGGATATTCGTCAGCTTTCTCGTCATACTTATGCTGTGCGTGCGCTCACCGATATTGATGATTTCAATGCGCAATTTAATACAGATTTTGATGATGAAGAAGTCGATACCATTGGTGGTCTGATTATGCAAACTTTTGGTTATTTACCAAAACGTGGTGAAGAAATTACGTTGAAAAATCTTCAATTTAAAGTCACCTCGGCAGATAGTCGCCGATTGATTCAACTTCGTGTGACTGTTCCAGATGAACATTTGGCAGAAATGGATGATATGGAAGAAAAAGCCGAATAGCATTTATCATCCTCAATGATGGCGCGCGTTTTCTAACGCGTGCTTTTTATTTACTTGAAATGGGATTTTAAATTCCAACACAAAAGATGCTCGTAAGGGCGTGCAAAATATAATTGAATTTATGAATAAATATTTTACTTATCTTATTGCGATTATATCTGGTTTAGTCGGTGTTTTTGCCTTTTCACCATTTGATTATTGGCCTTTAGCCTATGTTTCTTTACTCGGTTTACTGTATGTCGCTAAAAATCCTAAAAAATCCACCGCACTTTTAGCGACGTTTTTGTGGTCGCTGGGATTTTTCTGCTTTGGGGTGAGTTGGCTTAATGTCAGTATTCACCAATTTGGTGGTGCGTCTTTAGGTGTGAGTTATTTCCTTGTCGGTTTACTTGCGGCTTATCTTGCACTATACCCGATGCTCTTTACCTATTTGGTTCAGCGTTTCCAAGTTCAAAGTGCGGTCATTTTTGCCGTGATTTGGACATTGACAGAATTTTTACGTGGTTGGATTTTTACCGGTTTTCCTTGGCTTCAGTTTGGTTATACACAAATTGACAGCCCATTTTATGGCATCGCCTCGATTTTTGGGGTAACAGGATTGACGTTCTTTACCGTTTGGGCAAGTGCGGTAATTTTTAATTTTGTTTTATCTTTGTTTAAAACGAAAAATCTTAAATTAGTCTTGGCGAATGTTTTGCTATTGATCATCGTGGGAGGATTAAGTGCTTATTCATCCCGAATTCACTTTGTAAAAGCTGTTGAAGATAAGGCAATTTCAGTCACGCTTGCTCAAGGAAATATTGAACAAAATCTCAAATGGGATCCTGCTTATTTCTATTCTACTTTGGAGATTTATCAAAAATTAATCGCAGACAATCTTGGTAAAACCGATTTAATTATTTTGCCTGAGTCAGCATTGCCAACTCTTGAAAATGCGATTACGCCATTTTTTGAAGAATTAGATCGAGTTGCTAAAGAAACGAAAACGGAGATAATGGTTGGAACCGTATTCCAAGATACGAAATCTGGTAAGTTGCTTAATTCTATTATGGCTGCTGGAAACCCAGACTTTCCTTATCAGCCAGATACGCCAAATCGTTATAGTAAGCATCATCTCGTGCCTTTCGGTGAATATGTTCCGTTAGAAAGTATTTTACGACCACTTAATTCTGTGTTTAATTTGCCAATGTCTGCATTTCAAAGTGGGGAGGCAATTCAGCCATCTTTAATGGCAAAAAAACGCACTTTTTCGCCAGCAATTTGCTATGAGATTATTTTCGGTGAACAAGTGCGGCAAAATTTGAAACAAGATACGGATTATTTGCTCACAATTTCTAATGATGCCTGGTTTGGTGATTCGATTGGGCCTTGGCAACATTTACAGATGGCAAGAATGCGCGCTTTAGAATTGGGTAAACCGCTTATTCGTGCAACGAATACGGGGATTTCAGTCTTTGTTGATGCACAAGGTAAGGTGTTAGCGCAGGCACCGCAGTTCATTGAAACAACGTTGACGCATAAAATTGCACCTGCGGAAGGTAAAACCCCTTATTCTGCGTTGGGAAATATGCCTTTATATGCTTTATCATTGTTGTTTTTAGGATTACACGGCATGATGGCGTTTGTTCGTCGTAAGATGAACCTTTCACAAAAACGCTAGTCAAAACGACCGCACTTTTTATTTATAAACGAGATTTTAATGAATCAAAATCTAATTGAAGTTAAGAATCTCACCTTTAAACGTGGTGATCGCGTGATTTACGATAACCTGAATTTGCAAGTAAAAAAGGGAAAAATCACAGCGATCATGGGGCCGTCTGGGATTGGTAAAACCACCTTACTTAAATTGATAGGTGGGCAACTAATGCCAGAGCAAGGTGAAATTTTGTTTGATGGGCAAGATATTTGTCGTCTATCTAATCGTGAACTGTACGAAGTACGCAAGCGGATGGGGATGTTATTCCAATCTGGTGCGCTTTTTACGGATATTTCTACTTTTGATAATGTCGCCTTTCCAATTCGTGAACATACGCATTTGCCTGAAAGTTTAATTCGTCAAATTGTGTTGATGAAATTGGAAGCAGTTGGATTGCGAGGAGCAGCCACATTAATGCCTTCAGAACTTTCTGGTGGTATGGCTCGTCGAGCTGCATTAGCACGCGCTATTGCGCTTGACCCTGATTTAATTATGTTTGATGAGCCATTTACTGGGCAAGATCCGATCAGTATGGGCGTAATTTTGAGCCTGATAAAACGATTAAATGAAGCGTTAAATTTGACTTCTATCGTGGTATCTCACGATGTGGAGGAAGTATTGAGTATTGCAGATTATGCCTATATTATTGCAGACCAAAAAGTCATCACAGAAGGAACATCTGAGCAGCTTTTACAAAGCCAAGATCCGCGAGTGGTGCAATTCTTAAAAGGTGAATCTGATGGTCCTGTGCGCTTTAAGTACCCAGCGCAAGATTATGTGAAGGAATTATTTGAATGATCGTCAATTTTATTTCTGCTTTAGGAAAACAGGTGATTGACTTTTTCCATGCATTGGGGCGAGCAGGCTTTATGTTATTTGGCGCATTGATTGGTAAGCCACAAATTCGCAAGCATTTTCCTTTGCTTGTGAAGCAAATGCATGTTTTAGGTGTCCAATCGTTACTCATTATTTTGTTGTCCGGTTTATTTATTGGAATGGTATTAGGACTACAAGGTTATGTCGTATTAGTCGATTTTTCTGCTGAAACAAGTTTGGGGCAGCTTGTAGCACTTTCTCTTTTACGAGAATTAGGGCCTGTTGTTACCGCACTTTTGTTTGCTGGTCGAGCAGGTTCTGCATTGACGGCTGAAATAGGCTTAATGAAAGCCACTGAACAACTTTCTAGTCTTGAAATGATGGCTGTTGATCCTTTACGTCGCGTGATTGCACCACGTTTTTGGGCAGGTGTCATTTCTATGCCAGTTTTATCAATCTTGTTTATTGCAATTGGTATTTGGGGCGGTTCTTTAGTTGGTGTGGATTGGAAAGGTGTTGATTCGGGTAGCTTTTGGTCTGTTATGCAAAATTCTGTGAGTTGGAGCTATGATATTTTAAATGGCTTTATTAAAGCGGTTTTCTTTGCTGTAGCCGTAACTTGGATTGCGCTGTTCAATGGTTATGATTGTATGCCAACATCAGAAGGTATCAGCCAAGCTACAACACGAACAGTTGTGCATGCATCACTCGTTGTTCTAGGATTAGATTTTATTTTGACAGCTATTATGTTTGGAGCAGGTTAAGGATTTTTTTTATGAGACAAACAATTAAATATGAATTTTGGGTCGGGTTATTTTTATTACTTGGTATTGGCGCCTTAGTTTTTTTAGGTTTACGCGTAGCCAACGTACAAGGTTTTGGTGAGACGAAATCTTATACTGTGACGGCAACTTTTGATAATATTGGTGGACTTAAAGTACGTGCACCATTAAAAGTTGGCGGAGTGGTTATTGGGCGTGTGAGCGATATCACGCTTGATGAAAAAAGCTATTTACCAAAAGTCAGTATTGCAATTAACCAGGAATATAATGAAATCCCAGAAAACAGTTCTTTATCAATTAAGACATCGGGCTTATTAGGTGAGCAATATATTGCATTGACAATGGGATTTGATGATGGTGAATCGGCTATGCTTAAAGAGGGTAGCCAAATTCAAGATACAAAATCTGCTATGGTGTTGGAGGATTTAATCGGCCAATTCCTTTACGGCGATAAAAAATCTGATGGTAACAGTGAAAAGACTGAGCCTACAGTACAATAACAACTAACATTTATTTAGGAGATTTATGATGAAATTTTTCCAAGTGAAAAAATGGTTTGCAATTTTAACCTTAGTATTTACCGCACTTTTTACTGCAGGTACAGCTATGGCTGAAACAAGCCCTTATGTATTAATGCAACAAGCGTCAGATAAATTGTTTTCTGATATTCAGGCAAATCAAAGCCAGATTAAAAAGAATCCAAATTATTTACGTACTATCGTTCGTAATGATTTGCTGCCTTATGTTCAAGTCAATTATGCAGGTTCTTTGGTGCTAGGTTCTCATTTCAAATCTACTACACCTGAACAACGTGAAAAATTCTTTAAAGCTTTTGGTGATTTTATTGAACAAGCTTACGCACAAGTATTAACGGCATATTCAAATCAACAAATTCAAATCGAGCCAGAAAAAGCATTAGGCGATAAAAACTTAGTAAATATTCGTGTGAATATCATTCAAGTTAACGGAGCTGCACCAATTAAATTAGATTTTAAATGGCGTAAAAATAGTAAAACTGGTGAATGGCAAGCTTATGACATGGTTGCTGAGGGTGTGAGCATGGTTGTAACAAAACAACAAGAATGGAGTGGTATCTTACGTCAACATGGCATTGATGCATTAACTGCACAAGTACAAAAATCAGCCGCCCAACCTGTAACATTAAGCAAATAATCTTGTTGCCATGTTAAATTGGGATTTAAAGAAAAATGATGATAAGATAGCGCTCCTTTTGTCAGGGGAGCTATCTCGCAACACGTTGTTGCCTATGTGGCAGCAACGTGATGTTTTTTTATCAGCTAACGCGCTTGAAAAAACGGTTATTGAATGGGATTTGTCTGGTATTCAACATATTGATTCAGCCGGTTTTGCAGCTCTTTGTGATTTTTTACGAGAGTGCCAAAAGCTTAAAAAAACAGTGCGATTAGTTTATCCACCAAAACAATTATTAATCCTTGCAGATCTTGTTGGTTTGTCTGATTGGATCGCAAATTTTACAGATCTTAATTAAACGGAAATCTGATGGAACTTCAAGAAATTGAACGAATTTTAAAAGAAGCGCTAAACGTAGAAGAGGTTTATGCTCAAGGTGAAAACGCGCATTTTGGCGTGATTGTCGTGAGTGATGAAATTGCCGCACTTTCTCGCGTAAAACAACAACAAACAATTTATGCTCCGTTAATGGCTTATTTTACTACTGGCGAAATTCACGCGTTAACAATTAAAACTTACACCACTGAAAAGTGGAAACGTGATCGTGCATTAAACCAACTTAATTAAGGATTCAAAAATGGAAAAATTTCGTGTTTATGGGCAATCTCGTTTAAGTGGAACCGTGAATATTTCAGGTGCAAAAAATGCCGCACTTCCAATTCTTTTTGCCGCTATTTTGGCAACAGAACCCGTTAAACTCACGAACGTTCCTGCTCTTAAAGATATTGAAACCACTTTGAAAATTTTACGTAAATTGGGTGTGGTAGTAGATCGTGATGAAACTGGCGCAGTTTTATTAGATGCATCGAATATCGATCATTTCACTGCGCCTTATGAATTGGTTAAAACCATGCGCGCTTCGATTTGGGCATTGGCGCCTTTAGTTGCTCGTTTTCATCAAGGGCAAGTATCTTTACCTGGTGGTTGCTCTATCGGTGCTCGTCCAGTTGATCTCCATATTAGCGGTTTAGAAAAATTAGGCGCAGACATCGTTCTTGAAGAAGGATATGTAAAAGCACAAGTATTAGATCGTCTAGTGGGAACTCGCATTGTAATGGAAAAAGTGAGCGTAGGTGCAACTTTATCTATTATGATGGCAGCAACGCTTGCGAAAGGAACCACCGTAATTGAAAACGCGGCTCGTGAGCCTGAAATTGTAGATACCGCTGACTTTCTCAATAAAATGGGTGCGAAAATATCTGGTGCAGGTTCTGATCACATTACGATTGAAGGTGTTGAATATTTAACTGGTTGTGAGCATAGTGTCGTGCCAGATCGTATTGAAACAGGTACATTCTTAATTGCCGCAGCAATTTCAGGCGGTCGTGTTGTTTGTCAAAATACTAAGGCTGATACTTTAGATGCAGTGATCGATAAACTTCGTGAAGCTGGCGCTCAAGTTGATGTTACAGAGAATAGTATCACTTTAGATATGCTTGGAAATCGCCCTAAAGCAGTGAATATTCGTACTGCGCCACATCCGGGTTTCCCTACTGATATGCAGGCTCAATTCACCTTATTAAATATGATAGCAGAGGGCACGAGTATTATTACCGAAACGATTTTTGAAAATCGTTTTATGCATATTCCTGAATTAATTCGCATGGGTGGGAAAGCTGAAATTGAAGGGAATACTGCGGTATGTCATGGTGTTGAGCAGTTATCTGGTGCAGAAGTGATGGCGACAGATTTACGCGCATCAATTAGTTTGGTTCTTGCAGGTTGTATTGCAACAGGTGAAACCATAGTAGATCGTATTTATCATATCGATCGTGGTTATGAACATATCGAAGATAAATTACATGCCCTAGGTGCGAAAATTGAACGTTTTTCTGGAAGTGATGAAGCGTAATTAGGTACGCTACTTTTCTATTAGACATTACAAGTTTATTTATAATCTTAAATTTCTACTAATGCCTTTCTTTAGAAAGGCATTTTTTTACTGAAATTTTATAAGAGTAGGTTGAGCACATTGTTTAGAAACCTGTTTTTCTACAAGAAAGTGCAGTAGATTATTTTCTTATTTTGATAGTAATCTGTTATATCGCTTTTTTATAACTAAAATTCATAAACTATGAATAAATAATCTTGTTTTTTCATAAATTTGCTTTTTATAATCACGCTTAGACAAACACAACACAAGGAATAAAAAATGAAAAAATTATTTTTTACAACCGCACTTTTAAGTGCTGGTATTGCTTTCTCTGCATTTTCTCACGCTGGTGAAATTGCTGACCGCGTTGAAAAAACTAAAACTTTATTAGTGGGAACGGAGGGAACTTATGCTCCATTTACTTTCCATGGTAAAGACGGAAAATTGACAGGTTTTGATGTAGAAATCATTGAGAAAGTGGCAGAAAAATTAGGTTTGAAAATTGAATTTAAAGAAACCGCTTGGGATGGAATGTATGCAGGTTTGAATGCGAAACGATTTGATGTTATTGCAAACCAAACGAATCCAAGCCCAGAGCGCTTAAAAAAATATGATTATTCTGCGCCTTATAATTATTCTGCTGGCGTTATTGTGACGAAAGAAAATAATAACAGCATTAAGACTTTCTCTGATTTAAAAGGCAAAAAATCAGCTCAATCAGCAACGAGTAACTGGAGCAAAGACGCTCGTGATAATGGTGCGATTATTGTGACAGTAGATAGCCTTGCGCAAAATCTTGAAGCAGTCAAACAAGAACGCGTTGATGCAACAGTGAATGATAAATTAGCGGTGCTTGATTATTTCAAAAAACAACCAAATGCAGGTTTAAAAATTGCCGTTGAGAGCGATAAGAAAATTCCAACAGGTTTTGCATTTTTGAAAGGTGAAGAAGAACTCATTGCAAAAGTGAATAAAGCACTAGATGAACTACGCCAAGATGGTACATTAAAACAACTTTCAATTAAATGGTTTGGTGATGACATTACTCAATAATTTGTTAGCGAGTCTTCCATTTATGAGTGCAGAACGAGCTGATTATGTAATCAGCTCGTTTTGGCCTATGTTGGAAGGCGCAATTTTATATACGATTCCCTTAGCCGTTATTTCCTTTTTTTGTGGCTTATTTATTGCGGTGATTGTTGCCGTAATTTGTACGCTTCCACATCCAAATTTTATGACTAAACTTTTGCAAAGTATTTGTCGTGCTTATATTTCTATTATTCGTGGTACGCCAATGCTTGTGCAGATTTTTATTATTTTCTATGGATTGCCTGAAGTCGGCATTAAACTCGAGCCCTTCCCAACTGCAATTATTGCCTTCTCAGTCAATATCGGTGCTTATGCTGCAGAAACTGTGCGTGCATCAATTATTGCCATCCCAAAAGGGCAGTGGGAGGCTTCTTATGCTATCGGAATGAATTATCAACAGGCATTTATTCGTACGATTATGCCACAGGCATTACGCATTTCCGTGCCATCGCTTTCTAACACTTTTATTAGTACGGTGAAAGATACCTCTTTGGCTTCCTTAGTATGGATTGCAGAACTCTTTCGTGTCGCACAAAATATTACAGCTGAGAATTATGAGTTTATTTTGATTTATAGTGAGGCTGCATTGATTTATTGGGTTTTCTGCCTTGTGTTATCTATTGGTCAAATGCGTTTAGAAAAACGCCTTTCTCGTCACTTGTAAGGATTGTCTATGTTAAAAGTAAGTAATATTCAGAAAAACTTTAATGGCAATCACGTGTTAAAAGGCATTGATTTTGAAATTAATAAAGGTGAAGTGGTAGCAATTTTAGGGCCGTCTGGTTCAGGAAAAACTACCTTTTTACGTTGCTTAAACTTGCTAGAACGGCCAGAGCAAGGCATTTTGGAATTTACTGATGGTAGTCTAAAAATTGATTTTAGCCAGAAAATTAGTAAAGCAGATGAATTGAAGTTGCGCCGACGTTCATCAATGGTATTCCAACAATATAATTTATTTCCTCATCGTTCCGCCCTTGAAAATATTATGGAAGGAATGGTTGTCGTGCAAAAACAAGATAAGGCTCAGGCTAGAGAAAAGGCTCTTAGCTTGTTAGAGAAGGTAGGGCTAAAAAATAAAGCGGATTTATACCCATCCCAACTTTCTGGCGGTCAGCAACAGCGAGTGGGGATTGCACGAGCCCTTGCGGTAAAACCTGATATTATTTTATTAGATGAACCTACATCGGCGTTAGATCCTGAATTGGTTGGCGAGGTGTTACAAACATTAAAAATGCTTGCTCAAGAAGGTTGGACAATGATTATTGTTACTCATGAAATGCAGTTTGCGAAAGATGTTGCAGATCGTGTGATTTTGATGGCGGATGGGCATATTGTAGAACAAAATACAGCAGATAAATTCTTTTCTTGCCCACAACACGAGCGGACTAAACAGTTCTTGCTACAAGCAAAAATACCACTTGATCCAGATTATTGTATTTAGAGTGCGGTAAATTTTTAGAGAGTTTTCTGAATAATGGATTATTTAGGATTTAATTGAAAGGTGATGAATTTCACAAGTTGAGAATTAAATGTCTCTGAATCTTTACATTATCAACCCACAATGCAAGAATGATCGCATTCAAATTTAAGTCAACAGGAGTAAATTATGACTTTGGCAGAACGTTTAAAACAAGAATTTGTTTCTGGTTGGAAACCTTTTGAGGTAGTTTGGCTTGCGCTTTTCATCATTGCGCAGATCTGGGCTTATGTACAAGCGCCAGATTCTTGGTTAGCAATGATTTCTGGTATTTCCGGTATTTTGTGTGTGGTATTGGTCAGTAAAGGTAAAATTAGTAATTATTTCTTTGGATTAATTTTTGCTTACACTTATTTTTATGTCGCTTGGGGATCAAATTTCTTAGGCGAAATGAATACCGTGCTCTATGTATATTTGCCATCTCAATTTATTGGTTACTTCATGTGGAAAGCCAATATGCAAAATAGTGATGGTGGAGAAAGTGTGATTGCAAAAGCGTTAACTGTTAGAGGATGGATGACATTAATTGTTGTGACTACGGTTGGTACTTTGCTTTTTGTTCAAGCATTACAAGCGGCTGGAGGAAGTTCAACAGGTTTAGATGGTCTAACTACAATTATTACGGTTGCTGCACAGATTTTAATGATTTTACGTTATCGTGAACAGTGGTTGTTATGGATTGCTTTAAATATCCTTTCTATTTTCTTATGGGCAGAAACACCAGCTATGTACTTAATGTATTCAGCCTACTTACTTAACTCGTTGTATGGTTATTATAACTGGACAAAATTGGTTAAACGTAGCTAAACATACTTAAGCAAAATTAGATAATGAAGCTGTTCCTTCTAAATTAGACAGTTTAATCAAGATCCACCTCTTGATTAAACTGTCTAATTTTTGGGGATAGATCATTTTTACAAAGCTTTGTTATCAGATCTAAATTTATCTAGCACTACAGAATCATTTTCACCAATTTATCCGCTTTAATTCGTGCAAATTTTTTCAAAAGTTTTTGCACTGGTTCTGGGTATTGATTCAACTCTTCTAATTCAGTGTAATGTTTTAATACTTTTGTATGTTGGCGAATTTGGTTTTGCTCTTTTTCCACTTGGGCTAAAAGCTGTTGTTGTGGATCGTAAATTAATAAGCCATTTTCTGCATCCAAACGCCATGCTCGAGGATTAAGATTATTGCCCGTAAGTAAAATATAACGGTCATCTACCCAAACACCTTTTAAGTGGTAGGTATTATCGCCATCACGCCACAAGCGCACCACAAGCTGACCATTTTCAATTTGAGTCTCAAATTTTTCACAGAAACGGCGAAGATTACTTTCATAAAGATAAGGTAACGCCCCCGCCATTTTGAATGGTTGTTCTGGTGGAATATAAAAATCGTTTGCGACTTTATCGCCAACAATAATTTCTACTCGTTTACCGTTTTCCAATAACGTTGCTATTTTATGTTGCAATGTACGTGGGAAATTAAAATATGGCGTACAAATCACCAATTTTTCCTGTACTTGTAAGAATAAATCTTCAATTACTTGATTTAATTCATTGCCTGATGCGCCTAAGCCAAATAATGGCGATACGCTTAAAACATTCGGTAATTTCACCGCACTTTTTAATGAATATTCTCCATTTTGTGCAAGGTCTTTACGATAAGCTCTAATATTGCCGCGAATCTCTTTGGTGCGAGGTCGGTTGGTAACATCAAGTGGATAAACTGCACTGAAATCTAACAAGTAATCATTGATGAAATTCACCATCGAGTCAGCTAATTCTGAATGAGTGATTTTTTGATAGCGATCGTAACGATATTTTTCAAATTGATGAAGATAGACATTATTAATGCTTGCACCGCTATAAAGCACCGTATCATCAAATACAAAGCCTTTAACATGCAATACACCAAAAACTTCTCGTGTATTAATTGGCACGCCAAAGAACATATTCGGATCATCAGGTAACTGATAAGTTTGGCGTTGCTCGCAATACCAATCTGCATTAGTGGCCGATTTTTCCGCCCCTAATAAATTGCGTTGTGCGCGATGCCAATCTATGAGAATTTTTACATCCAAGTGTGGATTTTCTTGCTTCACGCGATAAATTTCATCGAGAATTTCCTGTCCCGCTTCATCTTTTTGCCAATAAAGTGCGGTGACATAAATACGTTTTTTTGCGTTTCTGATTAATTCAATAATTTGAGTTTTAAATTCAGTCGGGCTACCCAAAAATTCAATTTGCTCGGCTTGCAAAGCTAGGAATGGCAAATTACTTAAATTTTGTTCAGCTCGTTTGGTTTTATTGATTAACATAATCCATCTCGTGATTAAAGACTAGTGCGTTAGTTTACAATATTTCACGCGCTTATTAATAGAAAAAAGGCTTTTTTTCGTTATAATGCACACAAATTTTAGCATTTTTTGGCTAAAAAATATTCATTTTTACTCAGGGAAACCCTATGAACGACAAACGCAAACCGTCTTTTCAATCCGCCGGCAGATCCTTTCAAGAACGCTCAGTTGGTGAAAAATACAGAGAAAAACCAACTCAAAATCGACCGCACTCTAATGATAAATTTAATGGAAATAGAAACGAAAAATCTCGTTTTTCTCGTGATAAACAAGAAGTAAAAGAAACTAGAATTACGCAACTTTCTTTATCTCGTGCGCCATCAAATAAAAATACAGAACAACCTAAGGTTCAAGTGACGATAAAAAGTACGGGTACGGTTTATAAAACAAAAGAAAAGAAAACTGGTGCTCTTTCTCCTCGTGCGCCTGAAAAAATTAAGAAAAACCGAGCGGAAGAAATGAAAGTTTACGGTGAAAATGCCTGTTTAGCTTTATTTGCAGAACGCCCTGAAAGTATTGTTCGATTGTGGGCAACCGTACAAATGTCACACAAAATTGGCGAGGTATTAAGTTATTTAGCTGAAAACAAGAAAGCTTATCATGTTGTAGATAGCGAAGAGTTAGCTCGCGTGAGCGGAACAGAACATCATGGTGGCATTTGTTTATTGGTGAAGAGACCTCGTGCTTTCACGTTGCAAGGTTATTTGGATATTCCTCGTAAAGAGGATTGTTTAGTGCTATTAGACAACGTGAATAATGCACAAAATATTGGTGGCGTATTGCGTACTTGTGCTTATTTTGGCGTAAAAAATATTGTCGCCGATAATGTGGAAAATCTGTATTCGGCAGCTTCAATGCGCGTAGCAGAAGGCGGTGCAGAATATATTCGAGTGTTAGAAACGGATTATATTGATTCGGCTCTAATGCAATTGCGCAAATCAGGCTATCAAATTATTCACGTATCGCACAATAAACAAGGCGAGCCGTTGGATAAAGTGCGGTTAAAAAATAAAGTGGTTTTTGTGCTAAGTGAAAGTTCTACGGAAAGTTTGGCGACACCAGAAGACACGCAAGTGCGTTTAACGCTCGCAAGCCCAATTAAATCAGGCTTAAACATTGCAGTGAATGCGGGTGTGTTGTTAGCTAAGTGGTATTTTAGATAAGTCTTCGCTTTATCGTGAGTGAACATACTCACGATAAATTATTTTATAGCTTTTTGTTGAGTGTTTAAGTAGAATTCACGCCTTCTTTTTTAGAGAAAACAATGAAATTTTTTAAACAAATATAACAACAAAAAGGAATAACTTATGATGTACAATCTGCCAGCCAGCCATAATTTAGCAAAACACAGCAAAAATCAACCGCACTTTAGTGCAAAAATTTCTCTTGTTTCCCTTTCTCTTTTTTCTGTTTTAAGTGCGCCTGCGTGGGCGGATACTCCCGAAACCACAGAGCAAAAATTGCAAAAAATGCAAGAAACCATTGATAAACTGAATGCTCACATTTCAAAACTAGATACATTAATTAAAGCTAATGGTTATACTCAGGGGGCTGATGCACAAAAAGTATCTGGTCATGCAGCAATGGCAATCGGTCCAAATGCTGAAGCTACAGGTAATCAAGGATTAGCAATAGGTGCTAACGCAAAAGCAAATGATGAAGATGGTGGTGATCCAGATGGAAATATGATAGCTATCGGACTTAACGCAAAAGCGACAAAAACTGATGCAATAGCGATGGGGAGAAACTCTCAGGCCATTGGTATTAATACAACCGCATTAGGTGCATACGCGGAGGCAACTGATCAGTATGGTGTTGCAGTCGGTGCAGATGCTTATTCGGTAGGAGAACGAGCAATTGCGATTGGTGTGCATACTAGTACAGATGAAATGAAGAAATTCTATGATGATCCAAATCAGCTTAGAATGTTCCTTAATTATGAGACAACCATTAAAAATAATATTACTGATGAAGCAACTCTAACATCATTATTGGATGCGAATCAGGGCGAGGCTAATTTAGCCACACTTATTCAAGATAATGCAAAATTAACACAACTTATTCCTGAAGAAGATAAACGTAACAAGTTTATTGATTTTGCCCAAAAATTTGCGAAGGCACGTAATAAACTTAATGAACAAAAAACGTTATATCCAAATAATCCAGAATTAGCTCGTTTCGGGTTAGCCAACCCATTCGGCGCAACTGGTGGACAAGCTGTTGCGATTGGTAATGAATCATTAGCTTCTGGCATATATTCTGTCGCGCTCGGTACTGAATCAAAAGCAACTAACTATGCAAGCATCGCAACAGGATATAAGGCAAAAGCAACTGGAATGCAAGCATTAGCAAATGGTTTTGCAGCTGAGGCTGGCGGAAATTATAGTCTGGCTATTGGTACCGCAGCTAAGGTTGAGGAAAGTTCTCAAACTGAACAATCTATAGCTATTGGATATGGTGCTCAGTCAAAAGTTGGATTATCCATTGCTATTGGTGCTAAAGCTAAAAATGATTCTATTAAACACGGTTCTCAATTATACTCAGCAGCTACTGCTATTGGTTATGATTCCTATACTGGTGGTGTAGGTTCTGTTGCATTAGGTAATCTTGCCAGAGCGAATATGGATTATAAAAACTATGGTGTCGCTTTAGGCACAGCATCTATTGCCAATGGAACAAGATCTGTTTCTATTGGTACTAATGCTGAAACGGTGGATGATTATAGTACTGCTGTTGGTGACCGTGCAAAAACTATAGGAATTTACTCAACTGCATTAGGTGCAACATCAGTGGCTTGGGGGCATTATTCTATTGCGATTGGCACGCAAGTTGATCAGCAGGGGCGTAATACTGCGTATGGTACACGTGGCTTTGGCAGTATGGCTATTGGTTTATATACCTATTCACACGGAATATATAGTATTGCTCAAGGGCAAGAAGCACGAGCAAATTATAATAGCTCTATCGCATTGGGCTATCAAAGTCAAGCTAATGCCGTAAAATCTATTGCTATGGGGGATAATGCTCAAACAACAGGCGTTAATTCTGTCGCACTTGGTCCAAGTGCTATGGCTACATTTGATTCGACAGTAGCTCTAGGAGATAACTCCTTAGCAAATACAAAAAGCGATGTTATTGGTTTTGATCCATTAGGCTATGCATCTACAGCATATAATGCGACTAAACCAGAAACGCTACTAAAAGATATGAGTACTGTTCTATCAACTGAGAAATTAGAGGCTTATAACAACTTACGAGCAAAGATTATTGAATTAGACGAGAAGATTTTTTCGTATAATGAAATCTTAAAGGTATCAGAATATGACCGTTTATATGGCAAAACTGAAGATATTCGTAATAAGGCTTCTGAAACAACGGAAAAGATGCGTAAGAATCGTGATAATGCCATTGAAGCTAAAAAATTGGCACTAGCAGAGATTCAAGCCAACTACAATGATGCCAACACTTGGAGAAGTTCTGCCGGTGCAGTATCTGTGGGTAATTCTGATTTAGGCATCACTCGCCAAATCACAAATGTCGCTGCGGGTTCAGAAGATACTGATGCAGTGAATGTGGCACAATTAAAAGCCTTAGCTACTGCTCCAGTGTTATTTTATAACGGTGGAAGTAGTAGTGGTGCCAACTTTAATATTGGCACACAACTCGGTACACCGTTTAATTTAACAAATCTTCGTTTTTCTTTTGGCAATGGCTTAAAAGCATCGCTACAAAAGGATCAAAATAATAATCAGGTTCTATTTATGGAATTAGATAGCGATGCCATTAAAGCTAATCCTGATTTGAAAGGGCAAAATGGTAGAGACGGCAGAGATGGTAAAGATGGACAAAACGGTAGAGACGGCAGAGATGGCGTAGACGGTAGAGATGGTAATAGCCTTACACTAAATGACATCGTTAATGTTAAAGAAGTCCACACTGGCAATACAGTTATGAATACCAATGGCGTAACCATTAATACAGGCAGCAAAACTGTTTCTATTACTGAAAACGGCTTAAATAATGGCGGAAATAAAGTAGTGAATGTAGCTGCTGGTGAGATTTCTGCAATATCAAAAGAGGCGGTAAATGGCCAAC
The DNA here is from genome assembly GCF_003490595.1 of Haemophilus haemolyticus. GTDB lineage: Bacteria > Pseudomonadota > Gammaproteobacteria > Enterobacterales > Pasteurellaceae > Haemophilus > Haemophilus haemolyticus_L. The sequence continues at coordinate 16,563 of NZ_QQGY01000007.1, forward strand.
AATTATATGAAACCAATCAATCTGTGGCAGATAATACACGTTCAATTAATCAATTAAACAATAGAATGGATGAAGTTGATCGTCGCGGACGTCGAGGAGCTGCTATTGCGGGTGCAATGGGTTTGCTGCCTCAGCCACATACTTCAGGTAGATCATCTATAAGTACTGCCACCACGTATTATCGCGGAGAGCAAGCCTTAGCAGTTGGATATTCTCGTTTGGCAGATAATGGTAAACATATTGTTAAATTCAGTGGAGCATCCAATATGTCAGGTAAGAAAGATGTTATGGTTGGGGCTGCTTATGGTTATGAATGGTAATTAAGCCTTTTTTATCAGTTTAAGGGGAGAATTTTCTCCCCTTTAAAATTTCAAATAAAAGTCTTTAGTCAATTCAATAAATGCTTCAGTATATTGATTATCCTCATCATAAATCACCAATTGATCTTGCATTAAAACTTCTGGCTGTTTGGCAAAGGTAAGTAGCATTCTTTGGGGCGTTTTTCCCACTTTAGTAATGACATTCGTCTGCTTTATGCAAAAAAGTGCGGTGGATTTTATGAGCATTTTGCCTGCATCATAAGGCAAAACAAAACTTATTCTTCCATTTTCCGATAAGCGCGTGGCGGCCCATTCTAACCAATTTAAGTGGCTTTGTTTGGTATAACGAGCCAATTCTCTTCCCTCATTTTTGCAAGCAATACCTTGTTCAAAATAAGGTGGATTTGCCACAATTAAATCAAAGGTTTGTTCAGTGGTTTGTAAAAAATGTTGTATATCCGTTTGAATAAGTTGAATGCGATTTTTCCACACTGAATCATTGATATTTTCTTGCGCTTGTTTTGCTGCAATGGGCTCCAACTCAACCGCTTGAATTTGGCAGTTTTCTTCAGTTCGTTGTGCCAACATTAAAGCCAATAATCCTGTGCCACTGCCCATATCTAAAATATTTTTACAATGTTTTACATCAGCCCAAGCACCTAGCAAAATGCCATCAGTGCCGACTTTCATCGCACAAGAATCTTGGTTGATGTGGAATTGTTTAAAGGTAAACCCGCTCATAAATTTTTCGTAAATTGACTCTAATTTCAGGTATAATCCGCGCCAATTTTAACAAAGAACCACATAATAATGAATTTATCCCAATTTGAACAATTCGATCTTTCTCCTGAGCTTTTAAAGGCGCTTGAGAAAAAAGGTTATTCCCGCCCAACAGCTATTCAAATGGAAGCCATTCCAGCTGCAATGGAAGAGCGTGATGTATTAGGCTCTGCACCAACGGGAACAGGGAAAACTGCAGCTTTTTTATTACCTGCTCTACAACATTTATTGGATTATCCGCGTCGTAAACCAGGTCCGCCGCGTATTTTGGTATTAACGCCAACCCGTGAATTGGCAATGCAAGTGGCAGAACAAGCGGAAGAATTAGCGCAGTTCACCCATTTAAATATTGCGACAATTACCGGTGGCGTGGCGTATCAAAATCACGGTGATGTGTTCAATACCAATCAAGATTTGGTGGTGGCTACGCCCGGTCGTTTGTTGCAATACATTAAGGAAGAAAATTTTGATTGCCGTTCGGTTGAAATGCTGATTTTTGACGAAGCCGATAGAATGTTACAAATGGGATTTGGGCAAGATGCGGAAAAAATTGCGGCTGAAACCCGTTGGCGAAAACAAACCTTGTTATTTTCTGCAACATTGGAAGGGGAGCTATTGGTTGATTTCGCGGAGCGTTTATTAAATGATCCTGTGAAAGTAGATGCGGAACCAAGTCGACGCGAAAGAAAAAAAATTAATCAATGGTATTACCACGCAGACAGCAATGAACACAAAATCAAATTGCTCGCGCGTTTTATTGAAACTGAAGAAGTGACGCGTGGAATTGTGTTTGTTCGTCGTCGTGAAGATGCGCGTGAACTTTCTGAAACATTGCGTAAACGAGGCATTCGTTCCGCGTATTTAGAAGGTGAAATGGCACAAACTCAACGTAGCAATGCGATTGATAAGTTGAAATCAGGTATTGTGACGGTATTGGTTGCAACGGATGTGGCTGCGCGTGGTATTGATATTGACGATGTAAGCCATGTTATGAATTTTGATTTGCCGTATAGTGCGGATACTTATTTGCATCGAATTGGACGTACAGCGCGAGCAGGTAAAAAGGGCACGGCAGTCTCTTTTGTCGAAGCTCATGATTACAAGTTACTAGGTAAAATCAAACGCTATACCGAGGAAATTTTAAAGGCGCGCATTTTAGAAGGTTTAGAACCTCGCACTAAGCCACCAAAAGATGGTGAAGTGAAATCTGTAAGCAAAAAACAAAAGGCACGTATTAAAGAAAAACGTGAAGAAAAGAAAAAAACAGAGGCGAAGAAAAAAGTGAAATTACGTCATAAGGATACGAAAAATATCGGAAAACGACGTAAGCCAAGTAACTCAAATACTGATCAATAATTTAACGATAAAAGAGCCTTTCTTAAGATTTTGGAAAGGCTCTTGTCTATGCTCGATTTAACTTCTGTCTAGGCAAACATTGTTCAAGCAAAAGTGCGGTAAATTTGTAATATGATTTTACAGTCTAGTTTTTTCGCCACCAAATTCATCTAATAAATTTTCGGTGAGTTTGGCTAAAATACCAGTCATCAGTACAAAATCTGCATCGAAACGCTGCGCAAAATCTTCTTTCAGAATATCATCATTTTTTTCGCGTACACTATCTGCAAATTTTAAACGTTTGAGGGTGCAATCTTCGTTAAAAACGAAAGTTAAGGTATCTTCCCATTCTAAGGCTAATTTACTTACTACTTTTTTGCCATCTTGCAGAAGAGCGAGAATTTCTTCATTTTCTAATGGTTGTTTTTTACAACGAATAACGCTGTCTTCCTGACTGCCACGAAGCTCGGCTTCTTCTAATGCAAGTAACCAATGTGGCAAGCTATCTTGAAGGATCCAATTCGTTAAAATCGTGCTGGGTTCATTAGCAAAGGCTAAAGGCACAACAGGAAGCGAACCTAAGGATTTACGCAGTAATGCGAGCGCATCTTCCGCGCGTTTACTCGATGCTGCATCAACATGAACAAGATTATTTTCCGTATCAATCCATAGCGACGTATGCTGATTTTTACTAAATGCACGAGGTAATAAATTCATCACGACATCATCTTTTAATGTCTGTTTTTCTACCTTTTTAAGTTTGCGATTTTCTTTTTGTTCAAGGCTTTCAATGCGTTCATCAAGTTCACGTTTGACCACATTTGTCGGCAAGATTTTTTCTTCTTTTTTCGCCACTAATAGAATTTGCTTTCCTACAGAAAAATAGAGTAAATCACTTCCTCGTAATGGGGCTGACCAGCCAAATTTACTTTGATCTTGGGCACCGCAAGGATGGAATTGACAATCTTCCAGTTGAGTTTGTAGCTGTGTAAGATCCCAATCTAGCGGTTTAGTTAGTCTATAAGTCATTAAATTTTTGAACCACATCGTAACACTTCCTTCAATATAGGGTAGAATGTGTAGCATTATAGCCCATAAAAGTAGGAAAAACGATGCAACACAAATTGATTGCCTTTATTGGCGGCGGCAATATGGCAAAGGCGATTATTCTTGGTTTATTGAAACAAGGTTATCCTGGTGAGCAAATTATTGTGAATGATCCGAATGAGGAAAAAAGAGCATTTTTTGCCAATCTTGGTGTGGCAACTTCAGAAAATAATGTGGAAAGTGTAATCAAAGCGGAAGTTGTATTGCTTGCGGTCAAACCTCAAATGATAGCTGATGTTTGTTCGCCACTAAGTGCGGTGGATTTTTCCGATAAATTATTAATTTCCATTGCTGCGGGGATTTCAACTGAACGCTTGAACGCATTAATTCCAAGTATAAAATCGATAGTGCGCGTCATGCCAAATACGCCAGCATTAGTAGGGGAAGGCATGGCAGGTTTATTTTCACCGAAAAATACGAGCGAAAATCACCGCACTTTTGCACAAGATTTATTGGGAGCTGTGGGAAGAACGATTTGGGTGGATGATGAAACTCAAATGCACGCGGTAACTGCCGCTTCAGGAAGTAGTCCAGCCTATTTCTTTTTGATGCTGGAAGCGATGCAGCAAGCCTTAATCAAAATGAATATTGATGAGAAAACTGCCCGTGAATTAGTGCAGCAATCCATGCTTGGTGCAGCAAAAATGGTGGCAGAGAATCCGCAAATTGCACTTTCAACTTTGCGTGAAAATGTCACCTCGAAAGGTGGCACTACTGCGGCGGCGTTAGCGGTATTTGACGCTCAACATTTTAATCAAACAATAGAGCAAGCTATGCAGGCTTGTTTGTCTCGTTCACAAGAAATGGAAACTTTATTCTGATGCAAGTTCGTCCTTTTTATTGGCTCGCCCTGAGCTTTTTAGGTTACTACTGCGCTTATGGCGTATTTTTGCCGTTTTTCCCTGCATGGTTGAAATCGCAACAATATGGTGAAGAAATGATTGGTTTGGTGATCGGGAGTGCTTATATTTTCCGATTTGCAGGCGGATTATTTTTTTCATCGCTGATTAAAAAAGCCAATCATATTATTAATTCCTTACGCCTGTTGGCATTAGCATCGGTCATTATCATGGCGGCAATGAGTTTAGTTGCACATAATTTTTGGTTGTTGTTTATTGCTATTGGTTTATATGCCTCTGTGAATTCAGCGGGAATGCCGATTGGAGATTCGTTGGCATCCACTTGGCAACGCCAAATTGGCTTGGATTACGGTAAAGTACGTTTAATTGGCTCTGCTGCCTTTATCCTTGGCGTAGTGGTGTTTGGTGGCATGATTGGCTGGGTAGGTGAGCAAAATATCGTGTGGATTTTAACCGCACTTTTATCTTTCTATACCATCATTCAGCTTTTAAAACCGACCATTCCCCCAAAAGATGAAATACCTGAAGGCGGCGCTCAAAATAATATTGGTTTTATTGCTTTACTGAAAAATCCCATTACATTGCGTGTCATGATTGCAGTAGGGCTCATTCAAGGCTCTCATGCGGCTTATTATGTTTATAGCACGATTTATTGGACAAGTATTGGGATCTCCGTTTCTCAAACTAGCTTACTTTGGGGCATTGGCGTATTAGCAGAAATTGTATTATTTTTCTTCTCTCGTCGCTTATTTCAAAATATTTCTATCAGTGTGCTGCTTTATATTTCTACGCTTGCGTGCATCGGACGCTGGGCTGTAATGGGATATATTGAAGATTTTTGGTTGATATTCTTATTGCAACTTATGCACAGTTTAACCTATGCCGTGTGCCATTATGCGATTGTTCGCTATATCACCACCCAGCCGCAAAGCCATATTGCGAAGTTACAAGGTTTGTATAATGGTTTATCGAATGGGGTACTCATTGCCATTTTCACCGCGATTGCAGGTATGATTTATCCAACTTCGCCAGCGATGACATTTTTATTTATGAGTATCATTGCGGCAGCCGCATTTTTTGTGATTCCACGCAAGTTAAATGCTTTTTTGATTGTTCAGCATAAATAGAACGCATCGCTTTCCTTGTAGAAAAGTAATATGAAAAATCTTGCACTTATTGATTTGTTCCTTAACGAATATTGGATTGAAAAAGGGCTTTCAGACAATACCGTTCAATCTTATCGTTTGGATTTAACCGCACTTTGTGATTGGTTGGATAAAAACGACTTGTCTTTGGAAACTTTAGATGCTGTAGATTTGCAAGGTTTTCTGGGTGAACGTTTGGAGAAAGGTTACAAAGCCACTAGCACCGCGCGAATATTAAGTGCAATGCGTAAACTTTTCCAATATTTATATCGGGAAAAATACCGAGTGGATGATCCAAGTGCGGTGTTAAGTTCGCCTAAATTACCCAGTCGCTTGCCAAAATATTTAACTGAGCAACAAGTGTCTGATTTGCTCAATACGCCAGATGTGGACGTGCCTTTGGAGTTGCGTGATAAAGCAATGTTAGAGTTGCTTTATGCGACGGGGCTTCGTGTAACGGAGTTAGTTTCGCTGACGATTGAAAACATGAGCGTGCAACAAGGCGTGGTGCGAGTGATTGGTAAAGGGAATAAAGAGCGTATTGTGCCAATGGGAGAAGAAGCAGCCTATTGGGTTCGTCAATTTATGCTTTATGGTCGCCCTGTTCTCTTAAATGGTCAGAGTTCTGATGTTGTGTTTCCAAGTCAGCGCGCACAGCAAATGACTCGTCAAACTTTCTGGCATCGTGTAAAACATTATGCCATTCTCGCGGATATTGATGCTGATGCACTTTCCCCTCACGTTCTTCGCCATGCTTTTGCCACCCATTTAGTGAATCACGGTGCGGATTTACGTGTGGTGCAAATGTTGCTAGGACATACAGATTTATCCACAACACAGATTTATACTCATGTGGCAAAAGAGAGATTGAAACGATTGCATGAAAGATTTCATCCTAGAGGATAGATAAATCTAATAAGGCTTTACATGCTAATTGTGGTTTTCTAATTGAGTTCATTGACCAAATCAGGTAAACTACCGTCCCGTCTTTGATAGCTAGTTATCTTCGATTTTTGACCGCACTTTTGGTTGATTTTGTCTGTAAGATGATTAGCTATAATCATTTATATCCCAATACAGATTAGGTTCCCTATGGCTACAAATTATATTTTCGTCACTGGCGGTGTGGTTTCATCGTTAGGTAAAGGCATTGCGGCAGCATCATTGGCGGCAATTTTAGAAGCTCGTGGTTTAAACGTAACTATTATGAAATTAGATCCATATATTAATGTGGATCCAGGTACGATGAGCCCAACCCAACATGGGGAAGTTTTCGTCACTCAAGATGGTGCTGAAACAGATTTAGATTTAGGTCACTATGAGCGTTTTATCCGCACGAAAATGACTAAACGTAATAACTTCACCACAGGCAAAATTTATTCTGAAGTATTACGTAAAGAGCGTCGTGGCGATTATCTTGGTGCAACAATTCAAGTGATTCCACATATTACCAATGAAATTAAAGATCGCGTTATTGCTGGTGCTCAAGGTCATGACGTTGTGATTGTTGAGGTTGGTGGCACTGTTGGGGATATTGAATCACTTCCATTCTTAGAAGCATTGCGTCAATTAGCCGTTCAAGTTGGTCGTGAACATACGTTATTTATGCACTTGACCTTAGTGCCTTACATTCCAACGGCGGGTGAAGTAAAAACTAAACCAACCCAACATTCGGTAAAAGAATTACTTTCTATTGGTATTCAACCTGATGTGTTGATTTGTCGTTCCGATCGTATGATTCCGCCAAATGAGCGTGCGAAAATTGCTTTATTTTGTAATGTTGCAGAACGTGCAGTAATTTCATTAAAAGATGTAAATTCGATTTATCAAATCCCAGCATTATTAAAATCTCAAGGTTTAGATGATTTTGTCTGTGAACGTTTCCGTTTAACTTGCCCTGAAGCGGATCTTTCTGAATGGGAGCAAGTACTTTATAAACAAGCTAATCCAGTGGGTGAAGTGACCATTGGCATGGTGGGTAAATATACTGAGTTACCCGATGCCTATAAATCTGTAAATGAAGCGTTGAAGCATGCAGGTTTGACTAATCGTTTAAGCGTTAACATTAAATATATTGATTCCCAAGATGTTGAAACCAAAGGTGTTGAAGTATTAAAAGGCATTGATGGCATTCTTGTTCCAGGTGGATTTGGTTATCGTGGTGTGGAAGGTAAAATTCGTACCGCACAATATGCACGTGAAAACAAAATTCCTTACTTGGGCATTTGCTTAGGTATGCAGATCGCGTTGATTGAATATGCACGTAATGTAGCGGGTTTAACTAAAGCAAATTCGTCTGAATTTGATAAAGATTGTGAACAACCTGTGGTTGCATTAATCACAGAATGGCAAGATGCGGATGGTAATACTGAAGTACGTACCGATGAATCTGATCTTGGTGGAACAATGCGTTTAGGCGCGCAGCAATGTCATTTGGTGTCAGGCAGCCGTGCTAGTGAGCTTTATGGCAAAGAAACCATTGAAGAACGTCATCGTCATCGCTATGAAGTGAACAATACCTTGCTTCCACAAATTGAAAAAGCAGGATTGAAAGTAACGGGTTTATCTGCAGATAAAAAATTGGTAGAAATTATCGAAGTGCCAAATCATCCTTGGTTCGTCGCTTGCCAATTCCATCCAGAATTTACTTCTACGCCTCGTGATGGTCATCCGTTGTTTGCAGGCTTTGTAAAAGCAGCTTATGAAAATCACAAACAATCTGTGAAGTAATGGATTAAATTGGGATAAAAAGAGCGGTGAGAAACAACAAATTTTTTCACCGCTCTTTTATTTTGTAAAAATAGATAAAGATCAAAGCATACGCATTTTTTACAAGACAAAATCTCAAAATAGCTTTATCATATCGCCTGTTTTAGGCTCGCCTAACCCGTTTTAATTAACTTAATTGAGGAAAATAAAAATGGCAAAAATCGTTAAAGTGATTGGTCGCGAAATCATCGACTCACGCGGTAATCCAACTGTTGAAGCTGAAGTTCATCTTGAAGGTGGTTTTGTTGGTTTAGCAGCGGCCCCATCTGGTGCATCAACTGGTTCTCGCGAAGCATTAGAATTGCGCGATGGTGACAAATCTCGTTTCTTAGGTAAAGGCGTATTAAAAGCTGTAGCAGCAGTAAATGGTCCAATTGCTGAAGCAATTCTTGGTAAAGATGCGTCTAACCAAGCTGAAATCGACCAAATCATGATCGATTTAGATGGAACCGAAAACAAATCTAACTTTGGTGCAAACGCAATCTTAGCGGTATCTTTAGCAAACGCAAAAGCAGCTGCAGCATCTAAAGGTTTACCACTTTACGCTTACATCGCAGGATTAAACGGCACACCAGGCGTTTACTCTATGCCATTACCAATGATGAACATCATCAACGGTGGTGAGCACGCAGATAACAACGTGGATATCCAAGAATTCATGATTCAACCAGTTGGTGCGAAAACATTACGTGAAGCACTTCGTATCGGTGCTGAAGTATTCCACAACCTTGCTAAAGTATTAAAATCTAAAGGCATGAGCACAGCAGTTGGTGACGAAGGTGGTTTCGCACCTAACTTAGCATCTAACGCAGACGCTTTAGCATGTATCAAAGAAGCAGTAGAGAAAGCAGGTTACGTATTAAGTAAAGACGTGACTTTAGCGATGGACTGCGCATCTTCTGAGTTCTACAACAAAGAAACTGGCAAATACGAAATGAAAGGCGAAGGCCGTTCATTCACTTCTCAAGAGTTCACACATTATCTTGAAGAATTAACTAAACAATACCCAATCGTGTCTATCGAAGATGGTCAAGATGAATCTGACTGGGAAGGTTTTGCATACCAAACTAAAGTGTTAGGCGACCGAGTTCAATTAGTGGGCGACGACTTATTCGTAACTAACACTAAAATCTTAAAAGAAGGTATCGAAAAAGGTATCGCTAACTCTATCTTAATCAAATTCAACCAAATCGGTTCTTTAACTGAAACTTTAGCCGCAATCAAAATGGCTAAAGATGCAGGTTACACCGCGGTGATCTCTCACCGTTCTGGTGAAACCGAAGATGCAACCATCGCTGATTTAGCGGTTGGTACAGCAGCAGGTCAAATCAAAACTGGTTCTATGAGCCGTTCTGACCGTATTGCGAAATACAACCAATTAATCCGTATTGAAGAAGCATTAGAACGCGCAGGTACTCCAGCAGCATTCCCAGGCTTAAAAGCGGTTAAAGGTCAAGCGTAATTCACGCTGAATTTACTGTAAAATCTCACCGCACTTTGTATAAAAGTGCGGTGTTTTTTTAGGGAGTTTTTATGAATACTCAATCTAATTCATTGCTTACTGAACCTTGGTTATCTTGGGCGATTGAAATTCAAAGTATTGCACAAAGTGGCTTGGCTTATTGTAAAAATATTTATGATATAGAACGCTATGAGCGTCTTCGAGATTTAGCAGCTGAAATGATTAGCCATAAAATGGCAATACCAAAAGAAACGGTTAAAAATCTTTTTTGTAATGAGGATGGCTACCAAACTCCAAAAATAGATACTCGGGCAGCGATTTTTCAAGACGATAAAATTTTGTTAGTGCTAGAAAATGATGGACTTTGGTCATTGCCTGGGGGATGGGTTGATGTATTGGAGACACTTCATAGTAATACAGTAAAAGAGGTGTATGAGGAAGCAGGGCTTGATGTGAAGCCAACTTTTATTATTGCAATCCACGACCAGCATAAGCATAACTATCCACCTTTGGCTCATCGTGTACAGAAGGCTTTTATTATGTGTGAAAGATTGTCAGGTGAATTTAAGAAGAACAGTGAAACGTTGGAGTCTGCTTATTTTTCCTTGGATAAACTTCCACCAATGAATGATGCAAAAAATACGAAAGCTCAAGTAGAGCTTTGTTTTCAAGCATATAATAGTTGCCATTGGATTACACAATTTGATTAGGAAAGATTATGTTACATTTAACTTTAGAGGATGAACTCTTTTTAGGAACGCCAAAGCAAGTGGGAACGCATTCTACGGTATTTGAGCATTTTGCTGTAATGTTTGAAGATGACGGTGAAACGGGCTATTTTTATGCACTTGATATGCGTCAAAATGCTCAACCGATAGTGGATATGTTGCATGTGTATAATGTTGATTCAACCTCTAATCATCATGAAGCGCGCAAACTTGAAATTTGTTGGGATGAGAGTGGTTATTTAGCATTGTTGCTTATTAATGGCTATCCTCATGCCGTATTTGATTTTGCTCGTTTAGTCGGCTATAACAGCAATAAATATCCACAACCAGATTTAATGAGTATGTGGACTCGTGAAGAAATTACCAATAAACAGGCCGAGCAATGGCTAGGCGTGAAAACCATTCGATAAAAATTGAGAACAATGAAAAAGAAAAATCAGATTTTAGTTAGTTTATCTATTGTGGCCTTATTAGGAGGCTGTTCAGAAGAACAAGTACAACGTGATGTGTATCAGTCTTTAGATGATTGTTTAGCGGATTGGAAAAAAATTGAGCTTTGTGAGGCAGATAAAAATACCGAGAGTACTCAGAAAACTGAAACCACACCACAACAGGGGCTTGGTTTAAATATTCGTGATAATGGTAATGAAGAAAGTGCGGTAAAAAATCCAGCTGAAAATAATGCACAAGCGAATCAAAGCGAGAACAATGTCGAATCGACTGCAAAAGCTGAAAGTACCGATCCTTCTTTAGGGGCCGCGATTGCTGGTGGCGTTATGGGGTATATGGCGGCTCGTGCAATTAGTAGTTTCCTTGGCCCAAGTTATCATCCTGGAAATCGAGCTGTCACCACGCCAACAGGGCAAGTTGTGCAACCGCAAACAAATCGTTCTGTTGGAAAACCAATGCTTGTGAAAGGAAATGCAGGAAGCATGAATAGCAAACCTGTATCTCGTGGTGGTTTTAGTAGCCCAAATAATACTAATCGTAGCAGTGGGGGCTAAATGAAACGTGTAACAGGGTTTCCTACTCGACCAGATATGGTGCAACAGCTACTTAATGTTGGGTTTGATTATTATAACTTGCCTTCCAGTGATGGATCTCATTATTGGTCTGATAATGTCGCCTATGAATTTACCTTAGCGGAAATTGATCGCATTGAGGATACCACTAATGAATTGCATTCAATGTGTTTAGATTTTGCGGCGGATGAAATTAAAAAAGGCGATTATGAAAATTATCGTTTTACAGAGTTGCAAAAACAGCTTATTGAAACCTCTTGGCGTAACCAAGATCCTTATTTATATGGGCGTTTTGATTTTGGCTATGATGGCGAAAACTTAAAAATGTTTGAATATAACGCAGATACGCCAACATCTTTATTGGAGGCTGCCGTGGTTCAATGGCAGTGGTTGGAGCAAATTGAGGGCTTAAAACACCGTGATCAGTTCAACTGGATTCATGAAGAATTAATTAAACATTTCCAATTTTTGAAACAACAAAGTGGTAAAACAGATTTCCATTTGGGTGCCATGCAAGATGCTGGCCGTGAAGATTGGGGCAATGTCGATTATTTAGCTGATGTGGCTTATAACGCAGGTTGGAATATTCATCAATTAGCGGTGGAAGATATTGGCTATAACAGCGAAACAAAAAAATTTGTAGATTTAAATGATCAGCCTATTGAAATGTTATTTAAATTGTATCCGCTGGAATGGCTAAGCCACGCTGAGTTTGCTCGCCATATTACGACGGCTTCAACACGATTTATTGAACCAGCGTGGAAAATGTTGTTAAGTAATAAAGCACTATTGGCAAAACTTTGGGCGCGTTATCCTAATCATCCGAATTTATTGCCTGCTTATTTTACGCCTTTTGAACTACCAAAAGATTTATCGATGTGGGTGAAAAAACCATTGTTAGGTCGAGAAGGTGCCAATGTCTTCTATTATGAGAAAAACAATGGCGTAGAATTTGCAGCGAAAGGAAGCGAACACTCTACGTTTTATGGTAATTCAGGTTATGTTTATCAACAAAAATTTGAATTACCGAGTTTTGATGGAATGTATCCCATTATCGGCTCTTGGGTTGTGGGTGATGTGGCTTGCGGTATGGGATTACGCGAAGATTTTACTGCAGTGACGGGGAATGATAGCCATTTTATACCTCATTATTTTGTACCTTAATGTGTCCTGAGTATTGCTAAAATAACTAGAAAACAAACCGCACTTTTGTCTTTTTTGATAAAAGTGCGGTTATTTTTTTACCTAAAAACTATTACTAAAGAGTTATGGTTATTTTATCTGAAAAAATCTTGCAAAATATCAAATTTTGTTAGAATAAATCGTAGCATTTCTTTGAAATGAAAAATTAAAAGAGTAAAATGTCCCTGGTAGTAGAAGTATTTGAAGTTGTAAACATATTAGAAGTATTAAATTTTCATCAATTTTTTTAATATTTGGAGTTTGATTATGGCATCAGAAATTCAAAAACTGTCTTCTGTTGCGCTCACACCTGTTGAAGCAACGGATTGTGCAGAAAGTACAGCTACTTATAAAGCAAATAAACGTCCATTTTTATCGTTTATGTCTGGCATTAGTGCTGGAGCTTGTATTGCTTTAGCTTTTGTATTTTACACGACAACACAAGCTGCTAGTGCCGGAGCACCTTGGGGGCTGACCAAATTAGTGGGTGGGTTAGTATTCTCATTAGGTGTGATTATGGTGGTGATATTAGGATCTGAATTATTCACCTCTTCTACTTTAACATTAGTTGCCCGTGTTGGTGGTAAGATAACCACAACGCAAATGATCCGAAATTGGATTGTAGTATATTTAGGCAACTTTGTGGGCGGTTTATTTATTGCTGCAGTGATTTGGTTTGGGGGGCAAACCATGGCAGCAAATGGCCAATGGGGTTTAACAATTCTTGCAACCGCCCAACATAAAATTCATCACACGTGGTTTGAAGCATTTAATCTAGGTATTTTATGTAACATTATGGTGTGTGTGGCGATTTGGATGTCTTATTCTGGTAAGACTGTTACAGACAAAGCTTTTATTATGATTATGCCGATTGGTTTGTTTGTTGCGTCAGGATTTGAACACTGTGTGGCTAATATGTTTATGATTCCGATGGGAATTATTACTGCACATTTTAGTACTCCTGAATTTTGGCAACAAATCGGCGTTGATCCGATGAAATACGCAGATTTAGATTTGTATCATTTCATTGTGAAGAATTTAATTCCCGTAACGTTGGGAAATATTGTCGGCGGGGCAATTTGCATGGGTGTATTCCAACGTTATTTAACCAAAACGCATTAAAGATTTATTTACTTATTTATTAATTAACAAAGGAAATGACTATGTCAGAACTTAATGAAGCGCAAAAATTAGCGTGGGCTGGTTTTACTGGTGGTGATTGGCAAGAAAATGTCAATGTACGTGACTTTATCCAAAAAAACTACACCCCATATGAAGGTGATGATTCTTTCTTAGCAGGTCCAACTGAAGCGACAACAAAACTTTGGGAGGCTGTAATGGAAGGAATCAAAGTTGAAAACCGCACACATGCGCCATTAGACTTTGACGAGCATACGCCTTCAACAATTACTTCTCACGCACCAGGTTATATTAACAAAGACTTAGAAAAAATCGTTGGTCTTCAAACTGATGAGCCTTTAAAACGTGCCATTATGCCATTTGGTGGTATCAAAATGGTGGAAGGGTCATGCAAAATTTACGGTCGAGAATTAGATCCTGAAGTGAAAAAAATCTTTACTGAATACCGTAAAACCCACAACCAAGGTGTATTCGATGTTTATACGCCAGATATTTTACGTTGCCGTAAATCTGGTGTATTAACTGGTCTTCCAGATGCTTATGGTCGTGGCCGTATCATCGGTGACTACCGTCGTGTAGCACTTTATGGTGTTGACTTCTTAATGAAAGATAAATACGCACAATTCTCTTCTTTACAAAAAGATTTAGAGGATGGCATAAATCTTGAAGCAACAATTCGTTTACGTGAAGAAATCGCAGAACAACACCGTGCATTAGGCCAATTAAAACAAATGGCTGCAAGCTATGGTTATGATATTTCTAACCCAGCAACTAACGCTCAAGAAGCCATTCAATGGATGTACTTTGCTTATCTTGCTGCAATCAAATCACAAAATGGTGCTGCAATGTCATTCGGTCGTACTGCAACCTTTATCGATATCTATATCGAACGTGATTTACAAGCAGGTAAAATTACTGAAACTGAAGCGCAAGAATTAGTTGACCACTTAGTCATGAAACTCCGTATGGTTCGTTTCTTACGTACACCTGAATACGATCAATTATTCTCAGGCGACCCAATGTGGGCAACAGAAACCATCGCGGGTATGGGGTTAGATGGTCGTACATTAGTAACCAAAAATACATTCCGTATTTTACATACCCTTTACAACATGGGTACTTCTCCAGAACCAAACTTAACTATCCTTTGGTCTGAACAATTACCTGAAAACTTCAAACGTTTCTGTGCGAAAGTATCGATTGATACCTCATCAGTTCAATATGAAAATGATGATTTAATGCGTCCAGACTTCAACAATGATGACTACGCAATCGCATGTTGTGTGTCACCAATGGTTGTGGGTAAACAAATGCAATTCTTCGGTGCGCGTGCAAACTTAGCGAAAACATTGTTATACGCAATCAACGGCGGTATCGATGAAAAATTAGGTATGCAAGTCGGTCCAAAAACTGCACCAATTACTGATGAAGTATTAGATTTCGATACAGTAATGACCCGTATGGACAGCTTTATGGATTGGTTGGCAAAACAATATGTGACTGCCTTAAACGTAATCCACTATATGCACGATAAATATTCATACGAAGCAGCATTAATGGCATTACATGATCGTGATGTATACCGTACCATGGCTTGTGGTATTGCAGGTCTTTCTGTTGCGGCTGACTCACTTTCAGCAATCAAATATGCGAAAGTTAAACCAGTTCGTGGCGACATCAAAGATAAAGATGGTAATGTTGTTGCAAGTAACGTAGCAATTGACTTTGAAATCGAAGGTGAATATCCACAATATGGTAACAACGATAACCGTGTTGATGACATCGCTTGTGACTTAGTTGAACGTTTCATGAAGAAAATTCAAAAACTTAAAACTTACCGCAATGCAGTGCCTACACAATCTGTATTAACCATTACTTCTAACGTGGTTTATGGTAAGAAAACTGGTAACACCCCTGATGGTCGTCGTGCTGGTGCACCATTCGGACCAGGTGCGAACCCAATGCACGGTCGTGACCAAAAAGGTGCGGTAGCATCATTAACTTCTGTAGCTAAACTTCCATTTGCTTACGCGAAAGATGGTATTTCTTATACCTTCTCAATCGTACCAAATGCGTTAGGTAAAGATGCAGAAGCACAACGTCGCAACCTTGCTGGCTTAATGGATGGTTACTTCCACCACGAGGCAACAGTTGAAGGGGGCCAACACTTAAATGTGAACGTGTTAAACCGTGAAATGTTGTTAGATGCAATGGAAAATCCGGATAAATATCCACAATTGACTATCCGTGTATCTGGTTACGCAGTACGTTTCAACTCTTTAACTAAAGAGCAACAACAAGACGTCGTAACCCGTACATTTACTGAGTCTTTCTAAATAAATAGAATTATGCTTTAATATAAACCACTCACAGAATAGTTTTGTGAGTGGTTTATTTTTATATAGGAGAGCAAATTATGCTAACAGTTATTGCCCAATTTTCAGTAAAAGCGGACAAAATTAATGATTTTCTAGCCCAATGCCAAGAATTAATTAAGCATACTCGTCAAGAAACAGGATGCGTATCTTATGAATTACAACAAAATAGCGAACAAGCTA
The DNA here is from genome assembly GCF_003490595.1 of Haemophilus haemolyticus. GTDB lineage: Bacteria > Pseudomonadota > Gammaproteobacteria > Enterobacterales > Pasteurellaceae > Haemophilus > Haemophilus haemolyticus_L. The sequence goes on from NZ_QQGY01000007.1 coordinate 32,971, forward strand.
ATCATTATGTTTTTATTGAGCAATGGAAAAGCAAAGCCGATTTAGAACAACATTTTGCAACGCCACACTTTACCTCAATTGTACCTGTACTGGTCGAGTATTGTGAACAAGCGCCAGTGGTGCAAACTTTTCAAAAAGTCAGCGAATAATGACCGCACTTTGATAAATATATTTTAATTATGAGCCTGATTTAAATCAGGCTCATTTTTTATAAACTAAATCTTTGGTAAAATTTAGCTATATCTAGTTTTAGGAAATTTATGTATGTCAGTTCTTGGACGAATTCACTCTTTTGAATCCTGTGGCACTGTAGATGGGCCAGGTATTCGTTTTATTTTATTTATGCAAGGCTGCTTGATGCGCTGCAAATATTGCCACAATCGTGATACTTGGGATCTTGAAGGTGGTAAAGAAATCAGTGTCGAAGATTTAATGAAAGAAGTCGTGACTTATCGCCATTTTATGAATGCTACTGGCGGTGGTGTTACGGCATCTGGCGGTGAGGCTGTGCTACAAGCAGAGTTTGTGCGAGATTGGTTCCGTGCTTGTAAAGCGGAAGGGATTAATACTTGCTTAGATACAAATGGTTTTGTGCGTCATTATGATCATATTATTGATGAATTATTAGATGTAACAGATCTTGTTTTACTTGATTTAAAAGAGCTTAATGATCAAGTTCATCAAAATCTTATTGGGGTACCAAATAAACGCACCCTTGAATTTGCAAAATATTTGCAAAAACGTAATCAACGTACATGGATTCGTTATGTCGTTGTTCCAGGTTATACCGATAGCGATCACGATGTGCATTTATTAGGTCAGTTTATTGAGGGTATGACCAATATTGAAAAAGTTGAACTTCTTCCTTATCATCGATTAGGTGCGCATAAATGGAAAACCCTTGGGTTAGATTATGAGCTTGAAGATGTATTACCGCCAACCAAAGAATCGTTAGAGCATATTAAAACAATCCTAGAAGGTTATGGGCACACTGTAAAATTTTAGAATGAATGTCAGCTAACATAAGGAGTAAATAATGAAAAAACTGATTTTTATATTATCATTTGGGTTACTTAGCGCTTGTTCTATTCATCCTAAACAAAATCCAATACAACAAGATGTAAAACTCGCAACACCAACAGAAATTAGAAATGGCTATATTCGTCTAGTGAAAGATATAAATTACTATATCGATACTAGTTCAATTTGGGTTGATAATGAAGAACCTCAAATTGTCCATTTTGATGCAGTGGTAAATTTAGATAAGGGATTGTATGTTTATCCTGAGCCTAAACGTTATGCACGTTCTGTTCGTCAGTATAAGATTTTGAATTGTGCAAACTATCATTTAACTCAAGTGCGAACTGATTTCTATGATGAATTTTGGGGGCAGGGTTTGCGTGCAGCACCTAAAAAGCAAAAGAAACATACATTAAGTTTAACACCTGATACAACGCTTTATAATGCTGCTCAGATTATTTGTGTGAATTATGGCAAAGCACAGCCTTCAGATAAAAAATAACAAAATCTAGCGAATAAAAAAATACGGTGAAATTTCACCGTATTTTTTTAATTAAATATTCTTCTTTGTTTTCGTGTTTTGACTACTTGCACTATTAATAATAAAGCAAGAATTATCACGTATACTGCAAAAATAAATACCAGCCATTGCACCATCGTCACACCGAATAATGACCATTGACTTTCATTACAAGAGCCAGTCGGGCTAAACATAAATGGAAACCATTGGTGAAACGGTAAAGTCTCAGGAAAGTTTGGAATAAATTCACATTGTTTCCAAGGGGCTGGATTCATTTGTAAATCAAGATGACGGAATGAAACCAATAATCCCTTAATGCCACTGAATAAGCCTAATGCCAAAGCGATTAATCGAATGATTAAAGCGCGAGGTTGAAGTAAACCTATAATGCCCGCAATAAATAACCCAATTATTGCTAAACGTTCATACACGCAAAGTACACAAGGTTGTAATCCCATTCCATATTGGAAGTAAAGTGCGGTAGATTCTAGTGTTAAACTTGAAAATGCCAGCAGAAACCATGCAGAACGTTTTTCAGAAAATTGTTTTAAAAGTGCGAGCATTTTTTCTCCTTAAATTGGAAAAATTAAACCTAAGTTTGCTAGCCAAATAGTAGCAGCTGGTAAGATAAATTCAATAGCCAGTAATCCAATGATCGAAAGTACAATCGTGTAAGGTAAAGCCATATAAACCATTCTTCCGTAAGAAAGACGAATTAATGGTGCTAGTGATGAGGTCAATAAGAATAAGAATGCTGCTTGCCCATTTGGCGTTGCCACTGACGGCAAGTTTGTCCCTGTATTGATTGCAACAGAGAGCAATTCAAATTGGTGTGGTGCAATTACTCCATTAGTCAGTGCAGCTTTGGCTTCATTGATGTAAACCGTTGCAACAAATACGTTATCAGAGATAGAAGAAAGCAAGCCGTTAAATACGTAGAATAAGGCAAGCTGTGTATTTTCTTCTGAAGAAAGAACGAAGTGAATGATTGGCGCAAAAAGTTTTTGTTCGATAATTACGGCAACCACTGAGAAGAATACCACGAGCAATGCAGTGAAAGGTAAGGATTCTTGGAATGATTTACCGATAGTGTGTTCATCAGTCACACCAGTGAATGCAGTTGCAAAAATAATGATACTTAAACCAATCAAGCCCACTGCCGCAAGATGGAACGCCAATCCAAGAATTAACCAAATCGCGATTAATGCTTGCACACCTAATTTAATTTTGTCTTGTTTAGACATTTTCTCTGAATTAGTGCGGTCTAAATCCGACAAGATTTTCCATACATCTTCAGGTAATTTTTCACCATAACCGAATAATTTGAATTTTTCTACTAAGAAACAAGTCAGTAGTCCGCAGATAAATACTGGAACCGTAACTGGTGCCATGCGGAAGAAAAATTCGATAAAGTTCCATTTTGCTTGTTCTGCAATGATTAAGTTTTGTGGTTCACCCACCATTGTCATTACGCCACCAAGTGCGGTTCCGACGCCAGCATGCATCATCAAGCTACGTAAGAATGAACGGAATTTTTCTAAGGTCTCGTGGTGTTGTGTTGTAATTTTTCCATCATCGGCAATATCAACGGCATCAATTAAATTATTGCCTGATGCGACTTTGTGGTAAACGCCATAGAATCCCATTGCTACGCTGATAATTACGGCAACAACCGTTAATGCATCAAGGAAGGCTGATAGGAAGGCTGCGCTAAAACAGAAAGCTAAAGAAAGTGCGATTTTTGAACGAATTTTGACAAGTAATTTCGTGAATACGTAAAGAAGCAGTTGTTTCATGAAGAAAATACCTGCCACCATAAACATCAGTAACAGGATTACTTCAAAGTTTGCCATAATTTCCGTTTTTACGTGCTCTACATTTGTCATCCCAATAATAATTGCTTCAATCGCTAGTAAGCCACCTGGTTGCAAAGGATAGCATTTTAATGCCATTGCTAGCGTAAAAATAAATTCTGCAACGAGTAACCAACCCGCAATAAAAGGGCTGACTAAAAAGAAAATAATAGGATTAATAATAAGAAAAACCACAATGGCGAGCTTATACCATTCTGGACTTGCCCCAAGAAAGTTTTTCATAAAAGCTTGTGTGTTTGTCATAGAGAACTCCATTATTTTTATCACGTGAACATTGTAATATATCCCCCTTTAAAGGATAATAAAAACTGAGTAATTTTTTTATAAAATTGCGTTTTTTTTGATTTTTATCTGATTTTTAATTGTAATGCAAAACGATAACGATATTTTAAAAGCCCAAAGTCCAGCAGCCTTAGCAGAAGAATATATTGTCAAAAGCATTTGGCAAGATGTTTTTCCCGCAGGCAGTAATTTACCATCAGAACGTGATTTAGCCGATAAGATCGGAGTGACCCGCACCACTTTGCGTGAAGTTTTACAACGTTTAGCGCGTGATGGTTGGCTGACTATTCAGCACGGTAAACCAACAAAAGTAAATAATATCTGGGATACGGCAGGGCCGAATATTATTGAAACGCTAATCGGTTTAGATATGCAGTCAGCGCCTTTGATTATTGACAATATGTTGTCTTTACGCAGTAAAATGTCTGAATCTTATATTTATGAGGCAGTAAAAAATTCTCCAGAGCAATCTGCCGCACTTTTTGCTGAATTAGATCAATTACAAAATACGGCGCAAGATTACACAGAATTTGATTACAAATTATTTCGTCAATTTACCGTAGTGGCTAATAAGCCCTTTTATCGTTTAATTTTTAATAGTTTGAAAGGGGTTTACCAACGAATTGGTTTTTTATTTTTTAAAGAAGAAAAACATCGAGAACTTACAAAAACATTCTATTTAGAAATGCAACAAATTTGCCTTGCGGGAAATGCTGATGCGGTGGTGGATTGTATTCGTAAACATAATTTACGTTCTTCAACTTATTGGAAAGCTATTCTAGAGCGATTGCCGCAGAACCTTTCAGATTAATTTCAACATCAAAAGTGCGGTGAAGTTTAACCGCACTTTTTCATTCATATAGATAAACATTATGCGCATACCAAGAATTTATCATCCAGAATCCCTTGAAAATCAAACTCAATGTCAACTTTCCGAAGACGCGGCAAACCATGTAGGGCGCGTGTTAAGAATGACAGAAGGTGAGCAAATTGAACTCTTTGATGGTTCTAATCATATTTATCCAGCCAAAATTATTGAGTCGAATAAAAAAGCGGTAAAGGTAGAGATTTTAGGGAGTGAGCTGGCGGATAAAGAATCCAATTTAAAAATTCATTTGGGGCAAGTGATTTCTCGCGGAGAGCGAATGGAATTTACCATTCAAAAATCGGTGGAATTGGGTGTGAATGTGATTACACCATTATGGTCTGAACGCTGTGGCGTAAAGCTTGATGGCGAACGCATGGATAAAAAAATCCAACAATGGCAAAAAATTGCGATTGCTGCTTGTGAACAGTGTGGCCGTAATATTGTGCCGGAGATTCGTCCACTGATGAAATTGCAAGATTGGTGTGCAGAAAATGATGGCGCGCTAAAATTGAATTTGCACCCACGCGCGCAATATTCGATTAAAACGTTACCGAATATTCCCGTTGAAGGCGTTCGCTTATTAATTGGCTCAGAAGGTGGATTATCTGTACAAGAAATTGCACAAACTGAACAGCAAGGATTTACTGAAATTTTATTAGGAAAGCGTGTTTTGCGTACTGAAACTGCATCGCTTGCGGCGATTAGTGCACTACAAATTTGTTTTGGAGATTTAGGTGAATGATGGAGTTACAAGGGAAATTTTTGATCGCGATGCCACACTTAGACGATTATTTTAATCGTACTGTGGTGTTTATGTGCGAGCATAATGAGCAAGGCTCGATGGGGTTAGTGATTAATCAGCCAACAGATTTAAGCATTGCGGAACTTTATTCAAAACTCAATTTTATGATGAAAAATGACCGCACTTTTAGCAATGAAATGGTGGTAGCAGGTGGCCCTATGCATAGCGAAAGAGGTTTTATTCTACATAAGAATACACCTAATGAATTCCAGCATACTTATAAAATCACGGATGATCTTTCAATGACAACCTCTGCTGATGTGATAGAGACGCTAGGTTCTGAACTTGCGCCAGAAAAATATCTTATCGCTCTTGGATGCTCTAGCTGGGAGGCTGGGCAATTAGAAAAAGAAATCACTGATAATGCTTGGTTAGTCGCGACTGCGAACGATCAGATTTTATTTGATATGCCTTATGATGAGCGTTATGTTGCGGCGAATCAATTGCTTGGTATTCACCCACATAATTTTGTGTTTGCACAAGTGGGACATAGCTAATGGGGATTACTGCACTTGCTTTTGATTTTGGTACCAAAAGTATTGGCTGTGCTGTAGGACAAAGTATTACTGGAACCGCACAAGCCTTGCCTGCTTTTAAGGCGCAAGATGGTATCCCAAACTGGGATGCAATCGAAAAATGCTTGAAAGAATGGAAACCAGATGTTGTCGTAGTTGGTTTGCCTTTAAATATGGATGGAACAGAGCAAGATCTCACTTTGCGTGCTCGTAAATTTGCAAATCGTTTACAAGGTCGTTTTGGAGTTAATGTTCAGTTACAAGATGAACGTCTAACAACAACAGAGGCTCGTAGTGAAATTTTTGATAGAGGCGGTTTTCGAGCCTTAAAAAAAGGTAAAGTAGACGGGATCTCAGCTTGTTTGATTCTAGAAAGTTGGTTTGAGGTCGCAGAATATTCAGAATAAAAAAAGCCCTTTCAAAAGCTGAAAGGGCAAAAATATTTGGAGTCATACTATGAGTTGTTGAATTAACAAATCAGGTATGTGGCGTATTATAATAATAAAATACAAAAATACAACATTTTCTTAACAAATAATTTTTTGTCATTTAATTATGTGGATTTCTTGTATTGCTATTGACTAAATTACGCATTAGTAAAGCATAGTCTAAGTTGATATCTTGTGGTACGTCTAGGAACACAAAATGCCCATCTCCCAGCGCTGCATCAACCGCTTCATTTTTACGATTTAGCATTTTTTCAATTTTGAAATTGATATTCCCCTGAGGGGTCATCATTTCTACATCATCACCAAGTAGGAATTTGTTCTTCACCGCCACTTCAGCCATACCTTGCTCGTTACGTTTACCGGTAAATTCACCGACAAACTGTTGACGATCAGAAATAGAATAACCGTATTCGTAATTTTGGTATTCATCGTGCGTATGACGACGTAAGAAACCTTCGGTATAACCACGATGAGCAAGGGATTCCAACGTATCCATTAAGCTTTCATCGAATGGTTTTCCTGCTGCCGCATCATCAATGGCTTTGCGGTAAACTTGTGCGGTTCTTGCGCAATAATAGAATGATTTAGTACGGCCTTCGATTTTTAAAGAATGCACACCAAGTGCGGTCAATTTTTCCACGTGTTGTACTGCACGCAGATCTTTTGAGTTCATAAAGTAGGTGCCGTGCTCATCTTCAAAAGCCGTCATTTGCTCATCTGGCTTTTGTGATTCGGTATAAAGGAAAACTTTATCTGTTACTGCACCTTCGCCTAAGGTTGGTGCGACATTTTTCACTTCGATTTGTTGAGCAGGATCGATTTTAGGCACGATGTTGCCTACTTCATCCGTCGTGCCTTCTTCCATTTTGTATTCCCAACGGCAAGCATTGGTGCAAGTGCCTTGGTTTGGATCGCGTTTGTTGATATAGCCAGAAAGCAAGCAGCGGCCAGAATACGCCATACATAACGCACCATGTACGAAAATTTCGAGTTCGATATCGGGCACGTGTTGGCGAATTTCGGCAATTTCATCTATTGAAAGTTCGCGCGATAAAATCACACGAGTTAACCCCATTTGTTTCCAGAATTTTACCGTTGCCCAGTTTACCGCATTGGCTTGCACAGAAAGATGAATATCAATATCCGGGAAGTTTTCACGCACCAACATAATTAAGCCTGGGTCAGACATAATTAAGGCATCAGGACCCATGTCGATCACAGGTTGTAAATCTTTGATAAAAGTTTTGAGTTTGGAATTATGCGGTGCAATGTTCACCACTACATAGAATTTTTTACCAAGTGCATGGGCTTCATCAATCCCGATTTTTAAATTGGCATGATTAAATTCATTGTTGCGTACACGTAAGCTATAACGAGGTTGTCCTGCATAAACGGCGTCTGCACCATAAGCAAAAGCATAGCGCATATTTTTAAGGGAGCCTGCAGGGGAAAGTAATTCTGGTTTGAATTGGATTGTCATAATATTCTCTTTTGTCTGATTTCAGGTCAGGGATTTGCACTAGGCAAATCGTTAGGTCGGGTATTGTAGAGAAAATATTTGACTTGTAAAGGAAAGTGATCTGCCCCCCAAAAGTTGGACAGGTTAGTTAACTTAAATATTGAGCTCGGTATTGCACTGGGCTCAATCCTCTTAAACCAAGTTTAATGCATTTTCGGTGTTTGAAGGTTTGTATAAGGCGATTTTACGCCATCAAGCCCTCTTTCCCGAAATGCTTTTAGCCAATAAATGACGAGAGCATGGGAAATTTGATGAAGTTTAGCCACCTCACGGATACCATAACCCTGTTCAGTGACGAGTTTGATAATTTTTAAACGAAATTGATAAGAGTAGGACATAATCTGCACCTCAAATTAGGTGTCCAGGTTTTGGAGTGCAGATCAACAAGCGGTCAAATTTTTCCCTCATTTTGCAAATAATGAGAAGAATTTGACCGCATAAACAGAAAACTAAATTTGTTTAATTAAAAACGGTAACGTACACCGAAAGAGGCTTCGTGAGTTTTAAAACGCACATTTTCTAAATGTCCCCAATCATTATAACGATAACCTAAGTCTAAGGTAATATTCGGTGTAATGTCATAGCCAATACCACCAATAAAACCAAAGCCAATGCGTTTTATGGTTCTGGAATATGATGTTTCCTCATACGCCTTCACATCTCCGCCTATTGGCGTATTGTTAGCCTTTAATGTAAGTTTTGTTGTAAATTCATCTTTTGTGTAACCGCTGGCAGCAACATGCCCAACTCCAATTCTTGCACCAACATAAGGTTTAATTTTATATTCAGTATCAAAATCATAAATTACAGAAATACCATAAGAATTCTTGGCTTGGAAACTACCTGCATCTTTGTGATCAATTACTGTGCTAGATTTAACTAGATTCATCGGAGGAGTCGATCCAGCAGGATCTTTTTCGATAGGTTCACTAATAAGATGTTTGCCGTGACTCCATTTACGATAATGAGCATAATCTACTGCAATTCGCCAATTGCCAAAATCATAACCAATAGAAAAACGAGGATGGTTGGAATGAGTTTTGATGTATGAATAGTCTTGTAATATTTCAGGTTGATTTGGAGCGTGTGTCTCTATTTTTTCACGTGCGTGCACCCAATCGGCTTGCACATAACCCCCTTTTCCATTATCTTCCGCTTGTACAGCAGAAGAGAAAAGAAGAGAAGAGAAGAGAAGAGAAGAGAAGAGAAGAGAAGATTTCTCAATTCGAATATTCATTAGGGTTCCTCCAAAGGATTTTTGTTAAAAATAAAATTTTTATAGTCGATTTTTGAAAATCGTACTTCATTTTACTCTATCCTATAATATAAGTAAAAATGTTTTAATTAAAGCATAAAATAACAGCAAAATTTGACTGATTGGTTTTTTATGCTTTCTATCAAACTATATTATTTATAAAAAAATGCCTTTCCTATTTATGAACGGAAAGGCATTTTTATCGCATGAATTGTAGTGCTTTTTATTACTGCGACATAATATATCGCAGAAATTACCCGCACTTTTGTCATCTAAGCAATTATTTCACACGAGAAACGTATTCGCCAGAACGAGTATCTACTTTGATTACTTCACCGATTTGAACGAAAAGAGGTACTTTTACGACTGCGCCAGTGCTTAATGTTGCTGGTTTACCGCCAGTACCTGCTGTATCGCCTTTAAGGCCTGGGTCTGTATCGACGATTTCTAATTCAACAAAGTTTGGTGGAGTAACAGTAATTGGCGCACCATTCCATAAAGTCACGATACAATCTGCTTGGTCTAATAACCATTTTTCTGCATCACCTACAGCTTTTGCATCAGCAGAGTATTGTTCAAATGTTTCTGGGTGCATGAAGTACCAGAATGCATCGTCTTTGTATGAATAAGTTAAGTTAAGATCCATAACATCAGCAGCTTCAACCGAAGTACCAGATTTGAAGTTTACGTCTAATACTTTGCCTGAAATTAATTTACGAATACGAGTACGGGTGAAAGCTTGACCTTTACCTGGTTTTACGAACTCATTTTCAACGATTACGCAAGGTTCGCCGTCTTGCATAAATTTTAGACCTGGTTTGAAATCACTGGTAGTATATGTAGCCATATTTTTAATATCCTAAAAATTAGAGATGGTTTGAAAAGTGCGTATTTTAACCCAAGAACCCGTCATTAGAGAAGAACAAAATTGGCTCACAATTCTAAAAAATGCGATTTCAGATCCTAAATTATTGCTAAAAGCCTTAAATTTACCAGAAGATGACTTTGAGCAATCTATTGCTGCGCGGAAACTTTTTTCGCTTCGTGTGCCACAACCTTTCATTGATAAAATAGAAAAAGGTAATCCGCAAGATCCTCTTTTCTTGCAAGTGATGTGTTCTGATTTAGAATTTGTGCAAGCCGAAGGATTTAGTACGGATCCCTTAGAAGAAAAAAATGCCAATGCGGTGCCGAATATTCTTCATAAATATCAAAACCGCTTGCTCTTTATGGCGAAGGGTGGTTGTGCGGTGAATTGTCGTTATTGCTTCCGCCGACATTTTCCTTACGATGAAAACCCGGGAAATAAAAAAAGCTGGCAACTAGCATTAGATTACATTGCAGTGCATCCTGAAATTGAAGAAGTGATTTTTTCAGGCGGTGATCCTTTAATGGCGAAAGATCATGAGTTAGCGTGGTTAATAAAACATTTGGAAAATATACCGCACTTACAACGTTTGCGTATTCACACTCGTTTGCCTGTCGTGATTCCGCAACGGATTACTGATGAATTTTGTACCTTATTAGCAGAAACTCGTTTGCAAACTGTTATGGTGACACACATTAATCACCCAAATGAAATTGATCAAATTTTTGCTCATGCGATGCAAAAATTAAAAGCTGTGAATGTCACGCTTTTGAATCAATCCGTTTTGCTAAAAGACGTGAATGATGACGCGCAAATTCTAAAAATATTGAGTGATAAACTTTTCCAAACAGGAATTTTGCCTTATTACTTGCATTTGCTAGATAAAGTGCAAGGAGCGAGCCATTTTCTGATTAGCGATATAGAGGCTATGCAAATTTATAAAACCTTGCAATCTCTTACATCTGGCTATCTTGTTCCCAAACTCGCACGAGAAATTGCTGGCGAACCAAATAAGACTTTATACGCGGAATAAGATCCGATAAAATATCACGTAATTTTTTCGCCGCACTTCCGTGGCTAATTAACATGAATAACAACAAGTATCAGGAGTAATCCAGTGGATTCTATGAATAAAAATCAAAATGAACAATCATCTCAAGATGAATTAGATTTAGGCCTTAACCAAGAGCCGATTACACCAAAGAAAACAATTCAGCCAAGTTCGTCAATTTTAGGTAAAGCAAAAGGGTTATTTGCCAAAAAAAATCACGTGCAAACTAACTTTCAGCAACGTAAAGAACCTACTTTTGGCGATTCATCAGCGCAAGAAAATGCTCCTTTAATTCCGAGTGAAAATTTGAAAACAGCACAAGAGCCAGTTCTTCAAACTTCTTCCACAGAAGAAAATATTTCTACTGTTGATGAAGAAATCAGTGCTGAAAATAACGCGGATGAAACCGTCGAAAAGGCTGAAAAACCTATTTTAGCCCAACCAGAAAAATGGAAAGTGTTGCAAGTATTACCGGCAAAGCATCGCCGTTTATTTATGGCTATTTTGGCGTTGGTCATTTTATTAATTATTTTCTTTGCATTAAAACCAAGTTCTGACACTGTTGAGTCTTTCACTCAGTCTAACAGCAATGAAATTCCAGTGCAGTTCCAATCTTTAGATCAAAATCAACCAGTTGAAACCACGATTTTAGATAATCCACCTGCACAAAATCAAATGGCTGCAGAGCAAGCTAACCAACCTGAATCTGCGCCAAAAGCAGATGACTCAGCTAATAGTGCGACCGCTCAAAATCAACCTGCAGAAAACGTAGCTGCGCCACAAAACATGGCTGAGCCACAAAATATGGCTCAAGCTCCAGTTCAAACCTCAAATACAATGGATTCAGCTAAGCCTATGCAAGCAGCTCAATCTGAGCAACTACAAACTCAAGCTCAAGTGGAACAGTCAAAAGCGCCAACTGTTGTAGCACCAGTTCCACCAGTGAAAAAAGTAGTAGAACAACAAGTTGCGCATAAAGATATTGCGAAAAAAGAAGTGAAGGTTGCTGAAAAAGCACATGTACCAGCAAAAGCAACTGAACAAACCGTCGCTAAAACAGTAGGAAAAGCACCAATTGTTGAAGCAAAGCCAGTTCAAGTGAAAAAAGAAACTAAGGTTCAAATAGTTGATGCAAAACCTGCAACAAAAGCAGCTGCACCAACTGCATCGGCGAAAACGTTAACTGTGCCTAAAGGCGTTTCTCTTATGCAAGTATTCCGTGACAATCAACTTAATATTTCGGATGTTAATGCAATGAGTAAAGCTGCGGGTGCGGGCAATGTTTTAAGTAGCTTTAAACCGGGTGATAAAGTTGCAGTATCTGTGAACAGTCAAGGGCGAGTAAATGAAATGCGTTTATCTAACGGTACGCGATTTGTCCGTCAGTCTGATGGTTCTTATGAATATAAAAAATAATATTTAGGGCGAGTAATCGCCCATTTTTCTTTTGCAAGTAGGATTCTATGTTTAAAAAAACGTTTCTAATTTTAACCGCACTTTGCTTGATCGGTTGTGCTCAAAATGGTTTACCAAAGAAGCCAGAGCCGCAAAAGATGCAGGTGGAAAAAGTAGATAAAGCTTTGCAAAAAGGTGAGGCTAAGGTTTATTTGTGTAAAGATGATAAGCAAGTTCGTGTGGTTCATTCCACTCAAAAAAGACGTAAAAAATCATTGCATCACATTACGGTGACTTTTAATTCTATGTCAGAAAAATTGACATTAATGATTTCTGAGCGCGGTAAAAATTACGGCAATATTCGTTGGGCGTGGCAAGAGCGCGATGATTTTAGTGTGCTAAAAACTAATTTAGGTGAAGTTTTAGCGGAACAATGTGTATTACAACCCGTAGAGCGTTTATCCGGTAATTAATTGTGCAAACCGAACTCCAGCGAGGCTTTATTCTTCATCGTCGCCCTTATAGTGAAACGAGTCTTTTAGTCGATTTGTTTACTGAAGAAAGTGGTCGCCTAACCGTGATCGCCAAGGGCGCACGAGCAAAGCGTTCATCTTGGAAGTCGGTCTTGCAACCTTTCACACCTTTATTGTTGCGTTGGACGGGAAAAAGTTCATTGAAAACCCTTACTAAAGCTGAACCCGCCGCAATTACACTTCCTTTACAACAAACTGCACTTTATAGCGGTTTTTATGTGAATGAGTTACTGACTCGTGTCATTGAGCCTGAAACGCCGAATACTTCGCTGTTTCAACATTATTTAAAATGCTTAACGGGCTTGGCAACTGAAACCAACGTTGAGCCAACTTTGCGTCTTTTTGAATTTCAACTTTTACAAATTCTCGGTTACGGCGTGGATTTTCTGCATTGTGCAGGGTCTGGCGAGCCAGTGGATTTCTCAATGACATATCGTTATCGTGAGGAAAAAGGTTTCATTGCATCCTTAGTGAAAGATAATCTCACTTTTTACGGCAGAGATTTGTTAGCCTTTGAAGCCCTTGATTTTTCTGATGATGCGGTACGTCAAGCGGCAAAACGTTTTACTCGTATTGCACTGAAACCTTATCTTGGCGATAAACCGCTAAAAAGCCGAGAGTTATTCACTCAAAATATTTTACTTCTAAAATAATGGTTCTTCTTTATACCCCAAAAAAGCAAAAAACAAAAAATGTTCAAACCATTACGGCTGATATTCTTGATTTAGATTATCAAGGTTTAGGCGTAGCGAAAATTAATGGTAAAACTTGGTTTATTGAAAATGCACTTCCGCACGAAAAAGTGGAATGTCGGATTCTGGAAGATAAACGCCAATATGGGCATGCTATGGCAAAAAAATGGCTAATGAAAAGCCCTGAACGTTTAGCACCAAAATGTGCTCATTTTATGCGTTGTGGTGGTTGCCAAGGACAACATATTCCTATTGAAATGCAGAGGGAAGCGAAAGAATCCGCATTGTTTAAGCGATTAAGTAAATTACAGTCAGAGCCGATTTCATTTCAACCTATGATTTGTGGCGACGCTTGGGCGTATCGTCGTCGTGTACGTTTGAGTTTATGGTTTAATCCAAACACAAAACAAATTGACATGGGCTTTCGTCAGAAAAATGCCAATGATTTAGTTACCGTTCAATCTTGCGAAGTGGCAGAACCTGCAATTAATTATTTACTGCCTAAATTAACCGCGCTTTTAGAACAATTCTCTGCGCCAAAGCAGCTTGGGCATATTGAACTTGTGGCGGCCGATAATGGCGTTGCAATGTTGTTACGTTATACGAAAAATCTTGCAGAAATTGACCGCACTTTATTGCTCAAATTTGCTGAACAAGAAAAGTTAATGCTGTTTTTACAAAGCGATGAAGGCATTGAACAAATCTATGGCGATTCGCCTTATTATCAATTTCCTGATGGCATAAAATTACATTTTGATATTCGTGATTTTATCCAAGTAAATCGTGCATTAAATGAACGAATGGTTAATACCGCGTTGGATTGGCTTGAATTGAGCCAACAAGATTGCGTGTTAGATTTATTTTGCGGCATGGGGAATTTTACGCTTCCTCTCGCTAAACGCGTGAAAAGTGCGGTAGGTATTGAAGGCGTTTTTGATATGGTACAAAAAGCGGAGCAAAATACCGCAAGAAACCAAATCAAGAATATTGAATTTTTCCAAGCGGATCTTGACCAATCCTTTGTTGAACAACCTTGGGCACGTCAGTCATTCAATAAAATTTTGCTTGATCCTCCACGTAGCGGCGCAGCTTTCGCGTTAAATGCTTTATGCGAGTTGAAAGCAGAGAAAATTTTATATGTATCTTGTAATCCTGCAACATTAGTGCGTGATGCGGAAATTTTACGTGATTTTGACTACAAGATTGAAAAAAGTGCGGTGATAGATATGTTCCCTCATACGGGGCATTTGGAATCGATAACGTTGTTTGGAAAATAACTTTCTAATCCACCGAAACATCATTAATTTCAATGGTAGGTAGGAAGTCCCCTAAGTTCCTATCCCTTGCTATTAATTTCTTCTGTCTGCTGAATTAATTTGCTTGCTGAAACACTTCAATCCATTCGCTAATTTAAAAATTGTTGTTAAAAACAGTTGTTACTGACCAAGCTCTAATTTACTCACATAAATACGTTAAATATCCGCTTCAAATTCAAGTTGTTCTTACGTTAAACTCTGCTCTTTTCTGAGCTTGCGGATGGCTTTACCAAAAGAAAAAATAACGTTGCCCCAAATTGCTCACTTAATTCAATTCCTGCTATTGTAGGAATTTCACCAGTACGCTAGACTTTAACCTACATATAACTATATTAATTTAAGGAGCTGACGTAGATTAGCCCCCAAAATTAAAAGAGCTTATTTTGTATATATTTCTTTAATTTAGAATGAGTTATCTTCATTTTATAGACTGGTACACTTGCTAATCTACATCAGCCCCTAAATTATTATTCAATAACCTATTAGTCTCTAACCAGCAATCATCCAAAGTCCACCTAACATATCAAGCATTAGGTTATTTAAGAACAATAAGATAAATACGACGACCATAGGAGAAAAATCAATCATACCTAATGTTGGTAAGAATCGACGGATAGGTTTTAAAAGTGGTTCTGAGAGTTGATAAAACGCATAAATCACAGGGCTATTGCCACGATTAAACCAACTTAAAACAGCCCCAATAAAAAGCACATAAAAAATGGCTAAGCCAATGCTTTTCAATACAGTTAACACACCCAATACTAAGAGTACATTTACTGATAAACCAAAATAAATAATACCTTTCAACATACCGATAATAAATACTAACAGTAAAGCAGAAGTATCGATATTTTTCACTGTAGGCGTAATTTTACGCAGAGGTTTTAATACTGGATCAGTCATTTTTACCGCAAATGTTGAAACAGGGTTGTAATAATCCACTCGAGCAAACTGTAACCAGGCTCGTAAGATTAATACAAGTGCATAAAGATTAATAATTGACCCGATAAATAATGCGGTTTGAGATAATTCCATCATAACCATCCTTTTCTTCTAAAATAAATATATGGTGTCAACGCTGCTGCGATCATTAACCCAATTGCCATTGGATAACCATATTTAAAATGTAATTCAGGCATAAAATCAAAGTTCATACCATAAGTGGATGCAACTAATGTTGCAGGAAGGAACATCACAGAAACAACAGAGAAGAATTTCATAATTTTGTTCTGTTCAATATTGATGTAACCCATTGCAGCTTGCATTAAAAAGTTTACTTTTTGGAACAAGGATTCATTATGCGGCTGTAAAGATTCAATATCTCGTAAGATTTCTCGTGCTTGTTCTAACTGGTTTGTTGGTAAGCGCGTTTTGCGAACCAAGAAACCTAGTGCGCGTTGAGTATCCATCAAGCACAAACGAACTTTTGAGCTGGTGTCTTCTTGTTCCGTGAGTGTATTTAATGCTTCATCAAAAGCTTCATCTTGTTTTCCGTTTAAAATAACGCGACTCAACTCTTCCAAATCTGCATAAACGTTTTCAATCACATCCGCTAATTGCTCAATTTTCGTTTCAAATAAATCCAATAAAACTTCATAGGAATTACATTCTAACAAACGCTGGCTACGTGAACGCATACGATATAAACGGAATGCTGGTAGCTCGCGATCACGCAACGTAAATAAACGACCATCACGAATAGTAAAAGCGACGCTCGCTAAATCAGCATAATTGTCTTCATCTTCGCAATAAAAAAATGAGTGAAGGTGTAAACCGTCTTCATCTTCAAAGAAACGGGCGGAAGCTTCGATATCTTCCAATTCTAGAAAAGATGCTAAGCTCTGGCCTAAGCCTTCTTGTAGCATTTCACGTTCTTCGCCTGTCGGCTCAAGTAAATCAAGCCAAATGGCAGTATTGAGATCGGTTTGGTCTTCGTCAATGCGAACCAAGCGGGAATCATTGATAGCAAACGCGTTGATCATTTCATACTCCTTATAGGATTATGAACAGCTAACAGTGAACAAATTAAAGAAGAAACGAAAGTGCGGTGAAAAATCGCAAAGTTTTCGTTAAGAGATGCCGAAACAACGGTAAATTTACCGGCGAACGCGCGCCGATAATAAAAAGGCGGGCGTCTAGAGCGATATTCGGTATCGACTATGACTGTCCAAAGTGTGTGTCCTTCTCGTTAAAAAATCGGGCGAATGTTACGCTTGAAAGCGGTGTTCGTCAAGTTTTATCAAAAAATGATGACAACATTTCACCCTTCTTTGAAAACTAATCTCTAAAATTATTAAATTGGAATGGTTGGCCTAATTCTGCGCCTTTAACAAGTTGAATGACTGCCTGTAAGTCATCGCGTGACTTACCTGTCACACGCACTTGTTCTCCTTGAATTTGAGTTTGAACTTTGATTTTAGAATCTTTTACTAATTTAGTAATTTTCTTCGCCATCTCTGTTTCAATACCCTGTTTAAGTTTGATTTCTTTACTGTAAAGTTTACCGTGGTGTTCGCTTTCTGCTGGAATATCTAAAGAACTGTGCTCAATACCACGTTTAATACAAGATCCAATTAAAATCTCAATTAATTGTTCAAGTTGGAAATCAGATTCTGTGGTGATTTTAATCGTTTCATTTTTTTCATTTAATTCAATTACCGCTTCGACGCCACGGAAATCATAACGAGTGCTAAGCACACGGTTGGCATTTTCCACCGCATTACGGACTTCGTGTAAAGTAATTTCAGAAACAATATCAAAAGATGGCATAGTCTTCTCCCATTTTATTAAATTCTATCATTGGCACTTAAAAGGCATAAAAGTGCGGTTAAGTCGGCGAAGTTTACCACAATTTGCGCTTGTTGTTGCACTTTAGGTTTAGCATGGAACGCAACACCTAGCCCCGCCACATTCATCATTGCCAAGTCATTTGCCCCGTCACCAATAGCAATAGAATATTGTGAATCAATACCGTATTTCTCTAACAAATGTTGCAATGTTTTAGCTTTGTATTGGGCATCAACCACATCACCTTTAACTAAGCCAGTGAGTTTTCCATCCGCAATATCAAATTGATTTGATGCAGCAAAATCAAGCTGTAATAAGGCTTTCAAATAATCCGCAAAATAAGTAAATCCGCCTGAAGCAATTGCGGTTTTCCAACCATATTTTTGTAAGGTTTGGATAGTTTCGATTAGTCCAGACATTAGCGGTAAATTCTCTCTAACTTGCTGCAAAATGCTTTCTGGTGCACCTTTTAATGTACCCACTCGACGACGCAAACTTTGCTCGAAATCTAATTCACCTCTCATTGCGCTTTCCGTAATCGCAGAAACAAGTTCGCCAACACCTGCTAGTTTCGCAATTTCATCAATACACTCAATTTGAATAGCGGTAGAATCCATATCCATCACCAACAATCCTGCTTGAGACAATTTAGGGCTAAAATCTAATTTAGCAATATCCACTTCAACATCATGAGCAAAGTTAATGAAGTCAGCAAACCATTGACCTTTCAATAAAACGACAATATTTTGCTCTACCATCCAAACATCAAAAATCTGAAAATTTTGACCGCACTTTTGTTGAAATTTTTCCAGCTTAGTTATGTCCAACTTTGTGCCGTATAAGATAAAAGGTTCTCCGTTCTGTATAGATTCCTCATTAGCCAAAAGTGCTGTAGGAAATTGTGGGTATTTTTGTGTAATACTTTCGAAACGTTGAATTTGCATAAAAATCCTGTAAATTGTGGCGATTGAAAAGATTTTAACCGATGTGAGTTGAAAAAGTGCAAATAATTAAAGAAAAACTAATCAAATCAACCATGCTTGCAACGATTATTCTGCTAAGCCTAACTGCACTTGGCGTTATCTTATTTGGTGTGAAGCAATTTAAGCTGAGTTCACAATTTGCTAGCGTAAACCAAGTGGCGAACATCTCACATATTTTGGTTCGTCAACAAGCCAATTTATTTTCAGTTTTACTTACAAACAATGCAAAAACAGAGCAATTAACGGACAATCTTGATCAAATAGTCAAAGAAGACTTTATTTTAGATGCGAGCTTATATGATGGCGAAGGAAAATTACTGGCTCAAAGTCGCGAAATACACAGTTCACCCGATGCAAAAAATCAACAAATTGTAGAGCCACTTTACGCTCAAAGCGGCATTAAAGGATTTTTACGCGTCACCATTGATGCCCAATATACGCAATCTAACCAATCAAAAATTAATCAAATTTTTCACCAATTATATGGTGAGCTTATTATTGTATTTTTACTTGGTGCGGTGATGGCAAGCTCTATTCATTATTTTTTAAGTCACTATCGACGGACTTATCGCAAACCCAAAGAGAAAAAAAGTGCGGTGAATTTGAAAGTAAAATCGAGTAGCACGCGTTTTCACCAGCGTCGCCGTAGAATTTGATTATTGTCACAAACTATTAAATTGAGTGCGGATTTTTGCTAAATTTCCTTCAGAAATAAGGTAGAATGCGCAAGACTATTTTTTCAAAGCGAATTATAACAGGAGAACAAAATGGCAACTCGTAGACAATTAGCCAATGCAATTCGTTTCTTATCAATGGATGCTGTGCAAAAAGCTAAATCTGGTCACCCTGGTGCACCGATGGGGATGGCGGATATCGCTGAAGTATTATGGCGCGACTTTTTAAAACACAATCCAACCAATCCTAAATGGGCTGACCGAGATCGTTTTGTACTTTCTAACGGCCATGGTTCTATGTTGATTTATAGCCTTTTGCATTTAACTGGCTATGATCTTTCTATCGAAGATTTAAAACAATTCCGTCAATTACATTCTAAAACCCCAGGCCACCCAGAATATGGTTATGCACCTGGTGTTGAAACCACAACGGGTCCATTAGGTCAAGGTATCACTAATGCAGTAGGGATGGCGATTGCTGAGAAAACCTTAGCAGGCCAATTTAACCGTGAAGGCCATGAAATTGTCGATCACCACACTTATGTGTTCTTAGGCGATGGCTGTTTAATGGAAGGGATTTCTCACGAGGCTTGCTCTTTAGCGGGAACATTAGGTCTTGGCAAATTAATCGCATTCTACGATGACAATAACATTTCTATTGATGGTCATGTAGATGGTTGGTTCAGTGATGATACCGCTACACGCTTTGAAGCTTATGGCTGGCAAGTAATCCGTAATGTAGATGGCCACGATGCAGAACAAATTCGTCAGGCTGTTGTACTTGCACAATCAGAAAAAGAAAAACCAACTTTAATTATTTGTAAAACAATCATTGGTTTTGGCTCACCAAACAAATCTGCATCACATGATTGTCACGGTGCACCATTAGGCGATGAAGAAATCGCGTTAACTCGTAAAGCACTGGACTGGGAATATGCTCCATTTGAAATTCCAGCTGAGTACTATGCTGAATGGTCAGCGAAAGAAAAAGGCGCAGCAGCAGAAAAATCTTGGGAAGAAAAATTTGCCGCTTATGCAAAAGCCTATCCTGAATTAGCAGCAGAATTGAAACGTCGTGTTTCTGGCGAATTACCAACAAACTGGGCGGCAGAATCTAAAGCGTTCATCGAAAAATTACAAGCAAATCCAGCGAGTATTGCAAGCCGTAAAGCATCACAAAATGCAATCGAAGCTTATGCTCACGTATTACCTGAATTCTTAGGTGGTTCAGCAGACTTAGCAAGCTCTAATTTAACGTTATGGAGTGGGTCTAAACCAATTCGTGCACATGAAAACGTAGGCGGTAACTACATCAACTACGGTGTTCGTGAATTTGGTATGTCTGCCATTATGAACGGTATTGCCTTGCACGGCGGTTTCATTCCTTACGGCGCAACCTTCTTAATGTTCTACGAATATGCACACAATGCGGTGCGTATGGCTTCATTAATGAAACAACGCTCATTATTCGTTTATACTCACGACTCTATTGGTTTAGGCGAAGATGGCCCAACTCATCAACCTGTGGAACAAACTGCATCACTACGCTTAATTCCAAATCTTGAAACATGGCGTCCATGTGATCAAGTGGAATCAGCTATTGCATGGCAACAAGCAGTTGAACGTCAAGATGGCCCAAGTGCGTTGATCTTTACCCGTCAAAACTTAGCACAAATGGACCGCACTTCTGCACAATTAGATGCAGTTAAACGTGGTGCTTATGTGTTAAAAGACTGCGAAGGTACACCAGAATTAATTTTCATTGCGACAGGTTCTGAAGTGGAATTAGCAGTGAAAGCAGCAGATGTATTGAGTGCTGAAGGTAAAAAAGTACGTGTTGTTTCTATGCCAAGCACTAACCGTTTCGATAAACAAGATGCAGCTTACCGTGAAAGCGTATTACCTGCAGCTGTAACCAAACGTGTTGCAATTGAAGCGGGTATTGCAGACTTCTGGTATAAATACGTAGGCTTTGATGGTCGCGTAGTAGGCATGAATAGTTTCGGTGAATCTGCACCAGCGGATCAATTATTCAAACTCTTTGGTTTCACTGTTGAAAACGTGGTAGCGAAAGCGAAAGAAATTCTTTAAAATGGAAGCTCCTTGATAACTCAAGGAGCTTTTTTATCACTTTATATTATAAGGATTCTGCAATGAAAAAACTCTATCCAATCTTATTATCTGTCAGCGTTTTAGCTTTATCTGGTTGTGCAACCGAGGGTTCTCGTACTGTTGAAGTTCAAAAAGTAACGAGCTATAACACCGCGTATAATGGTGTGAAAGCCCCTATTTCTGTGGGTAAATTTGATAATCGTTCAAGCTATAACAATGGCGCATTCTCTGACGGCGTGGATCAATTAGGTAATCAAGCCAAAACCATTTTAGTATCTCACTTACAACAATCAGGTCGTTTTAGTGTGTTGGATCGCACCAATATGTCAGAATCGGCGACAGAAGCAAAAATCAAAGGTCAAAAACAAAAATTAAAAGGCGCGAATTATGTGGTGACTGGCGATGTGACTGAATTTGGTCGTAAAACAGTAGGCGATCAGCAATTATTTGGTATTTTAGGTCGCGGCAAACAACAAGTGGCTTATGCAAAAGTAACATTGAATGTGGTGAATACTCAAACTTCAGAAGTGGTTTATTCTGTTCAAGGTGCTGGTGAATATAATCTTTCAAACCGTGAAGTGTTAGGTTTTGGTGGCACCGCAGGTTATGATTCAACTCTTAATGGTAAAGTATTAGATTTAGCCATTCGTGAAGCCGTAAATAACCTTGTTTCTGGTATTGAATCAGGTCAATGGAAGCCTTCAAATTAAGGATTTTATTATGAATAAACTAAAACTTTTTATTTGTTTATCCGCTGTTGCTGTGGTGACTGCCTGTTCATCAGGCAGTAAACCAAATACATTGTATACTTGGAATGGAGATACCTATCCAACTTCCGTATACCAATATCTAACTCAAGACGGCGATCCACAAGAACAGCTTCAAAAATTAGAAGAAATTGCTCAACTTGATAGCGGTAAAAAAGTACCACCTGGTCTGTATGCGCAGATTGGTCTTTTATATGGTCAATTAGGCAACGCTGGTAAAATGGCAGAAGCCTATCAAAAAGAAATGACTTTATTTCCTGAATCAACTCAATATATTAACTTCTTGTTAAATAAAGGAAAAAAAGTGGATGCGAGCACAGAAAGCACTGGAAGTAAAAAAGTGAAAAAAGGAGCGAAAAAATGAAAAAAATCTCTCTCTATTTGGTAATGGCTTGTACACTTTTGCTTTCTGCCTGTTCAACAATGAAGCCAACGCCTTATGACTATACGAACTATCAAGAAAGTAAACCGCATTCTATCTTGGTATTACTTCCTACGGATACAACGAATGATGTTAAAGGTTCTCCTGCTGTATTGGCACATACAATTTCTCCACTGGCGGAAGAAGGGTATTATGTTTTCCCTCCTGCGCTTGTGTATGAAACTTTTAAACACAATGGTTTAACACAGGCTCAAGAAATCCATAATGTAAATCCACAAAAATTACGCGATATTTTTGGGGCTGATGCAGTTCTTTACATTAATGTAGATGATTACGGTGTGAATTATCAAGTATTTGATAGTGTTACTAAAGTAAGAGTAAGTGGCAAGCTTGTTGATTTACGTAGTGGTAAAACCTTATGGGAAGGTAAAGGCTACGCAGACGATGCAGATCGCAATAACAACGGTAATGCCATCGTAATGCTAATTACTGCTGTAGTAAAACAAATTGCGAACAATGTATCCGATAAAGGGTACAAGGTTGCTGCGTGGGCAACAGGAAATATGCTTAATGGACCTTGCAATGGTTGTTTGCTTTATGGTCCGAGACATCCATTGTATGGACAAGATCCACAATTACAGCCTCAACAAAAATAAAAAAGTTAGGGGCTAATCTACATCAACCCCTTAAATAATTAGCTTCTTGATATTCAAGAAGCTTTTTTATTTTCTGCATTTTCTGGCTCTAAATCTAATTTTGCCATTAATAATTGATCGCCATCTTCTTCTGGATTGCCCGTGACAAGTAATTTATCGCCATAGAAAATTGAATTTGCACCCGCCATAAAACACATCGCTTGCATTTCTTCACTCATACCACTACGTCCTGCAGAAAGGCGCACATAGCTTTTTGGCATGGTAATACGTGCAACGGCAATCGTTCGCACAAATTCTGTCCAATCTAATTCTTCCGCATCGGCTAACGGCGTACCTTCAACCTTAACGAGTTGATTAATCGGCACTGATTCAGGTTGCGGATCAAGATTTGCAAGGCTCGCGATTAATCCAGCCCGTTCTTTGCGGGTTTCATTCATCCCCACAATGCCGCCGCAACACACTTTTAACCCAGCTTTGCGCACTTTTCCTAACGTGCTAAGGCGATCATCAAAACGTCGAGTACCAATCACTTCTGCGTAATGTTCTGGTGCGGTATCAAGATTATGATTGTAATAATCTAATCCGGCTTCTTTTAAATCTTCTGCCATACCGTCTTGCAATAAACCAAAAGTACCGCAAGTTTCTAAACCGAGCGATTTCACTGCTTTAATAATTTCTGTGACTTTCTCAATATCTTTTGGCTTAGGGCCTCGCCAAGCTGCGCCCATACAAAAACGCCCTGCTCCACGCGCTTTCGCAATTTTTGCTTTCGCGACGATCTCATCAACATCTAATAACTGCTGATTTTGTACGCCAGTATGATAACGGGCTGATTGAGGACAATAACCACAATCTTCTGGGCATCCTCCCGTCTTGATAGACATTAACGTGGATAACTGAATCGCTCGAGGATTAAAATGCTTGCGATGAACTTGAGCAGCTCGGTAAACTAATTCCAAAAATGGCGTTTCAAATAACGCCTCTACTTTGCAAACAGACCAATATTCAACGCTTGGATGTGGTGTAATGGAGTTAATTTGTAGTTTTTCAGTTAACATATTTTTCCTTTGAAAGTGCGGTGAATAATCACCGCATTTTTGTATCTTATCTTTATTCAGTTTATAGGATGGTATCGATAGCCAGTGAATAGATTCATCAGTTATAAAATCTATGTAATTTTACGTCTCTTTTTGCAATTGACTTATCTGACCATTTTCCACCAACAATACTCGATCTATCGTACCAACTAATTCTGATGGTTGGTGAGTAACAAGTAACAAGGTCAGATGTTTCTCATCACAAAGTTTGGCAATTAAAGCAAGCATTTCTACACGAAGTTTCTGATCTAATGCGGAAAAAGGCTCATCTAATAACAAGATAGGTTTATCTCGCAACAAACAACGCGCCAATGCCACTCGTTGTTTTTGCCCCCCTGAAAGAGAATTCGGTAAACGTTGCAAATAATCGCCCAATCCTACAGAACAAGCGACCTGTTCAATTTTTTCCTGTTCAAGTGCGGTTAATTTTAAAGAGGGTTTTAAACCTAACGCAAGATTTTGCTGTACGGTTAAATGAGGAAATAAATTATTTTCTTGAAATAGCATAGAAACAGGGCGCTCGTAAGGCGCACTACGAGTATGATTTTTATCGTTTAACCAAATTTCTCCTTGATAAGGAAATTCAAATCCAGCGATTAAATTCAATAAGGTACTTTTTCCCGCCCCACTTTCGCCAATAATTGCGACACGCTCGCCACCATTTACGTTCAAATTAAAGCACATCGGTAAGGTTTTATCGTTCAAAATCACATTATTTAGATAAATCATCGGCATCCCTATATGTGTGAATAAAGGCAAACAATATGCCACAAAGTAATAATAAAATCCCTGCGGTTACAGCTGCATCTTGATTACGATAATTCCCTAGCTGCTGATATAACAAGTGCGGTAGAGAAGTAAACTCTTGATTGCCGAACAACGCAATAGCCGTAAAATCCCCTAAAGATAGTGCCAAGGCTAAAGCAAAAGCATAGCGCAATGGCGCACGTAAAGTTTGCCACTCAATCAGATAAAAACGTTGCCAACCCACAATTCCCAGACTATTACACAGATTTTCGTAATAACGCATATTGTTATGAAAAGGTGCGCTCAAAATACGTAAAACAAAAGGCATTGCACTTAACGCATTGCAAAATACAACAATGGCAAATAAATCAATATTCGAAAAATCACGCTCTTGTAATAATAAAAATAATCCCATCGCAAGTACTAAAATCGGGATTGCCAAAATCACCATTCCAGCATTAATAATAAATTGAGCGATTTTCTGATAATGCAACCATTCTAAACGGCGTGATAAAAGCAATAAGGCGATTGCCATCGTTAATGCAAGTAATGCGGATAAGGGCGCGATAGAAAGCGAATAACCTAACGCACGCCAAAGCTGAGAATTATGCCAAACTGAGAGCAAACTTGGTGAACTCAATGCGCTGATAAGAATGTTCAATACTGGCGAAAAAAGGAAAAATACAAAAACAAGTAAAACAAAAACATGGAAAATTTTGACCGCACTTTTAGATTTCTCAAACCAAGGATTACTATTGCTCAAGCCATTTTGATTAGAGGGAGAGAAACGCGACGTTAAGCTAAATAAAACTAAGCAAAATACAAATTGCAACATGGCAAAAAGTGCTGCTTTTGGCAGATCAAATTCAAATAAAATCGCTTGGTAGATTGCGGTTTCTAATGTTGTATATTGAGGCCCACCGCCTAGCGTAAGAACAACGGTAAAACTGGTGAAGCAAAGCATAAAAATCAAGCTGAATGTAGGCAAACATTGCTGACGAAAAACGGGCCACTCCACTAATTTCACGAATTGCCAGCCTTGTAAATTGAGTTGCGCGGCAAGCTGACGTTGCTGATAAGGGATACTTTGCAAACTTTGTAAGAAAAGTTGCGCAGCCAGTGGAATATTGAAAAAAAGATGGGCAATTAAAATACCCGAGAGTCCGTAAATATGACCCTGCCACGACATTCCCAAAAAGTTAGCAAACCAAGCTAACCAACCGCTTGAACCATAAATACCGATCAAACCAAAAATTGCCACTAAAACAGGTAAAACAAAGGTCAGCGACATTAATTTTAATAGCCACTTTTTTCCGGAGAATGGTTGATAAAACAATGCTCGAGCGAGGAGCAGACCAAAAAAAATAGATAAAACGGTAGAAAGTAAGGCTTGTCCAAAACTGAAAAGAATTAGATGCTGTAGGTAATCATCCGTGAACCAAGATCGCCATTTCAATTCACCGCCCAATGCAAAGATCGAACTTAAGGCGCTACCATAAAAAAGAGTAATAAAGCTAATGACAACAACCCCGCCCACATAATGACGAGGGCGGAGTTGTGGGTGATGAAATAACGACAACATCAAACTATTTTGTTAATGTGGCTTGCCAAGTGCTAATCCAATTCTTTAATTGTTCGGCATTCACCATTGGATTGATTGGAGTTTGAGTTTTTTGTTGAGCTTTAAGCGCATCAAAGTGTGGTTCAATTTCACCTTGAATGACTGGCAACATAATATTGGCTGTCACAATATGTTTTTGTGCCGTAGGTGAAATTAAAAATGCCATAAAATCATCCGCACATTGATTTGGATGGTTGGCGACTCGAGCCGCTAATTCCACTTGGGTAATATGCCCTTCCGCAAAATCTGTCGCTGCATAATTATCTTTTTTCTCAAAAAGTTGGTGATAAAGTGGTGATGTGCTGTAACTTAACACTAAATCCGCTTCGCCTTTTAAGAATGCACCGTAAGTATCTGACCAGCCTTTACCCACTGTTACCGTATGCTTATCCAACTCTTTCCAAGCAGATTGAATTTTATCGGCAGGGTAAATGGCATTCATCCAAACCAATAAACCGCGACCCACACTGCTGGTTCGAGGATCTTGATAAATTACACGGATATCTTGACGTTCAACCAATTCTTTCAAACTTTTCGGCGGATTTTGTAATTTAGTTTTATCGTACACAAAAGCATAATTACCGAAATCGAAAGGTAAGAAGGTTTTATTCGTCCATTTTGTTGGCAGATCAAGTTGAGTTAAATCTACTTTATTCGGCGTGAAAATACCTGTTTTTTCAGCTTGTTCTAAAACAAAGTTATCTAAACCTAATACAATGTCCGCTTTTGTTTTCTTTCCTTCCAAACGAACACGATTGAGTAACACGCCGCCACTTTCAAAAGGCGTAAAATTAATAGTGCATTGCGGATGTGCTTTTTCAAAATCTTGTTTTACTTTTGGACCGGCTCCCCACTCAGAAGTGAAAGAATCATAGCTATATACATTAACACTTTGCTGTGATTGGGCTAATGCCGCGGTGGAAAAAAGTGCGGTAGAAATTAAGGTTAATTTAAGAAGTTTCATTATTACATCCTTATTTATATCAAAAGGCAGCAATAATGACGGGAAGGAGATAAGGTTGTATTCCTAGTTTCCTACGTCAGTATTAACTGTTTCAGGTTCACGGGTATGATCTCAGCATATTGCACCCCGACTAGGCTTTTTAGTGTATTAAAATTTACTAAGATTGCCAACGGATTTTTAAAAAGAAATAAACTTTCTACATTTTCTTTCTGAAAAAATAAAAAAGCCCTGTAAAACAGGGCATCCATAAGCGGTTTTAAAATTAAAAAGTGATTCGATTCGGCTTTCAATGCCTAAATCTGTCTGAGCAATGACTTCAAAACCGAAATCAGCTAACACATCTGCCATTTCTTTTACTTTGCCTTTATTGCCCGTGGCAAGTACAAATCTTTGCTTCGTAATTCTGTTCCTCATATCAAACATTGTCTTATTTTAATATCTCACCAAAAATTTTCGGAATAAGTATTGACCTTAACCTTAGGTTAAGGTTTATGATTCGTGCTCATTCAGTTATCACATAGGAGAAAAACATGAAAAAACTTATGACTTTTATCACACTTAGCGCTGCTGCAGTTTCAATTTGTGCCCAAGCTAATGAACAACCGCATCAAGCACACATGAATATGCCAATGCCGACAGATTCTGCAATGCAACAAGAATTAATGCAAGGTATGAATCAAATGCACCAAAACATGATGGCAGCCATGCAATATAAAGATCCTGATGTTGCTTTTGCAGCAGGTATGTTGCCACACCATATTGGCGCAGTAAAAATGGCGGAAGTTGAATTAAAATACGGAAAAGATCCTGAGATGCGTAAGCTTGCTGAGAATATTATTAACGCACAACAAGCGGAAATTGAACAAATGCAAAAATGGCTTAAAGTGCACAATAAAAAAGCCCTGTAAAACAGGGCATCCATAAGAGGTTTTAAAATTAAAAAGTGATTCGATCGCGGTTTCTTTCAAGCGTTGCTTTACCAATCCCTTGCACTTCTAATAGTTGTTCAGCACTCGTGAAATTACCGTGTTTTTCACGATATTGCACTATCGCTTCTGCTTTTTTTGCACCGATTCCTGTTAAGGCTTTTTGAATTTCACTAACGGTTGCCGTATTGATATTCAATTTATCGCTCACAGTAGCCGGTGCAACTTGAGCCTCAGTTTGAGTAGCCACAACAGGTTGAACAGCCTGCTCTGCAGTTTTTTCCTCCGCAAAAGCCGAAGAGGCAACCAGCGCGCCACACAATACAACTGAAGTAAATAATGTTTTCATTAATTTCATAGAGGTTTCCTTTTAATATAAACATGTTGATGAGCATATCAACAGAGCCATTTTTTATGCTTTCAAGAAAACGCTCAAGATTCTTACCGCACTTCTGCGATTCAGATCGCAAAAATTCTTAATTTGAATGAAAAAACAAAGGGCTTATCATTTACGACAAGCCCTTAGTATTAGTTAACTTCTTTTATTCTCAGCTCTTTTGGAACCTCAAAGAACATATTTTCTTCTAAACCTTGCAGTTCTTCAATGGTATTCGCACCAAACTCTTTTAAGCGAGAAATAATCGATTGGACTAATTCTTCTGGTGCAGACGCGCCGGCTGTAATCCCAACGGTTTTCACATCATTAAACCAATCCGCTTGAATATCGGAAGGATCATCAAGAAGCTGTGATTTAACCCCCATTCGAGACGCCAATTCAGCTAAACGATTTGAATTTGATGAGTTTTTAGAACCCACAACCAACACTAAATCTGACAATTTTGCTAATTCACGCACCGCTTCTTGACGATTGGTTGTCGCATAACAAATATCGTTTTTATGTGGTCCTTGAATAGCGGGATATTTTTCCTTTAATGCAGCAATGGTTTCAGCCGTATCATCTAGCGACAAAGTGGTTTGTGTCATAAAGGTTAAATCATCATTTTCTTGCATAGGCAAACGCGCAATATCTTCTACTTTTTCAATCAGGAAAATCCCGCCATCTTCGTTGCTATACTGCCCCATTGTGCCTTCCACTTCAGGGTGCCCTTTATGCCCAATCAAAATCGCTTTTGTTCCTTTTCGACTTGCACGCGCAACTTGCATATGCACTTTAGTCACCAAAGGACAAGTTGCATCAAATACTTTGAGATTACGATCTTTTGCTTCTTGTCGAACCGCTTGAGATACACCATGCGCAGAAAAAATCACGATCGCACCATCAGGTACTTCGCTTAATTCTTCCACAAAGATCGCACCACGATCACGCAATCCGTTCACAACAAATCGGTTATGCACCACTTCATGACGAACATAAATCGGTGCGCCATGAATTTCTAAGGCTAGTTCAACAATACTAATGGCACGATCTACACCGGCACAAAATCCTCGTGGGTTCGCTAAAATTATCTTCATTTCTGACCGCACTTTTCTGCTTGTTTATCTTGTACTTTTTTCTTTTCGCTCTTAAAAGCATCCAATGCTAATAACCCTGCGCCAATACAAATGGCGATATCGGCGATATTAAACACTGGATAATGGTAAATATCCCAGTAGAAATCAAAGAAATCTACGACAAACCCGTTATAAGCGCGATCCACCATATTCGCTAGCGCCCCTCCAATAATGAGTGCATAAGCAGAATTTTGGATTTTTTGTTCAGCATTATTTTTTGCTAAAAAATAAACCAACATGCCAGAGATAGCCAATGCTAACAAAATAAAGAAATATTGTTGCCATCCACTATGATCTGCTAAGAAACTAAATGCCGCACCATAATTGCGAACATAGGTAAGATTGAAAACAGGCAACACATTAACGCTTTCATACAAATCAAATTTTTGTACCACAATGTATTTAGTGAGCAAATCAACCACGAAAGCGACCGCACTTAACCATAAAAATGAAAGCCCTGATTTTTTGGACATACTATTTCCCTTTTAAAAAAATTGCGCTAATTCTAGCATAAGCCGATAAATGATAAAGCACGATCTCATTTACTGCACAGCTTCTGGTAATTTTGCTGGATCATCAGCTAACTCTTTAACATTCACCACTTTCTTCCAATCAAATACCTTAATTTCCTGTTTTTCAGGATGGAAGAAATCGACGCCTTGTAAATGTTTTTCCTTAATCCCCATCCAATCAGCAAAACCATAAACAAAATTAAATGCAGATTGTGGCGTTTTTATTTTTTCGACCTTTTGGCTATCACTCGAAAACATAACGAAAGGAATTTCATAATCTTGTTTATAAAGATTATTTGGATGCAATGACAATCCTTTAGAATCCTCATAATGAGCAAGCCCATGATCAGAAAAGTAAATCACCGAATAGGGTTCATTTTGCGCCACTAATTGAGAATTTAATTTTTCTAAAAACTGATCCGTATATTTAATCGATTCTAAATAACAAGACATCGATTGATTAATAAAATAATTTTTAACCTCGTACGGAAGACGCTCACAAAAGGCTGGATGTG
Source organism: Haemophilus haemolyticus (assembly GCF_003490595.1). Lineage (GTDB taxonomy): Bacteria > Pseudomonadota > Gammaproteobacteria > Enterobacterales > Pasteurellaceae > Haemophilus > Haemophilus haemolyticus_L. Next base: position 64,185 of record NZ_QQGY01000007.1, read on the forward strand.
AGCCCATTAAATGAATCACTATTAATTTTGGATTCATAATATTTTCTTTTAAGGCTTTATCTAATACAGGCAACATTTCATCGTCATAAACTTTTTTAGAATTGTAACCTAATGGCTTCATAAAAATCGTTTCATCCGCACTTTGACCAATACGAGATGCCATCGTATCAAATTCCCCAATTTTGCCTTGATTAGAAATCCAATAGGTTTTTACGCCCGCTTTTTTGGCTAAAGAAATAATATTATCCGTATAAACCGTTTCTCCTTTATCTGAACGATATAAGGTGCGTTGTAAGGATGGTTGCGTATTTGGTGCTGCAGAATAATAATTTTCAAAAACAGTGCCTTTCACATGCTCTAAAAATGGCGTGGTTTTCAGTGGAAAGCCATATAACGACATATAATCTTTTCGCATGCTTTCACCGATAATCAAAATATAATTTTTATATTTTGGCGTAAAAGATTGAATATCCCATTGAGAAGGCGCGTTGACAGATTGATTTAGAAAATCTCGTTGTTCTAAATACAGATCATTCATACGATCAAATTCTGAGTAGAAAAGAACCGGATAAAAACGGAATTTATATGCATAGTTCCAATCAGAAAATTGATTGTAAGAAAAAACTAATAATATGCCGATAGCAACAGTATTTAGCCATTTAAATGCTTGTTGTTTAACGTGAAAACTTAATTTCATTAAAGCAATAAACAGGATGAGATAACTAGCTTGAAATAAAAATATCCAAAAAGGAATAGTAGTGTAATATTCCAAGGTTTCATTAATATTCGTTTCATAAACAGAAGCGATAATACCTAAAGATGGAATACCATAGAAAAAACCAGCAGAGCAATAAAATAGCGCGCTGAGGAATAATACAGTGATTAATATTCTCCCAACCCAAGGGGTGAAATAAAAAGAAATCGCCGTGATAACAAATAAAATTGCGTAATCTGAAACGGGAATATTTTCACTTAATACATTACCCAACCCCATATTGGTAAAAATGGAGAAAACAAGCAATAAGAGATAAAACCATATAGTTTTAGAACGAATTATTTCTTTCCCTAACATAACCTCTACTTCCTTTTGTACAAAAGTAAAAAAGTGCGGTTAAAATAAACCGCACTTTTCTGTTTTACAACGAATTTAATTATGCAAAATGGCGCACTTCACCCTTACCTGACACATTTTCTACACAACGTGGACAAAGTGTTGGGTGTTCAGGGTTCACGCCGATTTTGTCAGAATAATGCCAGCAACGCGGACATTTTTCACCGTTAGAACGAGCTACACTCACTGCAATACCTTCTAACTCACCCGCAGCCACATCTGCAGGTTTGTCAGCTAATTCTTTCACTTCTGCTTTTGAGGTGATTAACACGAAACGTAATTCATTGCCTAATTGTTCTAACAATGCACGATATTCGTCATTCGCATAGACAGTCACTTCTGCTTCTAAACCGCCACCAATCACTTTATCGTTACGCGCAATTTCTAATACGCGGTTCACTTCTGAACGAACTTTAATGAGTTGTTGCCAGTAAGCATCATCTAATTTTTCATTCTCGCCTAAACCAAATAAGCCTTGATAGAATTCTTCAGTAAATACGAATTCTGCACGAGCACTTTCGGTTTGTGGCAAGTGTTGCCAAATTTCATCGGCAGTGAAAGATAAGATCGGCGCCATCCAACGAACTAATGCTTCAGCAATATGCCATAACGCAGTTTGACAACTACGACGAGCAAGGCTATCCGCTTTAGTTGTATATTGACGGTCTTTAATAATATCTAAATAGAATGAGCCCATTTCTACCGAACAGAAACGCATTAAACGTTGTACTACTGTGTGGAATTGATAGTTATCGTACGCATCTTTGATTTCTTTTTGTGCATCTAACGCACAAGCGACTGCCCAACGATCTAGGCTAATCATGTCTTCTGGTTTGACTAAATCACGTTTTGGATCAAAACCATTCAAGTTTGCTAATAAGAAACGAGCGGTATTACGAATACGACGATAGCTGTCTGCCGCACGTTTTAAGATTTCATCAGAAACGGTCATTTCACCTGTGTAATCTGTTGAAGCAACCCATAAACGTAAAATATCGCCACCGAATTTATCCATGACTTCTTGTGGGGTCACGATGTTACCGATAGATTTTGACATCTTACGGCCTTGACCATCCACAGTGAAACCGTGAGTTAAAACTTGTTTGTATGGCGCTTTGCTGTCTGTTGCCGTAGAAAGCATTAAAGAAGACATAAACCAACCACGGTGTTGGTCAGAACCTTCCAAATACATATCAATATCTTGACCATTAAATTCTGGGCGATTTGCTACCACAGAAGAATAGGTTGATCCTGAGTCAAACCATACGTCAAGGGTATCTGGCACTTTGCGATAGGTTTCTGCATCATCACCTAATAATTCTTTTTCGTCTAAATCCCACCATGCTTGAATACCGGCTTTCTCTACACGTTTAGCCACTTCTTCAAGTAACTCTAAAGTACGCGGATGAAGTTCTTCAGTTTCTTTGTGCACGAATAAGGTCATCGGCACGCCCCAAGTACGTTGACGGGAAATACACCAGTCAGGGCGGTTTTCAACCATTTTCTCGATACGTGCTTGACCCCAATCTGGAATCCAGCGAACTTGTTTGATTTCGCCTAATGCTTGTTGGCGTAAACCTTGTGTTTCCATGCCGATAAACCATTGTGGTGTCGCACGGAAAATAATCGGGGTTTTGTGACGCCAACAGTGTGGGTAACTGTGTTTGATTTTCTCAACTTTTAATAAGTTGCCCACTTCTTGCAATTTTTCAACAACCAATAGATTGGCTTCAAATACACCTTTGCCTGCAAAGAATTCAGTCGTTGAAATAAATTTACCGTCATTAGACACAAGACCCGCCATTGGTAAATCATATTGTTTACCCACGACAAAGTCGTCTAAACCATGATCTGGTGCAGTATGTACTAAACCTGTACCTCCATCGGTAGTCACGTGATCGCCTAAAATCACCGGCACAGTGAAATCATAGAACGGATGGTTAAAGCGTACTAACTCAAGCGTCTGACCTTTTACTGAACCTAAAACTTCAACTTGTTCTACACCCACGACTTTCGCCACAGACTCCACTAATTCAGCGGCTAAGATCACACGCTCATCACCAAGTTGGACTAGGTTGTATTCTAATTCTGCATTTACTGCAATCGCACGGTTAGATGGCATTGTCCAAGGTGTGGTTGTCCAAATCACCGCGGATAATTTGCCATGGCCTTTGCCTTGTGCAGCAAATTTAGCTTCAATTTCATCCGCACTTACTGCTGGGAAACGCACATAGATAGATGGAGAAACTTTGTCTTCATATTCCACTTCTGCTTCAGCCAAAGAAGAACCGCAGTCTAAACACCAGTGAACTGGTTTTGAGCCTTTATATAAATGGCCGTTTTCAATCACTTTACCTAAAGTGCGGATAATATTCGCTTCAGTATCAAAATTCATCGTGAGATATGGATTATCCCAATCGCCTAATACACCTAAACGGATAAAATCTTTTTTCTGACCTTCTACTTGTTCCGCAGCATATTCGCGACATTTTTGACGAAATTCAGCCGCCGTAATTTTCTCGTTTGGCTTGCCGACTAAACCTTCTACTTTTAATTCAATTGGTAAACCATGACAGTCCCAACCTGGGATATAAGGCGAATCAAAACCTAATGCCGTTTTGGATTTAATAATAATATCTTTCAGAATTTTGTTTACAGCGTGACCAATATGAATGTTACCGTTCGCATACGGAGGACCATCATGCAGAATAAAAGATTTTTTGCCCTTACTCGCTTCACGAATTTTTTGGTAAAGATTTTTCTCGTACCAATTTTTCAACATATCAGGTTCGCGCTTGGATAAATCACCGCGCATTGGAAAGCTGGTTTCCGGTAGGTTAAGAGTGTTTTTGTAATCGACTGTCATTTTATTTTCCAATTTTTAAATTAAATTTAAGCAACTTTTTGTGGTTTATGTGTGACATCTCCACGTCCCGCAAGTAAACCATCGATAGAGATATCTTCATCAAGACAATCCCAATGAATGCCTCTACGACTCAACTCATAGTTTTCTAATTCACTTTGGGTAGCATGTAATAATTTAGGAAACCACACTAAAGGTACACCTAAAATACGCGCATCATTTAACTCCACCCACATAGTGTTTTCATCAAAGCGAATGCTTTTAGCTGAAATAGTCATACCACGCCTCCGTGAATTGCATTCTATGTGTTTCAACAATAACAAAAATTTCTTTTAATTCTTTTGAATTAAATCCATCGTTTCTTGCTAAAGAAATATCGGGTTCCAACCAAAATTTTGCTTCCGACTCCGCATTGCGCACATGAATATGCGCAGGTTCAAGAGGATTTCCTTCATTAGAGTAAAAGAAAAAAACATAGCCTTTAAAACGTAAAATAACTGGCATATCTACCCTTTAAAAAAGCCTTTCGCAGTTTCTACATCTTTCTCAATTTGCACTTTCAAATCATCAAAAGACGGGAATTTAATCTCGTTTCTAATCTTGTGGCAGAATTCGACTTCCACCATTTGGCCATAAATATTCTGAGAAAAATCAAATAAATGAACTTCTAATAATTGCATTAATCCATTTATAGTTGGGCGTTTTCCCATATTTGCCACGCCGTTAAAAATCTCGCCCGACTTTAACCGCACTTTTACGGCATAAACGCCTTTGATTGGATTTACTTGTCTATGTAAACGAATATTTGCCGTTGGAAATCCGATTGTTCTGCCTAACTTATTACCATGGATTACACGCCCAAAAATACGATAAGGTTTACCGAGTAAATTTTCTGCAAGTTGTAAATCATCATTCGCCAACGCTTCGCGAATTGCAGTGCTACTAATTCTCTGTTCATCTAGACAAAAACTACGGTTATCTTCAACAATAAAACCGAAACGCTTACCTGCTGCTTGCAACATTGCAAAATTACCTTGGCGTTTTGAGCCGAACTTAAAATCATCGCCAATGCTTAAAAATTTCACATGTAGATGATTAACAAGCGTTTGCTCAATAAACACATCAGCTGGTTGCTCAGCAAAAGTGCGGTCAAATTTCGCCACAATTACGACATCGACCTTAGCCTTTTCTAGATAATAAATTTTGTCACGCAAGCGCATTAAACGGGCTGGTGCATTTTCCCCCATAAAATATTCACGCGGCTGTGATTCAAATAACAATACCGCCATAGGTAAATTTAATTCGTCAGCTTTTTGGCGCAAATGGCGGAGGACTGCTTGATGCCCTAAATGCACACCATCAAAGTTGCCGATCGTTAGCGCACAACCTTGTAAAACACGATTTGCATTATGAAGCCCACGAATTAATTGCATGTCCTTATCCATGAAAATAAGAGAATTTCGGCATTATAGCGAGAAGTTAGTTTTTTGTCAGCAAATGGTGCTTTCGAACGCCTAATAAAATCAACGTTGTGCCATAAACTATTGCGGCTAATACAATCAACCAAACAAGCCAATAAACACGCATGAAGAAATCCATTTTCGCCCATTGGTTGATTTCAGGCACGTAATACCAAACTGCTGCACCCATTGCGATTGCCGCCAATAAAACTTTGACAAAAAAGACCGCACTTTTACGTGAAAAATGATAGACATCCTCTTTGGCTAAGCCACGATAGAGTAAGTAGGCGTTAAGGGTTGCTGACATTGCTGAAGCAATGGCTAAACCCACATAACTGAAAGGAATCGCCAATAAGTTAAAGCCCATATTACTCACCATGGCAATAATGCCAATTTTTACTGGCGTTTTGGTATCTTGGCGGGCGTAATAGCCATTGGCGAGGATTTTAATCAACATAAAGCTAAGTAACCCCGCATTAAACGCCCATAAAGAATAAGAGGCGGCATGAACATCATTTAGCATGAAATTTCCACGCATAAAGAGCGTAAGTAACATCGGTTGAGCCAATACATCAATACCAATGGCTGCAGGAACGCCAAGTAATAAAATCATTCGTACGCCCCAATCCATTGTATTACGAAAATCAACCGCACTTTTATCTGAATCGCCCTCACGATTAACGTGGTGGCGAGCAAGTGTTGGCAAAATTACGGTAGAAATAGCAATACCAAATAAACCGAGAGGAAATTCCAGTAAGCGGTCAGAATAATACAACCAGCTAATAGAACCCGTCATTAAGAAGCTCGCAATTACTGTATCCAGCAAAAGATTAATTTGACTTACCGATACACCAAATAACGCAGGGATCATTAATTTACGAATTTTGGTTACGCCTTCATCCCTCCAAGCCCATTTGGGTTTCACCAGTAAACCGGCTTGTTTCATAAATGGTATTTGGAATAAGAACTGTAATAATCCGCCTAAAAAAATACCGATAGCCAACGCCAGATCTGGGTTATCCATTTGTGGTGCAAGGAAAAGTGCGGTGGCAATCATCGCTATATTTAATAACACAGGTGAAAAGGACATCACGCCGAATTTTCCAATCGTGTTAAGTACTGCTCCAGAAAGCGCGACAAAAGTGATAAACCATAAATAAGGAAAAGTTATTTTAAGGAGGAGAGAGGCTTGTTCAAACTTATGTGCATCAGGGCCATCATTCATCCAATCGGTGAACCAGCCCATCCCAAATAACGCGGCAACGACAGGCGATCCAACCATTGCGAGGATCGTAACAATGCTGACCAATCCACCAAGAGTACCAGAAACTTTTCCAATAAATTCACGGGTTTTATTAATATCTCCAGATTTTTGATATTCTGCGAGAACAGGTACAAAAGCCTGTGAAAAAGCCCCTTCAGCGAATAAACGACGAAGAAAATTTGGGATACGATTAGCAAATAAAAAAACGTCCGCCGCCGCGCCTGCACCAATGAGATGAGCGATAACTACATCGCGCACAAGACCTAACACTCTTGATAATAAAGTCATAGAACTAACAACAATGCTAGATTTTAAAAGTCGTTTACTCAAAATATTCTTCTCTACCCTAAAATTTTTGCCTAATTGTATAGAAATTTTGTTTTTACGCTATATTCCGTGAAAAAAAACTGATAAAATCCGCCGCACATCGTTTGTGTGAGCCCATATTGAAAGAGCTTGTAAAAATAACGATACTTACTTTCGGTTGTGTCTCACCGAAATCAACACAAATTTTCCATTGACAAAAGTATAAAAAATCGGCATATTGACGCCCTTTATTTTGTCTATCAATCAACAGAAATTTTAGGAGTTTGACCTTGGCTAATATCAAGTCAGCAAAAAAACGCGCGGTTCAATCTGAAAAACGCCGCCAACACAACGCAAGCCAACGCTCTATGATGCGTACTTACATCAAAAAAGTATATGCTCAAGTAGCAGCAGGTGAAAAAGCAGCAGCTGAAGCAGCATTCGTTGAAATGCAAAAAGTTGTTGACCGTATGGCTTCTAAAGGCTTAATCCACGCTAACAAAGCAGCAAACCACAAATCTAAATTAGCTGCACAAATCAAAAAATTAGCGTAATTTTTAGCTAGAAAGAATAAAAAATAAAACCGCACTTTAAAGTGCGGTTTTTTATTTCATAGAATTTTATGACTAAAGCAACAACATGGATCCCCATTTGATAATATCAAAGAAGAATTTATTTTCATTCGTCGCGATACCATCAGGATTTTTCGGTGTGCCATCTTCATTTTTCTGCACTTCCACCATGCCATTTTTATATTGACCTTTCACGACAGCCAAATCATCACGCGCTTCATTACGTAATTTTAAACACACCTGTTCAGTTAAAGGCTCAACATTACCCACTTCGGTACGGAATTTTTTAAACTGATAGCTTGCGTAATTCATCGATTTTTCATCACCTTGAATAATCTTCACATATTGCTCGCCAATAATTTTTTCCAATGGATAGAAAAAGACATATTGTGAGTGAATATAGCTATCTTCTTTCGAAAAATGCTGTTGCAAAATTCGGGTTAAATTAGGGTAAACGCATTGTTCTGCTTGCTTACTTGCAATCGCCCATTGTTTTGCATCTTGATCGGAAAGTTGGTAATCCGCCCCTGCAAATTCACCTGGGATTGCGGATTGAGAGCTACCAAACATTGAGCAGCCAGACAGCAATGCCGCCACACCTAAGGTTGCAATTAATTTCACATTTGATCCTTATAAAAGTGAGAATGCGCAAAATTCTAGCAATATCTTCACCACAGATAAAGCAGCAAATGAATTTAGTTTTCCTGATTCGAAAAACTTCCGCTATAATGACCGCACTTTTTTACTTTAATTAAAAGGAATTCTCATGCAAAATCCAAAAGATGATGTGTTATATGCGCCTGTTGAATGGGTTGATCACAGTGAAGGCTATAGCGATATTCGCTATCATAAATCCACTGATGGTATTGCTAAAATCACGATTAACCGCCCTGAAGTTCGTAATGCATTTCGTCCACAAACAGTGAAAGAAATGATCACTGCATTTTCTGATGCACGTTTCGATGAAAACATTGGTGTCATCGTATTAACCGGCGAAGGCGAAAAAGCATTCTGTTCTGGTGGTGACCAAAAAGTGCGTGGCGATTACGGCGGTTACAAAGATGATAGCGGTGTACATCATTTAAATGTATTGGATTTCCAACGCGATATTCGTTCTTGTCCAAAACCGGTTGTGGCAATGGTGGCAGGTTATGCAATTGGTGGTGGCCATGTATTACATATGCTTTGCGACTTAACCATTGCTGCTGAAAATGCCATTTTCGGGCAAACTGGGCCAAAAGTTGGTTCATTCGATGGCGGTTGGGGCGCAAGCTATATGGCTCGTTTAGTGGGTCAGAAAAAAGCGCGTGAAATTTGGTTCTTATGCCGTCAATATAATGCACAAGAAGCATTAGACATGGGCTTAGTCAATACTGTTGTGCCTTACGCTGATCTTGAAAAAGAAACCGTGCGTTGGTGTCGTGAAATGTTACGCAATAGCCCGATCGCGATTCGTTGTTTGAAAGCGGCATTAAATGCGGATTGTGATGGCCAAGCTGGTCTTCAAGAATTAGCGGGTAACGCGACAATGTTGTTCTACATGACTGAAGAAGGTCAAGAAGGTCGCAATGCGTTTAACGAAAAACGCGCCCCAGACTTCAGCAAATTCAGACGTAACCCTTAATTTATCGTTCTAAAGTGCGGTTAAAAATCTTAGTGAATTTTGACCGCACTTTTGTATTGGGAGCAAGCATGGCTGAAAAATCATTTAATCTTTACCGTTATTCCATCCCCGTTGATAGCCAACTTATTCTGCGTGATCGTTTTTTAAAACGCCGCGAAGGCTTAATCGTAAGAGTAAGTTGCAGCCGAGACGGTTGGGGAGAAATCGCCCCTCTACCTGGTTTTAGCGAAGAAACCTTAGACCAAGCTCAAGAACAAGCAATTGAATGGCTAACGACATGGTGCAATGCAAGCTGTGATGCACCTCGCGTCCCATTAGATGGCACCTATCCCTCCGTTGCTTTTGGTATCAGTTGCGCAATGGATGAAATGAAAGGTTATTTACAAGCTGAAGGCAATTACCATACAGCACCACTTTGTTATGGCGATCCAGATGAGCTGTACGCCAAACTTGCAAGCATGGAAGGCGAAAAAGTAGCAAAGATGAAAGTGGGCATATACGAAGCCAATCGCGATGGATTAATTGCCGATATGTTTTTAGAGGCCATTCCCGATTTACAATTACGGCTTGATGCAAACCGCCATTGGTCGTTAGAAAAAGCGTTGCAATTTACCGCTAAAGTCAAACCGCAACATAGAAAACGTATTCAATTTTTAGAAGAACCTTGTAAAACACAAGCACTCAGCCGTGAATTTGCAGCTCAAACCGAGATTGCTATTGCATGGGATGAATCCGTGCGAGAGCCTAATTTTTGCCTGGAAAAAGAACCGCACTTATCGGCTGTCGTCATCAAACCCACTTTAATTGGTTCAATTCAACGTTGTGCTGAGCTCATTAATCAAGCTCATTCGTTAGGTCTAAAAGCGGTTATTAGTTCAAGTATCGAAAGTAGTTTAGGACTCTCTCAGCTCGCGCGAATCGCACAACAATACACCCCGAATGTAACTCCAGGCTTAGACACGTTAGATTTGATGGAATATCAAGTACTACGCGCTTGGCCTGGTTCTGATTTACCTATTGTGGATTTAGAATCTGAATTTATCACTAAAATTATCTGATTCGACCACCAAAAATCGAAAAACCAGTATAATACGCCACACAAAAAGGATTAAAAATGTCGCAAACACACAGAATTTTGCTGTTAAATGGCCCGAACTTAAATATGTTAGGGGCTCGCGAGCCAAAACATTATGGCAGTATTTCTCTTGCATCCATTGAAGAGAAAATACAAACTTTAGCCAGTCAGCACAATGTAAAAGTGGAATGTTTTCAAGCCAATAGTGAAGAAAAATTAATTAATAAGATCCACGAAAGTTTTAAGCAAGTTGATTTTATTTTAATCAATCCTGCTGCTTACACCCATACCAGTGTGGCATTGCGCGATGCACTTTTAGCTGTTTCAATTCCTTTTGTGGAGATTCATTTATCTAACGTGCATAAACGTGAACCATTTCGTCATCATTCTTATTTTAGCGATGTGGCTGAGGGCGTTATTTGCGGTTTGGGCGCAAAAGGTTACGAGTTTGCCTTTTTATTTGCTATCGATTACCTTGCTAAAAAATAAGAAAATCGAGCATTTTTGGCGAAATTCACAGAATTTTATCGCAAATTTGCAAAATTTAAGGTAATCTTTGCAACACAAAAATAAGTTTATTCATAACCGCACTTTTTCGTTTAAAAGTGCGGTTAAAATTTCAATCTTTTTAGGAAGAACGTATGGACATTCGTAAAATCAAAAAATTAATCGAATTAGTAGAAGAATCTGGCATTACTGAATTAGAAGTGCAAGAAGAAGAAGGTACAGTACGTATTAGCCGCGCAGCGCCAGCAGTTGCTCCAGCAGCAGTTCAATACGCTGCTGCACCAGTAGTAGCACCAACTCCTGCCGCTACACCAGCTCAAGCGCCAGCAGCTGCAACACCAGCGCCAGTCGCATCTGATGAATTATCAGGTCATCTTGTACGCTCTCCAATGGTGGGAACGTTCTATCGCAGTCCGAGCCCAGAAGCAAAAGCATTTGTTGAAGTCGGTCAATCTGTGAAAGTTGGCGACGCGCTTTGTATCGTTGAAGCAATGAAAATGATGAACCGCATTGAAGCGGACAAAGCTGGCGTAGTAAAAGCAATTCTTATCAACGACGGTGATGCTGTTGAATTCGACGAACCATTAATCGTTATTGAATAATTTCCAATATTTTCGTCGGGCGGACTTTAGTCCGCCTATTTCATATACAAACAATTAGAGCGAATTTATCGTAGGCAATATAAATTGAAATCTGTTCACACCAAATTTTATAGGGAGAACAATATTTCAAGAACCTACATAAAAATTCACGTCTATCTGACTAAACGGACTCTTTTATGTTAGAAAAAGTTGTGATTGCTAACCGCGGTGAAATTGCACTACGCATTTTACGTGCTTGTAAAGAATTAGGTATTAAAACTGTGGCGGTTCACTCCACCGCTGATCGTGATTTAAAACACGTTTTGCTCGCTGATGAAACCATTTGTATCGGTCCAGCACCTTCCGCAAAAAGTTATTTAAATATTCCAGCTATCATTGCTGCAGCCGAAGTCACAGGTGCGGATGCAATTCATCCAGGATACGGTTTCTTATCTGAAAATGCTGACTTTGCTGAACAAGTTGAACGTTCAGGTTTCACTTTCATCGGCCCAACTGCAGATGTCATCCGTTTAATGGGTGATAAAGTTTCAGCTATTAAAGCGATGAAAAAAGCAGGCGTGCCTTGTGTACCGGGTTCTGATGGCCCTGTAGGTAACGACATTGCTAAAAATAAAGAAATTGCTAAACGTATTGGCTATCCAATCATCATCAAAGCATCAGGCGGTGGTGGCGGCCGAGGAATGCGTGTTGTTCGTAGTGAAGACACATTAGAAGAATCTATTGCGATGACAAAAGCAGAAGCGAAAGCAGCATTCAATAATGATATGGTCTATATGGAAAAATACTTAGAAAATCCACGTCACGTGGAAATTCAAGTATTAGCAGATACCCATGGCAATGCAGTTTATTTAGCTGAACGTGACTGCTCAATGCAGCGTCGTCACCAAAAAGTGGTGGAAGAAGCACCAGCGCCAGGTATCACAGAAGAAGTTCGCCGCGATATTGGCTCACGCTGTGCAAAAGCTTGTGTAGAAATCGGCTATCGCGGAGCAGGTACGTTTGAATTCTTATATGAAAATGGCGAATTCTATTTCATTGAAATGAATACTCGTATTCAAGTGGAACACCCTGTAACTGAAATGATTACAGGTGTAGATTTAGTGAAAGAGCAATTACGCATTGCAGCAGGCTTGCCGATTTCCTTTAAACAAGAAGACATCAAAGTTAAAGGCCATGCAATGGAATGCCGTATTAATGCAGAAGATCCCAAAACATTCTTACCATCTCCGGGTAAAGTAAATCACTTACATTCACCGGGCGGCTTGGGCGTTCGTTGGGATTCTCATGTTTATGGCGGCTATACTGTGCCTCCACATTACGACTCTATGATCGCAAAACTTATCACTTATGGTGATACACGTGAAGTTGCAATCCGTCGTATGCAAAATGCATTATCTGAAACCATTATTGATGGTATAAAAACCAATATCCCACTTCATGAATTAATTCTTGAAGATGAAAATTTCCAAAAAGGCGGAACAAACATCCACTATTTGGAGAAAAAATTAGGCATGCATGAATAATTAAATTTTAAATGGCTAACAGGTGTTAGCCATTTTCGTATATTCCTAAAACTTATTTAATTATAATAAACACTAGAATCAGCAAAACATTTTGAATTTTTCAAAAAAGTTGTAAGATTAGCAAACATAAGGGGCGTATGAAATATACGCCCCTTATACCATTCAAAAATATACTTTCACTTATAAAAATTTTAAGGAAGAAACATGACATTAAAACAACGTTATCAACAAGCGGCCAAGGAAGCTAGTTGGGCATTAGGCCTATCTATTTTATATGTGATAGGTTGGTGCTTATGTGCTTATTTGCCTAGAGAAACTCAAGGGCCGATTGGTTTCCCTCTCTGGTTCGAGCTCTCTTGCATTTATCTGCCGATTCTATTTATTGTAATTGGCCATTGGATTATCAAAATTATTTATCAAGATATCTCTCTTGAAATCAAAGATGAGGAGAATCAAAAATGAATTTAGGTATTATTCTCCCTTTAATTATTTATCTTGCATTTATATTTGGTGCTGCGATTTTTGCTTATGTAAAACGAACCAAAGGCGATTTCCTAACGGAATATTATGTAGGTAACCGCTCCATGACGGGGTTTGTTCTCGCAATGACAACCGCATCAACTTATGCCAGTGCAAGTTCTTTTGTCGGAGGGCCTGGTGCAGCTTATAAATACGGATTAGGCTGGGTATTACTGGCGATGATTCAAGTTCCGGCAGTATGGCTTGCATTAGGCGCATTAGGTAAAAAATTCGCGCTGTTATCAAGAGAAACCAAAGCATTAACGATTAACGATCTTTTCCTTTATCGTTATAAAAACAAATATTTAGTCTGGCTATCCAGCCTTGCCCTTCTTCTCGCATTTTTTGCAGCCATGACCGTGCAATTTATTGGCGGTGCTCGTTTATTAGAAACAACCATCGGCATTTCTTATACTCAAGCATTGCTCTTATTTGCTTTAACGGTAGGTATCTATACATTTATCGGGGGGTTCCGTGCCGTCGTACTCACGGATACCATTCAAGGTACCGTCATGATTTTAGGTACCATTATTCTCCTTGTAGGAACCATTTATGCGCTCGGCGGTGTAGAAAGTGCGGTTAATAAATTAACAGAAATCGATCCTGCATTAGTCACGCCTTACGGGCCAAATGGAATGTTAGATTTTCAATTTATGGCTTCCTTCTGGGTACTCGTCTGTTTCGGAGTCGTCGGTCTTCCACATACTGCTGTTCGATGCATGGCATTTAAAGACAGTAAAGCCTTACATAGAGGCATGCTGATTGGAACAATTGTACTTTCCATCATTATGTTCGGGATGCACTTAGCTGGAGCACTTGGTCGTGCAGTTATTCCAAATTTAACCGTGTCAGATCAAGTGATTCCGACTTTAATGCTAAAAGTATTACCGCCTATTATTGCCGGTATTTTCTTAGCCGCACCGATGTCAGCAATTATGTCCACAATTGATGCGCAACTTATTCAATCGTCTTCTATTTTTGTAAAAGATTTATACCTTTCTACGAAACCAGAAGCTGCAAAAAATGAGAAAAAAGTGAGTTATTTTTCATCAATTATTACGCTGATTTTGACCGCACTTTTAATCTTTGCCGCACTCAATCCACCAGATATGATTATTTGGTTAAACCTATTTGCCTTTGGTGGACTCGAAGCCGCATTTTTATGGGTGATTGTGCTGGGTATTTACTGGGATAAAGCAAATGCTTATGGTGCGTTAAGCTCAATGATTATCGGCTTAGGAAGCTATATCTTGCTCACTCAACTTGGCATAAAATTATTTAATTTCCATCAAATCGTACCGTCATTAGTATTTGGATTAATTGCCTTTTTAGTGGGTAATAAATTGGGCGAACGTCGTATCGAAAAAACTCAATTAAAAGTTACCGCACTTTAAGCGTCAATCAATATAGTGTCACCTTCTTCTAAATGAGAGGAAGGTGATATTTAATTTTCTCACTTTCAGAAATTTCTACGCTAAAACATAGAATTGGAACAATTCACAAGGATACATCAATGCTCTATCAAATTCTCGCACTACTTATTTGGAGCAGTTCATTAATCGTCGGTAAGCTCACTTATTCGATGATGGATCCTGTGCTTGTTGTGCAAGTGCGGTTAATTATTGCAATGATTATTGTCATGCCACTCTTTTTACGTCGTTGGAAAAAAATTGATAAACCAATGCGTAAACAGCTTTGGTGGTTAGCATTTTTTAACTATACCGCCGTCTTTTTATTGCAATTCATCGGACTAAAATATACATCTGCCTCCAGTGCAGTCACCATGATTGGGCTAGAACCGCTGCTTGTTGTATTTGTCGGGCATTTCTTCTTTAAAGACAAAGCAAAATGGTTTCACTGGCTATTCGGCGCAATGGC
Source organism: Haemophilus haemolyticus (assembly GCF_003490595.1). Taxonomy (GTDB): domain Bacteria; phylum Pseudomonadota; class Gammaproteobacteria; order Enterobacterales; family Pasteurellaceae; genus Haemophilus; species Haemophilus haemolyticus_L. Next base: position 79,489 of record NZ_QQGY01000007.1, read on the forward strand.
ATTTATTGGCGTGGCGATTTTAATCAATGGCGGAAAAAATAATGAAGGCATTGATAACATCAGTTTATTCGGCTGTTTATTAGTACTAAGTGCTGGGATCATTTTCGCTGCCGTGTTACGTTGGACACAGCGAGTTGTGGCCAAAGTCTCAACGCAAGCTTATACCTCCGTCAGCATTGTTCTTGGAACCATCACAACATTGCCATTTACGCTATTACTCACAGAAAACTGGCAAATATCATTAAATTCTACTGGTATCGCAGGTTTATTATATCTTGCCATTGGCTGTAGCTGGCTTGCCTATTGGTTATGGAATAAAGGCCTTAATAGTGTGGATGCCAATATCTCCGGTATTTTAGTCGCACTTGAGCCGCTATTCGGCATCTTATTTGCCATATCATTACTTGGCGAAACGCTATCATTTTCAGCCGCACTTGGTATAACAATCATCATGCTTGCCACACTTGGCTCGACTTTACTGCCGAAACTTTTGAAAAAATCGGTATAATACGCCCCATTTTATGAAATAAAGGAAAAAACACATGGCTTGGATTCAAATTCGCCTAAATAGCACCAATGAAAAAGCAGAACAAATGAGTGATTTTTTAGAAGAAATCGGCTCCGTTTCTGTGACTTTTATGGATAGTCAAGATACACCGATTTTTGAGCCTTTGCCTGGTGAAACTCGTTTATGGGGCAACACCGATGTTATTGCGTTATTTGATGCAGAAACAGATATGGCAGAAATCGTCCGCTTATTAAAAGAAGCGAAACACTTAGATAGCAATACGGTATACAAAATTGAACAAATAGAAGATAAAGACTGGGAGCGCGAGTGGATGGATAACTTCCACCCAATGCAATTTGGTAAGCGTTTATGGATTTGTCCAAGTTGGCGTGATGTGCCTGATGAAAATGCCGTCAATGTGATGCTCGACCCAGGTTTAGCATTTGGTACTGGTACGCATCCTACAACCGCACTATGTTTAGAATGGCTTGATAGCTTGGACTTAAAAAATAAAACTGTCATCGATTTTGGTTGTGGATCTGGTATTTTAGCCATTGCCGCATTAAAACTTGGCGCGAAAAGTGCGGTGGGAATTGATATCGATCCACAAGCGGTTCTAGCCAGTCGCAACAATGCCGAGCAAAACGGCGTTGCAGATCGCCTACAACTGTTCTTATCTGATGAAAAACCCTCTGATTTAAAAGCAGATGTCGTGGTGGCAAATATTCTTGCTGGCCCTCTCAAAGAACTTTACCCAATCATTAGCCAACTTGTTAAACCGAATGGCGATCTTGGTTTATCGGGCATTTTAGAAACGCAAGCTCAATCGGTATGCGATGCCTATACGCAAACATTTGCGTTAGAGCCAGTCTCGGTCAGAGAAGAATGGTGCCGAATTACGGGTAAGCTAAAAACGCTTTAATTTCTTTTTGTCAATCAAAAAAAGTGTATTTTTTAAACAAATTTCACTTTGCAAAGTAAGGCAAAATGCGTATTATAGCCAGCCTTGTCGGTCGTCGACCAGTTCGACACTAATTAGATTTAGGCTTGCTAGGAAGGTAATGTAAAATGCGAATCGGTTCACACCAATTAAGAAATCGTGTTTTACTTGCACCAATGGCGGGTATTACCGACCAGCCTTTCCGTCGTCTTTGTGCATATTATGGTGCTGGACTCACATTTTCAGAAATGATGTCCACAAATCCGCAAGTTTGGCATACCGAAAAATCCAAATTGCGTTTGGCACATAGCGAAGATTTAGGTCTCAATGCCGTGCAAATTGCAGGTAGTGATCCACTCGAGATGGCGCAAGCTGCGGCTATTAACGTGGAATATGGCGCACAAATCATTGACATTAATATGGGATGCCCCGCCAAAAAAGTAAATCGCAAACTCGCAGGCTCTGCGTTGTTGCAATTTCCAGATTTGGTGGAAAAAATCTTGCGAGAAGTAGTGGCAGCCGTCAATGTGCCAGTGACCTTAAAAATTCGTACAGGCTGGGATAAATCTAATCGAAACTGCGTTCAAATCGGCAAAATTGCAGAACAATGTGGCATACAAGCATTAACGGTGCATGGTCGTACACGTGCTTGTCTTTTTGAAGGCGAAGCGGAATATGACAACATCAAAGCCGTTAAACAAGCGATTGCCATACCGGTTATAGCCAATGGTGATATTGATTCTGCTCGGAAAGCAAAATTCGTTCTCGATTATACTGGAGCGGATGCCATTATGATCGGTCGTGCTGCGCTAGGTAACCCTTGGCTATTTCAAGCTGTGGAAAACCTAATTGAGCATGACTCGATAAGCCAAATGCCAAGTTTAAACGAAAAGTGCGGTCAAATTTTGCGTCATATTCAAGAATTACATCAATTCTATGGCGAACAAAAAGGCTATCGCATTGCGCGTAAACACGTGGCTTGGTATTTACAGGGAATTCAACCTGATTCCGTTTTTAAACAGACTTTTAATGCAATTAGTGATCCGAAAGAGCAACTCATTGTATTGGAAGATTTTTTCAATTTAATTTTGGATAAAGAAAAATGTTAGAACAACAACGTAGTCCTGCTGATGCTTTAACGGTATCAGTATTAAATGCGCAATCACAAGTGACCAACAAACCATTACGAGATTCAGTAAAACAAGCATTGCGTAATTATTTAGCGCAATTAGATGGTCAAGATGTGAATGATCTTTACGAATTAGTATTAGCGGAAGTTGAACACCCGATGTTAGATATGATTATGCAATATACTCGCGGTAATCAAACCCGTGCAGCAAATATGCTTGGTATCAACCGTGGTACATTACGTAAAAAACTAAAAAAATACGGTATGGGCTAAGTTATACTTTTTTTAGATAGCAAAGGGTGAACATTTTAATGTTCGCCCTTTTCATTCAATCGGATAAAGCACAAGCGATAACCTGTGCTTTAAATTTATCTTAAAATCAACCACACTTTATTCTACGGTAACAGATTTCGCTAAGTTACGAGGTTGATCTACGTCAGTACCTTTAATTAAAGCCACATGATAAGAAAGCAACTGCATTGGGATGGTATAAAAAATCGGTGCAACGATATCATTGACTTTTGGCATCGTGATGATTTTCATTCCTTCACTTGGCGTAAAGCCCGCTTCTTTATCGGCAAATACGTATAATTGACCGCCACGAGCACGAACCTCTTCAATGTTCGATTTTACTTTCTCTAATAATTCATTATTTGGCGCCACAACAATTACTGGCATATCGGCATCAATCAACGCTAATGGACCATGTTTTAATTCTCCAGCCGCATACGCTTCAGCGTGAATATAAGAAATCTCTTTCAATTTCAAAGAAGCCTCTACGGCAATTGGATAAAATGCACCACGACCTAAGAAAAGTGCATGATGTTTTTCAGCAAAATCCTCAGCCAATACTTCAATTTCTGTATCGAATGCTAATGCTTTTTCAATTTCAGAAGGTAAAGATTGCATTGCTTTGATAATCTCATGCTCTTTTTCTGCAGAAATATAACCTTTAACTTTACCAAGTGCCGTCACCAACATTAATAACGCAGCGAGCTGTGTCGTAAATGCTTTTGTTGATGCCACCCCAACTTCAACACCGGCACGCGTCATAAATGCAAGATCTGATTCGCGTACTAGCGAAGATCCAGCAACATTACAAATTGTTAATGCCGCCATGTATCCTTTTTCTTTTGCTAAACGAAGTGCGGCTAAAGTATCGGCTGTTTCGCCAGATTGAGAAAGTGTAATCAATAAGCTATTTGGGCGTGTAACAAATTTGCGATAACGAAACTCCGATGCAATTTCAACATCACAGCTCACCCCAGCCAAAGATTCAAACCAATAACGTGCCACCATACCTGCATTATAGGATGTTCCACAAGCAACAATTTGAATATGCTCAACTTTTTCTAAAATGCCTTTTGCACCATTACCGATTGAATCGACAATCACATTTTCATGATTGATACGTCCTTCCATTGTATTGATAAGTGCGGTTGGCTGTTCGTAAATTTCTTTCTGCATAAAATGACGGAATTTTCCTTTCTCTGCCGCGTCATTTTCAAGATTAGATTCGTGAATTTCACGCTCAACTTTATTGCCGTAAGTATCATAAATATCAACTGTGCGACGTGTAATTTCTGCAATATCCCCTTCTTCTAAAAAGATAAAACGGCGGGTAACACTTAAAAGCGCAAGTTGATCTGAAGCTAAGAAATTTTCACCAATACCTAAACCAATCACTAGCGGACTGCCAGAACGAGCTGCGACTAAATGTTCAGGATGACGACTGTCCATTACCACCATGCCATATGCGCCAGTAAGTTGTTTTACTGCTTTTTTCACAGCTTCTAAAAGTGAATCCGTGCTACGCATTTCCCATTCAACCAGATGAGCGATTACTTCAGTATCGGTTTGCGATAAAAATACATAACCACGAGATTTTAATAATTCACGAAGTTCTTCATGATTTTCAATAATACCGTTATGTACTACGGCAAAAGTGCCTGACGCATGGGGGTGCGCATTGGTTTCTGATGGTTCACCATGCGTTGCCCAACGCGTATGCGCAATCCCTGTACCACCAATCAATGGTTTCTCCGATACCGTCTCATCTAAAGCTTTTACTTTACCTAAGCAGCGCACGCGTTGTAATTCATGATGTTCATTTACCACCGCAACTCCTGCTGAATCATAACCACGATATTCCAAACGATGTAAACCATTAATTAAGATTTCCGCTACATCACGTTGCGCTACCGCGCCGACAATACCACACATAAGCTTTCCTTATTGTTAATTAAATAAAAAATACGTCTATTTTTTTAACCGCACTTTATACGCAAATTACTTCTACGCCATGAGCCCAAATGGCTTGTTTATCTTGTTCTGATAATCCTGTATCAGTAATAAGCACATCAATTTGTTGCCAAGTTAATTCTAAATTTGGCATTTTCCGACCAATTTTCTGAGATTCCACCATCACAACAACTTCGCGAGAAACTTCCGCCATCACCTGGCTTAATCCTACAAGTTCATTAAAAGTCGTAGAACCTCGCGCTAAATCAATGCCATCGGCACCAATAAAAAGTTGGTCGAAATCGTAAGAACGTAGCACCTGTTCAGCTACTTTTCCTTGAAACGATTCCGAACGAGTATCCCAAGTTCCCCCAGTCATCAGTAACGTTGGCTCATTTTCTAATGCTCTCAATTCTGTTGCTACCGAAAGTGAGTTCGTCATGACCACTAAGCCTTGTTTTAAATTAAGTTGTTTAATCAAAGCCGCCGTAGTACTGCCGCTATCTACGATAATACGGTTATGATCACGAATACGTTCAGCGGCGGCTTTCGCTATGACAAACTTTCGTTTCGTAAGTTCATCATTTTCGTTTTCATCAATAATTTCTTTTGGCATTAAAATTGCGCCACCGTATTTGCGTAATAAAAAACCATTTGTTTCTAGCGCACTTAAGTCTTTACGAATAGTCACTTCAGATATATCAAAAAGCTGCACTAGCTGTTCTACACTCACTTCACCTTGTTCTTGCAAAAGTTGCATAATTGTATGGCGACGTTGTTTAGTATTACGAGACTGGCTACTTTTTTTCATAAAGCTATCCTTAAATGCTATAAATTTCGGTTCGAAAGTTTATTTAAAGAATATTGTTTTGTAAAGTAAATTTTAGATAACAAAAAACCCTGCTCATTGGCAGGGTTTAAAATCATTCAAATATTAATTATTTGATTGCATCTTTTAATGCTTTACCAGAAACAAACGCTGGTACTTTAGATGCTGCGATTTTAATTTCAGCACCAGTTTGTGGGTTACGACCAGTACGTGCAGCACGTGCATTTACTTTGAATGTACCGAAACCGATTAATTGTACAGGTTCACCTTTTTTGAGGCTTACAGTAATCGCGTCTAAAGTCGCTTCTAACGCAGCTTTAGCTTGTTTTTTGTTTAATTCTGCAGCGCTTGCAATTGCATCAATTAAATCTGTTTTGTTCATAAATTTGTACCTTCTGTTAAATAAAAATTTGACTCTTCAAAATACGCCTGCGGGCTAACCACAAAAGCTGTGCAAAGGATAATCTAACTTACGATGAATTAAAAGCAAGATTTTTAAAATTTGTGACAAATCTCACGTTATTGATGAAATTCTATACCAATATTAGAGATTCCCTCGGCTCGAATCTCATTTTTTAAATCTAAAATTAATTCAATATCACGTTTTTCACATTCTTTAAGTAAACGATAAATCTGCCATTGCACATCGAGTTCCGCTTGAATATCTTCACTTTCTTTAAGTTCGCTGTCCGACCAATCTCGCCCCGTTTCCGTTTCCAATAAACTCGTTACCGTTCCTAAAGAAATTAAGCTCATTTCCACCGCTCTTTCTAATGTTTCACCCGCGATAATAGCGTGTAGAATTTCAGCTAAAGCCTGGCAAGCATCTAACGCTGGCACAACACCAAAACTCTCGTAATCATTCACATCAGGAATAATCGTTTCCAATTTCTCCAACTGATTTTCAAAGTTGATTTTGGCATCTTTAACCGTTAAATATTCCCACACCAAATTGAGAATATTTTGATACGTTTTAGCTTCAACGCTAAGCTCGTTCATTTGACAGAACAATTTAAAATTTGGTGCCATACGTTCGCATAAAGCAGCCATAAAAGTAAGATGTTGCCAACTTTCTAAGTTTTCTAAGCGTTTATGAATCGGATTTCGCATCTTATTTCCTTAATTCGTAAGGGTTGGAGTATTTATTAATCGCATTTATGTTCCGCTTTACAGAGCTCAAGCGTCGCATGAATTAATTTGCGAGCGATAGTACCTGTTGGCGGTAATTCTGGCAAGGGTTGATCATAAGAAAACCACTGCGCATCATAAATTTCACTTTCCTGCAAAGTAATTTCACCGCTCTCATAATCAGCCAGAAAACCGACCATTTGAGAATTCGGAAATGCCCAAGGTTGGCTACCAAAATAACGAATATTTTTTATCAAAATCCCTGTTTCCTCAAAAACCTCTCTCCGCACAGCTTGTTCAAATGTTTCACCGACTTCTACAAAACCAGCAAGAGTGGTATACATTCCTCCATTCGGGTGATAATGACGTTTGTGATTAGCAAGCAATATTTCTTTGCCACGTCGAACCGCAACAATAATGGATGGGCAAATTACAGGATAAGTTCGATACCCGCAGTGAGTACATTGCACGGCGAGCTCTTCTTGAATTTGTTGTGTTTTATGACCGCACTTTCCACAGAATTTATGAGTTTTTAGGAAATGATTAATTTCCACGCCTCGGCTTAATACATGGAATTCATCCTCTGGCAGAGAAAGTAATTCACGCAAACTTACATATTCTCGTTCATCACTTTCTTGCTCAGCCACAAGCCACAACGGATGATTTTTCCATTCACCGATTTGCATAGCCTGCAATCCTTCCATTCCAAGCGCTTTAGCCGTACCACAAGGCAACTCATTATTCAGCAAATAAAGGTTCGAACCTTGAGTAAACAACCAATAACCAAAATCATCCGGATTAAGTGTTTTCATTTTTTACTCCATAAAAATAACCGCACTTTCAAAAGTGCGGTTATTATAAATCTTCTTTTTACCACTCACTAATAATAAGAGTGCTCTCCACGCTGATGTTCGGTTACGTCTTTTGCACCTTTTAATTCATTCGGGAATAGGCTAACGAGTTGTTTTTCTACGCCATCTTTTAATGTAACGTCCACCATTGAACAACCGTTACAACCACCACCGAATTGTAAAATTGCGTAACCATCTTCAGTAATTTCAATTAAGGTTATGCGTCCACCATGACTTGCAAGCTGTGGATTAATTTGAGTTTGAATCACATATTCAACACGTTCAATTAATGGCGCATCATCAGCCACCTTACGCATTTTGGCATTTGGCGCTTTTAAGGTAAGCTGCGCACCAAGTTCTTCGGTAACATAATCAATTTCTGCTTCTTCTAAGAAAGGTAGGCTGACCTCATCAATAAATGCAGAAAAAGTGTCGTATTTCATTTCAACATCACTTTCTTCCACGGCATTAGGTGGGCAATAAGATACGCCACATTCCGCGTTAGGTGTGCCTGGATTAACCACGAAAATACGAATATTCGTTCCTTCTTCTTGCGTGTCTAAAAGTTTTCTAAAATGCGCTTGTGCGGCATCAGAAATAGCGATTTGCTGGGTTGCTTGTTCCATAATATTATGTCCTAAATACTTGAGAGAAAGTATCGGGAATAATACGCTCATCGCGCTTTTTTTTCCAGTGCTTTATATTAAGCCCGCGCCAGCCCCCACACTTGGATCTCCTCTACACCTAATTTTCGCAACAATTTTGATATTTCATTGAGTGTAGAACCAGTAGTAATCACATCATCCACCAATGCTACGCGACGATAAGGAAATTCATTTTTCGAAACAGCAAGAGAAAAGGCATTTTTTAAATTCTGACGACGATCTTTTGCACTCAAACCACGTTGAGTATGGGTATGTCTCACGCGCTTTACGATATTGTTCAAATTAGGAATATCTAGCCAACGACTTAATTGCCGAGATAATAAATCAGCCTGATTATAACCTCGTCGCCATTGGCGAAAATGATATAAAGGCACTGGAATGATTGCTTCTGGTAATTTAAGTTGATGCGTTCGTTTAGCATCACGCACCGCAAGATATAAAAGTCGAGCCAAAGTGCGGTCAATCCAAAATTGATTTTGAAATTTAAAACGGTGAATCAATACAGTAAGCGGTTCAATATAATGCCCAATAATGACTATCTTATCCCAGCTAGGTTCTTGTTTAAGGCAATTACCACAATGCTGCGCATAATATTGCAATTCCGCACCACAATGACCGCAATAAGGAAAAGATTTAATTTGTTTTTGGCAACGTGAACATAGCCCATTTTTTGCGATATGAAGATTGCCACGGCAGTGGATACAGCGAAAATTAAAAAAATTCATTTGATCCTTATTAGTGATTACTGCAACTTAGGGTAGTAGTAACCTAGGGTAGGTTTACCCTAGGCTAATCATAATGCTACCCCGTTGGGGTAGGTATAGGTGTTCCCCAAAGGGGAACTATGATTACCATCACTAACCGTGGGTATACTTACTCACGGTTTACAAACCTAGGGTAGGTGTACCCTAGGCTAATCATAATGCTACCCCGTTGGGGTAGGTATAGGTGTTCCCCAAAGGGGAACTACGATTACTATCACTAACCGTGGGTATACTTACCCACGGATTACAAACCTAGGGGGAAAAATAAGCATTCCCAAAAACCACTAAACATTTCTTTCAAACCATTCTACGTTAAAATCAATTCCTTCACGTTGAAATAGGCTCTTCATTTCATCATTGAAATGGGTTTCTTTGTGATGCTGTTTTTGATTCTTAATGTAATTAATAAGTTGATGTTTATCCCTGTCGCTATAAGTTAATGCGCAATATCCTACTGACCAAGCCGTAAATTCTGGAAATAATGATTTATTTTCATCTAAAAAACGGTGTGTCGACTTTTTTAATTTACGAACAAATTCAGCCACTGAAATCGTTTGGTGTAATTCAACAAATAAATGTAGATGATCTGGCATACCATTAATTCGATGAAGTATAGAATGGTGCGCTTTAACAAATCCCCAAATGTAATCATAGAGAATTTTCTCATTTTCTTCATTAATGGCATAAACACTGCCTTTTGTCCTAAAAACAATGTGATAAAACAAACGGCAGTAACTCATTGTAACTTTTTACCCGCACTTTTTTGTTTCAACGCTTCTAACGTTTCTCCTGCTTTTAAAATATGCGGCGTCACGAAAATCACTAGCTCACGTTTTTGATGTCGTTCACTTTCTTTACTAAACAATCGTTTAATGCCAGGTATATCGCCAAGTACTGGTACTTTATCTTCGCTTTTTGTGATCGTATCGTGGAACACGCCACCAAGTACAATAGTTTCCCCATCTTTGGCAAAAACCTGAGTATTAATTTCTTGCTTATCAATAGAAACCACTTCATTTTGTCCATAAGCGACTCGAGAACCTGGTGAGTTTTGGCTCACTAATAAATCAAGCAAAATATTGTTATCTTTAGAAATATGTGGTGTGACTTCCAAACCAAGCACCGCCTCGCGAAATTCCACAGATTGTGTATCGTTACGAGTATTACTCACAACATAAGGAATTTCTGTCCCCTGTTTAATGCTCGCACTTTTCTTATTCGTGGTTAGTAAGCGAGGGCTTGCGATAATTTCTACATTATTTTCACGCTCTAACGCGCTCAATTCTAAATCGAGTAATCGCCCATTAATTTTCGCAACTTGTAATGCTATAGAGCCAGCAGGTGTCGTCGTTGTCGCAAAATTTACGTTAAGATTATCCGCAATATTTTCAAAGCTATTGCCTGCAAGACTGCCCGCTACACGCGCAGCATTTTCCGTTGGATTAAAAATCCCCCACCGAACGCCAAGTTCTTTCAAACTTTCATCCGTAATTGTCACAATACGCGCTTCAATAGCGATCTGCTCAATAGGTTTATCCATTTCAGCAATCAGTTTTTTGATATTTTGCACAGAACGAGGCTCATCCTGAATAACCAGCAAATTACTACGATCATCAAAGGTAATGCTCCCAGCGGGTGAAAGCAAAGAGCCACTTCCTGTGGTTAAGGATTTCATTAATTCAGAGGCTTTAGCAAAATGGAGTTTTACCGTGTGATTCACTAAGTGCGGTTCATTTGTAGTAAGATTTCCTGCAATTTGACCTTTTCCTGATTGCCTACCGTTCAGATAATAAATACCGTCGTCTTTATTCAAAGTAAGGTGCTTACTTTTAGCGATTATTTGTAGCAAACGGGGCATATCAATATTGTCTAATTTTAAAGAGATCTTGTTTTCCAATGTATCTCCAATCACTAAATTCACATCTTGTTGAAAAGCCAACTGCTCTAATGTTTGAGCTAAAGGTGCTTGCGATAAACGAATAAAAAAACGTTCGTTATCTGTTTTAGGATTAGCAAAAACGATTAATGGCAAACAAAAACACACTAGAAAATAACCGCACTTTAAAAAATATTTCTTCATAATCTTCCTTTAAAAACTTAATTTTTTCCATTCACTACTATCACATTGCTCCCCGAGCTTGCGCATAAATTGAACATTGTTTTGGTTGATTTTTTCTACAATATAGCCCTCTTGAGCCACATCAACGCCCTCTAAAACGCTGTAAACTTGCAAAGCCTGATCTTGCAATAAGGCAAACGCTTTATCTTTAGAAATCACTACGCCCACCAATTTTAAAGCGTTCAAAGGAATTTCAGCCGCTTGGCGATTTTCATCCGCTCCGCATAGATTATTAGGTACATCTGAGGAAATTATTTCTGTCTGTTCCATTACTGTTTGTGCATTATCAAACTGAGAACGGTTACGCTGTGTTTTATCGAAAGGATCCTGCCCCCAACTGCAATTTATAAAAAGCAATGCAGTTAGGAAAAACCAATACTTCATTTTGTCTCCTTCTCTAGCTGAAAAATAATCTCGGTTTGCAATGGGCTATCTTCGGGTTTCATAAATTGCAGCCGACTTACAGAAAGCTGTGACGTATTAGCTAAAAGTGCGGTTAAAAATGTCTTCGTTTTTTCAAAATGCCCAGTAAGCTGTAAGTGCAAAATAGGCTGATGCCCCATTTCCCAACGTAAATGCTGAGATAAACCGTTACGCGCAGCTAAACGTTGAATTTGTTTATTCAACGGCATAATTTGTGCAGCCAGTTCTGGAGAAAGTTTTCGACTTTCCGATTGCTGCTGTAAAGAAGTTAAAATTTTCTGTTGATGTAATAATTCTGAACGCTTCACCGCTAACTCATCTTCAGTTTCATGGAGACGGGAGTTCCCCTCTATATAATCTAAAATGGGGCGAAAAATCACCGCACTTAATAACAATAAAAAAGTTAAACCGTGCACATAAAAAGACTGACTTAGCCATTTGCCAAAAGGATTAAAAGGATCGTTAAAAAAGGCTTTCACTTTTCTTCTCCTTGTTCCATATCAAAGCGAAAATACAATGACTGTTGTTCAGGCTGAAACTGGCTTAATTTCACATTGGGAAAATGTTTTTTTAAAAATTGATGAATCTGTTCAAATTCTCTTTGATCTTGTGCGTTACCTTCTAAGCTCAAGTTATTCGCATCTTGTTTAAATTTATTCAGTTCTCCTTGTTGAAAAGGTAATTCACTTAGCTGTTGTAAACTCTTTTTTACTTGCTCGTTAGGAATCGATGTCAAAATTTCGCCAACCTGCACTGCACTACGCAACTGTTCAATTTTCTTGGCGGTTTTATAAAGTTGCTGATTAAGTTTTTCAAAAGATGTTTGCTGTGCCTGCAAATTTTGTTTCTGTTGTTCAATCAAATTACTAAAAACCAACATTAAATTAATAGCAAGCAAGATAAATAAAGCGATATAAAAAGCTAAACGACGTAAACGCTTTTGATGTTGATAAGTACGCCAAGGCAATAAATTCATCGACATTTAGCTACTCACTTTTTGTTGATGTAAATCTTTTTGCCACAGCGCATTGCCAAGTGCGATAAAAGGTAAATCCGTTTCTACTCGCTGCCAGTTTTCTGGTAATGGCGTATGACTTGAGGGAATTTGATACACAAAAACTTGTTCAAGTTGCCCTTCAAAACGTTCGGTAAATTGTTCATAAAGTGCGGTCAAATTTTCGTGAGATTGTAAAATTTGCGATTGCTGCGATCTTTCACAAATCGCCAAACAATAGTCATCTTCTTGAAATAAAAATAAGGTATTTTCTGACCGCACTTGTTCATTCAACAAATACTGAAATGCACGCAAAATAGCATTTGACGCAACATCCAATACATTAATTTTAAATGGCTGAAAATCTTGCAAATAAGTTTGAGCAGTACTTTTACGAATTGCAGTAACTTCTAATCGAAAACCTTGCTTTAACGGGGTAGAACGATAATCAAACCATAATTCATCTAAAGAAATAGGCAGCTCTTTTTCAATCACAAATTTACATTGTTGATGACATTCTTGCGCATTTAACACTTGTGGCAACATTAATACTTTTGACCAAGTTAAGTGAGCGGGAATGCTTGCTACAAACTGCAAAGGAAAGGTTTTCCCTTGATATTGTGTTTTTAGCTGTTGTAAAAAACGATTTTTAAAATCACGATCATTAACAAAGATTTGATAACTTTGTGGCTGTTCGAGATCATCAAACCACACGAAATCAAAATAACCCTGCTTACGATGAATGCCGATTTGTAAAGTGCGGTAATTTTTCAGGGAGAATTGCATATTCTTTCCTATTCTTTAAAGGCTGAATCTTTTATACTTAACAACCAAATCATAGGTCTCTTGACAAGAATATTCATTAACGAAGCGAGAATTTTACGATGCGGATCGCAAAATTAATATTAAGCACCCTATTAACTTTATGTATTTTAGGTTTAGTGGCAGGCGGAATGCTGTATTTCCACTTAAAATCTGAATTGCCCTCAGTAGAAACATTAAGAACCGTTGAATTACAACAACCAATGCAGATTTATACGGCAGACGGTAAATTAATTGGCGAAGTGGGCGAGCAACGCCGTATTCCAGTAAAATTAGCTGATGTACCGCAACGCTTAATTGATGCATTTTTAGCAACGGAAGACAGTCGTTTTTACGATCATCACGGATTAGACCCTATCGGCATTGCTCGTGCATTATTTGTCGCAGTGAGTAATGGCGGTGCATCACAAGGCGCAAGTACGATTACTCAACAATTAGCGCGTAACTTTTTCTTAACCCCAGAAAAAACTATTATTCGTAAAGCTCGTGAAGCCGTGCTTGCCGTAGAAATTGAAAATACCCTCACCAAACAAGAAATCTTAGAGCTTTATTTAAACAAAATCTTTTTAGGCTATCGTTCTTATGGTGTTGCGGCTGCTGCGCAAACCTATTTCGGTAAATCATTAAATGAATTGACGTTATCGGAAATGGCCATTATCGCAGGCTTACCAAAAGCACCTTCAACCATGAACCCGCTTTATTCTTTAAAACGCTCAGAAGAACGCCGCAATGTGGTGCTAAGCCGAATGTTAGATGAAAAATACATCAGCAAAGAAGAATATGATGCTGCATTAAAAGAGCCTATCGTTGCCAGTTATCATGGCGCAAAATTTGAATTTCGTGCTGATTATGTCACTGAAATGGTTCGCCAAGAAATGGTTCGCCGTTTTGGTGAAGAAAATGCCTACACCAGTGGTTATAAAGTATTTACCACTGTACTTTCGAAAGACCAAGCTGAAGCCCAAAAAGCCGTACGTAACAACTTAATTGATTACGATATGCGTCGTGGGTATCGTGGTGGTGCGCCTTTATGGCAAAAAAATGAAGCTGCTTGGGATAATGATCGCATTGTCGGTTTTCTACGCAAACTGCCAGATTCTGAGCCATTTATTCCAGCGGCTGTGGTTGGTATGGCAAAAGGTGGGGCAGATCTATTATTAGCATCCGGTGAAAAAATGACGCTATCCACTAATGCAATGCGTTGGACTGGCAGAAGCAATCCTGTAAAAGTAGGTGAGCAAATTTGGATTCGTCAACGCACTAATGGTGAATGGCAATTAGGACAAATTCCAGCAGCTAACTCTGCGTTAGTATCGCTTAACTCAGATAATGGTGCGATTGAAGCTATTGTTGGTGGCTTTAGCTATGAACAAAGTAAGTTCAACCGTGCGACACAATCCTTAGTTCAAGTGGGTTCTTCTATTAAACCATTTATTTACGCTGCAGCATTAGAAAAAGGCTTAACACTTTCTAGTGTATTACAAGACAGCCCAATTTCTATTCAAAAACCAGGACAAAAACTGTGGCAACCCAAAAACACACCTGATCGTTACGATGGTCCAATGCGTTTACGCGTAGGATTAGGTCAATCCAAAAATATGATTGCTATTCGTGCTATCCAAACGGCAGGTATTGATTTCACTGCAGAATTTTTACAACGTTTTGGCTTTAAACGTGATCAATATTTTGCCAGTGAAGCCTTAGCACTTGGCGCAGCCTCTTTCACGCCATTAGAAATGGCGCGAGCTTATGCCGTATTTGATAATGGTGGCTTCCTCATTGAACCTTATATTATTGAAAAAATTCAAGATAACACGGGGAAAGACTTATTTGTTGCAAACCCTAAAATTGCTTGTATTGAATGCAATGATATCCCAGTTGTTTATGGTGAAACGAAAGACAAAATCAACGGCTTTGCGAATATTCCTTTAGGCGAAAATGCCTTAAAACCATCAGATGACAGTACAAACGGTGAAGAAGTTGATCAACAACCTGAAACTGTACCTGAACTGCCAGAATTACAGTCAAATGTGGCCTCACTTAAGGAAGATGCAATTGATTTAATGGCAGCAGCAAAAAATGCATCGTCGAAAACAGAATATGCCCCTCGAGTAATCAGTGGCGAGTTAGCATTTTTAATCCGCAGCGCCTTAAATACGGCAATTTATGGCGAACAAGGTCTAGACTGGAAAGGAACTAGCTGGCGTATCGCACAAACCATTAAACGTAGCGATATAGGCGGAAAAACAGGTACGACTAACAGTTCAAAAGTAGCTTGGTATGCAGGATTTGGTGCAAACTTAGTAACCACAACTTATGTCGGATTTGACGACAACAAACGTGTACTCGGGCACGGAGAAGCGGGGGGGAAAACAGCGATGCCAGCTTGGGTCGCTTATATGAAAACTGCATTGAGCGATAAACCTGAACGTAAATTACCATTACCACCGAAAATTATGGAAAAAAGTATTGATACGATGACTGGATTGCTTTCTCCCGCTGGTGGACGTAAAGAATACTTTATTGTAGGTACTGAACCGACACGTACCTACCTTTCGGAAATGCAAGAGCGTGGTTATTATGTTCCTACAGAGTTACAGCAACGCTTAAATAATGAAGGCAATACGCCAACGCCTGCTGCACAACCAGAAGAACTCTTCTAAAAATGACCGCACTTTAGTGCACAATCAGGCGAGTCAATGGGCTCGCCTTCATTATTAAACAAAGGATATATTATGCTGAGTTATCGTCACTCATTCCATGCAGGCAATCATGCTGATGTCTTGAAACATATCGTCTTAATGCTCATTTTGGAAAATCTTAAACTCAAAGAAAAAGGCTTTTTTTACTTGGATACGCACTCTGGCGTAGGGCGTTATCGTTTATCCTCAAACGAATCAGAAAAAACAGGGGAATATAAAGAAGGTATTGGACGTCTGTGGGATCAAACAGACTTACCCGAAGATGTTGCTCGTTATGTAAAAATGATCAAAAAACTCAATTATGGTGGCAAAGAACTACGTTATTACGCGGGTTCTCCATTAATTGCCGCGGAATTGTTGCGCTCACAAGATCGCGCACTATTAACCGAACTTCATCCTAGCGATTACCCAATCCTTCGCAATAATTTTAATGACTACAAAAATGTCACCGTAAAATGTGACAATGGCTTTCAACAAGTCAAAGCAACGCTTCCGCCAAAAGAACGCCGTGGCTTGGTGCTAATTGATCCGCCTTATGAATTAAAAGAAGATTATGATCTTGTCGTCAAAGCTATTGAAGAAGGCTATAAGCGTTTTGCCACTGGCACTTATGCGATTTGGTATCCCGTTGTATTACGCCAACAAACTAAACGTATTTTTAAGGGCTTAGAAGCAACGGGGATTAGAAAAATTCTAAAAATTGAGCTCGCAGTTCGCCCTGATAGCGATCAACGAGGTATGACGGCAAGCGGCATGGTGATAATTAATCCACCTTGGACATTAGAAACCCAAATGAAAGAAATTTTTCCTTATCTCACAAAAACATTAGTTCCAGAAGGTACAGGTAGCTGGACTGTCGAATGGATTACACCAGAATAACCGTCTCTTCCCATTCTAAACACCACTAAATTTCACTGCACTTTACTTCAAAAGTGCGGTGAAATTTTCTGAGATTTTAAATACCCCAAATCATTAACCCCACTGTTCCCAAAAGCCCATTTTTTCGCTAGAATGCACGCAATTTTGACTTAATAAAGGATAACATTATGTTTGGAAAAGGCGGTTTAGGCGGCTTAATGAAACAAGCCCAACAAATGCAAGAAAAAATGCAAAAAATGCAGGAAGAAATCGCGCAACTAGAAGTAACGGGTGAATCTGGTGCGGGTTTAGTGAAAATCACAATTAATGGTGCACATAACTGCCGTCGCATTGACATTGATCCGTCTTTAATGGAAGACGATAAAGAAATGTTAGAAGATTTAATCGCGGCCGCTTTTAACGATGCGGTACGTCGTGCAGAAGAATTACAAAAAGAAAAAATGGCATCGGTTACCGCTGGAATGCCATTACCTCCGGGAATGAAGTTTCCGTTTTAATTATTAGGCGCGTGAATATAAGATTCACGCGTCATCTCTCAGTTTCCTCTCATTAATCACTATGCAAAGCAGCCCACTTTTAGAACACCTTATTGAAAACTTACGTTGTCTTCCAGGCGTAGGGCCTAAATCTGCGCAACGTATGGCTTATCATCTTTTACAGCGTAATCGTAGCGGTGGAATGAATTTAGCTCGAGCACTCACAGAAGCCATGTCTAAAATTGGCCATTGTTCACAATGTCGAGACTTTACGGAAGAAGACACTTGCAACATTTGCAATAATCCACGCCGTCAAAATTCAGGTTTACTTTGTGTCGTTGAAATGCCAGCAGATATTCAAGCTATTGAGCAAACAGGGCAATTTTCAGGACGTTATTTTGTTTTAATGGGACATTTGTCTCCACTTGATGGCATTGGTCCCCGTGAAATTGGTTTAGATTTACTGCAAAAACGCTTAGTAGAAGAGTCTTTTCACGAAGTAATTCTTGCAACAAATCCAACAGTGGAAGGCGATGCGACGGCAAACTACATCGCTGAAATGTGCCGCCAGCACAATATCAAAGTGAGTCGTATCGCTCATGGCATTCCAGTCGGTGGTGAACTAGAAACTGTGGACGGCACAACGCTTACTCACTCTTTTCTAGGTCGTCGTCAAATCGACTAATCTTCTCATACCATTATGCGTTTATTTATCGCCGAAAAACCAAGCTTAGCTCGCGCTATTGCTGATGTGCTCCCGAAACCCCATCAACGTGGGGATGGTTTTATCAAATGTGGCGATAATGATGTGGTAACTTGGTGTGTAGGGCATCTACTTGAGCAAGCAGAACCCGATGCCTATGATCCTAAATTCAAACAATGGCGTTTAGAGCATCTCCCTATCATTCCTGAAAAATGGCAACTTTTACCACGAAAAGAAGTGAAAAAACAACTTTCTGTAGTGGAAAAACTAATCCATCAAGCCGATACACTTGTTAATGCGGGAGACCCTGATAGAGAAGGACAATTACTTGTCGATGAAGTGTTCAGTTATGCTAATTTATCTGCAGAAAAACGCGATAAAATTTTACGCTGCTTGATTAGCGACCTAAATCCAAGTGCGGTAGAAAAAGCGGTTAAAAAATTACAACCCAACCGTAATTTTATTCCTCTTGCCACATCCGCACTCGCACGAGCTCGCGCCGATTGGCTTTATGGCATCAATATGACGAGAGCCTATACTATTCGTGGCAGACAAACTGGCTATGATGGCGTGCTTTCGGTTGGTCGAGTGCAAACCCCTGTGCTGGGTTTAATTGTACGTCGAGATTTGGAAATTGAACATTTCCAACCGAAAGATTTCTTTGAAGTACTAGCCTGGATTAATCCAGAGAATAAAGAACAAAAAACTCAGGGGAAATCAACCGCACTTTTTAGTGCCTTATGGCAACCTAGCAAAGCTTGTGAAGATTACCAAGATGATGACGGCAGGGTGCTCTCTAAAGGATTAGCAGAAAACGTTGTAAAACGTATTACAAATCAACCAGCAGAAGTAACCGAATACAAAGACGTTCGTGAAAAAGAAACGGCGCCCTTGCCTTATTCCCTTTCTGCGTTACAAATTGATGCAGCAAAGCGATTCGGTATGTCCGCTCAAGCCGTATTAGATACGTGCCAACGCCTATATGAAACTCATCGTTTAATTACTTATCCGCGTTCTGATTGTCGATATTTGCCCGAAGAACATTTTACAGAACGTCATAACGTATTAAATGCAATTTCAACCCATTGTGAAGCTTATCAAGTCTTACCAAATGTCATTTCAATTGAACAAAGAAATCGCTGTTGGAATGATAAAAAAGTAGAAGCTCACCATGCAATCATTCCAACCGCCAAAAATCGTCCAGTAAATCTAACACAAGAAGAACGTAATATTTACAGCCTTATCGCTCGCCAATATTTAATGCAATTTTGTCCTGACGCAGAATATCGTAAAAGCAAAATCACATTAAATATCGCCGGCGGTACTTTTATAGCCCAAGCGCGAAATTTACAAACGGCTGGGTGGAAAGAATTATTAGGCAAAGAAGACGATACAGAAAATCAAGAACCCTTATTACCAATAGTAAAGAAAGGACAAATTTTGAATTGTGAACGCGGAGAGGTAATTAGTAAAAAAACTCAGCCGCCAAAGCCTTTCACAAATGCAACTTTGCTTTCAGCAATGACGGGAATTGCACGATTTGTACAGGATAAAGAACTCAAAAAAATTCTGCGAGAAACGGATGGATTGGGCACAGAGGCTACTCGCGCTGGCATCATTGAGTTACTTTTTAAACGCGGTTTTTTAACGAAAAAAGGGCGAAATATTCATAGCACAGAAACTGGAAGAATTTTAATTCAGGCATTACCAGATATTGCCACCCAACCAGATATGACCGCCCATTGGGAATCACAACTCACAGACATTAGTCAAAAACAAGCAACCTATCAGCAATTTATGCATAACTTGAATCAAATATTGCCTGATTTAGTCCGTTTTGTAGATCTTAATGCATTAAGACAATTAAGCCGCATTAAAATGATTAAATCCGATAGAGCAAAACCTAAAAGTGCGGCAAAAAAAATCCAGTAAATCAAACGGTCAAACTGATTAAAGTTAAACCAGTTAATATTTTTTTTATGCAAAGCACTTGCGAGAAAATTGAATTTTCTATAACATTCACGACTGGTTTTCTTGCAAAATTGCAAATTAGAGAGAAAAAATGTATCAAGTTCTTTTATTTATTTATGTTGTTGTCGCGATTGCCTTGATCGGGTTTATTCTCGTTCAACAAGGTAAAGGAGCGAACGCTGGCGCATCTTTTGGTGGCGGCGCATCAGGTACAATGTTTGGCGCTGCTGGTGCAGGTAACTTTTTAACACGTACCAGTGCGATTTTAGCAACCGCATTTTTTGTTATTGCTCTTGTTTTGGGAAACATGAATTCACATAAAGGCAATATTCAAAAAGGTGCTTTTGACGATTTATCACAAGCTGCAGAGCAAGTTCAGCAACAACAAGCAGCTCCAGCGAAAGAAAATAAAAATAGCGACATCCCACAATAAAATAGGATTAGCATAAAAATTAACGCTCTGGTGGTGGAATTGGTAGACACGCTATCTTGAGGGGGTAGTGACCACAGGTCGTGCGAGTTCAAGTCTCGCCCAGAGCACCATTTGACTAAACAAAGCCCCGCGAAACTAATCGCGGGGTTTTGTTTTATCTACTATTATTGGGGTTATCTTATTTCCCGTCTCATATTCCATCACAATACGCTCTCCAAGATTCAATATCAAAAACAGTAAACTATAGAAGATAAGACCTGATTATTAGATATGGCAAAGAGTTTTCCTTGAATGCTCTATAAAGGCTTTATTTCATTATTACAAACTGTAAGAAACCACTCCTTTTGTAACTAGATATAATCTTTATAAATATACACAAGGTTCATATAAACGTTTTTCTTTACTGATTCAAAGCATTAATGAAAATACAAAAGAAAGAAGATAAGGAAAAAAGATGGGAAAAAACAGAATTAATTCTGATGCTTAATAACTTCCGTTTTAAATGGGGAAATAATTTATGTGCTGGAATAAGAGATAGCAAAAAGCCGCTAAAATTCTTTAGCGGCTTTTTTTGAATTTGGCTCCTCCTGCGGGACTCGAACCTGCGACATATGGATTAACAGTCCACCGTTCTACCGACTGAACTAAGGAGGAAATGGTGCCTCGAGGCGGAATCGAACCACCGACACGGGGATTTTCAATCCCCTGCTCTACCGACTGAGCTATCGAGGCGTTATCGTTATTGGCTACTGCCTGACAACGGAGCGTATTAAACTATTTTTTTGGGATTCGGTCAACACTTAAATTTAAAAAAATACAAAAAAACGTTGCGTTTGAATAGTTAATCATCAATATGTTTATTAAAACAACGAAATAATAAAATTATTTCAAAATAAACCGCACTTATTATAAAAAATGCTCGATGGTATTTCCTAACGAGCATTTTTGATTATCTGAAAAAATTCAATTATCGTCTTACACGGAATTTTTTCTGTGCCTTATCAACTTTCAACAAATAATTGCGAGCCTGTGATGATGGGTGAGCTGTCGTTAGAATGCGATAAACTTGCTCTGGATACATTTGGTTAATTTTGTAAATCGCCATATCCTTATCATTATCAAAAACACGCAATACAGCACCAGCCCCACTATTATAAGCAGAAATCATTGCAAAACGTTTTGAGGTTGGATTCGTAATTCCATCTAAATATTGATTTTGTAAAATCCACAAATAAGATACGCCAGCATCAATATTATTCGCAGGATCATATAAATAACGAGTTGATGGTTGACCGCCCTTTCCTTTCATTGCAAATACATCTCGACCTGCCGTATGAGGCACGACTTGCATTAATCCAATTGCATTTGCATAGCTAATCGCGTATGGGTTAAAACTAGATTCTGTTTGTATAATACCTAAGATCAAACTTTCATCAATGCCATAACGTTCAGCCGCTTTACGAACCAATGGTAGATATTTCTGTGCACGCACTTCTACGTGATTTGCAATCATTGGAATCGCAACAAATTGCACAGTATGCCCGTTTTGTAATCGACGAGTTTGTAATTTATTTTGAATCAAGTAAGTGGCGAAATTACTTGCGATAACTTGATTAGCAATTTGTTGCCCTTGATGATCCACAACCTGTCCTAAAAGGAATGGACGAGAGCTAATCGGCACATCTCCAGATGCAAATAAATCAATACCTTTTGCATCCGCCCCCATTAACAAAGTATGGACAATAGCATTATGTAATCGATTGAGATCTTGCTGGGTTTCAATAACGATATTACCTTCATCAAAACTCACGTGGCTACGCGTATAAAAAGAATCTGTATATTTCACGTAATCTTTTCGACTAGCCACTAACAATTCATTGACGCCCCAAATGCGGTCAATATTATGCGAGAATTGCCCTGTGAGAATATCTAACCCTTGCGTGTCTTTTGCAAAGGATTCATCATAATTCATGCTTCCACGATTTAACGAATCGCTACAAGCATACAAAAGCGGTAATAACGCTAATACTAAATACTTTTTCATTGTATAACAGCCAATTAATTTGATGGAGGAACATAACCTTCAATATGAACATCTTTACCTTCAAACAAAAAATTCACCATTTCTTGTTCTAACAATTTACGGTGTTCCGCGTTCATCATATTGAGTTTTTTCTCATTCACTAGCATTGTCTGTTTCTTAATCCATTCTCCCCAAGCTTTCTTACTCACTGAATCAAAAATACGTTTACCTAGTTCTCCAGGATAAAGTTGGAAATCTAAACCTTCAGCTTCTTGTTTGAGATACTCACAAAATACCATTCTTGCCATAATAATTCCTTGCAAATTGTATTAAAAGATTCTTCACGGGCTGAGCAAGCCCGATCTGTTCAGGATTTTTCGGATCATACCAATATTTGACCGCACTTGATAGATTTGATTGATATTCTTTTGGGCTTTCCACAACTTTGCGCCAATCTACATTAGCTTGCTCAATATTAATTCCACCGTCCATTTCAGCATAAATAGGATAGATATCTAAATGGAAATGACTAAAGGTATGACGAAAAGCTGGCCATTCTTGATAATAGCTGACTTTTTCTTGCGCTAAAAAACTAAGTAACGATGCTTTATCTTCAAATTGTGGAAAACAAAATAATCCGCCCCATAACCCCGAGTTTTCTCGCTGCTCCAAGCACACTTTGCCATTTTTAGATAAAATCAAAAAATAAGTGTCTTTTTCTGGCATATTTCTTTTCGGCTTTTTAGCAGGAAACTTTTCCCAACTATGATTTTGATAAGCTAAGCACTCAAAATTTAATGGGCAAAGCTCACATTTTGGTTTGGTTCGCGTACATACCATCGCGCCAATATCCATCATAGCTTGATTAAAATCCGCCACACGACCTATGGGTGTAACCTGTTCCGTCAACGTCCACAAATAATTTTCTACTTTTTTATCGCCAGGCCACCCCTCAACAGTAAAATAGCGAGCTAACACTCGTTTTACATTACCGTCTAAAATCGGATAAGGCTGATTTAATACGGAAGATAAAATAGCTCCAGCTGTCGAGCGCCCCACACCGGGTAACGCCCAAACATGCATAAAGTCTGTCGGAAAATTTCCATTAAATTCATCCCGCACTTTTTGGGCTGCTTTATGCAAATTACGCGCCCGAGCGTAATAGCCTAAACCAGACCATAAATGCAAAACTTCATCTTGAGAAGCATCGGCAAGTGCGGTGATATTTGGAAATGTTTTAATAAATCGCTCAAAATAAGGAATCACTGTCGCAACTTGTGTTTGTTGTAACATCACCTCAGAAAGCCATACGCCATAAAGCGTTTTATCTTGTTGCCACGGCAAATGTTTACGTCCAAATTTGTCATACCATTTCAGCACAGATTGTGCAAAAGGTGCGTTACTTGAAGATTTTGCTAACATAAAAGAAAAGTGCGGTTAAAGATCCTGACGATTTTACACGAAAATAAGGCTTGTTTATCTGTATTTTTTCAGTATAATCCGCGATCTATTTGGTGCCAATTATGGCGTATTATTAACTCACGCGGTGTGGGGAGAAAGTTCTTATAGCGGCGTGGCTTCATTTTGAGGTTTTCTATGAAACAAGGTATTCATCCTGAATATAAAGAAATCACAGCGACCTGTTCTTGTGGTAATGTGATCAAAACTCGTTCAACTTTAGGTAAAGACATCAATCTTGATGTGTGTGGTAACTGCCACCCATTCTACACTGGTAAACAACGTGTTGTTGATACTGGTGGTCGTGTTGAGCGTTTCAACAGCCGTTTCAAAATTCCAAGTACAAAATAATTTGGACTTGTTTGAAAAACCCTGCCAATCTGCGGGGTTTTATTTTATCAAGAAGATAAAATCTTGCTCATTTCAACAAACTAGTTTACAAACTTATCGCATTCTCAACCTGAACGAAAAATCCTTTATCATTCAAAATAATGCTGTAATCTGTTTGATAACTTTTTCCATCCGTCACCACTAAAGCATGGCAGCTTCGAATGCCTTTTTGCGGATAAAATTGCGTTTCTCTTTCTTGGAGAATTTGTTTCACCATCATGCTAGTTTTGGTTGCCTCTCCTTGCTGCTTAAATGCATCAGATAGCACTTTTGACACAGAAAAATCATTACATTGTGGCACGATCACTGGCTTATAAACTGATTTCTCTTTTGCTGTTTTTTCATGTTTTGCAGAAACAACTGTTGTTTTCTCAATAGATGCCTTAGGTTTCGAGCTAATTTCCTTTACCAAAACTTTGGGCTTTTTGTCTGTCAATTTCACAACTTGTTTTTTATTATTAGTACTAGTTTTCTTGGTTAGAACTGATTTAGTTTCTTTCGTTTTTTTAGTTTGTTGTTTTTTATCTAAAGATTTGGTTACTACAATTTTTTTATTTATTTGATTTTTATGTACTGGTGCTGCAATAACTGATGTTGTAAAAAATGGCAACAATGCCAAAATGAACATTATCAATTTTCTCATTCATGTCTCCTTAAACATAAAGTACGGTTAAAATTAACCGCACTTTGAATGTTAAATAAAAAATAAAACGATAAATTAAAGATAGTAGTGTTCTACGTAATTTAATTTATCATCAAGTTTTAATACTAAAGGTTGACCTGTTGGAATTTCAAAATCCATAATTTCAGCATCAGAAATACCAATAATATGTTTTGCCAATGCGCGGAGTGAGTTACCGTGAGCAACAACTAAAACACGTTTACCAGAAAGCATTGCTGGTGCAATTTGATCTTCCCAGAATGGAAGTGCACGCTCTAAAGTAATTTTTAAGTTTTCTGCATTTGGCACAACGTCAGACGGAATATTTGCGTAACGACGGTCATTATGTGCAGAATTTGGATCTTGTGGATCTAAATCTGGTGGAGAAATGTCATAAGAACGACGCCAAATATGAACTTGTTCGTCACCGTATTGTTCCGCAGTAGCTTTTTTATCTAAACCTTGTAAAGCACCATAATGACGTTCATTTAAACGCCAGTTTTTCACTTGAGGAATCCATAATTGAT
This sequence comes from Haemophilus haemolyticus, assembly GCF_003490595.1. Classification (GTDB taxonomy): domain Bacteria; phylum Pseudomonadota; class Gammaproteobacteria; order Enterobacterales; family Pasteurellaceae; genus Haemophilus; species Haemophilus haemolyticus_L. The sequence continues at coordinate 105,125 of NZ_QQGY01000007.1, forward strand.
GGGATTCTTCTAACACGATGTTACAAGTTTTGATTGCGCGAGTTAGCACAGATGTAAATGCGATATCAAACTCATAGCCAGCATCTAATAATTTTTTGCCCGCTGCTTTTGCTTCTTCTACGCCGCGTTCTGTTAAATTTACATCACGCCAGCCAGTGAACAAGTTTTTCGCATTCCATTCACTAAAACCGTGACGGATAAATACTAATTCCATAAGAATCTCCTAAAATTTAAGTAAAAGATAACTCGCACTTTATAGCAAAAATTGAGTATGTTTAAAAGCAAAAAGGCGATTTTTCCTGATCTTTAGCAAAAAATAGGAGCTAAACTTTTTCGCCTTTTAACAAATGTGATAAGATTTGTGCGATTTTAAGAATTTAGGAAAAATTATGCTGTATTCGGGATTAAACAAAAAAATATCGCCATTTTTCACCGCACTTTTTGGCTGCGGTTTGTTGATTTTTTCCCCAATAAGCCATGCGTCCGATCTTAACCAGATTCAAAAGCAAATTAAGCAACAAGAATCTAAAATTGCTGAACAAAAACACGAGCAAGCTAAGTTACAAGCTAATTTGAAAAACCATGAAAGTAAAATTAATGCTGTCGTGGGGGAGTTACATGAAACAGAAATGAGCTTGAAAGAAATTCGTAAGCAAATTTCTGATTCAGATAAACAACTCAAACAATTGGAGAAACAAGAATCTGAACAAAAATCACGCTTAGCGAAACAAATGGATATGATTTATCGCTCAGGTTTAAATCCTTCCGTCATTGAAAGAATGTTTTCTAAAAATGCGGAAAAAGCAGAACGCATGAAAGTGTACTACCAACATTTAAACCAAGTTCGAATCGAAATAATTGATAGTTTAAAAGCAACACAAGCTCAAATTGTATCCCAAAAAGAATCAATTTTAGGTCAGCAAAAAAATCATCGAGATCAACTTTTAACGCAAAAAAAACAGCAACAAGAATTACAAAAATCACAGCAAGAACGTCAATCTACGCTAAATGAACTTAATAAGAATTTGGCGAGAGATCAAAATAAATTGGATAGCCTAAAGGCTAATGAACAAGCGCTCCGTCAAGAAATTCAACGTGCAGAAAAAGCAGCCTTAGAACAAGAAAAAAGAGAGCGTGACGCGCTTTCACAGCGACAAAAAGCTGAAGAAAAACGGACTTCAAAACCTTATCAACCGACAGCACAAGAACGTCAATTGCTTAACAGTACAAGTGGTTTAGGAATTGCCAAAAAACAATATTCAGCACCAGTTTTAGGGCCAACTTTACATAATTTTGGAACGATTCAGGCAGGTGAAGTTCGTTGGAAAGGTATGGTTATTGGCGCCTCTGCTGGAACGGCAGTCAAAGCGATTGCGGCTGGGCGTGTCATTTTAGCGGGGTATTTGAATGGTTACGGTTATATGGTCATCGTCAAACATGGTGAAACCGACTTAAGTTTGTATGGTTTTAATCAAGCCGTATTAGTAAAAGTTGGTCAACTTGTCTCTGCGGGACAAACTATTGCTCAAGTGGGCAATACTGGTGAAATTTCGCGTTCCGCACTCTATTTTGGAATTAGCCGAAAAGGCACACCAGTGAATCCAACTGGATGGATTCGTTAATGAAACTTCTCATAAAAAATGCGGTGAAAAATTTCATCATTTTTTCTACCGCACTTTATACTTCCATCTCCCTTGCGCAAAATAAACTTGCTATTGTTATTGATGATGTAGGCTATCATCTCAAAGAAGATGCGGCTATTTTTGCAATGCCGCGTGAAATTTCCGTCGCAATTATTCCTGCTGCGCCTCATGCTCGAGCACGAAATCAAGAAGCAAAATCTCAAGGCCGAGACATTTTAATTCATATGCCGATGCAACCGGTGAGTGCCGTGAAAATAGAAGATGGAGGGCTACATTTAGGAATGTCTGCAACACAAGTCAATAATCGGGTAGATACAGCCAAAAATATCGTGAATTATGCAATTGGCATGAATAATCACATGGGTAGTGCAGCTACAGCCGATCCCCAATTAATGACTTATTTAATGACCGCACTTCAAGAAAAACATTTATTCTTTTTAGATAGTCGAACAATAGGAAAATCTGTAGCTGGAAAAATAGCAAAAGAACAAGGGGTTCGTTCATTAGATCGCCACATATTTTTAGATGACAGTAACGAACTAGCTGACGTTCAACATCAGTTTCAAGCTGCAATTCAATATGCAAGGAAACATGGTACAGCGATTGCGATAGGGCATCCTCGTCCAAATACAATAGCGGTGTTACAAGCTGGTCTTAACAATTTACCAGCAGATATCCAACTGGTAGGAATGGGCAACTTATGGCGCAATGAAAAAGTAATTCCACCTAAACCATTTATTCTATTATTTACAGAAATGCCTGCGCCAACCTCAATGGAACCTTTTGAACCCGTAGGATTACTACGCGGAATTCCAAAATAAAAACCTGATTTTACAATCAGGTTTTTGTCTTATTTAGAAAGTGCATTTCTTAATTTACCTTGATGTCTTTCTAATAATGCCTTCGCCTCTAATTTTGATAAATTACTTAAAATCATCATAATTGCAAGCTTGGCATTTTGCTCTGCTTCAATTAATGTCTGCTCAGCGAGCACTTTATCACAATCCGTTGCTTGCATCACAATACATACAGCGCGTGCTTTAAGCTTTTCATTACTGGCTTGTACATCGACCATCAAATTTTCGTAACATTTACCCAATAAAATCATACTTGCCGTAGTCAGCATATTCAGTACCATTTTTTGTGCGGTACCAGATTTTAAGCGACTAGATCCCGTCAATATTTCAGGCCCAACAATCGTCTCTATCGCAATATCGGCTATCTCAGCCATCGCAGATTTTGGATTACTCGCAATAGAAACTGTCAATGCCCCAAGAGATTTAGCGTACTGAAGACCTGCAATAACATAAGGTGTGCGGCCACTTGCAGCGATGCCAACTAATACATCATTTTTTGAGAAATTTATACTTCGTAGATCCTCAAGTACAGCTTTCGTATTATCTTCCGCCCCTTCTACGGGATGACGAATAGCATGTTCTCCGCCTGCAATAATACCTTTGACAATTTCCGAAGATACACCAAATGTAGGAGGGCATTCTGATGCATCCAATACGCCAAGACGACCGCTCGTCCCAGCCCCAATATATACTAGACGCCCGCCCTGTTTAAAAGCATTAACGATTTTATCTACCGCTAACGAAATCTCTGGCAAACATGCTTCAATAGCTAAAGGAACTTGTTTATCTTCCTTATTCATTAATCGAACAATATCTAAAGCACTTTGACGGTCAATATCAATTGAATTCAGATTTCTCTGTTCCGTAATTAACGTAGATAAACTTTTTAATATAATGTCATTCATATTTTAACCTTAGTCTTTAGGAAAAATAGCCCCCAAACTAACCGCACTTTTTGCGCCAGTTACGCTAGGCAGGTTTGCTGGTAAATTGTTCATTCGACAATAAGCCAACCAAGCAAAAGCAGCGGCTTCTACATAATCAATATCAAAACCTTGCTCTGTCGTTGTACCAACCTGCCAATCGAGTAAATTATCATGCAATCCACGCATAATTAAGCTATTCTTTGCGCCGCCGCCACATACTAGTAAACGTTTTGGTAAATCTGTTTGGAGTTGATTTAGTGCATTGACAATGCTTGTTACCGTCAATTCAACAAGCGTCGCTTGTACATCTTCTGGAGATAATGTTTTTTTAGAGCAAAGTGCGGTAAGTTTTTCAGATGTTTTTTCTACTTTGCCAATTAACCAATCAAGATTAAATAGCTCTCTCCCTGTACTTTTGGGGGCTGGTAAAGAGAAAAAAGGTTCATTTAATAATTCCTCAAGCAGAACTTGATTCACGTTGCCTTTTGAAGCCCACTCACCATTTTTGTCATAGCGAAGACCTTGGTGTTTTTCTATCCATTGATCTAATAATGTATTACCTGGCCCCATATCAAAGCCAATTACAGGTTGATTAGGAAACAATATAGAGACATTACTAATCCCTCCAATATTTAAAACAACTGTAGCAAAATTAGCATTTGAGAATACAGCTTTATGGAAAGCGGGTACAAGAGGAGCACCTTGTCCACCTAAAGCCATATCTTTACGACGAAAATCACCAATAACCGATATTCTCGTCTTAGCTGCCAATAAATTCATATCGCCTAGTTGCATCGTGAAAGGAAATTCTGAAGCAGGAGAATGCCATACAGTCTGCCCATGACAACCAATAGCTTCAATTTGGCTTGGAATAAGATTATATTTTTGTAGAAAAGTATTTACACAATCGCAATACAGTAAAGCAAGCTCATGATCGAGTTCGCCTAAATTTTGTAGAGTAGTTTCACCAGCTTGAATGAGTTTGGTTAATTTCTGACGTAAATTTTCTGGCATAGGAAAAAAATCAGATAAGATAAGTCGAGGCTCTAGAGAAAAATCAACGAGGGCAACATCCACTCCATCTAGACTAGTTCCAGACATCATGCCAAGATAATATTGAGGTTTCATACTAATTATTTTTATATTTAAATACTCGATAATTATATATCTAATTCAAAAAGAAAAATAAAAAGAATTATTAAATAATATGAAAAAGGTATGAGTATAAAGATATTTTATGATTAATCGAAAAGGATATTTTGATGGCAGGGGCGGAGAGGCTCGAACTCCCAACACCCGGTTTTGGAGTTATGCAAACTGTGAATAGTTGGTAGCCATTAAGAAAATAAATAACAAATAATTCAATCAGTTATCCAATCAATCAAAACTGCAACACTTTTAATATACCATAAAAAAAATCGTACTCCACGCCACACTAACGACACATCTAGACACATAACTTTTTTGCTTACCAAAAGATCTGATTTTTCACTTTTCTGCGTTTGTTTGCGTTAAAAGATCTGAAATAAAGGATCTGAAAAGCGCTATTACTGAAAAGGCTTTGTAAAGGATCTAAAATTGCGTTGAAATCGACATCTTTAGTGTGCGGGCGTGGCGAGGGTTTGACTGCGATTTTTCATGCGGATTTTGGGAGAAAAATCAGAGCAAATTTGGCTTTTCCGCTTTGTGCTATTGGGTGGTTTGGTATAATAAACTGGGGGAATACTAAGAAGAAAAGAGAAAACAAATGCCCTTTTGTGTATCAATGCAAAAGATCTGTCAGAGATAATTCGGGTGCAGATGACGGACTCGAACAAATAAAAGGATCAAAAAAAGGCGTGATGATTATCACGCCATACAGTAAACAGTTTGACTACTCTAATAGTTTATACTCATTGAACGTGATCACTTCTTCCCCTACCCAACTATTAATCTCTTTCAATCGTTCTTGCAATGGGATTATCTCATTAATAAAAAACACTCGCGTTGCTTTTTCTACATCACCAAAACCGCCTGTATTATTAGGCACAATTCCCATTAGTTGCGGTGGCACACGGTGCGCAGCTAACACATCATCACGGCTTGCGTTCTTAATGTTTAGGAAATCATCTTTGGCGATAGCATCAGACAATGGAATAACTTGCATCCCATCTTTCTTCCCATTTGGAATATACACAAATAAATTTTTAAAGTTGCCAGTCCCTTTGGTCTGTCTGATTTGTGTTTTGATTGCTTCAATATCATCTTGGTTCTGTGTTGGGTCGGTCATGTAAATAATCGAACCCGCATGCGCGCCATTCAAATAATATTTACGGCGGAACAATGTGGCACTTTCATTTAAAAAAGCGGATTGAAGTGCGGCCAAATATTCTGGCACGCCATAAATCTCTTGATTCACATCAGGATTAATCAAGTTAAAGACAGAACCTTTTTTAAATTCATATTCATCAAAACCATTCACAATCTGATAAAACACGCCTGTTTCAACACCGACACGCATATATTTAGCAAGAGGGGATTTTAACGAGACAACCTTACCAAACGAATTTACAGCTTTCTCAATATAAGCATTGCCAAAGACCAAGTAATCTTGCACCAGTTTTTCTAATTGGGTACGAGGTAAAAGTGCGGTGGTTTTGCACGTTGAAAGTAAAATGTTTTTCTTCACCGTGATCGCACTGTTGTGATGGGCTGAGGCATTTAAGGCTTTAGCCAAGTAACTTAAATTAATTGGCGGATTGTAATATTTTTCATACATCACCACGCTTTCGAAATAATTCAGTATTTCTGCACGGTCAATCACTGGAATTGGCTCCCCAAAGCTGAATGCCTGTGCTTGATTTCCAGTAGAAAGTGCGGTGGTTTTTTTTGTGTTTTTGCTCATTGGATTATCCTATTCAAAGGTAAATATTGTTGATTTGTTGCTTGATACATCGCCGCCTAAACCATAAGGCACATTTAAAATACAGTTCATGATTGCCCATGATAAATCGCCGTGGCTTGCATCTTCCGAACGATCTGAAACATAAGTAATTTTCCCCGTGCTAGTAATGCGTTTTTTCACCGTCATAAAACTACTCACGATGTCATTGTCTCCACTATCAAATTTCAGGCGGCGTTTCTGAATTAAATTTTGTGTTTTTAACACCATTTCATTTTTTAGATCGGCGTTATACTCTAGGCCCTGCGCCATTGGATAAAACTTTCTCACTTCCTGATAAACACCCGACCCCATCCCCGTTTTATCAATCACAATGCGAGTCACATTGTAATCATCACAAAACTGCTTAATGCGGCTTGCTTGTGTTTCGTAATCCATACCGTGAAAAGTTTGTTTATGTAAAACGCGATAATCGCCCCCTTCCACTTTCGGCGGTGCAACAATCACTAAGGCTGCACGGTCGCCAGTAAAAGCAGGGTCATAACCTAACCACACTTCACGATTGCCGAATGGGCGCTGATAAAATGGCTTGTAATCGTGCCATTCTTCTAAGCTATCCACTTGGCAAAGTTGCAAGTCGGAAAACTTGAAAGCAGAACTGTTATCATCGGCAAATTGGCACAAAAACAATTGTTCAAATTCTTCTTTGCTGTTTTCTGCGATTAGGTCATCAATGTTGAATAGATTACACCCGCCTTCCATTGCATCATAAATACTCACAATCTGTTTCCATTGCCGGTCGGCACAAAGTTTCCCACTCTTTAAGTTTGCGTGAGAAATATCGATTTCGATTTTTTCTGATTTCGCACGATTGCGATTAAACGCCTTGCCTGAAAAGAACGCATAAGCAGGGTGTGCAATCGTGGTCGGTGTGGAAAAATACGTTTGGCGATACATCTTTTGAGCCGCCATACCTGATGCCACTTTACGCATCACATCAAATTTAGGCACCCAAAACACTTCATCGAAATACAAATTGCCGTGGTAGGATTGAGCCGTAGCGGAGTTCGTGCCAAGGAAAATCAATTCTGCCCCATTTGGCAGTTTGATGGTTTCGCCTTTTAAATCTACATCTGCCGTTTGCTTGGCGTAATTCACAATATACGAGCGAAACTGTAAGGCTTGTTTTTTACTGGCAGATAAAAAAATTTGATTGTGCCCCGTCGTCAAAGCATCAATAAAGGCTTCGTGGGCGAAATAGTAAGTCGCCCCGATTTGTCGGCTTTTTAAAATATTTCTAATTCGATGTTCTTTCGCCTTGTGCCAAATTCGCTGATAATTAAACATTCCATCAAGAAAGCCATTAATCAGCAATTCTTCTTGTTCCTGATCAATGGCATTGGGTTCGGTTTTCTTGCGGTCGCCCTTGTTGCGGTTCGCCAGTTTAGGATTTAAATCTACTTCATTGCCGTCACCAAAAGAATACTTTTTCACTCTCGCCATCCGTTCCATTTGGCGACCGAGCAAATCAATTTCTTTATAATCTGAACCGCTCTTTTCTTCTTTGGCAATCAGCAAATTCAATCTTGTCTCAAGGGCTAATTCAACCCGACCAACAGGCGCAATATCGTCCCACTTTTCTCTGTCTTTCCAACTGGCAATCGTTGATGCAGGAATATTTAACTGGCGTGAAATTTCAGCGATTTTATAGCCGCTAAAATACATTACTTGCGCCTGACGTTTAGTGTCAGCTGTAGTTTCTGGTGAGGTATTATTTAATTCTTCCACTATAAAAAATCTTGTATTGTGTGTATGCTTGTGTATAATTTATCGTGATTAAGACGACAAGGAGGAAGCATGCGATCCAGCGACTTAATCAAGGAACTTAAAAATGCAGGTTGTACTTTTGTCAGGCACGGTAAAGGCGATCATCAAATCTGGCAATCGCCCATCACAGGGAAGACGTTCCCCGTACCACACCCAAAACAACACGTACCCATCGGCACATTAAGATCCATTAAAAAATCGGCAGGGCTTCTATAGCTCTGCCGAGCTAACCCACAAGGAGCGACTATGTTATTTACCATCGGCATTGAAACCCCAACAAATGAAAATGAAGCCTACGGCATTACGGTGCCAGCATTATTTACTGAAGAATATTCCTGCTTTAGTGCCGCTGATACCCTTGAAGAAATCCCAACGCAGGCGACTGATGCCATTCATTCCATCTTAGAAATAATGTTTGAAGACGGAATAGATATCAACGAACTTCAAGACAAAGGCTATCGTCACTATCAAACGCAAGAAGATTTCAACTATTGCGATACTTGGTTGTTGCTTGATGTAGATATTTCCGCATATCAAGGCAAACGCCACCGTATTAATATCAGCTTGCCTGAATACCTTATCAAACGCATTGATAGCCGTGTCGCAAGCAACCCCATTTACAAAGACCGCAGCCACTTTTTAGCAGTTGCTTCGCAAAAAGAGCTACGGCAATAATTTCCCCTACGCTTGACAAGCCCCGCTCTCAAGCGTAGGATACTGCTTACAGGGTCTCAAAAGCCCTAACAACAAACGGTAATTCACCCCGTCAGCGTGATTTTTTTGTACCCGCAAAAAGTGCGGTCAAAAACAACAATTTTTTATCAATGGTCGAGAGTGCGAGGAATACAATACCGCAAGGGAATAACTCCGCTTGATTTGTTGCAAGTTTTGAGCTCTCGACCGCCCGATTTTCGGGATTTCCATCAAAAGGAACAACAAATGACAACTCAAATCTCCACCTTCAATTTCAAATCTAACTCTATCCGTATCGAAGTAATCAACAATGAACCTTTCTTTGCATTGAAAGATGTTTGCGATGCTCTTGCGATCAAAGTAGCCAGCCCAGAACGTTTCAGATTAAATTTTGAGGGGGTTACAAGAAATGTAATCCCTACCTCAAGCGGAAACCAAGAACTAACTTTCATCAACGAACCGAACCTCTACCGCATTATTTTCCGCTCCAACAAAGTCGAAGCGATTGAGTTTCAAAACTGGATCTTTGAAGAAGTCCTCCCGCAAATCCGCAAAACAGGAAAATATGAAATAAGCCAACCTGCCTTGCCTATGCCAGAACCCACTTACTCGCAATCTTTTTCCCAACAAGATATTGACAACCTAGTATGGTTATTGTTTTCCCACGAAAGAATGCGTTTCTTATTGGAAAATCTGTATAAGCCGTTGGCATTATTCAATTCTCCTTTTGCTCCGCAAGTATATGGTAACGTCACTGAATACAAACGAGTTCATAAAATCGCCAAACCGCTCATTAAAAAACTGCTGGATAAACTCCAATCAGATAACCCTGAAAAATGGCGTCATCTCACACGCTATCTCAATAACGAAATTTGCTAATTCTCAACCGCACTTAGGTGCGGTTTTTTCTTGCCTGTCATCATAGAAATTCAACGTGCGGTCGTCTTTTGGGGCGTTTTGTGAAAGGGAAGACAACAACGGCAAGCCGTGGCAACGCCTTGAAAACTCTTTCAGAATGAGCGCAATGATTCAACTCATCAAAAGGATAGAAAGCCAATGGCAAAAAAATCTAAATGGGTGGTTGTGGCGACAGAAGGCGCAACCACAGACGGACGCACTATTCAGCGCAACTGGATTTCAGAAATGGCAGAAAGCTATGATCCGAAAAACACCTATGGCGCACGAATCAATTTAGATCACATCAAATTTTCAGTTTATCTGCCAGAAATGGCGAACTCACATTGTTTTGGCGATGTGTTAGCTGTAAAAACAGAAGAACGTGAAGACGGCAAATTACAACTTTTAGCTCAATTACAGCCAACTGATGCACTTATTGCATTAAATAAAGAAGGACAAAAAGTTTACACCTCCGTAGAAATTGACACCAATTTTGCCGACACAGGCAAAGCCTATTTAGTTGGTTTAGCCGTCACAGACAACCCAGCGAGCCTAGGCACAGAAATGTTAAGTTTCTCACACAATGGTTTAAATGCTCGCAAGTTAAAAGCGGACAACATTTTCACTGCCGCTATTGAAACTGAATTGGAATTTGTGGAAGAAACACAAAGCATCTTTGAAAAAATCAAAGGCTTGTTTGCGAAAAAAGAAAAATCAGACGATGAACGCTTTTCTAATCAAACACAAGCCATTGAGCTTTTAGCCGAGCAAACCAAAGAAACCTTGGAAAAATTAACCGCACTTTCTGACGATTTAGCAAAACAGCAAACCGAATTAACGGAAGTGAAAGCCACCAATGAAAGCATTCAAGCCAAATTCACCACGCTTGAAAAAGCACCGTCCGCCGACTTCGGCAAACGTCCAATCGTTGCCGGTGAAGGTAAATCCGAATTTTTAACCGATTGCTAAAGGAACAACCATGCGCAACGAAACTAAACAGAAATTTAATGCCTATGTGGCACGTGTCGCCGAATTAAACGGTGTAACAAGTAATGATGTAGCAGAAACATTTACCGTAACCCCAAGCGTAGAACAAAAACTGATTGAAAAAGTGATGTTAAGTTCGAACTTCTTACAATGGATTAATGTTGTTCGTGATCCGTTAATGGAAGCGGAATTGGTCGGTCTTGAAGTGGCTTCCGCGATTGCAAGCACAACAGATACCAACACCAAAGAGCGCGAAACCAAAGACGTTTCCAAAATGACCGGTCGCAAATATAAATGCGAACAAGTCAATTTCGACACGCATATTCCATGGGCAAAACTCGACCAATGGGCGAAACACCCTGACTTCCAGAAAAAATTGGCAAATTTAACGCAAAAAACCATCGCCTTAAACCTCATTATGATGGGGCTAAACGGCACAAGCCGCAGTGAAACCTCCGATTTGTCTTCAAATCCGAAACTGCAAGACGTGAAAAAAGGTTGGCTACAACAATTACGTGACGATATGCCAACACATGTAATGAACGGTGCAAATACTGAGAACAAAATCAAAGTGGGTAAAGGTCAAGCCAAAAACCACGGCTATGAAAACATTGATGCCTTAGTGCTTGATGCCGTCAACACCTTAATTGATGAAGTTTACGCCGATGACACCGAATTGGTGGTTATCTGCGGTCGTGAAATCTTAAACGATAAATACTTCAACATCGTTAACACGGATTTAAAACCGACGGATGACCTTGCAAGCCAAGTGATCATCTCACAAAAACAAATTGGTGGTTTAAAAGCGATTCGCGTCCCGTTCTTCCCGAAAAACTCAATCCTGATCACCCGATTGGATAATTTATCCATCTACATTCAGGAAGGGTCAATGCGCCGTTTCATTAAGAACAATCCGAAACGCAACCGCGTAGAAGATTACTTGTCGCAAAACATCGACTACAAAGTCGAAGAATACGGTTGCGCGGCATTAATCGAAAACATCACATTCGAAGATAAAGAATAATGACTGAACGTCTATCACCCGCACAAATCCATCTTCGTACCGTCTCCGCTGCAGTGGCTCATGCAGCGGAAACCGAAGACCTAAGCGATTTCACTGAATATGAAAAAATGTGCCGCTTGCTTGCGCGTCACCGCAAGGATTTAAAACAAATCCAATCGACGGAACGCAAAGCAGCATATAAAAAACAAATTTTGGTGGATTACTTACCATGGATTGAAGGCGCATTGTCTGCCGGCACCGGCAAACAAGACAATGTGCTGATGACATGGTGCGTGTGGGCGATTGACTGTGGCGAATATCATCTCGCCTTACAGATTGCCGATTATGCCGTATTTCATGATTTACGCTTGCCCGAGCCATTCACTCGAACACTTGGTACTTTGTTAGCAGAAGAATTTGCCGACCAAGCCAAAGCCGCACAAGCCGCCAATAAACCGTTCGAAGTGGCTTACTTAGAGCAAGTTCAACGCATCACCGCTGATTGCGATATGCCCGATGAAAGCCGTGCTCGATTATTGCGTGAATTGGGTTTGTTATTGGTTGATAAGAACCCTGAACAAGCACTGGCATATTTAGAACGTGCTTTGGGTTTAGATCAGAAAATTGGCGTGAAAGGCGATATTAAAAAATTACGTAAGCAATTAAACAAAGCCGATGAATAATCGGTTTTGGTAAAGAGCAAACCACGCAGCCGTCGGGCGGATTAAAAGTGCGGTCAAATTCTGACGGATTTATTGGCCGTGCTTAATTTAATCCTCACCCGACTTTTTTATAAGGGTAAATCAATGAGCGACGGCGCAATATCAGTCAAACTTGCCCCCGATTATGAAATGGGCGAAGTGCAGCAACAGTTAAATGATTACGATACGTTAGATGACATTATCAGTAATGATGGTTTCTTCCCCGATATGTCACTTTCCCAATTTCGTAATCAATACCGTGCAGACGGCACCATCACCACACAACGTTTACAAGATGCCTTGATTGAGGGCATGGCAAGCGTCAATGCAGAACTCTCCACGTTTAAAACGCAAAGTAAACACGACAGTTTAGAACAGATCTCTGCCCCCTACATCAACGGCGAAAGCGTGCTGATTTATCGCTATAAACGTGCGGTAAGTTGCTTGGCACTGGCAAACCTTTATGAACGCTATGCAAGCTACGACAGCACTAACGATGGCGAAAAGAAAATGGCGCAACTCAAAGACAGCATTGATGAATTACGCCGTGATGCTCGCTTTGCGATTAGCGACATATTGGGCAGAAAACGTGTCGATGCGGAGTTAATCTAATGCAAGTTTACGCACAACAAAATGACAATTTGGACGCCATCCTTTATCGCCATTTTGGACGAAGTGAAGGCTTACTCGAAATAACATGCGAACTCAATCCACATTTAATGGATAAGCCCATTATTCCCATTGGTACCCCAGTCATATTGCCAGATGCCGATACAGAAAAAATCAGTGTAGCAAATGACACAATTCAACTTTGGAGCTGATATGCACGACACACCATCAAGAGCGTCTTACACATCAGGAATATTCGCTTTCTTAATTGGACGCATTGCCGATATGTTCTCAAATGTAAATTGGGCTGATGTCGCATCGGTTACAGGTATTGTGATTGGTATCGCCACCTTTCTTGTGAATTGGTATTACAAGAAAAAAGATTTTGAATTAAAAGAAAAAGAACTCGAACAACGGATCCATCATCATGATTAAACGAATCGCAAAATACGTCTGCTCAGTCACGGTTGTTGTTGGGCTTGTTATTGCCACGCACGGAAATGAAATTCGAATATCAGAAAAAGGCTTGTTGCTGACTGGCAATGCCGAAGGTTGCATGCAAAAACCCTATCAATGCCCCGCTGATGTTTTAACTATCGGCATTGGCACAACAGATGCAGTAGAAAAAATTAACCGAAATAAAATTTACACCTTGCAAGAAATTGCCGAATTATACACGAAAGGCATTAAGCAAGCCGAAAAGTGTGTGAATACCTATGCCAACGGTCAAGCCATGCCACAAGGGGGATTTGATGCATTGACATCAATTACATTCAATGTTGGATGTGGTCGATTAAAAAACAGCACACTTTTTAAAATGGCATGGAAAGGATACAGCAAAGAAATGTGCGGTCAATTTGAACGTTGGATTTATGCAGGCGGAAAACCACTGAAAGGCTTAATTGAAAGACGACAAAAGGAGAAGGCATTATGTTTGGGTTCTTAACGAAAAAAGAAAAATACATTTTATTGATTGGCCCGCTCATGCTTGTGGCAATTATTCTGTTTCAAGGGTGGCAAGCCAACCACTGGCGAGCCGAAGCTGCCAAAGAAGAACAATTAAAATTGCAGTGGGTAGAATCTTACATGGCATTGAATGAAAGCGTGGATAAATTCAATGAGCAACAAAAAGCACTCACGGAAGCCGTAAATCAGTTAAAAATCTCTCAAACCAAGCAAACACAGGATTTAAAAAATGCACTTAAAAAACACCAAGATTGGGCTGACACTTTTATCCCTGATGATGTTAGCGGCGTGTTCAACAGCACCGAAAATCATTAAACAGCCAATTCTATGCCCGCAAGTTGCAGAATGTACACCACTTGCCGCCACAATTAAAACTAACGGCGATTTGGCTAACGCCTATCTACAAAGCCAACAAAAGCTAAGTGTATGCATTGTTGAGAATCAAGCATTAAAGAAATGCATTGATGAATTTAATAAGCAGGAAAAACAATGACCGATCAATTTGACCGTGCGCAAGAACTCGAACAAATGACACGTGATATTGCGTTACAAAAACACCGCACTTTTAAAGCAATCAGTGCGTTTTATTGCGAAGATTGCGACATCCCAATCCCTGAAAAACGCCGCCAATTAATTCAAGGCGTAACCCGTTGCGTGGTTTGTCAGCAAAAATACGAAATGCAACAACGGAATTTCAGAAAATGAGAAAAACAACTCTTTATCTCGCCATTGCAGCTTCATTGCCGTGTTTAGCAAATACGTACACCGTACCATTTAGAGATGGTCCATTTGGTAAATATTCAAATTATCCTGACGGAAGAATAACAGAAGTATGCATTCATCAAGTAGGCTATTTGATGACGGACACTGGACATTTGGTTGTTGCCGTAGATAAAGACAACCGACCATTAATTTGCAAGCAGAAAAATGAAAAAGCCCAACCAACTGCGTAAAATCCTTGAACAAAGCCATCCCGATTTTGTAAAAAATCCCGACCATCTACAACTTTATGTGGACGGTGGACAAATCGTCGCAACGGGTGCCGCATCATTTAGTTTTGAATATCGTTACACACTCAATGTCGTGGTGACTGATTATGCAGGCGATATTGCCACCTTGATTGTGCCAATGATGGCTTATCTCCGCACAAATCAACCTGAAATATTAGAAAATCCACAAATTCGAGAGAACGCATTTAAATTCCAGGTAGATTACAACAATAACAACACCGCAGATATTAGTTTTGAAATCCAACTCACTGAACGTGTCGTGTCGAAAAAAGACGGTAATAACGTGCAGATCCATTATGCAAAAGAACCCGTATGGGATGAACCAAACCGAGTAAAAGTCTATTTGGAAAACTTGGATTCATTAATTTTTGAGGGTGATATCGTCTAATGGCTACAGTAGAAGAAGTTCAGGCAAAATTGACCGCACTTATTGCCAATCTTTCTCCACAGGCTCGTAGACAGCTTGGGCGAAAAATCGGGCAAGCCTTACGAAAAAGCCAATCGAATCGAATTGCACGCCAACAAAATCCAGATGGTTCTGCTTTTGAGCCAAGAAAACCACGTAAAGAATTTGGCAAAAAGAAAGGACGAATCAAACGCAAAGCCATGTTCGCCAAACTTCGTACCGCCCGACATTTAAAAGTGCGGTCAAATGGTAACGAAGTTTCTGTGGGTTTTAATGGCTCAAGTGCCGCCATTGCTGCAGTGCATCAATACGGTTTAAGCGCTAGCCCATCTAAAAATAAAGATTTCAAAGTGCAATATGCCCAGCGTGAATCGCTGGGTTTTTCGGAAAGTGATGTGAATTTAATTGAAGATTTGATTATTGAGCAATTAAGTCTTTAGATTGTGATTTTAATTTGATGTGCTTGCGAATAATGTGAATCCAATAGCAATACACTGCAAGTGCTGCAACACCAAGGAAAAAGTTGATTTCAGCAAGCCAAAGCACCGACCCCATCATCAACATATAAAGAAACAGAACAGGCGCGGCAATAATGCCAGAAACTAACCAAGGCAATGCAATCAAACCGAAACCGACAGCGAGCCCAAGCACACCAAAAGCGAAGATGAGCAGAAAAAGAATTGTGATCATATAGCCCCCTTTGTTTTAGTGCATTATTTAATCTTTCTTTCTGAAAAGTCAAGAAAAAGTGAGAAAATATGAAAAGTTTAGAGTTGAAATTTGTTTTAGATGCAGTAGATAGGCTCACCACGCCATTAAAAAGCGTACAAAAACAGCTTGATTCTTTGCAGAAAAAAGTAAAAAACACAACAACCGAGCTGAATAAATTACAACAGCAAGAAAAAACCGCTAATTCATTTAAACGATTAGAAAACGCTCTACAACAAAACAATCAAAAACTTGTAGAAGCGCGAGAAAAAGCGAAGAAATTAGCCGAACAATTAAAAAATACTGCCGCACCGACAGCAGCATTAAAAAGACAAGTCGAATCCGCGCATAAATCAGCACACCGATTAGCACAATCACAAGAACATCAGCGGAAAAAACTGAACGAATTGCGCAAATCACTAAGACAAGGCGGATTTGACACGTCAAAATTCAAGGAAAGCCAAGAAAAACTAAAGCAAAAAATTAAACAATCAACGGCGGCAATCGAAAAACAAAATGCAGCAATGGCAAAGTTGCATCAGCGACAAGCAAAATATAAATCTTACCGCGAAAGCGTGGATAATTTAAAAAATAAAAGCGACCAGTTGCGAACATTCGGACAGCGCTCAATGATAGCAGGAACAGTGACAAATGCGCTGTCAGGTGTCATGCTTAAACCTGCACTTGACTTTGAACAAGACTTTTCGCGCGTGCAAGCATTAACAGGATTGAGTAAAGCGAACCCAGAACAAGCCGCCGCGCTTGAACGTTTACGCAATCAAGGGATTCATCTTGGTGCGACAACATCATTTATATCGGGTGAAGTTGCACAAGGTCAAGGCTATCTAGCCATGGCGGGTTTTAATGCTGACCAAATCGAAAAATCAATGCCTGCTATTTTAGCAATGACAAAAGCAGCAGGCATCGAAATGGGGCAAGTGTCTGATATTTCGTCAGATATTTCCTCAGGTTTTAAAATTTCCGCTGACGAAATGAATCGGGTTGCGGATGTACTCACAGCCACATTTTCCGGCTCAAACACTACCCTTGAAGGCTTGGGCGACACAATGAAATATTTAGGTCCAATTGCCACGGCAACAGGTCAAGATTTCGAAACGATGTCAGCGATGGTTGGATTATTAGGTAATGTTGGGATAAAAGGCACGCAAGCCGGTACATCATTGCGTTCTGCCATGTTAAGACTTGCCGCCCCACCTAAACAAGCCGCAAAAGCATTGAAAATCCTAGGTGTGTCCGCCAAAGATAGTCGTGGAAATATGCGCGCTTTAACTAATATTTTGATGGATGTGGAGCGTAAAACCGCCAAAATGGGAACCGGTGACAGAATGGCATATTACAAAGCCATTTTTGGCACTGAAGCCGCAACGGCAATGGTTGAATTAGTCAAACAAGCAGGCGTAAATGGTATTCAGGAATTTACAGATAAATTAAAAAATTCTGCGGGTCGAGCCGAACAAGTTGCGCAAACAATGGCAGATAACTTACTCGGTGACATTAAAAACCTTGAATCAGCCCGTGAGGCTGTCGGCATTGCTATTTATGACACTATTTCTGACGATATGCGCGCCAGTGTTCAATCAATCACTGAAATGGTGCGAAAAGTCAATGAATGGATAAAAGCAAATCCAGAATTGACTGCAAAAATCGTTAAATGGGGCGTGGCAATGGCAGGTGCAGTCACGGCACTCGGCGCATTGAGTCTTTTAACAAGTTTTGTGTTCTACCCAATCGCAAGGCTTGTTCTTGGGTTGTCAAAATTGGGTGTTATTTTACCTAAATTTATGGGGAAAGTTATAGATGTCAGCGGTGCAATCTCAAGATGGCTACTTTCCCCTCTAAAACTTCTGCCTTATATTCTGTCACTTGGCGGCGCAGCTTTTATTAGTGCTGCACTCTTAATCTATAAATACTGGCAACCTATTAAAGCCTTTTTCGGCGGTTTTTGGGAGGGCTTAAAATCAGGTTTCCCCCCTGTCCTTGAAAAATTCCAACCACTTGGCACCGTATTTGGTATTGTCGTTGGATGGATTGAAAAAGCGGTGAAATGGTTTACCGATTTATTGTCTCCAGTACAAAGCACCAAAGAAGATTTAGATGCTGCAGCCAGTGCCGGTAAAAAATTTGGAGAATGGATAGCAGCAGGTATTGATTTTGCGCTCAAACCATTACAGCTATTAATGGATGGCATAAAATGGGTAATTGATAATATGCCAGGTATTCAAGCGGGAGCAAAAATTGTTGAAAATGCTAAACAATCAAGAAATGAAGAAACAAACAAGGTTATCAAATCAGGGAGTGCAACTGAAAGAACACTCGATGCACTTTCTGATTCGAATATGTATTCTTCAGGCGGCTACACCGGCAATGGCGGCAAATATCAACCCATGGGCATTGTCCACGGTGGCGAATACGTGATGACCAAAGAAGCCACATCACGCCTTGGCGTCAATACACTCAATGCACTTAATTACGGCAAACGGGCACTTATTGCGGGCGGATTGGGGATCAGCGTTGCAACTGCCGCCCCTGTGCAAGTTGATACTCGTGCACCAATATCTGCTCGTCCAGTGGTGACGCAATCCAGCCAACCAATGAGCGTAAATATCACCATCAATGCCGCACAAGGCATGGACGAACGAGCCATTGCACAACAAGTGGCAAAAGAAATACAACGCATTGAAAACCAACGCCAAGCAAGAGCAAGAAGTTCAATGTGGGACAGAGCATAATAAAAGGGGGAAAGCCCTTTTTTGTTGTTTATTGTAAACAGAAGTGCTAGGATCTGCGAAAAATAGGAGGGTATCAATGAACGAAAATGCACCTTTTATTCGTGAAATAATTGACCGCACATCGCAAATAAAAGGCGAACGTGTGAAGGGTGACAATGCCAAAGAAATCAAGGCAAATGTTCAAACCATTTTAAAAGCGCAACTTAGAGCCACACAATTAAATGCTAGAACGCAAACATATTAAATTTGTCGAAATCCATCATCTTTTTACGCAAATCAGTCTTGCATTGGGATTTACAGAACAAGATATTGATAAACATTCGACTAATCTCGCTGAATTAATCGCATTATGGCAGCAACAAGAATTTGTTGAAGTTTATGTTGAAAATAAAGACCGTCTATTCGGACGTGCAAAAGACAGCAGTTTAGCCTATGGCGCATCGCCTTATTATATTGGTTTATATCACGCTAGATTAAGTTATGAAGAAAACGATCCTCTTGTGGTGCTGACATTTAATTATGAAGATAACCCAGAACAAACCACAGTGTCGGTTCGTTTTATGGTTGATCACGATACCTTATTCGGGACAAAAGAAGAAAAATTCATTCAACAACGAATGAAAGATATTCGTAAACGTATTGATGATTTTATTCAATTAGGTAATAAAAAATAAAAGGGCGCAAGCCCTTTTTTGTTACCTACGATTCCACACTCCCCCACACTCGCCACACCGCACAATATTGCCAACAATAAGGCATTTTCTTTAACTGTGAATGCCTATGTCTGCTGAATTACAACGAAAACTAGACAACATTATCCGCTTTGGGGTGATTGCTGAAGTGAATCACGCCACCGCACGTGCTCGCGTAAAGAGCGGTGACATTCTCACAGAGTTTTTACCATTTATTACACCTCGTGCCGGTACAACTAAAACCTGGTCGCCACCTACTGTGGGCGAACAATGTGTGATGTTATCAGTGAGCGGTGAATTTACTACTGCCTGCATATTGGTTGGGCTTTATACACAAAACAGCCCAAGCCAATCTCCCGATGAACACGTCATTGAATTTGCTGACGGTGCAAAAATCACTTACAACCAATCAAGTGGCGCATTGGTTGTGATAGGTATCAAAACCGCCAGTATTACTGCCGCGAATCAAATTGATATTGACTGCACCACTATCAATATCAAAGGCAATGTGAAGATTGACGGAAAGGTAACATCAACAGGCGATATGGTCGCAGGGGGAGTCAGTCAAATTAACCATAAACACGGTGGCGTACAAGGTGGCCCAAGTAAAACAGGAAAACCCGAATAATGAATCGATACACTGGCGAAACATTAAAAAACGAAAGCGACCACATTAAACAATCCATTGCCGATATTTTGCTAACGCCAGTTGGTTCACGAATTCAGCGGCGTGAATATGGCAGCTTAATCCCAATGCTAATAGACCGCCCCATTAGCCACACATTGCTATTACAACTGGCGGCTTGTGCCGTCACTGCAATTAATCGTTGGGAACCACGAGTACAGATCACACAATTTAAACCTGAATTGGTTGAAGGTGGCATTGTGGCAAGTTATGTCGCACGCGGGCAATATCAGCAACATATCAAAGAAAACCATCTTTTATTAGGTCATAAATCATGAACAATATTATTGACTTGAACAATTTGCCTGTACCAAAAGTTGTGCAAGAACTCAGTTATGAAACTTTACTTGCTCAACGAAAAGATAAATTCCTGTCATTACAAGAAAATGACGATATGCGCCAACATTGGCAGGCTCGATTACAATTAGAAAGCGAACCTGTAGTGAAATTGCTAGAAGAAAATGCTTATTTAGAATTATTACTCAGAACGCATATTAATGAATCTGCTAAAGCCGTGATGCTTGCTTATGCCACAGGATCAGATTTAGACCAATTAGGGGCATTATTCGGCATTAAGCGATTAATCATTCAAGCGGGAGATGTAAACGCGCACCCGCCAATTCCTACCCTATATGAAGATGATGAACGTTTTCGCACACGTATTCAAATGTCATTAGAAGGATTAACCACAGCAGGCAGTCGTGCAAGCTATGAATTTCATGCACTCTCTACCTCTGCAAAAATAAAAGATATTGATGTAACAAGCCCAACCGCTGGCACGGTTAAGGTCGCTATATTGTCAACAGAAGGGCAAGGAACAGCCGACAGTGATTTAGTTAATGCGGTAAAAAAGCAGCTAAATGCTGAGCATATTCGCCCACTGACTGATACGGTATTAGTCGAAAGTGCGGTGATTTTACCTTATGAAATTAGAGCTACCCTCACACTTTATCCAACTGTACTAGAAAGTGTTGTCATGGCAAATGTTAATCAAGCCATCACTCATTATGTAAATAAGCAACACTTGCTTGGCATTGATATTACGCTTTCAGGTATTTATTCAGCCTTACACCAAGAAGGCGTACAGAACGTGAAACTGACACAACCGCTTGCAGATTTAATCATACAACCTCACCAAGCTGCATATTGCTCACAAATTCAAATCAACGTAGGTGGCCGAGATGAATAGCTATCTCTTGCCCATCGGGTCGAGCAAGCTAGAGAAACAATTATCGAATACGTTTTCTACCATTGCGGAAATTCCTGTGCCCATTCGCCTCTTATGGAGTGCTGAAAATTGCCCTATGAACCTATTGCCATGGCTTGCTTGGTCGCTTTCCGTGGACGAATGGGATGATGAATGGAGCGAGGAAAGCAAACGACAAGCCATTTTAAATAGCATCCACATTCACAAGCACAAAGGGACAATTTCGGCGATTCGCCGTGTCATGAAATCGGTGGGTTATGGCGAAGTAGATATTATCGAAAACCAATCACTTAAAACATGGAATGGCGAACTAAATTTTGATGGTTCTGAAACCTTTGAACATGAAGAAATGCACTGGGCAGAATACAAAATTGTGCTACATCAGCCCATTACTATTGAAGAATCAAAACAAGTGCGGCGAATTTTAAATGAAAATGCCCCTGCACGCTGTCATTTGGTTGCATTCAATTTTACACGGGCAGGCCATCGGTGGAATGGCGAGATCAATTTCGACGGAAACTTTACTTTTGGAGAAGTATAAATGGGAAAAATTACTGAGCAACAACAATGGGAAGAAGATATTTATCTCATTGAAAAACAAGATAAGGTGCTAGGTGGAGAGCTTGGCGTAATTAACATTCAAGCAAAACAGCTAGCCAATCGAACCAAATATTTAAAAGACCAAGTAGACGGCATCAACCGAGACCGCACAGGCTACGCCCCAAAAGCAAGCCCTGCGTTCACAGGCATACCAACCGCGCCTACAGCTGTATTGGGCACGAACAACACACAAATCGCCACAACCGCATTTGTGAAAACGGAGATTGCTGCATTGGTAGGTTCTGCACCTGCTGCATTAGACACCTTGGAAGAATTAGCCCGTGCGTTAGCAGGCGATGCAAACTTAAAAGCGACGCTGCTTGCTGAAATTGGGAAAAAAGCGAACGCCACTGATTTTAATGCCTTACATGATTTATTTATTGGTATCCCTATTCCTTATCCGCTCTCTACCGTCCCAACAGGTTGTTTAGCCATGAACGGACAGCGGTTTGATACTCGCCGTTATCCAAAATTGGCGCAGAAATATCCGTCAGGGCGACTACCAGACATACGCGGCGAATTTATTCGTGGTTTGGATAATGGGCGTGGAGTAGATGCTGGGCGTGAGATGTTGTCGTGGCAGAGAGATGCGATGAGAAACTTTAGGGCTCAATTCACTACAGTCGATATGGCAGATGACCAAGCTAATATCATCAGCGGAGTATCTATATCCAAGACCAGATGGGAAAGCGGTTGGTTCGCAAAAAATGATGTAGGACGGGGGATATATAATTACAAAATTGCTGAACATATGATTGATATAGAAGTTGCACGTGCAGTCCCCACAGCTGACGAAAACCGCCCCCGCAATATCGCCTATCACTACATCTGCCTAGCCGAATAAGGAGTACAACATGACCGTAACATTTAATCAAGACGGCTTTGCCGAAAACAGCGGTGAAATCATCGTGTATTGCACTGACAACCAAGGTATTTATAGCCACAGCACAACCGAATATGTGAGTGAAGGCGGAAGCCTTTCCGCAGGCAGTTATTTAGATACACCACCACAACCGAAACAAGGGTTTGTCATTGTGCGAGCAGATAACAGTTGGCAATATCAATCCGACCATCGGGGCATATATTACAGCAAAGAAACAGGCGAAAAAGTAGAACATACTGCACTAGGTGATTTGCCCGAAAGTTTAACCGCATTTGCGCCACTTGCTGAACCGTGCAAATGGAACGGAACGGCATGGGTAAAAGATGAAGCGAAAATGATCTGACCCCAAAAAGTTAGACTGTTATTTAAAGGATTGTTTTCGATATTGTATCGGACTCAGTCCTTTTAATTTTAGTTGAATCCGTCGATGATTATAGTAATCCAAATAATCTCTGACAGCATCAACTATCTCTTCTTTTGTTTTAAATTCCCGACCATAAAAGCATTCCGTTTTTAATCGCCCAAAGAAACTTTCCATCGCGGCATTGTCCAAGCAATTCCCTTTTCTCGACATACTTTGAATGATGCCATGTTCAGCTAAAATTCGACGATAAGCCACCATTTGATATTGCCATCCCTGGTCTGAATGTAAAATGACACCACAAGCTTTATTTAATCCTTTGACGGCTTGCATTAACATGTCCTCTACTTGCGCCCAGTTTGGGGAATAGCTGAGGTTATAGGAGACTATCTCATTGTTAAATAAGTCTAAAATTGGGGATAAATAGACTTTACTTCCATCTTTCGCCTTAAACTCGGTGATATCAGTTACCCATTTTTGTTTCGGGGCCGTTGCACTAAAATCGCGTTCAAGATGATTTGGGGCTATAACCCCTATCGTGCCTCGATAGGTCGTAAATTTCTTGCTTTTTCTTGACCGCACTTGAAGCCCAAGTGTCTGCATTAAACGTTGGACTTTTTTATGATTTACGCCTGGCAAGCAGGCATGAACGCGTCGATAGCCATAATCAGGATGATTGGCTTTGATGCGTTTAATAGCCTTTTTCAGCGGCTCATCCTTATCCAGTTTAATCTGAAGTTTTGCAAAAAACGTACTACGCGCTAACTGTGCAAAGCCCAAAAGCCATTTTAACGGATAGCGTGTTCTTAACCTTTGGATAATTTCCGTTGCTCGGCTTCGTCCTGAAGTCTGAGCCTTCTCAACTCCTTTAGGTAGGCTACCTCCGCTTCAAGCTGTAAAATTCTCAAACGTAAACGCTCTTCTTCAGTTTTGGGTGGCGGTGGCATTCTGGCATATTTGGGTTTCATCGGCGGTAGTCCTGATGGTTTGCGGGGAATCAGTCCTTTTATGCCACTTTTTTCAAACCGTTTCAACCATGTCCCGACTAAGGCGTTGGAAGGAATATTGTAAAAACGCGCGGCTTCTCTAATACTCATTTTTCGATTCAGAATAGGTTGAAGAACCTGTAATTTAAATTCGATTGTGTAGTGTCTACCCATAAAAAATCTGCACCTCAATTGTTGGTTTGTTTAGTCCAACTTTTGGGGTGCAGATCAAAATGACCGCACTTTTTGCACAACAAAAAGAAGGATTACTCAATAAGCTAGCAGATAAAGCTGACCAACTCAAAAACGGCTTACTGGTCGGCTATCCACAAACCGAAATTGAAAGCTTCTATCGCCAAGAGAAAGAAGCACTGGCAAGACAAGCGAACCCAAAAGCTGAAACGCCGATGTTAGAACAAATCGCGCGTGTGCGTGGAATACCTTTATATTTGCTGATTGAAAAAGTGATTGAAAAATCCGCTCAGTTTGCGGTGGCGATTGGCATCATTATTGGGCAACGTCAGGCATTTGAAGATCGTTTGTTGGCTTTAAAAACCCCTGAGGAATTAACCGCACTTGAACGGGAGATTGAGCAATGGCAATTCCAAGCAAACTAAAACGCTATGGCTATCACATTATTATCGCCTTAGACCAGTTGTTTAACGCTATAACGGGAGGGGCAGCGGACGAGACACTTTCCAGCCGCACTTATCGAGGTGCGATATTAGCAGATAAACCGAAAAAACGCTGGCGTGTGTTGTATCGTGTGATTAACGCCCTCTTTTTTGATGTAAACCATTGTAAAGCATCCTATGAAAGTGAGCTGTCAGGCAAACAGCACGATGAGCGGTTTAGTGAGGTGCATCATGCAAGAAATTAACTTTGATTGGGTTCGCGGTGACGATGAAACGGAAACGTTAATTTTTACCGATGACGACAATGCGCCTGTTGATTTTACAGATTGCCATTTTGATTGCGATATTGTGCCAGTAAGCAAAGGTGAGCGTATTCGCCTATCTAGCACAAATGGGAGCATATCGGTAAAAAACAATGAAGTGACGCTTATCATCTCACATGATAAAACCGAGCAAGTCGATTGGGTGCAAGCTAAATGGGATTTGCAACAAACCAATGGGCAAGGGCTCGTCAAAACCCTGTGCGGGGGGAAGATAACTCTCCGTAAGGATATTACCTATGACGTGTCTCAACGCTAAACCAAAAAACAAAATCAAGGTGCAACTACAATCTAAGCCCATTATTTCCGTTGCACTCAAACCCAAAACCAAAATTAATATCACGGTGGCTAAAGGATTTAAGGTGATACAAGCCGAAAATCCCATTATTCCAACGCTACCTGATTTAATTCTCAACTATAAAATAGGACGACTATGACAACACAAACAATCCAGCAATTATTAACCGAATTTGCAACGTATTTAGGCGAGCAAGACAAAGCGATTTTGGCTCAAATTGAGGCAAAGATAACCCAGCTTAAAAATGACCTGTTAGGCGGTGAGGTGTCAGCCGATTTAGACACATTCCGTGAGCTTGCAGAGGAATTACGCAAACTCAAAGCAAGTGGAAGCAGTGCACCAGAGGCATTAACCACTAAACTCACGGAATTTAAACAAAGTTTAGATGGCGTGATTGAGCAAATTAATGCCCTAAAAGCAATGGACTTAATGGCAGCTTATCAAAAAGGTAAAAATAGCTAATGGACCTTTTGCAACAACTGCCCGAGGTCATCGAGCAAATCGGGCGAGATATTAAAGCCATAACCGTTGTGCTTGGTAGCGGTCGCCCTGATAAGCCCGAAACCACAGGTGGCAAAATAAAAGGGAATGAGCCGAATGGCACCATTTATGAATCATCAGATGGTGGTAATGTTGGTGCCTGGAAATGGCAAAAACGCAACGGAAAATGGGTAGTGACAGATGGTGATACAGGTTTAGTTAATGCTGTAACTAAAAACCTAAAACCTAGTGCTTACATTAAACTCCGCAGGCAAGGCAACCTTGTATCATGCCACATGGGCGGGTTATCTTGGGGATTGTTCGGCTATTTAGGTAAGAAGGAATCAGGATTTAGCCCACGACAAGCAGGTCGAGTTGATGTTATCGGCCCAGGGGAGATTCCTCTTGGATTTAGATCTGACGACTCGTGTGGGTTCAGCCTGTTTGATGATGATACAAATAGGGCTGTTGCTGGTGTTTATGTTGGAGGGGTTGGCGATTCCAATTTTATGCGCTTTACCCCATACCACGCAGACCCTAAAGTAAAAGGCAATGATGCAATACCTGACATTGGGCCAAAAAACCTAAGACCGCAAGCAATGGTTTGGGTAACCTCAGACCCTTGGCCTGATAGGGTTTAAGACAAACGGCGGGTGATTCCGCCGTTTTTTTATCCGTCCGACTCTACCTAACCGCCCTTTGTTAGTTTCAATACCACAACGCCAAGCGCTACCCCTCGATTTTAAATCCTTACAAAATAGCCACATCTTTTCAAACCATAGAAACCATAGGGCTAAAATTATGTCTGATGAATATCTCCATGGGGTCAAGGTAACGGAAATTTCCGAAGCCTTGCGAACACTCACCACATCATCCACCGCAGTTATCGGTTTAGTGGCAACCGCACCTGATGCAGATGCATCGGTTTTCCCACTCAACAAACCCACTCTTTTAACTGGCATCACTGCCGAAATGCAAGCCAAAGCAGGTAAAAAAGGCACGCTATCTCGTGCGCTAGATGGCATTGCGGACATTGTGAACTGTAAAGTTGTCGTCATTCGCGTGGAAGAAAACGAAGATGAAAGCACCATGAAAGCCAATGTGATTGGCTCAGTCGATAATGAAGGCAATTACACTGGCCTAAAAGCGTTCCTCGTATCTGCTGCAGTTTGTGGCGTTAAACCTCGTATTTTCTGTATCCCGAAATATGACAGCCAAGACGTAACTACTGAATTGTTAAGAGTGGCGAAAAAATTGAATGGCTTTGTGTATGCATCGTGCGGTTCAGCGAAAACCAAACAAACCGAAGTGGATTATGCCGTTGTACGTGCGGCGGCAATGCGTGCATATCAAGACAAAGAATACGGCTGGCACACCTCAATTTCAAACAAAGGTTTAACTGGCGTGACAGGTGTCACCAAGCCAGTTTCATTTGATATTAACGACAGTGCAACCGACGTTAATTATCTCAACGAACAAGGCATTACTTGTTGTGTAAACCACAATGGCTTTAAGTTCTGGGGATTACGCACTCGTTCGGCTGACAAATTATTTATCTACGAAAACTACACTCGCACGGCACAAGTGTTGAAAGACACCATTGCACAATCCTTTGACTGGGCGATGGATAAAGACATCTCCGTGAATCTTGTGAAAGAAATCGTGGAAGCGATCAACGCAAAATGGCGTGAATATGTGGCGCAAGGTTATTTAATCGGCGGTAAAGCATTTATCAATGCCAACTTAAACACTGCCGCAACCTTAAAAGATGCAAAATTGCTTGTATCTTATGACTACTGCCCTGTTCCACCGTTAGAACAACTTGGTTTCAACCAATACATCAGCGATGAATACCTTGTGGAATTTGCCGCAAACATTGCAAAAGTAGGAGCGTAAAAAATGGCATTACCTCGTAAACTCAAATTAATGAATTTTTTGGCTGACGGTAATTCTTACCGTGGCCAAGTCACCGAAATCACTCAACCTAAATTAGCCATGAAACTGGAAGAATACCGTGCAGGCGGTATGTTTGGTCCAGTAAAAGTGAATTTAGGCATGGAAGGCTTGGAAGCGCAATTCAAGATGGGCGGTTATATGACTGAGCTTATCAAAGAATTTGGCGGAAAAATTGACGGCACGGCATTACGTTTTGCGGGAGCCTATCAACAAGACGACACCGAAGAAGTGGTTTCAATCGAACTGGTAATGCGCGGTCGTTTCGGTGAGATTGACAACGGCACCAGTAAATCGGGCGATGATACCGAACAAAGCTACACCGTGCCATTAACCTACTACAAAATCATCGAAAACGGCAAAGACCTCGCGGAAATTGACTTAATCAATTCCGTTTTCATTGTTGGCGGTACTGATCGTTTAGCAGAACACCGCGCAGCAATCGGCATTTAATTCACACACCTTGCCCCGAAAGGGGCTTTTATTAAATCCCCCTCCCCTCTTTACAAAAAAGAGGGATTTTAAAGGAAACATAAAATGAAAACAGAAAACACCAAAATTATCACCTTAACCAACCCTATTACTCGCGGCGAAAACCAAATCACGGAAATCACTGTCAATAAACCAACGGTGCCCGCATTAAAAGGCTTAAAGATGTTTGATGTGTTGCAAATGGATGTGGACGCATTACAAGTATTACTAGCACGTGTCACCACTCCTGTTTTGCATAAATCAGATTTTGTCACCATGGAAGTGGTGGA
The DNA here is from genome assembly GCF_003490595.1 of Haemophilus haemolyticus. Classification (GTDB taxonomy): domain Bacteria; phylum Pseudomonadota; class Gammaproteobacteria; order Enterobacterales; family Pasteurellaceae; genus Haemophilus; species Haemophilus haemolyticus_L. Next base: position 133,850 of record NZ_QQGY01000007.1, read on the forward strand.
CTTCACCGAACTTGCTGCGGCGGCTGTCGGTTTTTTAGGGAAGAACTCGGAAGTGGAAACCGAAGCGACCGAGTAATGATTGCCGCAACAGTGGAAGATGCTATGGCAGACATTGCCATCATCTTCCACTGGCAACCACAAGCCTTTGAGCAAATGACATTTGCCGAATTAATGACATGGCGAGAAAAAGCAAGGGAACGAAATGAAACAGAAAATGATTGATTATGTATTAAATATGCCACGGCATATTGTATGGAGTGGGCTGTTAATCTCACTTGTTGTTTTTTGGTTGCTTGTGATTTTCGGCATTGCATTTCTCTTTCGCTAATTCACCAAGTGCGGTCAGAAATCACGGGATTTTTTGACCGCACTTTTCTTTAGGATTATTTATGTTCCAAAACTTCGCACTTGCCACATTGGGCATGTTTGTGTTCACTCGGCAAACCGTGCCTTTTCAAAGTTTAGACCGCACATCAAATTGGCGGCATCCAACTAATGCCATTGTTGGAGCAATGCCAAAAACACAATTCACCGGTAAAGAAAGCGAAACTGTGACGATTAGTGGCAGATTAATCCCAGAAATCACAGGCGGCAGATTTTCCATTAAGGCCCTGGAATTAATGGCAGACAGTGGCGGTGCATTTCCGCTGATTGACGGTGCAACCTTTGAAATTATTGGTTTTTTTGTAATTGAAAACGTACAAGAAACCCGAACAGAATTTTTTGGCGATGGTGCACCTCGTGCGATTGATTTCAGCATGAGCTTAAAACGCACCGATGACCCGATGTTAATCGCCATTGCAGAGAGTTTAATGAGTAGCCTTTAATGTTTGATTTCAATCTTAACGACAATCACCGCACGCCCGCTTTTAAAGTGCAGATCACCACGAAAGAAAAAAAGCAGCAAGACATCACGCAAGTGATTTCGAGCCGTTTAATTAGTTTGTCTTTAACAGATAATCGAGGATTGGAAGCGGACACACTAGACTTAGAATTATCCGACCATGACGGCAAACTCGCCTTACCGCCACGCAATGCCACAATCCAAGTTGCGCTAGGTTGGAAAGGCAAGCCGCTGATTGACAAAGGGCAATATTCAGTGGATGAAGTGCAATTTTCAGGCGGTGCAGGATCGGCAGACCGATTAACCATCAGAGCAAGAGCAGCAGATTTAAAAGGCTCATTTTCCGAACAAAAAGAGCGCTCATTTGATAAAAAAACGTTGGGCGAAATTATTGACACTATCGCCAAAGAGAACCAACTCAAAAGCCAGTGTGAGAAAAAACTAGCAAATACGTTTATCGCACACATTGACCAAACCAACGAAAGCGACATTAATCTATTAAGCCGACTGGCAGAAGAACACGGGGCGATGTGCACCGTTAAAAATGGCACGCTATTATTTATGCCACTAGGACAAGGCAAAACAGCCTCAGGCAAACCGATTCCACTACGAAAAATCACTCGCAAAAGTGGTGACAGCTACACTTTCTCCATTGCCGAAAGTGAAAACTACAAAGCCGTGAGGGCGTATTGGCACGATACGGACACAGGCAAACGTGGCGAGATTATCGTAGATAAAAATACTAAGATAGTGAAAAAACAGCGTATGACGAAAGGGAGAACGCTAGCAGATGGTACAGTAAAGGGCAGACGATTAACGAAAATAAAATATAAAACCATTGAACAAAAAGCCCCTGTTGAAAGTGACAATGATAAAATTAAAACCCTTCGTGTTACTTATCCTTCAGAAGCGAGAGCCATCACTGCCGCCAAGTCTGCTTTTGATAAGCTAAAACGTGGCGTGGCGACATTTAGCCTAAATCTTGCCTTTGGCGAACCCGATTTAATCCCAGAAACGCCGATTGAGCTGTCAGGCTTTAAAGCCGAAATTGACGCAACCAACTGGCTAATCACCAAAGTGACACACAATCTTTCAGACGGCGGACTCACGAGCCAAATTGAATGTGAATTGAAAGTAGAAGAAGATGAAGTGGAAGTGAAAAAAGAGAAAAAATAAAGCGGTCGATTGACCACTATTTTAAATGGATTAATAAAGTTATTGACTTTTTAACCAAGAATTATAGTTATTTTCAACATCTTGATATATTTCATTTCTTAATTCATTTAGTTGTCGATTTAATTCTTTATAATCAGAATGACTATCTTCAAATATATCTATTGGTGAAGAACGTAATTTTGTCAATGATTCATTAGAAATAAACTGACAATTTTCTTTGAAAATTTTTTCTAGTTGATTAGCTTTTAACTCAATTGTAGTTACTTTAGTTGTTATAAAATTTTCTATATCATCTATTGACGTTGAACGTTTCTCAACTAATTCTAGCAACTCACGAAAAAAAGTATCAATAAGATTTGTGATAAAATCTTTATTTTTGATAATTTCACTACGTTTAAAGCTACGAGTGTTTAAATACGAAGAAATAGACCAGCCAACTGCTGTTATTATAGATGAGGCTAAAATTGCAAAATGTTCACTCATATTACTATCTTGAGTAGAGAGCCGGACCATATAAAGAACGGCTAGAATTAAAAATGAATACAATAAAAATGATTTAATCTTCATCAAGCTGCCCCTCATCTTGAGCCGCTTTCTTTATACGTTCCCAGGATAAATCAACAATAGACTGCACATCTTTATGTTCAATATCCAAATAATCTTTTAGCTGATTATAAGTAAACCCATCATCTCGAATTAAGCCGCCAAAGGACTCATCTAGAAAAGAGCGTCCATAACGATTATATCCTGTTAATATCACTCTTAATTTTTTTCCTTCTGATATAGAGTCTCTTAAACGGGGGGCAAGGAAATTTTTCCTAAAAACTAAACCGGTGTCGTTTTCTTCCCCTTTCATAACTTTTTCTGGAGATCGTCCATAGGGTTTTTTGGAGAACTCTTTGATAACATTTATTTTATTTACAGTCATATTTAAACCTTTATATTCCACTGTATTAGCGTTCCATTAATCGGTATAGGCAAATCAACTAATTCTGGCAAGGTATCGTCATTGAGATATTTCATTGCACCACCACAACTAAATACCCATAAAGTACCGTTTTCATGGGATGATACAAGCTTTTTAATGCTTTTACTACCTTGCCCGTGTTTTTCTTCGTCTTTATCTGTCATTCTAGTTATGTCATCTGTCATCGCAAGATGAATGGCAGTCGATTCTGATGTGGATATTGCTTCAACAGAGGGTATAGAGATGTCTTGAGATAATCCAAATTTATGAATTACTTCTCTTAACACTTGTTTAGTCTCATCACTTTCCCAGTCTATGCTATCGAAAAGCTTATTTCCTTTACAAAAAGTTTTTGGTATTCCAGATCCTTGATCATAAAGAACTAAATATAATTCATTCTCAAATAAATCACACATTAGCCACCAAGGGCGATGTAAAGAGTCATTTTCTGGATATGCGTGTAAAGTAACATTATTTATCGCCTCATAAATGGCATCACTTAAAACATGTTCTTGTTCTGGAGTTAATTTATTCTTATAAATTTGATATTGTATGAAATCAATTATTTCATCTCTAAACATCCCACCAACACTACTAATGATTGGCATCCCGTCTTGTTCACGCTCAAAATTATTCTTAGAATATCCATGTTTTAATAAATAAGCAAATCCAGATCTTTTTAACAAAAGCTGGACATTTTTATAAAATGGCGAAAATAAAAAATGGATTCTAATATTACTGTTGCTTTTAAGTATGGTTTCAAGTTTAGAATAAAGTAGTACCATTGCAGCAGCCTTTATATCAACACAAGAAAAAAAGCTAATAGTTGTTTCGGTAATATTATTTTTTAAAATTAAGTCTAAAGAATTTATAAAGGCAAGAGATTCATTCCTATATTCATTATTATATATATTGAGTATTCTAGGACATCTAAAAATATTTTTTCTATTTCTCATAATCAGTTTCTACAAAAATGTCTGCTAAAAAACAGGTATTATGTTAATTTAAATTATGCTTTTGGACGAGTGAATAATACGAATAAGCCAAGAATTACATCACCAATTCCACAAATCGAAAGGATTATACTTGCGCCTAATCCAGTACCAATCGCTGCATCTGCTTTTTTACTTTTGGCAAAAGTTGCTGTTGAGAAAGCAAGGGAAAGTACGGTTAAAATTAAAAGTAGTTTTTTCATTTCGGTATCTCCCCTACAAATCCCTCGGGTTAATCGCTACCACTTCTTCATCTTCATTGGCAAATACTCTCACAAGGCACGCCATCGTGGTCACGGTCAAGTTTTTTCATTGAATGCTCCTTAGAATTTCTTTAATCCATATTTAAATGTACGTTCCTCAAGTTCATTATCTGACCAATCATGTTTTATTGGTGCTGCACAAACTGTTTTATCTATGTTTATTCTGTATCCAGAATTATTATCGCGATTCCTTACTTCGATAATTTTGAAATCAATATCTTGCCAGTAACTAGGTTCAAAATAACTATCATCGCAGATTATTCTTACAACATATTTTGCATAATCACGTTGAATAATAGGTTTATTTATCCTTACAGAAATAACATGATTAAGGTAATTTACATCTTCTTCAGGATCTGCAACTGATGATACTTCATCAAATAAATCTACAATTTCATCAGGTACAGTTTGAGAATAAGCAGATACACTACAAAATAGTGTCAATAAAAACAAAAGTTTCATCTTCATAATTTTCACAATCAATTGCCATTACCACTTCTTCATCTTCATCGGCAAACTAAACACCACGCGTCCGTGAATATAGACGGGATCATCCTGTTTTATCTCCCACTCTTTATACTCTTCTTTATTATCAGAAATCGCCCACATTTCGCGACCGCGTTTTTGCAAGCGTTTAATGAATGTGTGATCATCAAACGTGAACACATAAAGCCCATCGGCACTGAAATAATTTTCTGATACATCGACATAAAGTAAATCGCCGCTTTCCAATGTCGGCGCCATACTATCGCCTTTTACGGCAATAATCTTTAAGTTTTTAGCATCGGTGCGCCCAAATTGGCGGCGGAAGAAATCCAAGTCGAACTCTTGCGCCAATAAGCCTTGTTCTGTCCGAGTTAAAAACGAACCATTTCCTGCACTGGCTTCAATATCCAAAATTTCCACTCGAACAGTGTTTCTTGCTTCTGAGTCATGTAGGTTGATTACACGAACGGAATCATCAAAACTTTCACTATTGTCTTTAAAACCAAGAGCATTTCTTATATCTTCAGGCATATCTGAAATGCGATATTCAAAAATGTTTCCTTTTTTTCCTTCAACTCTTCGACGAGCCCAGTTTCCTTTTTTGGCTTTTTGAGTAAGCCCCTGTATAGATATATCTAATCCTAGTTCATCTATGATGTTTTTTAATTCAATCCAGTTACGCATAATTAGTCCTATAAATCAAATAGTTAAAAATTCAAATTCAAAAATATCAAATTTTTAACTTAAACCAATTGATTTAAGTTAAACTTCAACTTAAACTAAGCCATAACAATGTAAACAAACACAAAAACACAATGGCAATGCTTTCTCAATGTAAACGATCTATTGCACGTTATGTGGCGTGGCTTGCATTAAAAATGTTGTACCGAGTTTCTCTTGGAAAATCGCAAGTGCCCGCAGCATTTCTTGTGTTGCCTGCGGTGTATAACGAAAAGTCATCTTCGCTTGTGGCACACCTGAAACAAACTGAAAACATTCCACCGTCATTTCTCCTGTCTCGGCATGGAAAGTGATGTTGAGCGGTGAATCAACTTCAATGGGAATAACCAGTGTTTCGTCAGTCATGGGGGGTTCCTTATTTTTATGGAAAAATTAATGACGACTATTTCTGTTCAAAGAGATTTTGTAGTGAACGTACATATTCACGCCCCTGTTGATCTTCAGGAGGCAGTTCAGCAAGAAGTTTTGTGTATAAAACACGCTGTTGCTCAAGAAGTGGAGAGAATGAGGGCTCAACGTGAAGGAAAGACTCACGCATCTTTGAAAGATAAAGAATAGTGCTTTGCAATTTGGCTTGTTGATAAATCAATTCAGAAAGCAAGTTTTGACGTTCAATACGCACTTGCATTTGCGCTTCAAGTTTTTCGAGACGTTCTTCAATGGAAAGTGCGGTCATAAAAATCCTCAGGGTAAGAGAACACATAATTATTAGTGATTGAGTATAACAAAGTAAACAAAAACAACAAGGAAAAGAGTATGGCGAAAACAGAAAAAAAACGCGAACTAAAATCTGAAATTATTGCATTTCGTGTGACGGCAAGTTTTAAAGAAAAGTTACAAGAAATGGCTCAAGCGGATAAACGGGAATTGAATGATTTTATCCGTTTGAAATTAGAAGAATGTATTAATTAATCAGTCAGTAAGATGACATTAAGCCAAACGATCCCAGCAACAATAGACCAGTTAAGGATAAATATGAGAAATCGTAAAAATCGAGTCAGCATGGCATACCTCGTGGCGTTATTTTCAATGGTTTCGTACTTTATGGTGTTGATTCTCTTTTAATTTTAATAACCGTGCAATCCATATTGGGGAATATGGAGAGCGTAGAACAAAAAGAAGGTGTGTATGTGTGAACAAAATAATCAGGCAATATTTAGTGCAAGAGATGTGGAAATGCTGCGTTATGCCTTGGCTTATGTGAAGCAAGCAGGCGTGGAAAAATTTGAAGAAGAAGTGGCAGGCATTGTGCAAGATCCACAATGGCAAACCCTTGCCAAGGGTACATTTCATTTTCAACGCAACAAATATGGCGAAATCGTGGCGTGGATTGAACCCAGTGAAAACTGTGATGATTTGCCCTTCGTGCAAAATGCGGTGGCAATTTTGATTGAGCAGGGCTTAGTGCATAACGCCAATGTGACAATTCGCCACAATGTGCGTGATGAATTTGAATTTACCTATCCACAATTATTGTTAAGAAATGGGTATCTTCAATAGCATTTTAAATCGTAAATCAATCCATTAATGCCCAACGCCGATAAAATTTGCCCGGTGCTTCAAGCACGAAATCACCGTGTTTTTTTAGAAAAGTCTCAAGTGCTAAAAATTCGACGTATGACTGGCAAATAATTTCCCGATACACAATACCAAGATAGGAAATCCCTACACGATAAGTCGGGTCGTAAACATCCCAGTGTGCTTTATCTTCCGCGTGTTGTGCAATAAATGCCGAAAGTTCGACATCGGTATCAGGAATAAGTAAACGTGTTTTCATAATGGCTCCTTTTTGGGGCAAGTATAACAAAAGGTGGTGAGTGTGTCCCAATATCCAAGTTTTACCGTTAAATCATTAGTGAAATGCCCTATTTGTGAAGGGCCTTTAAACATTGATACATCAAGTGCGATTAGTTTGACCTATTTTAAAGGTCATCTGGTGTGCTGTAATCCGCGTTGTCGTGATTTTGAATGCGATTTTGAAATCATTCTGTCCAATTTTAAACGCAGCCTTGGTATGCGTGATGCACATGAGATTGCAACGTGGACCGCATCAGAAAAATCACGCAAGAATATTGACCCTCGGCAGATTCAAATCGAAACCGATTAATTCTTAATTTTCCAACCGTAATTTAAACATCGTCGTTTGAAGAAATTCATTCGACAGGATTTTTGCAACCCAAATTTAGGAGTTTGAGCAAATGGCAAGCAGTAATTATGTATATGACAACGGTAAAAAACGCCATAACCGTGTGAATGTGTGGCAGTTAAACAAAACCGTTCAAGAACAGGCTCGCAACATTCAACTGTTGCAACGAGCAATTTCTCACCAAACAAACGTGAATGCACAGCAAGTATTGCTGAATGAATCACTCAGTGATCGCATTGCATTACTTAAAGAAGAACAGTGGGCACGTGAACAAAGCATTTTCCAACGCTTTGTACGGTGGTTCCGTAAATAAATGAATGGGGGTGAGTGATGGCCTTAATGCCTTATTGCTTTGACGATGAAACTGAGTCACTGGCAGAAAAATGGTGTTGGGCGCATAAGGTGGCGGTGCCGAAGGTGCGCAGTTATGCCGATGCGCTGCATTTCACCGGCAAAAGCCGTTATCGCGTAGAGCGTGCATTCAATGAGGTTCCGCCTTATTTACGCACCAAATTACTGCAGTGGGCTGGCATTGATATTACACCAGAGAACAAAAATGCGGACATGGTGCGTAGCCTGTATCTGATCAACCGTTACAGCCGTGGCAATAAGCTGGCTCAATTTAACGATGATGGAAAACGTAAGATTGCCAATGCTTTATATGAAGTGCGGGAACTTTCTAACTCTTTTCCGCAAGGCATTACTGCCAGTGAATTTTTCCAAATCGACAAATGGGGAGAAAAAGATGACCAACCTTGCCAATAAATCCGCGCAGAAATGGCACCTCAAATATCGTTATTTTCGCGCGCTGTGGCTGCAGTTGAAAGCACAGGGGTGTGATGCCGACGCCGATTTGATTTTCCCAAAAATGATTGATGCCGCCGACGCGGTAATTTACTTAGCGATAAATGCAAAATGAAAAAATTAGCTATCAAAACTTATTTAGACCATGCGCAACACGCAAAAGAAAGTGAGCAACAAGGCAATTATGGGTTAGCCGCAAAACAATGGCGTTCAGCGTGGATAGCTGCACCAACCGAAACACAAACAAACTGGAGCTTTGCACGCGCTGAATATTGTTTCAAAAAAGCGATTGAGGAAGGGCAAATCAAACTAGAAAAGACCCGCCAATATGACTTTAAGCAATTTATGGGGAAACGTGATGAGTGAGCTTTTTATGATGTTTTTAGTGGCGGTATTTGCTGTTCTTGGTGCAACTATCACGGTAATGGGATTAATTGAGTTTATTACGGACGTGCTAGATAGCCGTTGGTAAAGGAGAAAAAGAATAATGGAAAACAATATTTATATTCCGCTTGATTGTGGTGTGACGTTGAGAGTTAGAACGATGAATTCACGTTTTCAAGTGTTTGAAATGATTGAAGGGCAAGAACCACAAAATATAGGTGAATCACTTAGCAATGTTTTAGATATAGTTGATGTATTGCGCCATTATGACTTAACACAGCAAGAAATTTCAACTTTAGATGAATTCGTTAGTGCCGTGAAATCCACTAACAACAAAATCAAAGAATATTTTGAATATCACAGTGAATATTTAGCCAATACGGCAATGTAAGGATTCTTGATGATGAACTGGGAACTTGAGTGCAATGCTAATCTTGCCAAACGTGAGCAAGCGATGGCAGATGCACGTGCAGTGATGATGCAAAGTGCGGTGAATATTAACCGCACTTTTGATACTGCTCAAGCAACATCGGCGCAAATGGAATTATTTTCTGTTGCGCCGCACCAGTTCGATTATGTTGAAAAACTGCTTTCTGCGCTCCCTCGCAAACGCCAACGTGAGCATTTTCGCCATGTGTGGTTGCGTGCTTTCGAGAGCGTAAAAGATGATGGCTCTATTGGGTTTAAATTCGGTAATAAACAGGCGGCGTATGCGAACACCTATTTGCGTGAAATCCTCACCAATCGCTTGAAAGCCGTTTTTCAACATTATCACGTTAGCCTTGATTGGTTGATTGACCGTGATACGCATTCACAGGTGGTCGCACTTTCTAAAGGCAAAAAGGCGGCTAACTTTCCGTTTTATTTATTAGGTGAACATCAGCTAAAAGAAATGGCAGACAAATTAGCCATGTTGTTTACGAAATTACAGTCTGATTTTGTCACCGAACAAGCCGAGCGGAAAGAACGTGGGGAAATATCTCTTGATGATTTCACCGCACTTTCTCGTGACCTTTATCGCTTAGTGGGTGAAGTGTGTGCAGATATTGGTTTTCCGTTAAAGCACTGGTTCGCTTATCAAGATAACCGTTTCTTAGATGTGAATGACATTGAGGTTGATCTTAATAAATCAGTTTGCCCAACACACTGGAAACGCCAACTTACTACGGCACAAAAACGATTGAAAGAACATGTGGAGATTGGCTGTGGTGCAGTATCGGCAAAAGTGAGTCCTTATGTCTCTCAAACCGCATTTAATGATTACCGTGCACAACGTGCAGATAACATCGAATATCTGCAACAAATGGTGTTGGAAAATCTAGACGATAGCACCGAACAAATGCCGTTGATTGAAATGTGGAAAAAATCGGTGGCAAATCCTGCTATCCGTTTTCAGGAAACCATGAACCGCTTGCGTGGGATTGATGAATGGGCGATAGAAAATTCATTTGTGTCACTCTTTCTTACGCTGACTGCCCCATCCTCTTTTCACACGACGCATGAAACAGGCAAAAACAATAAAAAATGGCAAGGCGCAAGCCCTCGTGATACGCAACGTTACTTAAATAAAGTGTGGGCGCAGTTGCGTGCACAGTTTGCCAAACGTGGAATCGGTTTTTTTGGCTTTCGTGGCGTTGAACCGCATCACGATGGCACACCGCATTGGCACTTGCTGATGTATGTAAAACCTGAACATAAAGATGACGTTATTCATCTATTCCGCAAGAAAGCATTGGAATTAGATGGCGATGAATTCGGTGCGAAAAAATACCGTTTCAAAGTAGAAGAAATTGATCCAACCAAAGGTTCTGCCATTGGCTATGTGGCGAAATACATCGCCAAGAATATCTATGCAGGTAAGCAAGGCAAAGAAATGTCCGATGAAGTAGAAAATCTGACATTACTTGAAAACGTGCAACGTGTGAGTGCGTGGGCAAATCTTTGGGGCATTCGTCAATTCCAATTTTATGGCACACCGTCAATTTCGACTTGGCGTGAACTTCGCAAAATTGATGATGCCATGGCAGCCGTTGCGGACGATGAAGTATTGGATATTAGTCGCACGGTGGCTGATGTGAGTTGTTTTGGTAGTTATTTAAAAGTGCAAGGTGGCGCAATGACAAAACGTTGTGATCAACCGATTTGTATTGAGTATGAAGAGTGCGAACCGAATAAATATGGGGAAATTAGTAAGAAAATTGTGGGGGTAAAAAACAGATTCACAGAAAAGAAAATCATCACCAAGTTAAAAAACTGGGTGATTAAATCAGCGAAAAGTGCGTTGGGTTCCACCGCACTTCATTCGGAGTCCACCGAAACAAACAAGGCGCATCGCGCCGCTTGGACTTGTGTCAATAACTGTAACCGTTCAAAAATTGAACAGCAAGCTAATTTATTGATGTTGCCTATTGGTTCGCCATTAAAACCGTCACAAATTGACCTTTTAATGTGCCATGGACGGTTACGGCTTAATGACTATCGGTGGATTTGTTGTGAAAACGATGAAGTTTTCATTAGAGAAGAAAAAATTCCGTTGGCTCAAGCCTTTGGTTGGGGCGAGAGCTTGGGGGATTTTAGGGATCATTAATTAAATGTAGGTGAACTATGAGTAAATTTTTAAAATTAAATTTCGTGAAAGAAAATTTTATTATGGGAAAAAATGGCAAAACATCAAAACTTGAGCATGTAAGCGATGGTTATGAGCATTTAGAAATGTATCTTAATGCTGATCTAATTTCCCATTTTATAGAATGCGAGGATATTCCTTGTGATGGTTCTAGCCGTTTTGATGATGATTTTTCAGAAATCCTGGAAACAGGAACAATCCTGTGGCTTTCAGAGGATGGAATAAAAGCAGTTGATGAAATTTGTGAGCGTTTTTATGACGCAAACATCACAAGTGACTATTCAACAAGCAAAGGTGCAAATTTTGTTTTGGTAGCAAATACTATTGAAGATATTTTGGCACAGTTGAAAAATTAGAGGAAATAAAAATGGCAGACTTACAACAGCTTATAAAAAACATCGAACAATGGGCAGAAGATCGCAATTTGATTGAGGGTTCTACCCCGCAGAAACAAATGCTAAAACTTATTGAAGAATATGGCGAGCTTACTTCAAGCGTTATTAAAAACAATGCTGAAAAAATAAAAGATAGTATTGGTGATTGTCTTGTTGTTTTATCAGTCCTAAATTCTCAGTTCAAAAAACGTGGAGAAGTTTTTAAATTTGATAAGTATTTAACAGAAATATTATCTCTGGAATTAGATTCTAACCATGGACTTAATAAAGAAGAGATTATTATTGATGGACTAAGAGCTCTGCATGGTATAGCGAAAGATGATTTTCTCTTTGATTTTATCCTTGTTCTACGATTTATTGCTGATGAAACCAGTCTTAGATTAGAAGAATGTATGCAAGCAGCTTGGAATGAAATCAAAGACCGCAAAGGACGTATGATTGATGGTGTGTTTGTGAAAGAGGGGGATTTGTGATTACGGAGGAAAACACAACAAAATCCGAGCGCACGTTAACGATAAAGGAGGTAGCCAACCTCCTTAATTTAAGTTACAGCACTGTTTTTGCTCACCGTTTTAAATGGGGCTTTTTTCAAATGGAAGGTTCGAAAGCGTGGCGAGTTTTTAGGGAAGATCTTGACCGTTGTAGAAAAAGAAAAAATAATGTCATCCGATTGGTTGGATTGACTGATATAAAAAATGGAGGAAAAAATAAATGTCAATCTACAAGAGAGGAAGTACATATTGGCTCGATATTACAATACCGAGTGGCGAACGAATTAGACGAAGCACTGGGACTGAAGTAAAGAAAAAGGCACAAGAATTACACGATAAGATCAAAGCAGAATTATGGGATATGGCGCATCTTAACAAGAAACCGCCAAAACTATTTGAAGAAGCATTGTTATTATTTGTGGAAGATGCCAAGTTGAAAAAGGATTTTGATACTAACCGCAGACACGCCATTTATTGGCGTTCTGTTTTTGGCGGTTGGAAATTGAGTGATATTACAGGCGAAGATATTATGACTAATTTGCCGACATACTCAACCACTCATAAAAAACCACTGTCGCCTTCAACAAAAAACCGCTATCGCACGTCTATTTTGCGGGTGCTTTCACTGGCTTATAAAAATGGTTGGATAGATAGAATCCCTTATGTGAAAAAATTCGTTGAGCCAAAAGTCCGCGTGCGTTGGATTACAAAAGAGCAAGCCACAACACTGATTTCAAATTTGAATTTAGCGTGGATGAAAAATGTTTGTTCTTTTGCTTTATTCACTGGAGCCCGTATGACAGAGATTTTATCAATGACATGGGATAAAGTAGATTTTGAACGTAGTATCGCAATTGTTTCAAATGATGTAGCAAAATCAGGTAAAGCAAGAGCATTACCGTTGAATAACACTGCTTTGGATTTATTGCAAAAATTATATCAAACTCGTCGCAGTGAATTTGTTTTTCATCGTGGTACTGATAAACAAATTGGGCGTATTGATTGGCATGATTTCCATCAAGCATTAGAAAAAAGCAATATTCATAATTTCCGCTTTCATGATTTACGCCATACTTGGGCAAGTTGGCATGTTCAAGCAGGTACACCGCTTTATACGTTAAAAGAAATGGGTGGTTGGGAAACATTAGAAATGGTAAAGAAATATGCACATTTAAATGCAGATCACATGATAGAGTTTGCGAACAATGTCACATTTACGCCACACGAAGACGATGATTTCTCACAAGAAAATTTTTACAATGTAGTAAATTATTGAAAATGAAAGGTTTTTTAATGGCAGGGGCGGAGAGGCTCGAACTCCCAACACCCGGTTTTGGAGACCGGTGCTCTACCAATTGAACTACGCCCCTATTGGTATGAATAAATTGGCGGAATGGACGGGACTCGAACCCGCGACCCCCTGCGTGACAGGCAGGTATTCTAACCAGCTGAACTACCACTCCGCTAAATGTAGTAATTGGCAGTGCCTTACTCTCACATGGGGATACCCCACACTACCATCAGCGTTACAACATTTCACTTCTGAGTTCGGTATGGTATCAGGTGGATCTATTGCACTATCTCTGCCAAAAATTTTTTATTTTTTTAATTTACTCAATAAATAAACTAAAAAAATAAACCTGGCGGTGCCCTACTCTCACATGGGGATGCCCCACACTACCATCGGCATTACAGCGTTTCACTTCTGAGTTCGGTATGGTGTCAGGTGGTTCCACCGCACTATCGCCGCCAGGATAATTCTTTGATAACTTTTATTCTAACTTCTATCTATGTTCTTCATTGGCCACAAGCTGAACGTTTAGTTAATTTCTTTTACTCTGTTTTCCAAAAACACTTGAGCGTTGTATAGTTAAGCCTCTCGGGCAATTAGTACAGGTTAGCTCAACGGCTCACACCGCTTACACACCCTGCCTATCTACGTCTTAGTCTTAAACAACCCTTACAATCTATAAGATTGGGAGAACTCATCTCTTGGCAAGTTTCGTGCTTAGATGCTTTCAGCACTTATCTCTTCCGCACTTAGC
>NZ_QQGY01000008.1:0-105424 GCF_003490595.1 Haemophilus haemolyticus
TCCGCCACTCGTCAGCAAGAAAGCAAGCTTTCTCCTGCTACCGTTCGACTTGCATGTGTTAAGCCTGCCGCCAGCGTTCAATCTGAGCCATGATCAAACTCTTCAATTCAAGTTCAATCGCTCAATATACTGCTTAGCTATAAATAAGACACTACTTAAAAAAGTAATTATGAATTTTCAGTTAAGCACCTATTAAGACTTCAAAATTAAAAATATTTTAAAACAAGTCAATCAACAAGTGCCCACACAGATTGTCTGATAGATTGTTAAAGAGCAAAATAAAGTGGTCGGCGAGATAGGATTTGAACCTACGACCCACTGGTCCCAAACCAGTTGCGCTACCAAGCTGCGCTACTCGCCGTCAGATCTTATAAAGATAAGATGGGGTGGCTAATGGGATTCGAACCCACGACAACTGGAATCACAATCCAGGGCTCTACCAACTGAGCTATAGCCACCATTAAAAGTTGTTGTTGCACTGACCTGGCGCGCTCGACAAGATTCGAACTTGCGACCTTTGGCTCCGGAGGCCAACGCTCTATCCAACTGAGCTACGAACGCGTTATTGCGTCGTTGCGGAGGCGTATATTAATGATTTAACAAAACCTTGTCTAGCACTTTTTGAAAAAAAATGTTTGAGCGATAGTTTTTTATTCAGTTTGTTTAAAATTCACTATTTTTTCGACTATTTTTACAACTTGGGAAATCATTATATATGTTGAATCATCCAACAATTATGAATTTGTTTATTACGTTCAAAATCTAGAGGTAACGTTTTATGCGAAATTTCTACCGCACTTAAACCTAATTCTTCCAACGCAACTAAATTCATTTTGAATCCACGTTTATTATTCGAAAAAACAATTGTGCCATTATTCGACAAAACTCGTTTTAGATTGCTCATCAATTTCACATGATCTCGTTGAACATCCCAACTCTCTTCCATACGTTTAGAATTTGAAAACGTCGGTGGATCCACAAATATCAAATCGAATTGACGATCACATTTTTCTAACCATTGAAGGCAATCTGCTTGAATCAATTTATGTTGTTTACCTTCAATATCATTCAAAATAAGATTTTGCTCCGCCCAATTAAGATAAGTATTGGACATATCAACGGTAGTTGTCGATTTAGCACCACCAAGTGCTGCATGAATAGTTGCTGAGCCAGTATAAGCAAATAAGTTCAAGAAATCTTTACCCTTTGCCAACTCTCCAATCATTTTTCTTGTTAAACGGTGATCTAAGAATAAGCCAGTGTCTAAATAATCTGTCAAATTTACCCAAAGTTGCGCGCCATATTCATTTACATAAAAGTATTCACCTTTATTGGCTAATTTCTCATATTGGTTGGTACCTTTTTGTTTCTGACGAACTTTAAGGATCAACTTATTTGTTTCGACACCTGTAACGTGCAAAGTTGCAGTAACCGCATCTAATAAACGTTGACGCGCTTTATTTTCATCAATATTTTTCGGCGCTGCATATTCTTGCACAACAATGTAATCAGTATAACGATCGACGGCTAAATTATATTCAGGCAAATCGGCATCATATAAACGATAAGCGTCTAATCCTTGTTGCTTTGCCCATTTACTAATTTTCTTAATATTTTTTTGTAATCGATTAGCAAAATCGGTTGCCACCTCCGAAGTGCGGTTAAATTCCAGTTCATTTTCAGCTGTAATCTCGTCAGATTTTCGTTCTGAAACTTGATAATTCTTCTGCACACAATCTAGTGGGCCATTTTTTGCTTTAAACTGTCGGCTGGCACGCATTCTCAAACAATCAAGCAATGTGGATTCGCTACTAAAAACAGAAACATTCCAACCGCAAAATTCTTTTTTAAGTCTTTGCCCAAATACAGAATAGAGCGCGATTAAAGCTGGTGTTGTTCCTAAACGTTCACCATAAGGTGGATTACAGATAACCGTACCGACTTCATTTAAACGAGGATTTTTTAACGCTGCAACATCACCTTGTTGCCATTTAATTAAATGTGAAACGCCTGCATTTTGTGCATTTTTCTGCGCCTTTTTTAATACGCGGTGATCGAGGTCAAATCCATAAAAGTGCGGTTGAATTTCACTTTGTTTTTCTTCTACTAATTCAATCGCTTCATTTTTTACTTTTTCCCAAGCAGATTGATTATGCGCTTTCCAAAAATCAAATCCCCAATGTAAACGATAAAGTTGCGGTGCAATTTTGGCTTCCATTTGTGCTGCTTCAATTAAAAGAGTACCTGAACCACACATTGGATCTACTAATGGAGAACCCGCTTGCCAACCTGAACGCATAACAATCGCTGCAGCTAGAGTTTCACGTAAAGGCGCTTGACCTGCATCTTCACGATAGCCTCGCAAATGTAATGCTTCCCCACTTAAATCTAAAGAAATCACTAAATTTTCACGATTCAAATAAGCATGAATACGTACGTCCGGCTGAATTTTATCTACATCAGGGCGAGTTTTACCTTGACGTTCAAAGTAATCGACAATTCCATCTTTAACGCGCATTGCACCAAATTGAGTATGACGAATTTCCTGGTTGGTTCCATTAAAATCAACAAAGAAGGTAACTCGTTCATCAAATTGCGCTAACCAATTAAAGCCTGAAACAGCCACATAAAGATCCAAATCACTGTAAATTTTGGTTTCAATCAAAGGAAATAAAATGCGTGAAGCAAGGCGTGACCAAAGCAAAGTGCGGTATAAAGTTTCGTCATCAGCTTGATAATGAACGCCACCTTGAACCACTTTTGCCTCTTGTGCGCCAAGTTCAGTGAGTTCAACTTTTAATAATTCTTCAAAGCCACGAGAAGTCGTTGCAAATAATTGTTTCATTTAGGTACCGGTTTTGAAAATTTTGAGGGATTATAGCATAGAAAAAGATGATCTAATTGAGATCATCATAGCGAGTTAAACCGTAAAAAGAAAGGCCCTGATTTTATTAAATCAGGGCTTTAGAATTTGTTGGTTGCGGGGGCCGGATTTGAACCGACGGCCTTCGGGTTATGAGCCCGACGAGCTACCAAGCTGCTCCACCCCGCGTCTGATGTGGTGCACTATACGCTATTAATATTTTTTTGCAAGAATTAAACAAAAGTTTATGTTTCATTTGTTAATAAAATGTTCAATGTGCGTTTTTATTAATCAGCTTGACTAAATAACACTGGTCGTTTTGAAGGATTTTTGATAGCGTATGCAGCCTTATTTAAGCTTACTTTGGGATTAAAAATGTCAGTTCGAAAATTTTTCTCATTAAAAACATTTTCTATTGCAGTGACAACCGCACTTTTAGTTGCCTGTGGTTCTTCTAATACAACAAAAACTCAAATTCCCACCACCTCAAATGGCAGCGATCCTCAACAATTTGGTGCGAAATATTCGGGTCGTAATTATCAACAAGCTGTGTTTATGCCAGTTTCTCAAGTTGAAAACCAAAGTGCGGTCATTAATCAGGGTGATTTTTTAACGCAACTTTCGAATGTACAAAGTTATTCAAGCAAACTATCTGATCGTTTCTATGGCAACTATGAAAAAATTACGAATTGGGTACTTTCTGGTGCCAATGTAAGTGAGCTTTCTAAATTTGGTATTAACCCGCAAATTATGCGTGGGTTCGATGGATATCAAAATGTTTTGATGACAGGCTACTACTCTCCTGTCCTTCATGCACGCCGTTCACCACAAGATCAATTCCAAAATCCAATTTATCGTATGCCAGCAAATAAACGTTTTAGCCGAGCGCAAATCTATGCCGGTGCATTAGCGGGTCAAGGATTAGAATTAGCATATAGTGATTCCATGTTAGAGAACTTTTTACTTGGGGTGCAAGGCAGCGGTTATGTAGATTTTGGTGATGGCAACCTTAATTACTTCGCTTATGCAGGACAAAATGGCTTTCCCTACACCGCCGTTGGGCGTTTATTAGTAGAAGATGGTGAAGTACCAAAAGAGAAAATGTCTATTCAAGCAATTCGTGAATGGGGCAATCGCCATCCCTCTCGCGTACAAAGTTTGTTAGAACGTAATTCTTCTTATGTATTCTTCAAAAATGATCCAAGTGGCAAAGTAAAAGGTTCTGCAGGCGTACCACTTGTACCAATGGCATCAGTAGCATCAGATCGTAGCGTTGTACCATCTGGTACTGTTCTTTTAGTCGAAGTGCCTGACATTGATAATAACGGAAACTGGCTTGGTACACACAAATTGCATTTAATGGTTGCACTTGATATGGGCGGTGCGGTGAAAGGCCACCACTTTGACTTATATCGTGGCATTGGTGATCAAGCAGGTCATATTGCAGGATTATCAAAACACTATGGCCGAGTATGGGTGTTACAATAATGGCACCAGTGGACAATTATGAACAGCGATTTGGCGGTATCGGTCGACTTTATACACCTGATGGACTTGCGCGCTTACGCCAAGCCCATATTTGCGTGATTGGCATTGGCGGTGTCGGATCTTGGGTTGTTGAAGCCTTAGCACGATCTGGCATTGGCGAACTCACATTAATTGATATGGATGATATTTGCGTCACGAACATCAATCGCCAACTTCCTGCAATGAGCGGCACAATCGGTAAATTAAAAACTGAAGTCATGTCAGAGCGAGTAAAATTAATTAACCCAGAATGTACCATCAATATTATTGATGATTTTATCTCGCCAGAGAATCAATCGGATTATCTCAATCGAGGCTATGATTATGTCATCGATGCCATTGACAATGTGAAAACTAAGGCGTCGCTAATTGCTTATTGTAAACGTAACAAAATTAACGTGATTACTATTGGTGGTGCTGGCGGTCAAACTGATCCAACCCAAATTCAAATTGCCGATCTCAGTAAAACCATTCAGGATCCGCTCCTCGCCAAAGTGCGGTCAATTTTACGCAAGGATTACAATTTTAGCCAAAATCCAAAGCGTAAATTTAGTATCGACGCGGTATTTTCAACACAACCTTTAATATTCCCACAAATGACTGAAGGCTGTTCTATTTCTGCCACAATGAATTGCGCAAACGGATTTGGTGCAGCCACGATGATTACGGCAACCTTTGGTTTTTTTGCGGTGTCTCGTGTAATAGATAAATTACTAAAGAAAAAATCTTAATCACCTCTTGAAAATGCACATTGATCACAAATGTGCATTTTTTATCGAATGAAACCTATTTACTTTGAAAATGAAAAATTTTCCCCTCACGTGCTCTATAAAATCGTTGCAATTTATATAAAAAGGCGTACTCTTTTTCCCTTTGAGAATTATTACCAACAAGTAAGGAAACAGAAATATGAAAAAACTTTTAAAAATTAGCGCCATTTCTGCCGC
This sequence comes from Haemophilus haemolyticus, assembly GCF_003490595.1. Taxonomy (GTDB): domain Bacteria; phylum Pseudomonadota; class Gammaproteobacteria; order Enterobacterales; family Pasteurellaceae; genus Haemophilus; species Haemophilus haemolyticus_L. The sequence continues at coordinate 5,338 of NZ_QQGY01000008.1, forward strand.
ACTTTTAAGTGCGCCAATGATGGCGAATGCTGATGTATTGGCATCAGTAAAACCTTTAGGCTTTATTGTTTCATCTATTGCAGATGGCGTAACGGGTACACAAGTCCTTGTTCCTGCTGGAGCCTCTCCGCATGATTACAATTTGAAATTATCTGATATTCAAAAAGTAAAATCTGCAGATTTAGTTGTATGGATTGGTGAAGACGTTGATTCATTTTTAGACAAGCCAATTAGCCAAATTGAACGTAAAAAAGTGATTACCATTGCCGATCTTGCGGATGTTGAACCTTTATTAAGTAAAGCTCACCACGAGCATTTCCATGAAGATGGCGATCACGATCATAAACATGAGCATGAGCACAAACACGAACATGAACATGAACACGGCCATGATCATAAGCACGAGCATGAACATCACGACCATGACCACGATCACCATGATCATGACGAAGGTTTAACAACAAACTGGCATGTTTGGTATTCTCCAGCTATCAGCAAAATTGTTGCACAAAAAGTAGCGGATAAATTAACTGCACAATTCCCAGATAAAAAAGATTTGATTGCTCAAAATCTTTCAGATTTTAACCGCACTTTGGCAGAACAAGCTGAAAAAATCACAGCACAACTGGCGAACGTTAAAGATAAAGGTTTCTACGTTTTCCACGATGCTTACGGTTATTTCAACGATGCTTATGGTTTAAAACAAACGGGTTACTTCACCATCAATCCATTAGTTGCGCCAGGTGCAAAAACTTTAGCTCACATTAAAGAAGAAATCGCAGAACATAAAGTAAATTGCTTATTCGCAGAACCACAATTTACACCGAAAGTGATTGAATCTTTAGCACAAAATACTAAAGTCAATGTAGGACAACTCGATCCAATTGGCGATAAAGTCAATTTAGGCAAAAATTCTTATGCAACATTCTTGCAATCTACCGCAGATAGTTACATGGAATGTTTAGCTAAATAAACTTTTCAAAAAAATGACCGCACATAAAAGTGCGGTCATTTTCTTTTCTAAATTTGATATTTAGTTTTATCTCCAATATCAAAATGCAAAGGCATTCGCCATTTTTGTATCGCTAAAACTAAAAGTAATACGCCAGAAATAATAGAAAAAATTCGTAGCGCAATAAGATTATTTAACACCCACGAAAACCACAAGCAAGCCACAAATATCGGCTGCAAATTTAGCAAAGGTACGCGGAAACAAAAATATTCTTTAAAACACAAACCACCTAAAGTAAGTAACGCACCGCCAAGGGCCAAAGCGGGATAATGATTAATATAAAACAGTAATCCTATCCAAGTAGCAAATTGAAAAAGCAATCGGAAAGATTTCAGATAAATATGTAATGAAGAGGCACTGCAAGTTGCCGCAATTAATATAAAGGTGAGTGATAAATCTGGATACCAACTCATGGCAAGAATAGCAAGCGCCGCTATCACAAAGCCAGTGCGATAAATAATGATAGTCAGATTATCTAAAAAATCCATCGGGGATTTAATATGTGGATCAGCCATTCTACAAAGATTCCTTTTATAAATTACAAATTAAAAATAGATGTTACGTCAACTCAATAAAAAGTGCGGTCAACCTAAAAACATTTTCTAAATTAACCGCACTTTGATTATTTCTGTTTAAGCTTATCAAGAATTTTTTGATGAATGCCACCAAAACTGCCATTAGACATCACCAAAATGTGATCTGTAGGTTGGGCCTCAGCGACAATCATATCCACTAATCGATCTAAATTTGCATGCCAATAGGCAGGTTGTACACATTGGTTTGCAATATCTGCCACTTCCCAAGGAAGTTGTTCTGGTTGAAGCATAAACACTTCATCAGCTCGGCCAAGTGCAGGCGCAATTTCATCTTTATGAACACCCATTTTCATTGTGTTAGAACGAGGTTCAAGCACTGCAAGAATTCGCACACCACCGCCCACTTTATCTCGCAAAGCAGTTAGCGTAGCAAGAATAGCTTCTGGATGATGAGCAAAATCATCATAAACTGTAATGCCATTAACTTCGCCTTTTACTTCTAGACGACGTTTAGCATTTACAAAAGATCCCAATGCTTTACACGCATCTTCAATAGCCACACCTGCATGATGAGCAGCAGCGATCGCCATTAAAGCATTATGCATATTATGTTGTCCCACTACATTCCATTTTACCTCTGCCACTTTCTCTCCATGATGGAAAACTGCAAAATGTGAGGCATCATTTGTAATACGCTCAGCAAACCACTCATTATCTTTGCCTAAAAATTGTTGTTGCGACCAACATCCCAATGCCAAAGTTTCTTTTGCACTTTGTTCACTCGCAGAACTTAATACCAAGCCACTGGCTGGAATAGTTCGAATCATATGATGAAATTGGCGTTGGATCGCTTTGAGATCATCAAAAATATCTGCATGGTCAAAACTAATGTTATTTACGATAAGTGTACGAGGATTATAATGGACAAATTTCGAACGTTTATCAAAGAAAGCTGTATCATATTCATCGGCTTCAATAACAAAATAAGGGCTATCTCCTAAACGAGCTGAAATGCCAAAATTACCGGCAATTCCGCCGATTAAAAATCCTGGTTTTAAGCCATTTTGTTCTAAGATCCACGTTAACATGCCTGTTGTAGTTGTCTTTCCATGAGTACCAGAAACCGCCAATACCCAACGATCTCTCAATAAATGATCATGCAACCATTGAGGACCAGATGTGTATTTCAAATTATTTTCCAACACATATTCTACGCAAGGATTACCACGTTTCATTGCATTACCAATAATTACCATGTCAGGCGCAGGTTGTAATTGTGCAACATCATAATTTGGAATAATCTGGATGCCTTGCTCTTCTAAAAAAGTGCTCATTGGAGGGTAAACATTAGTATCAGACCCCGTCACGTGATAGCCCATTTGTTTAGCAATCATCGCCACGCCGCCCATAAATGTGCCACAAATACCTAAGATATGAATATGTTTCATTGTGCTTCTCTGTTGATTAAGGAAAACGAAAAATATGATAAAACAACTTCTATGAACTTTCAAAAGAAAAGACAGTCATACCAAACTATATGATCTATAATTAACGCCACTGAACCACTATTTAACCACTTCAACAGGAATAAACAATGAAATTTAATAAGTCTTTTCTTTTCGCAACTATCATCGCAAGCTCTATTGCCTTAACCGCTTGTAACGATAAAGAGCCAAAACAAGCTGAAAAAACTGCAGTAAAAACAACTCAACCAGCAGTAGAAAAAGCTCAACCCGCAACAGAAACAACACAATCAGCAACAACCCAATCAGAACAACAGGCTCAAATAAAAATAGATGAATTAGTTGCTCAAGCTAATGCAGAATTTCAAAAAGTTGCAAACATAAAAGTTACTAATGTTTCTGTTACTGATGATTTAAAATCCTTTTCTATTACTTATGAAATTATAAATTTAAGCGATAAAGCAATTTCAGAAGCACAATGGCTCACTATTTACAAAGAAAATAATCAACCATTCTATGTAGCAAATCTTCCAGCATTACAATTTGGAAAAACAATTGCACCAAAAGCTAGCGAAACAGTAACATTATCAACAACTGAAGAAGCCGTGCTTTCGCAAATTCGTCCACACTTACAGCAAGGAAAAAATATCCAAGTAGATATTATCGGGACTTCAGTACATTTTTCTGACGGTTCGAAAGTTGGCCTAGTGTCAGAGCAAAAATAATCCTATAAAAAATGCCTGTGTAAAACAGGCATTTTTTTATCCGCACTTTTAGGCAATTCGCTCAAATCCAGCTTTTAAATCTGCAATCAATTCATCTACATCTTCAAAGCCAATATGCACACGAATTAACGAACCTGTAAGGTTACGTTTAATATTTGGACGAATATGTGCAATTTCTTCTGGTTGATTACAAAGAATTAGAGACTCAAATCCTCCCCATGAATAAGCCATAGTGAACAGTTGAAAATGATCCATGAAATTTGAGACTTGTTCTGATGTCAATCGCTTAGTTAATTCAAAAGAAAATAAACCGCTGCTACCACTAAAGTCCCGTAAAAAGAATTCATGACCAGGGCAACTTGGTAAGGCTGGATGGTACACAGTTTTTACCTCTGGTTGCTCACTCAACCATTTTGCTACTTTAATACTGCTTTCCTGATGTTGTTTTAATCGTACACCCAATGTACGAATACCACGAGCGGTCGTATAAGCAGAATCTGCATCCACCATTTGCCCCATTAAATAGGAATGTTCTCTAAGCTGATCCCAAGTTCGCGCATTCGCAACGGCAGTACCAATCATAATATCTGAATGCCCCACTAAATATTTCGTACCCGCTTGAATAGAAATATCAACATCATGCTCTAACGCTTTAAATAGAACACCTGCCGACCAAGTATTATCAATCATAATCACAATATTAGGGTTCATCTTTCTTGCAACCTTCACAATAGTCGGAATATCGGGAATTTCCATTGTAATAGAACTCGGTGCTTCTAAGAAAAGTACTTTCGTATTCGGTTGAATAAGCGTTGCAATATCTGCACCAATAAGAGGATCGTAATAAGTTGTATCGATCTGCATTTTTTTCAGCACAATATTACAGAAATCTTGGGTTGGCTCGTAAGCTGCACCACTCATTAACACATGGTCGCCAGTTTTTACAAAAGAAAGAATCGAATTAGTTACTGCTGCTGCACCACAAGGATAAAGATAACAGCCTGCGCCTCCCTCCATTTCACACATTAAATCTTGTAAAGCAAAATGTGTTAGCGTCCCTCTTCTGCCATAAAATAATTCGCCTTTTGCTCTATGTTGAGTAGCGTGTTTTTTATCTTCAATACTGTCAAATACTAATGAAGAAGCTCGCTGTAAAACGGGGTTTACAGATCCTTGTGAAAAACGTTTTTTACGCCCTGCATGGACAAATGTTGTTGATAGATTGTGTTGTTGCATATTTCCACCTTATTTTAGATAAGATTAATTGCTTTAATAGATAAAATCGAGTATAAAAATGTCGGCGTTTCAAATAGAATCGCGTCGCTATTTTGTGTGGCAAAACTTCAACTTAACTTTATATAGGAATTATGACTATGGTATTAGTAACCCGTCAAGCACCAGATTTTACTTCATCTGCTGTATTAGGCAATGGCGAAATCGTTGATAACTTCAACTTTAAAAAACACATTGCTGGAAAAGCTGCAGTAATCTTTTTCTACCCATTAGACTTTACCTTTGTTTGCCCTTCTGAGTTAATCGCATTTGACCACCGTTATGAAGAATTCAAAAAACGTGGCGTAGAAGTAGTTGGTGTTTCTATCGACTCTCAATTTACTCACAATGCATGGCGTAACACCCCAACTGAAAATGGTGGTATCGGCCAAGTTAAATATGCATTAGCGGCAGACGTAAAACACGAAATCGCTCAAGCATACGGTATTGAACATCCTGAAGCAGGCGTTGCATTACGCGCTTCATTCTTAATCGACAAAAATGGCGTCGTTCGTCACCAAGTAGTAAACGATCTTCCATTAGGTCGTAATATCGATGAAATGTTACGTATGGTTGATGCATTACAATTCCATGAAGATCACGGTGAAGTTTGCCCTGCTCAATGGGAAAAAGGTAAAGAAGGGATGAAAGATAACCCTGAAGGCGTTGCAAAATACTTAAAACAAAACGCTGATAAACTTTAATCCGTAATTATTTACAAGAAAGCCACATAATGTGGCTTTTTTTATAGTCTTAGATACTTTAGAATAGGCGTATCTCTAACACCAAGAGCGGTTCATTTCTATGAAATTTAATATTCCTATTTTCCTAACGATGTTTCGCGTAATCCTGATTCCGTTTTTCGTGATTGCATTTTATTTACCTATCGAATCCTCCCCTTTTATTACTACATTCATATTCTTTATTGCAGGTGTTACTGATTGGCTTGATGGTTATTTGGCTCGTAAATGGAAGCAAACTACAAGATTTGGCGCCTTTTTAGATCCTGTTGCGGATAAAGTAATGGTTGTCACAGCCTTGGTTCTCATCGTTGAATACCAACACTCTCTTTGGATTACGATTCCTGCCATTATTATGATTTCTCGCGAAATTATAATTTCTGCATTACGTGAATGGATGGCAGAACTCGGAGAGCGTAGTAAAGTCGCTGTCTCTTGGTGGGGAAAATGGAAAACAACAGCCCAAATGTTAGCCCTAGGCGGATTATTATGGCGTTACAATAACTATATGGAAATTGCCGCTATAATCTTGCTTTACATCGCAGCCATTTTAACTGTATGGTCAATGATCCAATATTTACAGGCAGCAAAAGGTAGCCTACTAGATGACCTCAAACTCTAATTCTGGATAAAGTGCGGTATTTTCTACCGTACTTTTATTATTTTGTCTTATTTTTAATCAAACAAAGTTTTTTTTTATTTTTTCATTTGACACAAGACTATAAAACCGTAAAATACGCCCCGTTGTCACGCAGCAATGCTGATTAGTGACAAATGCGGGAATAGCTCAGTTGGTAGAGCACGACCTTGCCAAGGTCGGGGTCGCGAGTTCGAGCCTCGTTTCCCGCTCCAATTTGCCCGAGTGGTGGAATCGGTAGACACAAGGGATTTAAAATCCCTCGCCTTTCGAGGCGTGCCAGTTCAAGTCTGGCTTCGGGCACCATTTAAACACCAATCAAAAGATTTTAAAATTTACTTTAAAATCATCTAATTGGGTCGTTAGCTCAGTCGGTAGAGCAGCGGACTTTTAATCCGTTGGTCGAAGGTTCGAATCCTTCACGACCCACCACTTAAAAATAAAGTAAGCACCGAGAGGTGTTTTTTATTATCTCAATTCCTGAAATTTACTATAAAAAAATCCCCGACTCAAAGAATCAGGGACTCTTACAATCAAATGTGTTTATTAATTAACGCTCATTCCAACGTTTAATAGACTCACGAATCACTTCTTTCGCTTCTTCTACATCGCCCCAATGCGTTACTTTCGTTGAGCCAGGTTTCTTAAGCGCTTTATAGTTATTGAAATGGAACTCAATTTGTTTAATTAAGTTTGCCGGTAAATCTGCTAATGAATTGTACGCATTTCCTGTATCACGATCATCTGCAGGAACACAAACGATTTTGTCATCCACTTCGCCATCATCAACAAATTTCATGACACCAATTACTTTAGCTTCAAGGAATACGCCTGTTGCTAATGGTTGACGAGTGATTAATAACACATCTAACTCATCGCCATCTTCATCTAAAGTTTGTGGAATGAAGCCATAGTTAGTTGGTTTTGCAAAAATTGCTGGCTCAACACGATCTAATTGGAATGCCGCAACTTTACGGTTCCATTCGATTTTATGGCAACTACCTTCTGGAATTTCGTTTACTACATTGATAATGCCAGCATCTACATCGCCTGGCGTTAAAATTTGATTAAAATCAGCCATTTTGTTTCCTTCATTTCATCAAGTTAAAAAACGCGACAAGTATAGCAGTTTTTCTGCTGACTCGCAGTCTCATTTGTAGAGAAAATCAGCAAATAGATTATTTCATAACTATTCATAATTTTGACCGCACTTTATCCTAAACAAAACTCACGCAAACGTTTACTTCTCATTTTTATGATGTAAAATAGCGCACCTTATTCACTTCAAATTTTTACTCAACTTTAAGGAACACTATGCCAACTTTAGAAAAAACATTTGAGCTCAAGCAACGTGGTTCAACTGTTCGTCAAGAAATTATCGCGGGTTTAACCACGTTCTTAGCAATGGTTTATTCTGTCATCGTGGTACCCAATATGCTAGGTGCTGCAGGTTTTCCTGCGGAATCTGTCTTTATTGCCACCTGTTTAGTTGCAGGGTTAGGCTCTATCTTAATCGGCTTATGGGCAAATGCACCAATGGCAATTGGTTGTGCAATTTCTCTTACTGCTTTTACAGCATTTAGCTTAGTAATCGGTCAAAAGGTCGCCATTCCTGTTGCGCTAGGTGCAGTATTCTTAATGGGGGTTGTGTTTACCTTAATTTCTGCCACAGGTATCCGTGCATGGATCTTACGTAATTTACCATCTAGTATCGCTCACGGAGCAGGCATTGGTATCGGACTCTTTTTACTTTTAATTGCGGCAAACGGCGTTGGTTTAGTCGTCAGCAACCAAGCTGGCTTACCAGTAAAATTAGGCAATTTCACCTCATTCCCAGTCATGATGTCCTTAATTGGTTTAGCACTCATTATCGGCTTTGAAAAAATGAAAATTAAAGGCGGTATTTTATGGGTAATTATCGCTATTACTATCGTAGGTTTAATTTTTGATCCAAATGTAAAATTTGGCGGAGAGATTTTCAAAATGCCAACCTTTGGTGAAAATTCTCTTTTCTTACAATTAGACTTTATGGGCGCACTACAACCGGCAATTTTGCCTGTCGTATTTGCTTTAGTGATGACCGCCGTATTTGATGCAACAGGCACTATTCGCGCAGTTGCAGGTCAAGCCGACTTGCTTGATAAGGATGGTCAAATTATCAATGGCGGTAAAGCTTTAACTTCAGACTCAATCAGTAGCTTATTCTCAGGTTTATTCGGTACAGCACCAGCTGCCGTTTATATTGAGTCAGCAGCAGGAACAGCAGCAGGCGGTAAAACAGGTATTACTGCTATCGTTGTTGGGGTGTTATTCCTATTAATGCTTTTCTTCCAACCATTAGCTTTCTTAGTGCCAGGCTACGCAACTGCCCCAGCATTAATGTATGTTGGTTTATTAATGTTAAGCAATGTAAGCAAATTAGATTTCGATGATTTCGTTGGCGCGATGAGCGGATTAATCTGCGCAGTATTTATCGTACTTACTGCTAACATCGTAACAGGCATTATGTTAGGTTTTGCGGTATTAGTGATTGGAAGAATCGTGAGTGGCGATATTAAACGCTTAAATGCAGGAACCGTGATTATTGCTATCGTACTCGTTGCATTCTATGCAGGCGGTTGGGCGATTTAGTAACAGAAATAAGAAAGGGGAAAAGCATTCCCCTTAATTTTAATTACAAAAGTGCGGTGAAATTCCGCCGCACTTTTTAGTGTGTACTACCAAGTATATCCAATACCTGCACTAACGCCAGCATCGCCAGTGGATGTTAATGAAGCATTAAATTTTACGCCTATTGCTCCTTTATCAGATAAACGTGAATAGCCTACCGCCACAGCATTTTGACCTTTAAAGCTCCCTACGCTCGCCGAGATCGTCTTTGTTCCCGCAACAGATGCCTGATATAACCCACCAATAGCCATTGCTCCAGCAATACCCGCACGTAAATCTTTATCTATTTTCTGAACATTACGATTAAGCGATTGAATGCTTTGGGTATTTGTTTGAACATTACGATCAAGCGATTGAATGCTTTGGGTATTTGTTTAGACATTGCGATCAAGTTGTTGCATAGTTTGATCATTTTGATTTATCTTCCCAGAAATTTCTTTTTGGGCTTTTTCCAAAGCTTTCAACTGTGCCACATTTACCGCGTCAGTATCTTCACTACCTGCAGCCAGATTAGTGATTTGGCGAGTTATGCCTATATCATGATCTCCTACTGATACAGCTCCTGCTGTAGCACGCCATACTGAAACTAATTTATTTTTTTCATGCTCTTTTGATTTTATTGCAGATAACTTTTTATCCAGTTCATCTGATTTTTGGTTTAAACGCTGCTCAATATCCCTCTCTTCCTCACTAGAAAGATTAGCTTTATTTTTTTCATTCACAATACTTGCAAACTCAGTTTCAAGATTATTAGCTTCCTTTTTTAATTCAATGAGCTCTTGTGAAAGCTGAGTATATCTAGTTTTGTCAGCATCGGTATCAAAAACAAATTCCTTATTTGAACCATCTGAATCCATCTTTACCCTTTTATTCAAAGGGTCATAACCAATACTTTTAAGATCATCAAGGCTTCGATCTGCCAAAGAGTTTTCTCCCAAAGCTACCGCACTTTCAACATTTGATATTGCGTCATGCCCCAATGAAACTGAACCTAGTTTATTAGCCTGAGCAACATGTCCTAATGAAATGGCATCACGCTCTTTCGTTATAGCAAATGCACCAATTGAAGTTGAAAAATGTCCTTGTGCAACAGCTGAAGAACCTACTGCAAGGGAAACATGATCATGCGCTTCCCCTCCAACAGCAATGCCTTGACTACCAAATACTTTTGAAAGAGCACCAAGAGCGATTCCATAGTTATATTTTTTCTTATTGGTTGGATGAATGATTGAATATTCTTTATCTTGGTGTGTATGAAAACGTGGGGTTGCACTATCTGCTGGGGGAACAGTATTTTTCTCACCTACGTAAGAAAATGCTCCCAAAGCAACAGAGTTATCACCTGAAACACGAGATGAACTACCTATAGCGACTCCATTCACATCATAAGCTTCAGCTCGATCTCCATAAGCTTGAGAATATTCCCCTTCAGCTTTAGATAATTGACCTATCGCTTGGCTTCCTGAATTCATCGCCTTTGCTTGTGTACCTATTGCAATAGCATTTAATTTTCCACTTGCTTTTGCCCACCCACCTAAAGCTATTCCTTGTTCACTTTTACTCTCTGATGCAACACCTATTGCAATACCGAGTGGTTTTTCTGTGGTTGCTGCAACACCAATAGCTACACTTGCATCAGCCCCCTCTTTGGTAGATGCTAGCTTTCCTACTGCAATTGAATCTGTTCCTTTTGCACTATCGTTATAAGAGTTATTACCATTGCCTAGATCGGCATGAGTATGATTAATACTAACAAAACTAATCCTAGCAGAATCAATGTTCCGCTCTAAATCTTTTTTAGCACTAGACAATTCAGCTTTTGTAACAGGATCAGAATCTGCCGCAAAACTATTTGTTGAAAATAAGAGAACGGAAGATACTGCTAAGGCAGGCAGGCAGGCAGGCAGGCAGGCAGGCAGGCAGGCAGGCAGGCAGGCAGGCAGATGATGTATAAGAAATTTCTTGATTGCAATGTTTTGATTTAGATTTGAATAATGTAAAAATATTTTTGCTTATTCGTTTATTTTTCCGCCAATCGGTATTCATATAGACTCCTTATTATGTTTGTTGATGTTTAATGGGGAATAAATGAGCATTAGCCTACTCTTATAAGTGAGTAAAAGCAAACTAAAAAACACAGTAAAATCTCACCGCACTTTTCCATAAAAATATTAATGATGACTTTATAATTTAATTTGTAGGAAATTTAATTTAACTATTTTGACCAAAGCATTCGATAACAGAAACAATAAAAGTGCGGTGAAATTTCACCGCACTTTATGTTCCGCACTACTCTTTTTTCAATAAGAAAATACCGTGATCAGATAAATTGACATAAGCTTGTTTTAAATCGGCATTAAAATCCTCTGGCTTACAATTCACCAATAAATCTTTTCCTGCCCAGTTTGCGACGACTTCCCAATGGTTGCCCATATAGACCGCACTTTTAATCTCACAACGTTGAGCATCGCTGCCCTCTGCAGCAAGATAAATTGCTTCTGGGCGAATACCTACTAAACATTCACCATCGGGTAAATTAAACTGTGCAGCATCTTTTAAAGATACATGATAGCCATTAATATCCACCATACCATTTTCTAATTTTCCATCGAAAATACTGGATTCACCCATAAAGTTTGCTAAGAACAAAGAATTTGGTCGGAGATAAAGCTCTTTCGCTGGCGCTTTTTGCATAATTTTACCTTTATGCATAACGATAACTTCATCAGATACAGCGAATGCCTCTGTTTGGTCATGTGTCACATAAAGCGAGGTAATGCCTAAACGTTGTTGCAATTCACGGATTTTTTCACGCATTGAACGACGTAAGTTTGCATCCAAATTACTTAATGGTTCATCAAACAATAGGATTTTTGGTTTCAATACCAAAGCACGAGCCAATGCAACACGTTGTTGTTGACCGCCAGAAATTTGATCCACGAAACGGTCTTCAAACCCAGCTAAATCCACCAACTCTAAAGCCTCTTTTACACGTTGAGCACGCTCTTCTTTGCCAACGCCCTGCATTTTTAAGCCGTAGCCCACGTTATCACCAATGCTCATATGCGGAAAGAGCGCATAAGATTGGAAAACGATACAAATATCTCGATTTTGAATAGAGGATTTTGTTACATCTTCTCCATCAATAAATATTTGACCTGATGTTGGATTTTCTAACCCCGCAACCAAACGCAATACGGTAGTTTTGCCACAACCTGACGGCCCTAACAATGTCACCATCGTGCCACGCTTGATCGTTAAATCTAAATTATCAATGACGACGGCTTTACCAAATGCTTTGGTGATATTTTTTAATACTAAGAAATCATTATTACTCATAATATTTACCTACAACTTAACGAGTTAATTCATTTTTTTCGCTTTAGAACGAGAGATACGTGTATCACCTACAATCCAGTCGAAGAATAAAATAATTGCCATCATGACAACAATTAAGATTGAGCCGTACGCAATAGCAACACCGTATTCACCATCTTCAACGCGATTTAGGATATAAGCTGTTGCAACCCGAGTATCTGCTGTCACTAAGAATATAATTGCACTTACTGTCGTCATTGCACGAACGAAACTGGTAACAAGCGCTGAAAGCAATGCTGGTTTTAGTAATGGCAAGACGATATACCATAAGGTTTTCCACGAACTCCCTTTTAAAGAAAGCGATGCTTCATCAAGAGATTTATCAAGCTGACCTAACCCAGCTATCGCTGCTCGCATACCGATTGGTAAGTCACGCATAACCATTGAAATAATCACGATAATGCCAGTACCCGTAATATAAAGCGGTGCATTGTTGAAGGCTAAAATGTAAGACACCCCCGCCACTGTACCCGGCACGGCAAAACAAAGCATGGTTAAGAACTCAAGGGATTTTTTACCTTGGAAATCTTTACGCACCACAATGTACGCAATCAATAATCCAAAGAATGCGGTTAATGGTGCGGCAATACCTGCATAGATTAAGGTATTGATTAGTGACGGCCACGCGCCATCGCTCAATCCTTGCCCGAATAACATGGCATAGTTTTTCAAGGTTAAAGTGTAATCTACGCCCCAGTTTACAGTGAAGCTTCCGTAGAAAATACTTCCGTAAAGCGCCATATTAAAGATCACCCAGAATCCAAGCATACCAATGATGGTATATTTCAAACCAGTTGGAAGATCTTGCACATCACCACGATAAGATTTACCTGAAACGGTGACATAAGAGCGGTTACCAATCCAAATGTATTGAATGATAAAAATCGCTAGAGAGAAAATTAATAATATTGAACCTAAGGTACTTGCTGATGCGTAATCTAATTGTGAACCCGCAATATAGAAATAGATCTGTGTTGCAATCACATCAAAGCTACCACCCAATACCAATGGATTACTAAAATCTGCAAGCGATTGGATAAATACAATTAAAAATGAGTTCGCCAATGCGGGGCGTAACAATGGGAAAATAATATTATAAAAAGTTTGATAGCGATTGGCTCGTAACGTATAAGAGGCTTCTTCAATTGAAGGATGAACTGATTTTAATGCGCCGTCTAAAATCATAAAAGAAATCGGAGCAAAAGCGAGAATTTGCGCAATCGCAATCCCATTAAAACCATAAAGCCAGTTATGATTGGAAAAACCAAAATATTCACTTAAAAATTCGGTTACATAACCAGAACGGCCAAGCATTAAAGTTACCCCTAATCCTACAACAAATGGTGGTGTAACAATTGGCAAAATAGAGAAAATTTTTCCGATAAATGCCGTTCTACGAGCGATACGCGTAGTATAAAGCGCAAAGGCTAAACCAAATACAGTAGAAACGATGCCCACAAAGCCCGATAAGAAAAGAGAATTAGTAATCACGCGAACAATATAGCTCTGCGTTAAAATTCGCATCACTTGCTGTGGCGCAAACGTGTCACCGTCATAAAACATTGAAACGAAAATCGCCAATGTTGGATAAACGATAAAGAAGAAAATGAGCAAGATAATGCAAAGCAAAGAAGCGATGATAAACTTATCACCTTGCATCACTTTTAGTTTTGCCAATGAAAGTGTTGCTAATGCGGTATATCCCACAAGCAACACAATCACAGAATAACCCATGCTGATTTTGCACACCGTCGCACTAATAAACATAAACAGTACAGAAAGTGCGGTCAAAAATAGCTCTGTTTTTGCTTGGGTTTGCTGTGGCAATCTAAATAACGGCAAAGCACCATACACAATAACGGGCAGGAACCAAGCCCAAGTTAAATTGAAAGAAGCCCAGCCCATTGCATCTAAATATTCATCTGAAGTACTTTCAAACAAACCGTAATCAAGTGCATTGGAAGGCAGGAGCGCAAACGCCAATAAGGATAAAATAATCCAAAAATAAGCAGAATGCATTATGGAAAGTTTTTTTGCGTTCATACAACCTCGCATAAGGTAAAAAAACGAAGCGATATACGACATATCACTTCGTTAGTGACATCATTATTTGGCTAATTTTACTTCATCAACCCATTTTGTGATTAAGCGTTTACGTAAATCAGTCGCACCGTATTTATCAAAATCATAGTTAATTAAATTAATAGATTTGAAATCTAACGCATAAGGCGATTGTTGTGCAGTGGTGTTGGTTAAAATGGAATACGCCTCACCTTTTTGCCAAGTTAATTCTTGCGCCTCTTTGGATAATGCCCAATCAACAAAAAGTTTAGCATTATCTAAATTACGCGCACCTTTAATAACACTCACGCCACCAATTTCATAGCCAGTCCCTTCACAAGGTACGACTAATTCTACTGGCGCACCTTTCGCTTTTTCTAAAGAATATTCGTGTAAGAAACCAATGCCAATTGCCGTTTCTCCACGCGCTGTATTACGTGTTGCCGTATTACCAGATTTGGTATATTGCGATACGTTTTTATTCAACTCTTTTAAGAATTTAAACGCCTCGTCTTCTCCCCAAAGTTGCATATAAGTGGCTAGCTGAGTGTAACCTGTACCAGAACTTTGTGGATCTGCGGCTTGAATTTCATTTTTGTAAATTGGGTTAGCTAAATCCTTCCAGCATTTTGGAATAGGTAAATTCAATTTTTTCAAACGTTCTGGATTCACACCAAAACCTAACATGCCTAAATATATTGCCGAAGAATAATTCCCTTTCATTTTGGCTGGATCACGGAATTGTTCTACGATCTGAGGAAGATTGGATGATTTATAAGGTTCCAACAAGCCCATTTCTCCTGCTTGAGAATGAGGATCCATTGTTCCACCATACCAAACATCGCCTTGTGGATTATCTTTTTCAGCATCAATTTTTGCTAAAATGGTTCCAGTGCCACCACGAATAAAACTTGTTTTAACATCAAATTTTTTCTCAAATGCCATCGCTTCTTGCTCGCACATCGTATTTTGCGCACTGCAATAAATGACTAGACGTCCTTTTGCAAAAGATGGATTACTTAACACTAATCCACTTAGCATCACACCAGACAAGGTTACTGCGATTTTTGATAGTTTCATCTGACTTATAACTCCCTTATGAATGAAAGTTTTGCAATCTCTTAGAGGGAAAACGAAATCACATTAAAAATACGAAAAAGTGCGGTCAAAAACTTCTGTATTTTTTGCCGCACTTATTCAGCGCTATTTCGCTAATTTAACTTCTTGTACCCATTTTTCAATTAAGGCTTTACGTTGTTCTGTTGCACCGTATTTTTCAAAGTCATAATTGATTAATTTGAGTTTATTTGGATCAAATGCAGTTGGTGATTGTTCTGCGGTCGTATTAGTTAAGATTTGTAAAGAATCCCCTTGTTTCCAAGCTAATTCTTGACCTTCTTTTGATAACGCCCAATCGACGAATAATTTTGCATTATCAATATTACGCGCACCTTTTAAGATACTCACGCCACCTAACTCATAACCGGTTCCTTCGCAAGGCACGACTAATTCTAATGGTGCACCATTGCGTTTTTCTAATGCATAATCATGTAAGAAACCTACCCCAATTGTTGCTTCACCGCGTGCAGAGTTACGTGATGGCGTAATACCCGATTTGGTATATTGAGAAACATTAGGATGCAAGGCTTTTAAGTATTCAAACGCCTCTTTTTCACCCCATAATTGGACGAAAGTTGCCAATGCTGTGTAAGCGGTACCCGCACTTTGAGGGTCTGCAATTTGAACTTCGCCTTTTAAGCGTGGATCGGTTAGGTCTTTCCAGCATTTCGGCACTTCTTTAATGCCTAATTTTGCCAAACGTTCAGTATTCACACCAAAACCTAAGATCCCCATATAAATTGAGGAAACATAATGACCTTTCGTTTTCGCAGGATCACGGAAACGTTCTACGATTTCATCAATGTGTTTGGATTTATAAGGCTCAATTAACCCTAATTCTGCAGCTTGAGCTTGAGGGTCAAAGGTACCGCCGAACCAAACATCCGCTTGAGGGTTATTTTTTTCAGCTTCAACTTTGGCAAAAGTACTGCCTGAACCATTACGAATAAAGGATGTTTTCACATCATATTTTTCGCCGAACGCTTTCGTGGTGGTTTCGCACAAAATATTGGTTGCACTACAGTACACCACTAAACGACCTTTAGCATTAGCAGAACCAGAAATAGCCAAGCCTGCAGCTAAAAGTGCGGCAGAGACAGAAAGAGAAATTTTGTTGAACTTCATAATAAATACTCCTTATTGGATAGAATGTTTGAATCCTACTCGAAAAGAGGAAGTAATACCGTGATGAAGCTCACAGTTTTTAAAAGTCAAGTGAAAAAATAAACGTGAAATTCACCGCACTTTTCTTTATAATTGCCAAAATTTCCCTTACATCAAAACACAATTATGTCAGATTCTTGTATCATCATCGCCATCACTGGCGCATCCGCATCAGGCAAAAGTTCTATCGCCTCTACCGTTCACAAAGAACTCTGTAATGAATTAGGCTGCCAAGAAATTGGAATTATTGCCGAAGACAGTTACTACAAAGATCAAAGCCATTTAGAAATGAGCGAACGCATAAAAACAAATTACGACCATCCAAACTCAATGGATCGCGATTTGCTCATTCAACATTTAAAAGATTTAAAATCAGGCAAAACGGTTGATGTGCCTGTTTATAGCTATGTTGATCATACTCGTACAGGTCAAACCACAACATTTACACCAAAACGTATTGTGATTTTAGAAGGGATTTTACTGCTTACTGATGAACGCGTTCGTCAACTTGCGGATATTTCCGTATTCGTGGACACGCCATTAGACATTTGTTTTATTCGCCGTTTACAACGTGATATGGAAGAGCGTGGTCGTTCCCTACAATCGGTTATTGATCAATATCGTGCAACCGTGCGCCCAATGTTCTTACAATTTATTGAGCCATCTAAACAATATGCAGATATTGTCATTCCTCGTGGCGGGAAAAACCGTATTGCAATCAATATGTTAAAAGCTCAAATCCTTCATTTATTGAATCAAAAATAGGAAATTTTATGCGTCTTTGCGATACTGATATTGAACGCTATCTCGATGATGGCATTATTTCTTTAACTCCTCGTCCAAATAATGACAAAATCAACGGTGCGACGATTGATGTTCGCTTGGGTAATTCTTTCCGCGTATTTCGTGAGCATTCCGCGCCTTTCATTGATTTAAGCGGCCCGAAAGAAGAAGTCTCCGCCCAGCTTGAATCGGTAATGAGCGATGAAATTATTGTGCCTGAAGGCGAAGCATTTTTCTTACATCCAGGTACTTTAGCGTTAGCAACCACACTTGAATCCGTAAAATTACCCGCCAATATTATCGGTTGGTTAGATGGTCGCTCTTCTTTAGCGCGTTTAGGCTTAATGGTACACGTCACTGCACACCGTATTGATCCAGGTTGGGAAGGAAAAATCGTGCTGGAATTTTATAATTCAGGGAAATTACCATTAGCATTACGTCCAAATATGGTGATTGGTGCATTAAGCTTTGAAATATTAAGTGGCGAAGCGAAACGACCATACAGTAGCCGCAAAGATGCAAAATATAAAAATCAACAAAGTGCGGTTGCGAGTCGTATTGACGAAGATAAGGAATAATCAATGAAAAAGTTCGCGCTTAGCGTAGGGATCGTCGCTTTGGCGATCTTTTCTTTTTTGTATATCCAACTTTATCGAGTACAAAGTTCCATCGGTGAACAACTAGCACAACAAAATATTGCGGTTCAATCCGTCAATTTATCTCTATTTCCACCCGCACTTTCTCTTAAAAATATAAAAACTACGCAATTTTCAGTTCAAGAACTTGAAGCTAAACTTAATTTTTTGCCTCTTTTTTATGGCAACGCAAAACTTCACTCACTTAATCTTCAACAAATCACTCTAAATCAAAACGCACAAAACAGAGCAAATATCTCAATGGATTTAGCTCCGTTTTCCTTACATCAACTTTTATCCCAAAAAGTAATGTTGAATGGTGAAAGCCATATTCGCATTGAATTTAACAAACCTATTTATGGAAAAACAAAAACTTTCCATTTTTCTTTCCATAAAGCAAATTTAGACTTCTCAACATCAGAATCAGCCCTACTTCAATTTGTAGATGCAAACCTAAATAATCAGCCTATCGGTTATATTGAAACCCACACAGCCCAGCAACAAATGGCGACTTATATAAAACCACAATGCGATAACGATTGTTTAGCCATATTGAAATATCAACAAATTGGCAACCAAAGTGCGGTAAATTTTTCGGGTAAATATTTCCCTGTTAAACGCTTATTCACGCTGTTAAATTTGCCAGAAATGTTAAGTGGACACGCCGATTTTAATCTTGATTTCAGCTTTTCATCTTCTGCGCTTATTCAAGGCAAATTAAATTTTTTAGCGCAAAATGGAGAAATTCTTGGTGTAAATCTATTGGATATGGTGGCACAATATTTCCCGATTAATTACAACAATGATTTGTTAAAAAACAAAGAGTTAAATACTCGCTTTGAACAATTTTACTTACAATTATTTCTCCAACAAAATCAAATCGTTGCTGAAAAAATCGATTTAAAAACACCCGCACTTTTGGGGCTTGGAAATGGCATCATTGATTTAAATCGAATGGAATGTAATGCAAATATCAATTTACATTCTACGGATCAACGCTATCAAAATTTGACACTACCAATCAATTTTTTTGGTAACTGCAGTTCACCACAATATAAAATTAATTTTACGAAGAAATTCCGCCATCAATTAATTGATGCGATTAAAGAAAAGTTACGTTAATGTCGTTATATTTAAAAGCTGAAAAAATTCAATCGTGGCGTGTGCTTATTATGGCTTGCGCAGGATTTATTTTTAATACTACAGAATTTATACCCGTTGCAATGTTAAGCGATATTGCACAAAGTTTTAATATGCAAACTGCTGATACTGGTTTAATGATGACAGTTTATGCTTGGACGGTACTAATTATGTCTCTGCCTGCGATGCTCGCTACAGGCAATATGGAACGTAAAAGCCTGCTTATCAAGCTTTTCATTATATTTATTGTTGGGCATATTTTATCGGTCATTGCTTGGAATTTTTGGATATTACTTCTCGCTCGAATGTGTATTGCATTAGCCCATTCGGTGTTTTGGTCAATTACCGCTTCACTTGTGATGCGCATCGCACCTAAACACAAGAAAACTCAAGCATTAGGAATGCTCGCTATCGGCACCGCACTTGCCACCATCTTAGGCTTACCGATTGGGCGAATTGTCGGACAGCTCGTCGGTTGGCGGGTCACTTTTGGTATTATTGCGGTACTGGCATTATCTATCATGTTTTTAATTATTCGACTATTGCCAAATTTACCCAGTAAAAATGCAGGCTCTATTGCAAGTTTACCCTTGCTTGCTAAACGCCCATTATTACTTTGGCTTTATGTAACAACGGCAATCGTGATTTCAGCACACTTTACTGCTTATACTTATATCGAACCATTCATGATTGATGTCGGGCACTTGGATCCAAATTTTGCCACGGCTGTATTATTAGTTTTTGGTTTCTCAGGTATTGCCGCAAGTTTATTATTTAACAGATTCTACCGACTTGCGCCCACAAAATTTATTGTTGTTTCGATGAGTTTATTGATGTTGTCCCTCCTGGTACTCCTCTTTTCTACCGAAACAATAATAGCAATGTTCAGTCTTGTATTTATTTGGGGGATTGGCATTTCTTGTATCGGATTATCTCTACAAATGCGCGTACTAAAACTTGCGCCAGATGCAACAGATGTTGCCACGGCTATTTACTCGGGCATTTTCAATGCAGGAATTGGCGCAGGCGCATTATTTGGAAACCTTGCGACAACCTATTTAGGATTAAACGAAATTGGTTATACGGGCACAGCATTAGGTTTAATCGGTTTTATTATTTTTATTACAACGCACTTAAAATATCGCCATACCTTTCTTCTGCAAAACAAATAAAAAAATAACCGCACTTTAGTTCTCCAAAAAGAGTTTTAAAAGTGCGGTTAAATCTGTCTAAGTTTTATTTATCTCACATTTAACGTTTCGCTTTCTTAATAAACTTCATCAAACGTTTACGTTTACGCAATTGGTTCGGAGTGAGTTTATTTTTGCGTCCTGCAAATGGGTTTGAGCCTTCTTGGAAAAGAAGACGAATCGGTGAACCAATAATTTTCAAGCTCTTACGATAATAATTAGATAAATAACGTTTATAAGAATCGGGTAATTTATCCATTTGGTTACCGTGAACCACTATAATTGGTGGATTATAACCGCCTGGGTGAGCATATTTTAATTTAATGCGACGACCACCAATCATCGGGGGTTGATGCTCGTCCGTTGCCATTTGCAAAATACGAGTTAAAAGCGAAGTCGTCATTTTTTGAGTTGCACAAGCATAGGCTTCTTTAATCGAATCAAAAAGATTACCCACACCACTGCCGTGCAATGCAGAAATAAAATGCACGCGCGCAAAATCAATAAAATCTAAACGACGATCAAGTTCAGATTTCACCCGGTCTTTCACATCTTGATCTAGACCATCCCATTTATTTACGACGATCACCAAAGAACGACCAGCATTTAGAATAAAGCCGAGTAAAGATAAATCCTGATCAGAAATGTTCTCTCTCGCATCAATAGTCAGCAACACAACATTAGCATCTTGAATCGCTTGTAAGGTTTTAATCACGGAGAATTTTTCAACAGCTAAATGCACTTTACCACGCTTACGCACACCAGCCGTATCAATTAACGTATATTGCTGCCCATCACGCTCCATTGGAATATAAATACTGTCGCGTGTCGTGCCTGGCATATCGTAAACCACCACACGATCTTCACCTAAAATACGATTGGTTAAAGTGGATTTACCCACATTTGGACGACCTACAATGGCTATTTTGATATTCTTATCTTGTTCTTCTTCAAGTTCTTCGTCTAACGCATCATCAATTAATGCCGTATCTTCTTCTGAATCAAAATCGAATTCTTGTTCCCATTCGTCTTGTTCCTCCTCAGAAGTGCGGTTATTTTCATCGGCGTTTTCCATTTGTTCCGCAAACGGTGCAAGCACTTGTTCCATTAATTGAGTAACACCACGACCTTGTGAAGCTGCGATTTGCTCAATTTCCCCTAAACCTAGCTGATAAAATTCAGCACAATGAGAATCCGCATCGATACCATCGGTTTTATTTGCCACCACAATCGTCGTTTTGTTTTGACGTTGACGTAAGTAATTGGCAATACCAATATCAGCTGCCGTTAAACCTGCACGAGCATCTACAAGAAAAAGAACAATATCGGCTTCATCAATAGCAAGCAAAGATTGCTCCGCCATTTTTTCTTCTACGCCCTCTTCGGTTCCATCAATACCGCCAGTATCAATAACAATAAACTCATAGCCAGCAATATGAGCATGGCCGTATTTTCTATCACGAGTTAAACCAGGAAAATCAGCGACTAACGCATCTCTTGTACGAGTAAGGCGATTAAATAATGTGGATTTTCCCACATTCGGGCGACCTACAAGGGCCACAACTGGAGTTGCCATAAAAAATCTCTTATTTTGTCAAAAATGACGGCTATTATATCGGAAGTTAAAGGATTGGTAAAAAATGATTTCATAAAGAAAAGAAAAAGCCACAGGATACAATCCTATGGCTTTCTAAACACTGTTTATTTATCTATAACTTAACGTTATAATAATCTCGCTTTCAAGGACCCAGCTTGAAAGCGAGTGTTGCGCTTTTTCGCAACGTTTGAAGAGGATAAGAAAATGATTAAACTCATTATCCTTGTCGTACTACTATTATTAGTGAGTTTACCGACTTACTAATAACACGACATACTAGGGAGTATGCAGCTCCCTAGTTCTTCAAATCTTAAAAGTTTACTTTATTTTTGTCAAGGATAAGCAAATTTCAGATACAAAAAAAGCACCGTTAGGTGCTATCTTTATTTATCTTAATTGGCGGAATGGACGGGACTCGAACCCGCGACCCCCTGCGTGACAGGCAGGTATTCTAACCAGCTGAACTACCACTCCGAGATAAGATATTCATTTTAAATTGGCGGAATGGACGGGACTCGAACCCGCGACCCCCTGCGTGACAGGCAGGTATTCTAACCAGCTGAACTACCACTCCGCTAAGTGGTGCGTATCATAATGACGAACATAAATCTCGTCAATCTTTTTTTATTAAATTTTACTTACCTGCTTAAATTCCAAACGATTAATGCACATTATCATTGCCAAAGCGTTTATCCCAAAGACAATTATTTCCACTTTTTTTATTAATCATCTTTAATAATTCTAAATGCGCTTGTAGCTCATCGTCAGTGGGTTGAAGTAATTTTAAATTGTACGCAAAATCCATCGCACTTTTTATTTCTTCCGCCGCTTTTTCTTGCACAACATGGATAACTTCAGACTCAACAGATTCTTCTTCATCGAATAAATTTGTTTGTCCCCCCGTCATCATCAAATAAACATCCGCCAAGATCTCGGCATCCAGTAGCGCACCGTGCAAAGTACGTTTGCTATTATCAATACCTAAACGATCACAAAGTGCGTCCAAATTATTACGTTTTCCAGGATACATCTGACGCGCCATTTGTAGCGTATCTGTCACCAAACAAATATCGTTAGTTTTCACATTGAGGTTGAGTTTACGAAATTCATAATCCATAAATCCAACGTCAAAGGGTGCATTGTGAATAAGCAATTCCGCACCATTAATATAATCCAAAAACTCTTGAGCAATGTCTTTGAATTCGGGTTTATCCGCTAACATTTCATCAGTAATACCATGAACTTTAATCGCATCAGGATCAACGGGGCGATCTGGTTTAATGTAAATATGGAAATTATTACCTGTGTAACGACGATTTATTAATTCAACTGCACCAATTTCAATAATGCAGTGTCCTTCATAATGTGCGCCAAGCTGATTCATACCTGTAGTTTCAGTATCTAATACAATTTGGCGATTGGGATTAATCATTTGTTCAACCTATCTCTTTCCATTAAAATACTTGTCATTCTACACAACAACCTTTTTGTTATGCAAAAACAGATTGAAATTTTTACTGATGGATCTTGCTTAGGTAATCCAGGTGCGGGCGGAATTGGTGCCGTATTGCGTTATAAACAACATGAAAAAACACTCTCCAAAGGCTATTTCAAAACCACCAATAATCGAATGGAATTACGCGCTGTTATTGAAGCATTAAATGCCTTAAAAGAACCTTGCTTGATCACGCTTTATAGTGATAGCCAATATATGAAAAATGGTATAACAAAATGGATCTTTAACTGGAAAAAAAATAATTGGAAAGCAAGTTCTGGAAAGCCTGTAAAAAACCAAGATTTATGGATAGCCTTAGATGAATCCATCCAACGTCATAAAATTAATTGGCAATGGGTAAAAGGTCATGCCGGACACAGAGAAAATGAAATATGCGATGAATTAGCAAAAAAAGGGGCAGAAAATCCAACACAGGAAGATATTGGCTACATGGAAGAATAATATAGAAAACAGATATACCATCCTATTCCCCAATACCTAAAAATATTTATAGACGATACTTAAACCTCAAAAAAAGAACAAAAAACAGACAAAAATATACAAAAAATGTGATCTAGATCAGATTTCAAGAAAATTAAAATTTTGGAGAGTTGACATCAAAATGCGAATTTGCAATGATTCGCCATGTCTATTTAGGCGGTTGGACAATCTTATATGAAAAGAGTTCAATCATAGATAGTAAACAACCATAAGGAATACAAATTATGAAAAAAACACTTGCAGCATTAATCATCGGTGCATTCGCAGCTTCAGCAGCGAACGCAGCAGTAGTTTACGATAACGAAGGAACTAAAGTTGAAATTGGTGGTTCTCTTCGTCTTATTTTAGAAAAAACTAATAAAGGTGGAGAAGCAAATAAACACACCCACTCAGGCTTAAGAAATGCAGGCTCTCGTTTAGAAGTTAAAGTTAAACATAATTTAGATAGCGGCTACTATGCATTGGGTTACTTACAAGTTCGTCTTGATGGTAAACAAGGCAATGGCGCTAAAGACGATGGCTTTGGAGCTTTAGGTACTAAACGCGCTTTCGTTGGTTTAGGTCACAAAGAACGTGGTGAAGTTACATTTGGTCGCCAAGTAACCACTGCAGACTCTTTAAGCACAGCTAACGATTACACCTATGGCATTATCGATAAAGATGCGTACCTTCCAACCGAAGGTGATTCTGTAGTTCGCTATGCTTACAAAGGTATTGATAATTTAGTAATTAGTGCTGACTACTTATTTGCAAACCAACGCCAAAATAATGAAGTAGTAACTAATACTCTTGAAAATGGTTTCCAAGCTGGCGTTGCCTATGAAGATGGCATTATTGCTAAATTCGGTTATGGTCGTACTAACTATAAATCAGCAACTTCTCAAAAACATCATGTAGATGGTTTCTTAACTACCTTGGGTTATGATTTCGGTGGTGCAATCGTATCTCTTGATGGCGGTTATGCGAAAGAAAAAGAAATGAATCAAAATACTAAGAGATTCTATGTATCTCCAGGTTTCCAATATCAAGTTACTGATTTAACCAACGTATATGGTAACTACAAATATGAGCAAGAAAAAGAACATAATGGTTCAAAAGCTAAAGTCCACGGTTTCTTACTTGGCGTAGGTCATAAACTTCATAAACAAGTATTAACTTATGTAGAAGGAAAATACCAAGTTGGTAAAGGGTACGACGCTAATGGTTCTTATGTTGAAGGCTCTAAAGTTAAAGACAAAGCTATCGGTGTAGGTATCCGTGTATTCTTCTAATTAAACAATTAGAAACTATGAAGGCGAATCGAAAGGTTCGCCTTTTTGTTTGTTCTAAAATCGAATAAAACAATCTAAAGTTGTTTAAAATATTTAAGGCCGATAGGAATTACAAAGTATGTGACGTTATTTTATAGTTATTCATTTTGATTTTTCTCTACGTTAAATCCTCACAATATCTATTCAATAAGAGATACCACAAAATTCAGCTAAAGAAGATTTTGAAAATCATGAGGAAAATAAGATAAAGAATGACTTATATAAAATAAATACCTTGTGGAAGTTAAAAGAATATTTCATTGAATAAAAACGGCACAAACATGACTTGTACCGTTTTTAAAAGAAGGGAAATTATCTTGTTTTAATTTTGCTATAGGTTAATGCCACGACAAAAAACACAGCTTGCAGCAGAATAATACAAGCTCCTGTTGACGCATCAAAATGATAGCTCAATATTACGCCAATTAGGCTTGATGTAATGGAACTGACAATAGCAATCCATAACATTTTATCAAAAGATTTGGTGAGCGTAAGTGCGGTAATTCCCGGTGCAATTAACATTGCCACCACCAAAATAACACCTACTACTTGCATCGTGCTTACAATGGTTAAAGCAAGCAGCATTAATAAGCCATAATGTAAAATCTTTGGAGAAAGACCTGCAACACGAGCATGACTTGGGTCAAAACAATAAAGCAAAAAATCTTTACGTTTAAAGACAATCATACAAAAAATTATCGCAGAAATGACCGCACTTTGAATAAGCTCTTGATGACTTACACCCAATACATTACCAAACAAAATATGTGTTAAATGCTGTTCTGTTTGAATTTTGGTGAACAT
Source organism: Haemophilus haemolyticus (assembly GCF_003490595.1). Classification (GTDB taxonomy): domain Bacteria; phylum Pseudomonadota; class Gammaproteobacteria; order Enterobacterales; family Pasteurellaceae; genus Haemophilus; species Haemophilus haemolyticus_L. Next base: position 31,570 of record NZ_QQGY01000008.1, read on the forward strand.
AACAAGACCAATGGCAAACATACCAGAAAATACAATGCCCATTGCAGTATCTTCTTTTATGCGACTATTTTCTTTTAAATATCCCACACCAAGCGAGCAAAAAATGCCTGAAAAAAATGCGCCAATCGCTAAAGGGATTCCTGCCAAATAAGCAAGTACAATACCAGGCAACACCGCATGAGAAATCGCATCGCCCATTAACGACCAACCTTTCAAGACTAAATAGCAAGAAAGTAACGCACAAATAATTGAAACAATCAATGCGGTCAATAAGGCATTTTGCATAAACTCAAATTGTAGCGGTTCTAAAATCCAATCAAACATTTTCTACCGCCTTTTTATTACGAGTGAGTAAGCCATATTTTGGTGAAAATAAGAAAGCAGCCAAGAATAATAATGTTTGCAATGTGACAATCACACCGCCAGTAGCACCATCTAAATAATAGCTAATATAGACCCCAACAAAACTTGTCACTGCCCCTAAAATAATAGCGATGATAGACAAGGTTTTGAATTTATCTGTGAGTAAATATGCTGTCGCACCTGGGGTAACGACCATCGCAATCACTAAAATCGCGCCGACAGTTTGCAAGGCAGCAACCACACAAGCACTCAATAATGTGAAAAATAAAATTTTATAAAATAATGGAGAAAGACCGACTGTAATCGCTTGTGTTTCATCAAAAAAAATCAGCAGTAAATCCTTCCAAAATAATAAAAGCAATACTAAACAAACACCGATGATAATTGCCACTTGATAAATATCTTCATCAGCAATACCTAAAATATTGCCTAAAATGATGCTTTGCACATTTACTGCGGTTGGATTTAAAGAAATGATCAATAGACCTAATGCAAAGAAAGTGCTAAAAATAAAACCGATAACGGCATCTTCTTTCAGTTTAGAAATGGATTTAATCCAAAGAATGGAAAGTGCGGCTAAAATTCCAGCAAAAAATGCACCAACGGCATAAGGTAAGGAGAAGGCATAAGCTATCGCGACACCAGGCACAACCGAATGAGAAAGCGCATCGCCAATCAAAGACCAGCCTTTAAGCATTAAATATGAAGACAAAAAAGCACAAATCCCACCAACTGCCGTGCTCAAGATCATCGCCTTAAGCATATAATCATAAGAGAAAGGTTCTAATAATAATGCTAACATGCCTTAATCCTTCTCTTTTTTGACCGCACTTTTACAAGGACAGTCTTCAAAATGGCAATCCTTTGTTGTTGGTGCCGGTGGATCTTGTTTAGTTTCACCATAGAATACAACGGCTTTTTCATCATCCGTCAAGACGGTAACAGCACGTTTATCTTCATCATTATGCAAATCTTCACCCAACAATTTAATATGGCGTAATACCCCACCAAACACAATTTCCAAATTATGTTGGTTAAAGGTATCTTCCGTTTTCCCTGCTGCAATCACCGTACGATTAATCATCACCACTTGATCACAAAAATCAGGAACAGAACCTAAGTTATGAGTTGAGACAAGAATAAGATGACCTTCTTCTCGAAGCTGTTGAAGAAGATCAACAATGGCATTTTCAGTTTTCACATCAACGCCAGTGAAAGGTTCATCTAATAAAATAATGGGACTTTGTTGTGCTAAAGCGCGGGCCAAAAACACGCGTTTTTTCTGCCCGCCAGATAACTCACCAATTTGACGATGCGCAAGATGTTCAATATTCACTCGCTGCATCGCCTCTTGAACTTTTTGTTTATCAATCGCTTTAGGGATACGAAGGAAATTCATATACCCATAACGCCCCATCATCACGACATCATACACTGACACAGGAAATTGCCAGTCTACTTCTTCAGATTGTGGAACATAAGCAACTAAATTACGTTTCAGTGCTTGGGAAATTGGCAGATCACAAAGTTTGATTTCACCTTGTTGTGGCTTCACAAGCCCCATTATGCTTTTAAACAATGTGGACTTGCCACTTCCATTTACACCCACTAATGCACAAATAGTTCCACTGTTTAATGAGAACGTCATATTGTGAATAGCTGTGTGGCCATTGTTGTAACGAACAGTTACATCATTAACCCAAATTGATGTCGAGAAAGAGTCCATTATTTTCCGAATCCTTTAACAATGGTTGATACAGTGACGTTAAGCAAATCAATATAAGTTGGCACAGGGCCTTTTTTCGCAGAAAGAGAGTCAACATACAATACACCACCGTATTTTGCGCCACTTTCTTTCGCTACTTGTTGTGCTGGTTTTGGTGAAATTGTACTTTCACTAAACACAACAGGAATATTGTTTTTACGAACTAAATCAATCACTTTACGCACTTGTTGTGGTGTGCCTTGTTGTTCAGCATTGATTGGCCACAAATAACCTTCTTTTAAGTTGTAATCTTTCGCCAAATAACTGAAAGCACCTTCACTTGTCACAAGCCAGCGCTGTTCTTCTGGAATCTGTGCTAATTTTGCACGAAGTGGCTCATCAAGTTGTTTAATTCTTTGAGCATAGTCAGCGGCATTTTTTTCGTACACTGCTGCATTTTGTGGATCGTATTTCACCAATGCATTTTTAATATTTTCAATATAAATTAATGCATTAGATGGCGACATCCACGCATGTGGGTTAGGCGCATCTTTATACGGACCTTCATAAATAGACAATGGTTGAATACCTTCTGTCACCACCACGGCTGGTTTATCTTTAATATTTTGGAAGAAACGTTCAAACCAACGTTCCAAATTTAAACCATTCCATAAAATTAAATCAGCAGATTGCGCTTTTACAATGTCTTTTGGCGTAGGTTCATATTCATGAATTTCAGCACCGGGTTTGGTGATAGATTCCACTGTAGCTGCATTACCTGCCACATTTTGTGCAATATCTTGAATCACGGTGAAGGTGGTGACGACTTTGAATTTTGCATTAGCCTGCATTGCAAACAAACCAAGTGCAAGTGCGGTCATAATTTTTAATGAATTTCGCATAAGATGTCCTTATAAAAAAGTAATAGAGGTTGGATGCCTGAATAATCGCTCAACTGCTCAACAATCATTCATCATTGGTAATAATACTATTTTTATTACGCCTTTCAAATAAAAATGATTATCAAACATTAAAATTATTGTGGTTTTGAAAGCATAACAAAAAGTGAGATAGATTTTCCCTATGTTTTTAAGTGTTATGTCATCGTGATAAGCTAAATTTTCAAAAGGTTTTGCATTTATTATTAATTTGGCTATTCCTATAAAAGTACAAATATTTTTCTATCACTAGAATGACTTTTTCTAAAATTAAGTCTAGAATGCAACGGCTATTATAAATTCATCTTTTGAGGATAATACATGAAAAAAGCATTTTGGTTAGTATTAAGTTCAGCAATAGTCTTAACTGCCTGTGATGATAAGCCTAAAATGACAGAGCAAACTAAAACAACTGAACAAACTAAAATATCGGTAGAGCAACCTGCTCAACAACCAATATCGATAAACTACAAACAGATCGCACTAGAAAAATCCCAAAAAGCGATTGACACTGCTAAAGTTGCTCAAGATAAATCCGTTCAAGCCAATGAAGCTGTAAAAGTAGCAATGCAAAAACAGCAAGAGGCACAGACTGTGTTAAGTCAAGGTGGTGAAGAGGCTGAAAAACTTTCTAAACAAAAAATGGACGAATCTAATGCTGCTGCAGAGTTAGCCCTAAAATTATCTGAAGAATCCAAAGCTGCTTCTGCGCTTTCACTCCAATTATCGAAAGAAGCGGAAGATGCGGCTAATAAGGCGAATCAACAAGCTCAAACTGAGAAATAGCGCAAGATTTATTCTTCTAATTTCTATTTAAATCAACTAAAAAACGCGAGATAAAACAAACTGTTATCTCGCATTTTTTATGTTTATGGACATTATTTTGATAATTTCTGAATTAGCGTATTAAAGCCTTCTTCATCATAGCCATCTTCATATTGTGCCTCGCCTTCAACATCATGAATGGTTCGTCCATTCAATGCAGTACAACCGTATTTTTCTAATTTGTTTTTAGTAAAGCTAGAACGATATGCAGAAGAAGAATTATTGAGACTAATTACACCGATGGTGGAACTTTTACATGGGCGTTTATTGATAAAAACAAGGTTATAACCAGATTCTCGGATGTATCCTGTCTTATTTACTACCGCATCAAAAATTTCATCACGCACTAATTTATTTGTATTTTTCATTAATACACTATGTCTTCCAGCTTGAATATTCGTAGCACTGATATTGGATAGTTGTCTAATTTCAGGTTTATTCAAGGAATGTTTAGCAAGTTTAACTAAATCCATAGGACTAGAGATATTGCTACTCGATAAACCAGAACTATCATGAAAACGAGTAGAATACATGCCTAATTGGCGAGCTTTTTCATTCATTTTATGAATAAATTGTATTCTGCTCATTCCTGCAGCACGAGAAAGCGCATGAGCGGCATAGTTATCAGAATGCACAAGCATCGCCTTTAATAATTCTCTGCAAGCCATCGGAACATTCATCGGCAATTTCGTGCTTGTACCTTTAATGTAATCACGATCGTCATTGGTTATCGCAATGGTACAATTAGGATTTGTATTATTTTCTAGAAACACGTTCGCCGTCATTAATTTCGTTACAGACGCAATGGGCTGAACGCTATCAGGCGCATGGCTTTCCAACACTCGATTATGCGTAAAATCATACACAACATAAGACTGTGCCCCCGCAAAAGAAGGACACAAAGAAAAAATAAATAAAGCTTTTTTAAACATTATTAGTCACCTTAGAAAATAGGCTTACATTTTACCGCACTTTTTACGCTGTAATTGGAAATATTTGCGATCTAGATCGCAAAAAAGTGCGGTGATATTTTCCATCATTTTTCAATTCCGCTAGATTATGCAGTGACAAATCTGTACAATCGCCGTTCATTTTTTAATTGCGAATTTTTCGTTGTGAGTTTTTGATAAAAACACCAGCACAACGCTATCGCCATAATGTGTAATAACGAGGCTAAAATGTCAGAATTATTGTCTGTGCAATCAGATGCACCAGCTAAAAAAATTAATCTAATGGATTTAACGCGCCAACAAATGCGCGAATTTTTTAAAGAACTCGGCGAAAAACCATTCCGAGCAGATCAGTTAGTAAAGTGGATTTATCATTTTGGCGAAGATAACTTCGACAATATGACAAACATTAATAAAAAATTACGTGAAAAACTTAAAGCTGTTGCAGAAATTAAAGCCCCAGAAGTTGCCGTTGAACAACGTTCAGCCGATGGCACGATAAAATGGGCAATGCAAGTAGGTGAACAACAAGTTGAAACCGTGTATATTCCCGAAGCAGATCGCGCGACGCTTTGTGTATCTTCCCAAGTTGGCTGTGCCTTAGCTTGTACCTTCTGTTCAACGGCTCAACAAGGATTTAATCGCAATTTAACGGTTTCAGAAATTATCGGCCAAGTTTGGAGAGCCTCTAAAATTATTGGCAACTTTGGAGTGACAGGCATTAGACCAATTACCAATGTGGTAATGATGGGAATGGGTGAACCCTTATTAAATATCGCTAACGTTGTTCCCGCAATGGAAATTATGTTAGATGATTTTGCCTACGGTTTATCAAAACGTCGTGTCACTTTATCAACTTCTGGCGTTGTGCCGGCACTAGATAATTTGAGCAAAATGATCGATGTGGCTTTGGCTATTTCATTACATGCCCCAAACGATGAACTGCGTGATGAAATTGTGCCAATCAACAAAAAATATAATATCAAAATGTTGATTGACTCGGTAAATCGTTATTTGAGTGTATCAAATGCGAATCACGGCAAAGTGACGATTGAATATGTTATGCTCGATCATGTAAATGATGGCGTTGAACATGCTCATCAACTTGCAGAAGTATTAAAAAATACGCCTTGTAAAATTAATTTAATTCCATGGAATCCGTTCCCAGAAGCACCTTATGCAAAAAGCTCGAATACGCGTATTGACCGCTTCCAAAAAACCTTGATGGAATATGGTTTTACCGTGATTATTCGTAAAACTCGTGGAGATGACATTGATGCGGCTTGCGGACAATTAGCTGGAGATGTTATCGATCGTACTAAACGTACGGCAATGAAACGCCAATTTGGACAAAATATTGGGGTGACAGAAGTTAATTAATATTCTAGGCATGTGAATTAATCAAGTTCACATGCCCTATGTTTTCATACAAATTAAAGCATATTAAATATTTCTTCCTCCCCAGTTAAAAGGAGAAAAAATGCAAACAATAAGTAAACAACTCAGTGCGGTTATTTTCCCTTTCATTTTTTCTGCTTGCGTTTCTCAATCAACAATTCAAGATTTCAATCAACAATCTGCAGCTAAAGCTCGCGTAGAACTTGCTCTCGGCTACCTTCAACAAGGTAATCCTCAACTAGCCAAAATCAACTTAGATAAAGCACTTCAACACGATAAAGATTACTATCTCGTGCATTCAGCGCTTGCGCATTATTATCAACAACAAGGGGAAATCGAGAACGCACATCGTGAATATGAAATAGCTTTAAAACTCAATAATCAACAGGGAGACTTACATAATAATTTTGGCACATTTTTATGTCGTCAAAAGCAATTTGAACAAGCTCAGCAGCAATTTCAACTCGCGCTGAATTCACCTAATTATTATCATCAAGCAGATACATTTGAAAATATGGCTCTTTGTGCTTATTCCTCTCAAAAAATGGATATTTATCAACAAGCATTACAAAAATTGCGACAAACTGATAGTAAACGAGCGGAAAAATTTAATACCTTCAAATAAAGCATTGCCAAATCAAGCGTTGGACTTTAAAATTTAGCCCTTGTTTATCGCATATTATTTGATTGAATTTATGAATCCAACAACTGAGCAAGAACTTTCACCAGGTGAGATTTTTCGCCAAGCACGTGAAAACTTGAATCTTTCTCTCGAAGACGTCGCCAAAGAAATTGCGCTACGTCCTTCCATATTACAACAACTTGAAAACAACGAATTTATTCAAAAATCTACCCCTGCAATCTTTGTAAAAGGTTATGTGCGTAGCTATGCCAAGTTCTTACGCTTACCTGATTCTGTATGGGAAAATATTACATTTGCAGAAAATGATAAAAACGATCTGAGTAAAAATGCTCGTTCAACTCGTGAAGTCAATCAATATTCATCGCACTCTCGTTGGGTCGGACGTTTATCTATCATTGTACTTATTTTAGTCCTTGGCATGACGGGACTTTGGTGGTGGCAAAGTTATCAGCAAAATAACCAAGAACGTGATGACTTAGTACAAAGCTATGTTGCTTCTACCGAAAACAATCAGCCAGCCGCAGCTCTTGTGACAACAGAAGAAAGTAATAAAACTGCATCAGAAACAATAGCACCTGTCTCACAACCAGTAGAAATAACAAATAATGTGTTACCAGAAATAGCACAAGAAAATGCTGTTTCACAAACAAAAAACGATGAAAAATCAGTTTCAGACACTCAAAGTGCGGTAGAAAATCCATCAATTTCTCCAGCGGCTCCTACTGTGAAAGGAGACTTGATTGTAGAAATTTTAAACAATACGAGCTGGCTCAGCGTAAAAGATAAAAATCGCCGAGTATTAGCACAAAAAGAGTACAAAAAAGGTGAAGTATTAACTTTTAATGGAGATGAGTTTTCATTAATTGTTGGCGCACCAAGTAATGTACGGATCACCTATAAAGGCGAAAATTATCCACTCAAAGTGGATGGCCGCATTGCAAAATTCAAACTTTCACAACCTTAATAAGGAAAAAGATGTCAGCTTTTCAACCAAGCATTAAGCGTCGTGAATCGACAAAAATTTATGTGGGAAATGTACCAGTTGGTGGTGATGCGCCAATTGCCGTGCAATCAATGACAAATACTCGCACCACTGATGTGGAAGCGACAGTTGCTCAAATTAAATCATTAGAACGTGTTGGTGCAGATATCGTTCGCGTATCCGTTCCAACAATGGATGCTGCAGAAGCATTTAAACAAATTAAACAGCAAGTGAATGTCCCTCTCGTAGCAGATATTCATTTCGACTACCGTATCGCGCTAAAAGTCGCAGAATATGGAGTAGATTGTTTACGTATCAATCCAGGCAATATTGGTCGTGAGGATCGCATCCGTGCCGTTGTTGATTGTGCTCGTGACAAAAATATTCCGATTCGTATCGGCGTAAACGCAGGCTCTTTAGAAAAAGATCTGCAAGAAAAATACGGCGAGCCAACACCAGAAGCATTATTAGAATCAGCGCTACGTCATGTAGAAATTCTAGATCGTCTTAACTTCGATCAATTTAAAGTGAGTGTAAAAGCCTCCGATGTCTTCTTAGCGGTAGAAGCTTATCGTTTACTTGCTAAATCTATCAAACAGCCATTGCATTTAGGGATTACAGAGGCGGGTGGTGCGCGTGCAGGTGCGGTAAAATCTGCGGTGGGTTTAGGAATGTTATTAGCTGAGGGAATTGGCGATACGCTGCGCGTTTCTTTGGCGGCAGATCCTGTAGAGGAAATCAAAGTCGGTTTTGATATTTTGAAATCTTTACGGATTCGTTCAAGAGGAATTAACTTCATTGCTTGCCCAACCTGCTCTCGCCAAGAGTTTGATGTAATCGGTACAGTAAATGCGTTAGAGCAACGCCTTGAAGATATTATTACACCAATGGATGTATCAATTATCGGCTGTGTAGTGAATGGTCCAGGCGAGGCGCTCGTATCTGATCTCGGAGTAACCGGCGGTAACAAAAAAAGCGGTTATTATCTTAATGGCGAACGCCAAAAAGAACGCTTTGATAACGAAGATATTGTTAACCAATTAGAAGCAAAAATTCGTGCAAAAGTCGCACAACAAGATCCAAAAAACAGAATTATTTAAGGAAAGCTCGTGGCTAAAACTATTCAAGCAATTCGTGGAATGAACGATTGCTCCCCTACTGAATCTCCATTATGGCAATGGATTGAAGCGCAAGTACGCCAAGTATTAAACAACTACGGTTATTCCGAAGTGCGTATGCCAGTTGTAGAAAGTACACCATTATTCGCTCGTGCAATCGGTGAAGTAACAGATGTTGTTTCAAAAGAGATGTACACATTTTGGGATAACGATGAACAATTAACCTTACGCCCTGAAGGCACTGCAGGTTGCGTGCGTGCCGCCATTGAACACGGTTGGATCTATAACAATGAACAACGCTTGTGGTATATGGGGCCAATGTTCCGTCATGAACGTCCACAAAAAGGTCGTTACCGTCAATTCCATCAAGCAGGTGTTGAGGTATTTGGTATTGCGAATCCAGAAATCGATGCAGAATTAATCATGCTTACCTATCGTTTATGGAAAGCGTTAGGTATCGATCAACATGTTACACTTCAACTTAACTCAATTGGTTCTTTAGAAGCACGCGCAAATTATCGTTCAGCTTTGGTTGGATTCTTAGAAAACCATCAAGATTTAATGAGCGATGAAGAAAAAGATCGCTTGGTAAAAAATCCGCTTCGTATTTTGGATACCAAAAATCCAGAATTACAAAAAGTATTAGATAACGCGCCAAAATTACTTGATTATCTAGATGACGAAAGCCGTGAGCATTTTGAACAATTATGTTCATTATTAGATGCAGTGGGTATTCAATATGAAATTAATCCTAAACTCGTGCGTGGCTTAGATTATTACAACAAAACTGTATTTGAATGGGTAACCTCTGCTCTTGGCGCACAAGGTACTGTATGTGGTGGCGGTCGTTATGACGGTTTAGTGGAACAACTTGGCGGACACGCAACACCGAGCATCGGATTTGCGATGGGATTAGAACGTTTAGTCTTGTTGGTGCAAGAAGTTAATCCAAATATTCCTGTGAAAAGTGCGGTGGATATTTATGTTGTTTATCAAGGTGAAGGCGCAACATTAGCCGCTTTTGAATTAGCGGAAAAAGTACGCTCAGAATTACCGCACTTAAATACGATGTTGCACTGCTCTGGCGGTAATTTCAAAAAACAATTTAAACGTGCAGATAAATCTGGTGCAACATTGGCATTAGTTATCGGCGAAAGCGAAGTACAAAATAAACAAGTCGTTATTAAACACTTGCAAGGTGGCGCAGATCAGCAAACCTTAGATTTAGTGAATGTAATCGACTATATTCAAACTCAATTTTAATTTAAAAGGGGAAAAACATGGCTTATTCTATTGAAGAAGAACAAGAGATTAACCAGTTGAAAGACTGGTGGAAAGAAAATGGCAAAACAATTATTGTCGCTTTTATCTTAGGGGTTGGTGGTATGTTTGGATGGCGTTATTGGCAAGCGCACCAAGCAGAACAAATCGCTCAAGCTTCGGCACAGTATGATGCGTTAATCTATTCTGCACAACAAGATGAACAAGCTAAAAAAGCAAATATAGAACAATTTGTGCAAGCTAACAGCAAAACTGCATACGCTGTATTTGCTTTATTAGATGAAGCGAAAAAAGCGACAGAGAAACAAGACTTTGCAGCAGCAGAAGCAAACTTAAATCAAGCATTAACCCAATCTCAAGATGAAGTATTAATATCTATTGTTGCATTACGTCTCAGTGCTGTACAATTTCAATTGGGTCAATTAGACAATGCATTAACCACCTTAAATCAAGTGAAGGGTGAAAGTTTTAATGCTCGTAAAGCAATTTTAACCGGCGACATCCAAGTCGCGAAAGGAGATAAAGTTGCGGCCAAAAACAGCTTTGAGCAAGCACAACAAAGTGGTAGCCAATTAGAACAACAAATGGCAAAAATGAAATTAAACAACCTTTAAAAAATAATACCCGCACCAAAGTGCGGGTATTTTTCAATCAAATTTCTGATTATTCAAATTCATCCAACCATTTCAATAAAATTGCTTCAAGAATTGCTTCATTTGACTTATTAGGATCGTCATCAAAATCTTCAAGTTCACAAATCCATTTATGTAAATCAGTAAAACGAACTGTTTTTGGATCTAAATCTGGATTACGATCATAAAGTTCCTCTGCAATTAATTGGGCATCAGTCCATTTCATTAGTGAGCGGCCTCATTGGCATGGTTAATGTTATATTTCGGAATTTCTACTACAAGATCTTCGTCTCCCACTACACATTGGCAAGATAAACGACTATCCATTTCTAATCCCCAAGCTTTATCCAGCATATCTTCTTCTTGATCACTCGTTTCATTTAGAGAGTCAAAACCTTCACGGATAATGACATGGCAGGTTGTGCAAGCACAGGAGCCATCACAAGCATGATGAATTTCTACTCCTGCATTGTGGGCAACTTCTAATAAGTTATCACCTGCCGCGGCATCAACAACCATACCTTCGGGACAAAATTCTTCATTAGGTAAAAAAATCACTTTTGGCATAACACTTTCCTCAAAATTATTTAATAATCTGACCGCACTTTTACGGTTTTTCAATATCTGACAAATTTTTGCCAGTCAAAGCTTTATTAATCGATACATTCATTCGACGTGCTGCAAATTCTTGGGTAGCAATATCCAAGGCTTTAATTCCTTGCGCGATTGCATCACGATCTGAACCTTGTTTTACATCCATTAATTGTTTTAACACACTTTCAATATGATGAAATTCTTCTGTGCTCAGCAATTCAGCCCCATCTGCTTGTAACGCAACAATTACGCTTTCAATCACACGATCCGCTTCCACTCGTTGCTCAGCTAATTCGCGAGCTTGTAAATCCTCTTGCGCATTATCAAAAGAAGATTTAATCATTGCTGTCACTTCTTCATCAGTTAAACCATAGGAAGGTTTAATTTGGATTGATGCCTGCACTTTTGTCGATTTTTCCATTGCAGTCACACTTAATAAACCATCTGCATCGACTTGATAAGTCACTCGGATATGAGCGGCACCCGCAGCCATCGCTGGAATACCTCGTAGAGTAAAACGCCCTAAAGAACGACAATCATCTACCAGCTCACGTTCGCCTTGTACAACATGAACGGTCATTGCTGTTTGGCCATCTTTGAAAGTAGTAAACTCTTGTGCACGAGCTACAGGAATTGTTGTGTTACGTGGAATAATTTTTTCCACTAATCCACCCATCGTCTCAATGCCTAAAGAAAGCGGCACGACATCGAGCAACAACATATCAGAATCAGTTTTATTACCGACTAAAATATCCGCTTGAATTGCGGCACCAAGTGCCACAACTTTATCTGGATCAATGGAAGTAAGTGGTGTTTTACCAAAAAACTCACCAACCTGCTCTCGTACATATGGCACTCGAGTTGAACCACCAACCATCACCACAGCTTGCACTTCTTCAGATTCAACGTTGGCATCTTTCAAAGCTCGGCGACAAGTTAGCAATGAACGTTTTACAAGCGAATGAATCAACGCATTAAATTGTTCTCGTGAAATTTCTACTGAAAAATTCTGCCAAGAAATGACCGCACTTTTCTCAGTACTTAAAGCAATTTTGGCTCGGCTCGCAAGGGTTATCAGTTCGCGCTGTTGATTTGGGGTTTGTGGTTTTAGTTTGGTTTGTTCAACGACCCAATCTGCAATTAAATGATCAAAATCATCACCACCTAGCGCAGTATCTCCACCCGTGGCTAGAACTTCAAACACACCTTTTGATAAGCGTAAAATTGAAATATCAAATGTACCGCCACCTAAATCATAAACAGCAATAATCCCTTCCTGCCCGCTATCCAATCCATAAGCAACTGCAGCTGCAGTAGGTTCATTCAATAAACGTAATACATTTAGCCCAGCTAAACGCGCAGCATCCTTAGTGCTTTGACGTTGGGCATCATCAAAATAAGCTGGAACCGTAATCACAACCCCAGAAAGCTCACCTCCAAGGCGTTGTTCTGCAATATGATTTAAATGCGATAAAATATCTGAAGATACTTCAATTGGACTTTTGGGGCCCTGTGCCGTAACAATTAAAGGCAATCCATTTTCACTCGCTACAAATTCATAAGGCAAACTAGAATAACGAGACTGAACATCAGCAAGACTACGACCAATTAGACGTTTTACTGAAATCACCGTATTTTTTGGATCAAGTGAGGCTTGTTCAAAGGCTTCCAAACCAACTTTCTTTTCTTCAACGCCATAATGAACAACTGATGGTAAAAGACTACGCTCTTGTTCATCATTAAGAATCACGGATTGCCCACTACGCACGGATGCAACCAAAGAATTGGTTGTTCCCAAATCAATCCCAACGGCTAAACGATGTTGATGCGGAGCAGCTGTTTGTCCGGGTTCTGCAATTTGTAATAATGCCATATGCTATTTTTCTACTGGTTATGCGACGGAATACGCCAAATCAAATTTATTTTTTTCTGCAAAGCTTGATTGGTAATGTGTTTCAATATTGACTTCGTGCTTTTGACGTTTATCAATCGCTATTTTTATCTCTTCGCTTAAGTCAGGCGAGAATACAAAAATTTGATTACCATCCAATTGTTTCACATCATCTTGCCAATTTTGCCAAAATAGACCTTGATAAAAAGCCTCTAAATCACCATTCAATGCCCAAGCTAAAAATTCTGTATAAGTAAAATTTAAATTATGCCAAGTGAGATCTTTTGGTGAAAAGTAATAAATTTTGCCAAGGTTATCGCCTAACGAACCACCATTTAATGCAAAGTAACCGCCTATCACATCATCTGCAACCAATAAATATTTTGGTTTTTCACCAGACTGACTAAAAGACTTACTAAAATTCCAATCCATCAATCCACGCGGTAATTTAAAACTTCCTGAACCTAAAATACGCAACCAACCATAATGAATTAAAATTCCACCTGTTTCATAAATCACAGCCCCCATTGGTGATGATGTTGGCATTTGCATGGTAAAAAGTTCACGTTCTGCACTTGATTGATCTTTTTTAATGACATAACAATGATTACGTGCACTTTCAATCCATTGGGAAAGTATAGGCCAAACAGAGTTGTCTGGAGATATTAGTTGTTCGAGAGTTTGCATAATATCAAGGGATATTGAGATATAGATCTATTACAGTTCAAAAAGGCGTTCTTCTACACGTTCAATTTCTTCAGAAAGCTTACGAGTAAAACGTAATTTATCACACAGTTGAGATGCTTTCGTCCATTGTTGGGATGTCAGACTCTCAGAAAGTGCGGTCAATAATAACTGAGTTTCTTGTTTAATTTCTTTTGCAAAAGCATTTAATGCTTCTTCATCTTTCTGATCTTCAAGTTCTTCTAGTTGTTCTCGCCACTGTAACTGTTGCATTAAAAACGCCACATCTTGCGTACTTTTTTGTTCAAGATCTATCTGTTCACCCGTATTAAGAGCAATGATAGCTTCTGCTCGTAAAATTGGGTCTTTTAACGTTTTTAAGGCATCATTCACTTCGGTGGATTTTTGCATCGCAACGCGTTGTTCTAACGCACTACTTGATACAAAATTATCAGGATGTAGAGCCTTTTGTAATTCTAAATAACGTGTATTTAGCGCCTTCTCATCTAACTGAAAATCAACAGGTAAATCAAAAATTTGAAAAGGATTTAACATCAGATTATTACCTTAAACATGGAAACTTTCACCACAGCCACAAGATTCTTTTACATTTGGATTATTGTATTTGAAGCCTTCATTTAAGCCTTCTTTCACATAATCCAACTCAATACCATTGAGATAAACTAAGCTTTTTGGATCGACAATAATATTCACACCATGTTGTTCAAAAACTTGATCTTCTTCATTTAAGACATCAACAAACTCAAGCACATAAGCTAAGCCAGAGCAGCCTGATGTTTTAACACCTAAACGTAAACCAATACCTTTGCCACGATTATCCAAAAAAGCTTTCACTCGTTGAGCGGCTTTTTCTGTTAATGTAATACTCATATATCCCCCAAAACCACTAAAAGTGCGGTCAAAACCGACCGCACTTTTTCATATTATTCGCCTTTTTTGGATTTGTAATCAGCAATTGCCGCTTTAATTGCATCTTCTGCTAAAATGGAACAGTGTACTTTCACTGGTGGCAATTCTAACTCTTCTGCAATTTGGCTATTTTTGATAGCACCTGCTTCTTCTAAAGATTTACCTTTCACCCATTCGGTAATTAATGAGCTAGATGCAATAGCAGAACCACAACCATAAGTCTTGAATTTTGCATCTTCAATAATGCCGTTATCATTTACTTTAATTTGTAACTGCATTACATCGCCACAAGCTGGCGCCCCCACCATGCCAGTACCAACATTGCTATCTTTTTTATCCATAGAACCCACATTGCGCGGATTTTCATAATGATCGAT
The DNA here is from genome assembly GCF_003490595.1 of Haemophilus haemolyticus. Taxonomy (GTDB): domain Bacteria; phylum Pseudomonadota; class Gammaproteobacteria; order Enterobacterales; family Pasteurellaceae; genus Haemophilus; species Haemophilus haemolyticus_L. Next base: position 46,881 of record NZ_QQGY01000008.1, read on the forward strand.
TACTTTTTCGCTATAAGCCATTTTAACTTTCCTTTTTTAAATCCTTGAGAAACGCCATTTAATAATAGCAGTTAAATCCTAGTGAGCTGACCACTCAATTGTACTAAGGTCGATGCCTTCTTTAAACATATCCCATAATGGCGATAATGCACGAAGTTTTTCCACCGCACCTTTTACTAAATTAATTGTATAATCAATTTCTTCTTCAGTGGTGTAACGACCAAGTGTGAAACGAATTGAACTATGTGCCAATTCATCATTTAAACCAAGTGCACGTAATACATAAGACGGCTCTAAGCTAGCTGATGTACAAGCAGAACCAGAAGATACTGCAATATCACGCAATGCCATCATTAAAGATTCACCTTCAACATAGTTAAAGCTAATATTTAAATTACTATCTAAACGGTGCTCCATTGAGCCATTTACGTAGGTTTCTTCAATATCTTTTAAGCCATTATATAAACGATCACGAAGAGCTTTTAAACGTGGCATTTCTGTTGCCATTTCTTCTTTTGCAATTCGATAAGCCTCGCCCATTCCCACGATTTGGTGGACAGGTAATGTACCTGAACGCATTCCGCGCTCATGACCACCACCATGAATAATCGCTTCTAAACGAATACGTGGTTTACGACGAACGTATAACGCACCAATACCTTTAGGTCCATAAAGTTTATGGCTAGACATAGATAATAAATCAACTGGCAACTCTTCCAAGTTAATCGCAACCTTGCCCACACTTTGAGTTGCGTCCACATGGAAAATCGTTTTATTTGCACGACAAAGCTCACCAATAGCTTTAATATCTTGCAACACGCCAATTTCATTATTGGCATGCATAATTGAAACTAAAATAGTATCGGGACGAAGTGCGGCTTTAAATTTCTCTAAATCAATTAAACCATCAGACTCGGGTGATAAATAAGTCACTTCAAAACCTTCACGCTCTAATTGACGACAAGTATCTAAAACGGCTTTATGCTCGGTTTTGCAAGTGATGATATGCTTGCCTTTAGTTTGGTAAAAATGCGCAGCACCCTTAATTGCAAGGTTATCTGATTCTGTCGCACCAGAAGTAAACACAATTTCACGAGAATCGGCACCAATAAGATCCGCAATTTGATTACGAGCCACATCAACCGCTTCTTCTGCTTGCCAACCAAATTTATGCGAGCGAGAAGCTGGGTTACCGAATATACCGTCAATGGTTAAAAATTCCATCATTTTTTTTGCAACACGCTCGTCCACAGGACAAGTTGCTGCATAGTCTAAATAAATAGGTAATTTCATTTTTCACTCCTAAATCATTCTAAATTTGACCGCACTTTTAATGCATTTTGCACTGTACGGACTACTTTCCTTTATTGATTAACAATTAATTAAATTCTCAAAATCGCTATGAGTTTGGCGTTTTGACTCACGTTTACTCACCAATTCAGCCAAAGTAATTTCATTGAGAAAACTTTCAATGCGATTACTCAGATCTTCCCACAATGTATGAGTTAAACATTCTACGCCATTTTGACAATTTCCACGACCAAGACATTTTGTCACATGAATATTTTCATTTACCGCTGAAATGATCATTCCCACTGAAATTTGATCACTTGGTAAACCTAGCTGATAACCTCCACCAGGTCCACGAACACTTTTTACTAATCCATCACGACGTAATTTAGCAAAAAGTTGTTCTAAATAAGATAACGAAATATGTTGACGTTCAGAAATATCTGCAAGGCTCACAGGACCTTTTTCTGCATTTAAAGCGATATCTAAAACCGCAGTGACTGCATAACGACCTTTCGATGTAAGTTTCATAAAGTGTTCCTAAAAAGTGATGTTGCAATATTTACATATCCTACTAAATCAGTCAATTAATCTAAATCAAGATCAATTCGTTTTTCGACCGCACTTAGCATGCCATTTAAAATATTTAATTCATTTTTTTCAAGTTGAGCGCGATAATATAAACGCTTTAATTTATGTATAACACCTTGATTTTGAATGAATCCGAGTGACTGATATACACGCTCAGTATGGTCAAAAAAATAAGCGAGTTGTTCTGCGGTTGGATAGTTTTGTTCTATTAAAGAAAGTGAATTTTCCTTCTTATCTTGAGCTAAAAATGCCATGCGCAATTCATAGCTTACCAACTGTACCGCCATTGCCAAATTTAAAGAAGAATAATCAGGATTAGCTGGGATATTCAAATGGTAATGACATTTCAACAACTCTTCATTCGTTAATCCAATACGTTCACGACCAAACACAATAGCTATCTTGCCTTCATGCGCTACAACTTTCTCCGCGCATTCTCGAGGCTCGATCAAGGTACTTTGTAAATGACGTAAACGAGCACTTGTTCCAATCACCAAAGAGCAATCATCGACGGCTTCATCAAAACTATCGACAACTCTAGCATTTTTTACAATATCTTCTGCGCCAGCTGAAAGAGCATAAGATTGTTCATCAACAGATTTTGGTGAAACAAGACAAAGCTGGGTCAATCCCATTGTTTTCATTGCTCTAGCAGCAGAACCAATATTACCGCTATGCGAAGTCTCAATTAAAACAATACGAATATTTTCCAACATAATGATGCCCGACTAAAATTTAAGGATATTCTACCACAATAACCGCTAAAAATAGTCAAGAATTTAAGAAAGTTAAAGAAATTTAAAATATTAGAGATGAATAATAAAAATAAGAATGGTGGGTTGTGAGAGGCTCGAACTCTCGACCGACGGATTAAGAGTCCGCTGCTCTACCAACTGAGCTAACAACCCAACTGGACAACTAAATCAGAGAGTGGTGGGTCGTGAAGGATTCGAACCTTCGACCAACGGATTAAAAGTCCGCTGCTCTACCGACTGAGCTAACGACCCACTGTGTTGATGAACTAATGATAGCGCATTTATTTTAGAATCAAAAGAATAAATTCATTGTTTCAAGCTAATTGATTAAATTACAAACGATGAAAACAAAACAGGATCCAATAAAAATGGATCCTGTTTTTCAGGCATTAGAAATACTAAGAATTAGTACGCTAACACTGCACGACGGTTTTTAGAATATGCAGCTTCATCGTGACCTAATACTGCAGGTTTTTCTTCACCGTAAGATACTGTGCCTAATTTACCAGCATCAACACCTTTACCAGCTAAATAACCTTTAACTGCATCTGCACGACGTTGACCTAACGCGATGTTGTATTCTGGTGTACCGCGTTCGTCAGTGTTACCTTCTACTAATACTTTAGCAGCTGGAGTTGCATTTAAATATGCTGCATGTGCATCTAAGATTTGAACGTATTCACCTTCGATGTTGTATTTGTCAAAACCGAAATATACGGTGTTGTAACGTTGTTGAAGATCAGAAACAGAGTAACCGCCAAAAGTTTGGCCTGCACCATTGCCTGCAGCATCGTTGTTAGATGAACTACAAGCAGCTAATGCAGCTACAGAACCTGCAACTAATAATGATTTAACAAATTTGTTCATTAGATTTCTCCTCAATGAGTTTTCTTTATTTAGTTAAGTATGGCGACCAAGCAGGAAATTTCACTTGGCCATTACTTCCTGGAAGGCTCGCTTTGAAGCGACCATCTGCAGAAACTAATTGTAGCACCTTTCCTAAGCCTTGTGTAGAACTATAAATAATCATAATTCCATTTGGTGAAAGACTTGGACTTTCGCCTAAGAAAGAGGTACTAAGTACTTCTGATGCACCAGATGTGAGATCTTGTTTAACAACATTATTGTTTCCATTAATCATCACAAGGGTTTTGCCATCAGCGCTAATTTGTGCACTACCGCGACCACCAACCGGTGTTGCACCACCACCGTTTGCACTCATACGATAAACTTGTGGTGAACCACTTCTATCGGATGTAAATAAAATTGAGCTACCGTCCGGAGACCAAGATGGTTCTGTATTATTACCTGCACCACGAGTTAATTGAGTCGGAGCGCCGCCGTGAGAACTCATCACGTAAATATTTAATGAGCCATCCTGTGAAGAGGCGAAGGCTAAACGTGAACCATCTGGAGAGAATGCAGGAGCACCATTATGTCCAGGGAAAGAAGCCATCACTTTGCGAGCACCAGAATTTAAATCTTGTACAACAAGTTGTGATTTTTTATTTTCAAAAGATACATATGCTAAACGTTGACCATCTGGAGACCAAGCTGGTGACATAATTGGTTGAGAGCTACGATTTACGATAAATTGATTATAGCCATCGTAGTCTGCAACACGAACTTCATAGGGCTGTGAACCACCATTTTTTTGCACGACATAAGCGATACGAGTTCTAAACGCACCACGAATCGCAGTTAACTTTTCAAAAACCTCATCACTAACAGTATGAGCACCATAGCGTAACCATTTATTTGTCACTGTATAGCTATTTTGCATTAATACCGCCCCTGGCGTACCTGATGCACCAACGGTATCAATTAATTGATAAGTAATACTATAACCATTACCAGATGGAACAACTTGTCCGACCACAATTGCGTCAATTCCAATATTAGACCAAGCTTCAGGATTTACTTCAGCTGCTGAAGTTGGACGTTGAGGCATCTGAGACACTGCAATAGGATTAAATTTACCACTGTTACGTAAATCATCAGCAACAATTTTGCTAATATCTTCTGGTGCAGATCCGGCAAACGGCACAACAGCTATAGGACGTGCACCATCAACCCCTTCATCAATTACAATGCGAACTTCATCATCTGCGAATGCATTGCTTGCAACAGCAAGTACAATCGCTAATACGCTCACTAAACGTTTTAATAATTTCATTTTGTTACCTTTAAAATTTAACAATAAATTTTTCTAAAGAATTATCGAATATCAAAGTCAATAATTGGCGATTTATATTTTTCATAAATTTCATCTGATGGCGCAGCTGGAACTTTTTTCGTTCTAGCAACCGCACTTAATGCTGCTGTACAAATATCATCAGGGCCTGAAATTTTTTGATATCCCAAGATTGTTCCATCTCGACTCAATTGAATTTTAATACGACAAACTTTTCCTGCAAAACTTGGATCTTTTAAGAAACGACGTTGAATCTCTTTCTTAATCACTCCAGCGTATTGATCTCCTACTTTGCCACCATCGCCAGAACCAAGCGCAGCACCGCTACCTTGAGTTCCACCTTTATTCGCATTTCCGCCTTTAGATGCACTACCGCCACCAATATCTCCGCCATTTAAGAAATCATCTAAACTGGCTTGGTCCGCTTTTCGTTTTGCTGCATCCGCTTTAGCTTTAGCATCTGCAGTAGCCTTAGCTTTCGCCTCTGCATCAGCTTTTGCTTTAGCATCAGCTGCGGCTTTAGCTTTTGCATCGGCTTCAGCTTTTGCCTTAGCGTCAGCAGCTGCTTTAGCTTTTGCATCGGCTTCAGCTTTCGCTTTAGCCTCTGCTTTTGCCTTGGCTTCAGCTTCTTGTTTTGCTTTTTGTGCTGCAAGTTCTGCCGCTTTAGCTTTCGCCTCTTCTTCAGCTTGTTTTGCTGCTGCAGCTAAACGTTTAGCCTCTGCATCTGCTTTTAATTTTGCAGCTTCAGCCGCTTGTTTAGCTTTTGCCTCTTCAGCTTGTTTCTGTTTTTCTAACGCTTCTTGACGAGCTTGCTCTTGTTGTTTTTTTATTTCTTGCTGACGTTGCTGTTCTTGCTGACGTTTTAACTCTTCTTGTCGTTGAACTTCCTGTTGACGCTTAATCTCTTCTTGATTAGGTTGTAGCGGTTTTTCTTCAACAACGGGTTCTGGACGTTTCTGTTTATCCGCTAGCCCTTTTTTCTGTTGTTGAATTCTACCCCATTCTTGCGCTGCTGAGCCAGTATCGACCATTACTGCCCCCATAGCATCACCATCACCTTCTCCACCACCCATAATTTCAACTGTATGGTAGAAAGAGCTGACAATCAACAATCCAAACAAAACAAGGTGCATCACTATAGAAATAACAAATGCATTTGCGCCTTTTTTTTGTCGATTATTTTGCACGGTTACCTACTTAGTTAAATTGGGTTTGTCATTAAACCAACAGATTTAATTCCAGCAAGGTGGAGCAGATTAAGTGCTTTAATCACTTCTTCATAGGGAACTTCCTTAGCTCCACCCACTAAAAATAGTGTGTTATTATCTTTATCAAATTCTTGTCGAGATAACTGTGTCACCATTTCTTCCGTTAACCCTTCTTGACGTTCTCCGCCAATAGAAATCGCATATTGTCCAATCCCTGAAACTTCAAGAATTACCGGCACTTTATCTTCATTAGACACATTTTGACTTTGCACTGAATCCGGCAATTCCACTTGTACACTTTGGCTAATAATTGGTGCTGTTGCCATAAAGATCAACACAAGCACTAACAATACATCCAAAAACGGGACAATATTAATTTCAGATTTAATATCTTTACGCTGACGACGAGCCATAATTCAAATCTCTCTTATTTTTCACCGCACTTAACGAAAGAGTGCGGTGTATTTTTTCTATATTTTAGTGTGGTGCTTTGCCGAAAGCTTGGCGATGTAAAATCGTCGTAAATTCATCAATAAAGTTACCATAATTCTGTTCAATAGCATTCACACGTAAACTTAAACGGTTATAAGCCATTACAGCTGGAATCGCAGCAAACAAACCGATTGCAGTAGCAATCAATGCCTCGGCGATACCAGGAGCGACCATTTGTAAAGTTGCTTGTTTAGCACCACTTAATGCCATAAAAGCGTGCATGATACCCCAAACGGTTCCGAATAAACCAATATAAGGGCTAACAGAAGCTACTGTAGCCAAAAATGGTACGCGGCTTTCAAGGCTTTCAACTTCGCGATTCATTGTAAGATTCATTGCTCGCGTAGTTCCTTTAATAATCGCCTCAGGCGCATCAGGATTCACTTGTTTCAAGCGAGAAAACTCTTTGAAACCAACAAAGAAAATTTGCTCACTACCCGTTAAAATATCACGACGATTTGATAATCCTTCATATAGCTTATTCAAATCTTCACCAGACCAGAAACGGTCTTCAAAAGTATTCGCTTCTTTTAAAGCAGCCGTTAAAACTCGGCTACGTTGGATAATAATCGCCCAAGAAATAATTGAGAATGAAATCAAAATCACAATTACAAGTTGAACAACAATACTTGCTTTTAGAAAAAGATCTAAAAAATTCAATTCTGCAGTCATTGCATACTCCGAAAAGTTTATTTTAGGTTGTAAAATGCAGCTTTTACTTCTTTAGGAAGAGCCACAGGTTTCATATTGCCAAGATGAACACTGGCTACCTTGACTGTAGCCTTTGATAACATCACCGTATCACGCATAAGTCTTTGCTCAAAAAGGATTGTTGCACCTTTTATCTCTATGACATCTGTTTCTACCGTGAGTAAATCATCCAATTTTGCCGCAACGCAATAATCAATAGCGAGCGATTTGACAACAAACGCGAGTTGTTGTTCTTGTAATAAAGTTTGCTGCGTAAAATTTAACGCTCGCAAATATTCTGTTCTAGCCCGCTCAAAAAAATGCAAATAACGAGCATGATACACAACGCCACCAGCATCAGTATCTTCATAATATACTCGAACGGAAAGATAGAAGGTTTTTTCTGACATTATTAAGCTTTGCCCACCGCAATAGGTCAGATATTTTAGAACCTGTTTTTTAGATAAGCAATATGCCGAAGAAAAAAATCATCCTCGTAAATAAAAATGCTCTACAGCACTAATAAATATAATGATATAAGCGATATAAGGTAAGAAAATTAGTTTCCAAATTACGCTTTTAATTTCAAATCCGATTCCATGAATCCAAACCGTAATCAATCCCCAAAAGATCATCAAAATCCACCAAGGAGAATCATTTCGTAACAACGTTGAAAAATTATCAATATTAAAGAAAAATACGGCTGTTAGTCCTAGCGCTAAAATAAATGAAAGGGTTCGAAACGAACCCTTATTAATTAATTGATAGAGTGAATGAATCATATTACTCGTCAAATTTTCCTGCTTTTTCTTTGCCAATGGTTAATTTTGCACTGGCAAATATAGCTAATAGCACACCCACTACCCAAATTACATATAACATATTAATCTCCTTAGTATAATGAGTGTTTATTTTCATCAATGAAATTCGCATCTAAGCGACCAAACATCTTCGAATAAGACCAAATGGTATAAACCAAAGAAATAGCCACAAAGATGAGTGCAAAAATCAACATTAACGTTAATGTTAATTCACTTGAAGTTGCATCCCACATTAACAAACTCTGTTCAGGGTGTGAGCTTGAAGGCATCACAAATGGGAACATAGATACTGCTGCAGTAATAATTACACCAGCCATTGTTAATGCAGAGAAAAAGAATGCGAAACCACAACGATTAGCTTTAGAAAATGCCGCATTTAATAGCGCAGCAACTACTGCTAATGCAGGGAAAATCCAAAGAATTGGCATTTCATTGAAATTTCTAAACCACGCACCAGTTTCAACAGCAACTTCTTTATTCATTGGAGAAGATGGCGCGTAATGATCCACTACACTCGTTACTACATAACCCTCTTTAAAGTATAACCATGCACCAGCTAATACAAATGCAATTAAAGTCACAATCGCACCGATTTGGCTCACTGAGCGAGCGCGATCACGTAATTCTTCGGTTGTTTTCATTTGTAACCAGTTCGCACCGTGAGTTACAAGCATTGATAAGCTAATAACACCACACAATAATGCAAATGGATTTAATAATTCAAAGAATGAACCGGTATAAGTTACTTGAGTCAATTCGTTGAAATGGAATGGAACACCTTGTAATAAATTACCAAAAGCCACACCAAATACTAATGATGGAACAAAACCACCTGCGAATAGTCCCCAATCCCAAACAGAACGCCAAGTCGGGTTATCAATTTTTGCACGATATTCAAAACCCAATGGGCGTAAGAATAACGCAGCTAAAACCAATACTAAAGCGATGTAGAAACCTGAGAATGAAACTGCATATACAATTGGCCATGCCGCAAATACTGCGCCGCCTGCAGTTAACAACCAAACTTGGTTACCATCCCAATGTGGGGCAATAGAGTTGATCATAATACGGCGTTCCACTTCTTTTTTACCTGTTACAGGTAAAAGTGCGGTCACCCCCATATCAAATCCATCAGTTACAGAGAAACCGATCAATAATACAACGACTAACACCCACCAAATAAAACGTAGAAATTCATAATCAATCATAATTCATCTCCTGCTTATTTAGATGATTGTTCAAAGTAGTATTTGCCGGTTTTTAACGCACTAGGACCCAAACGCGCATATTTAAACATCAAATACATCTCAACAATAATGAACGCAAGATAAAGCGCACAAATTAAACCAATAGAGAACCATAAATCGCCAGTACTTAACTGAGACGCCGATACCCCAACAGGTAAAACTTCATAAATTGCCCATGGTTGACGACCAAATTCAGCTAAGAACCAACCAAATTCAATCGCTAAGAATGGCAATGGAATACTCCAAAGCAATGCTTTAAGTAATAAGCGAGAAGAAGTCACTTTGTTACGTAAATTCTGAACAAATGCACCGAAAGCTAATAAGATAATTAAACCACCAGCCGCTAACATACCACGGAAAGCCCAGAAGTTAGGACCTACATTTGGAATAGTATCACGCGCAGCTTGTTTAATTTGTTCCTCAGTCGCATCAACAATATTATTTGTGTAGCGTTTTAACAATAAACCGAAACCAAGATCTTTTTTAACTTCATTAAATTGTGCTTTTGTTTCTTCATTTACTTGGCCATTTGCTTTTTTCTCAGCCTTTAATTGAGTAAACAATTCATAAGCATGAATACCGTTACGTACACGATTTTCATTTAATAATTGAAGATCTTTCAAGCCAGTAATTTCTTTATCTACAGAGCGAGTAGCAATTAAACCACCAAGATAAGGAATTTCAATCGCAAAATCATTTTTCATTTCTGTCGAATTAGGGATTGCGACTGGATGGAATGGTGCTGGAGCTGCATGAGTATCAAACTCAGCTTCCATTGCAGCCAATTTCACAGGTTGTGCTTTACCGATGTCATAACCTGATTCATCACCCATAATTAATACAGCTGATGCAGCAATAAAACCAAATGTTGCCGCGACAGAGAATGAACGTTTAGCAAAACCAATATCGCGACCTTTTAATAAATAGAATGCGCTGATACCTAATACAAACATTGCACCGGTTGTATAACCTGCTGTTAATGTGTGTAAGAATTTACTTTGCGCAACTGGATTTAACCAAAGATCTAAGAAGCTGGTCATTTCCATACGTACTGTCTCAAAATTAAATTCTGAGCCAGCTGGAGACTGCATCCAACCATTAGCAACTAAAATCCACATTGCAGATAAGTTCGAACCGAAAGCTACACAATATGTAGCAAGTAAGTGTTTACCTTTAGTTAAACGATCCCAACCAAAGAAGAATAACCCCACAAAAGTTGATTCTAAGAAAAAGGCTAGTAACGCTTCAATCGCTAATGGCGCACCAAAAATATCACCTACATAATGAGAATAATAAGACCAGTTAGTACCGAATTGGAATTCCATAATGATACCTGTGGTCACCCCAAGGGCGAAGTTAATACCAAATAACTTACCCCAGAATCTTGTCATATCTTTATAAACTTCTTTGCCTGTCGCCACATAAATGGTTTCCATAATCACAAGGACGAATGACAAACCTAATGTCAGCGGCACGAAAATGAAGTGATACAACGCAGTTAAAGCAAACTGCAAGCGAGAAAGATCAACAACGTCCAACATTCTCAACTCCTCTGTATAAACAACATTAGTTCCAATGATGATTAAAAAGGCAAAGCCTTAAATAATCCCTAATCACTCAACTCCAATTAGTTAAGTTTAAATTGGTTTATCTACATAATCATTCTCAAATAGTTAAAAAACACCAATTATTATAGAGATAAGCCAAACTGGCGGGTATTCTACTACTAAATACAAGGATAAAAAACAGTAAAAACGATATCTAGATCACATTTTTGACATAAGATATAAAATACCTATTATTTATTAAAAATAATTTAATTGATATAAATCAATTTTGCTATTTTTTGTACAAAAATATACGTTACACGTGATCCTTATCACAATTTACAACAATAAATGACTCCAAAAGCTAGACATACTAAGTATATTTTGCTATTTTCCCGCCTAGTTTAATTTTTAGATTTCATAATAAAGAGAAACAAGGACTTAAAATGAAAAAAACATTCCTTATTTTAACCGCACTTTTCTCTGCTGTATCAACCTCTACTTTTGCATCAAATATTCTGCCACAACAATGCGAACAACTATTTAAAGAAGCAGAGAATTTGATTGCGCAAGCAGAAAAACAACCTGGCACACATACACAGGTAGGAAAAATTAAAAATAAGTTAAACCAAAGCAAACAACAAATTCTTCAAATGGAATTAGCGACGCAGTTAAAAAGTTGTGAAGTGGGTTTAGCAAAATTAAGTAATTTGAAAAGTTATAGTGAGTAATTAAAAAAGCCTTATTGAGTACAATAAGGCTTTTTTAGTGATTAAATTTACCTAGTCTGATAATTTCTGCAGACCGAAATGGCGATAAGTTTGCGATGTTGCAATACGACCACGCGGCGTTCTTTGTAGAAACCCCTGTTGAATCAAATAAGGCTCTAAAACATCCTCAATAGTATCGCGTTCTTCGCCGATCGCAGCGGCAAGATTATCTAGCCCCACAGGCCCACCATCAAAACGCTCAATAACTGCAGACAATAATTTTCTATCTAAATAATCAAATCCGGCATCATCTACATCCAGCATTGAAAGTGCTTGTTTTGCCACATCTACAGAAATGATGCCACCATTACGTACATCTGCATAATCACGCACACGGCGTAATAAACGGTTAGCAATACGCGGTGTACCACGTGAACGGCGCGCCACTTCAAAAGCGGCTTCTTTTTCTAATTCAAGATTTAAACAGCCTGCACTTCGTGCCACGATAGAGGTTAAATCTTCCACTGAATAAAACTCTAAGCGTTGAACGATTCCAAAACGATCACGCAATGGCGAAGTTAAAGATCCCGCTCTAGTCGTCGCGCCAACCAAAGTAAAAGGTGGCAAATCTAATTTAATAGAACGAGCAGCAGGCCCCTCACCAATCATAATATTCAATTGATAGTCTTCCATTGCTGGATAAAGAACTTCTTCAATAGCAGGGGAAAGTCGATGAATTTCATCAATAAATAACACATCATGCGGTTCAAGATTGGTTAGCATTGCGGCTAAATCTCCCGCTTTTTCTAATACTGGCCCAGATGTCGTACGAATATTCACGCCCATTTCATTTGCCACAATATTAGCAAGCGTGGTTTTTCCCAAGCCAGGAGGGCCAAAAATCAATAAATGATCTAAGGCATCTTGACGTAGTTTGGCTGCCTTGATGAAAATATCCATCTGCTCGCGCACTTGCGGCTGCCCAACATAATCCGCTAATAATTTCGGACGAATAGCACGGTCAATAACATCTTCATCAAGCTTAGCTTGCCCGCTAATAATTCTATCTGCTTCAATCATGTCTCACCTACAGTGCGGCTTTTAAAGCTTCGCGAATAACTTGTTCACTGGTTAATTCTGGCTTAGCAACTCGTTTCACCATTTTTTCTGCTTCTGAAGGTTTATAACCTAAAGCAATCAAGGCTGAAATAGCTTCATCAGATGAATTTTCTGAGTGGGATTCAATGGATGGAACTGACGGAATATGAGTACTTTCTACAAAGAAATCGCTTTGTTTTACGCCCTTAAATTTACCTTTGAGCTCTACTAACAAACGTTCAGCTGTTTTTTTGCCAACTCCTGGAATTTTAGTGAGTTTAGATAGCTCTTCTCTCTCTATCGCATAAGCAAATTGTTCGACCGACATGGCGGATAAAATCGCTAAGGCTAATTTAGGCCCCACCCCATTTGTTTTAATTAATTCACGAAATAAAGTGCGGTCTGTTTTCTGGGCAAATCCAAAAAGTAAATGAGCATCTTCCCGAACAACAAGATGGGTGAATAAAGTAGTTTCTTGACCAATTTCTGGTAAATCATAGAAACTCGTCATAGGCAAAAGCAATTCATAGCCTACACCTTGAACATTAAGTAAAATTTCTGGAGGTTGTTTTTCTAAAAGAATGCCTTGTAAGCGACCGATCATAATTCTTCCGAATGATAAAAAACTTAACGCATAGAATAAAATAAAACTGGACGAACATCCAGTTAAATTTTTAATCTAAAGCGTCCTCGGCTATATCTGGTCTTTAAAAGTGCGGTCATTTTTTCTTGCGTTTCTGTCATTTTAACAGAATTGGCAATATGTAAAGAATGTTGAATAGAATGAGCGTGCGTAATTGCGATAGCCAACGCATCCGCTGCATCAGCTTGAGGTTTATCTGACAACTTCAAAATACGAGTCACCATTTCTTGCACTTGCACCTTATCTGCAGAACCAATACCCACAACCGTTTGTTTTACTAAACGTGCGGCATATTCAAAAACAGGTAAATCATGATTTACCGCAGCAACAATCGCCGTACCACGTGCCTGCCCGAGTTTCAAAGCCGAATCTGCATTCTTCGCCATAAATACTTGCTCAATTGCAAACATATCAGGTTGAAACTGCGTGATGATTTCAGTTATTCCAGCATAAATGCGTTTCAAACGGGTTGGTAAATCTTCAACTTGAGTACGAATTGCGCCACTGCCGAGATATTCTAAATGTCTCCCTGTTTGGCGAATCACACCATAACCCGTTACGCGAGAACCTGGGTCAATACCTAAAATAATGCTCATAATTTCTATAAAAAATGGGTAATTACATTACCCATTTATTGCATTATTAAAGTTGAGATGCCACTTCGTCACTAATTTCACCATTGTGATATACGTTTTGTACATCATCACAATCTTCCAACATATCAATTAAACGAAGTAATTTTGGTGCAGTTTCAATATCAAGATCAACCGTTGTTGATGGAATCATCGTTACTTCAGCTTCTTGAACTTTAAAGCCAGCCGCTTCAATGCCATCACGCACTGAACCTAAATCTTCCCAAGCAGTATAGATTTCAAATGAACCATCATCTTGTGGTTGAATATCATCAGCACCCGCTTCGATAGCCGCTTCAGTTAATGCATCTTCATCTGCTTGTTCAATTAAAATTAAACCTTTTTTGCTAAATAAATAACCAACAGAACCTTCTGTTCCCAAGTTACCACCACATTTGGTAAAACTTGGGCGAACCTGTGAAATGGTGCGGTTTGCATTATCACTCAAACACTCCACCATAACCGCTGTACCGCCTGGGCCATAACCTTCATAGATTTTGGTTTCCATATTGGTATCATCGCCACCGCCTACACCACGATCAATAGCGCGGTTGATAGTATCGCGCGTCATATTGTTGCTAAGTGCTTTATCTACTGCTGCACGTAAACGCGGATTAGCACTCACATCGCCACCACCAATTTTAGCTGCAGTAACAAGCTCACGAATTAATTTAGTAAAAATTTTACCGCGTTGTGCATCTTGTGCTGCTTTGCGGTGTTTAATATTAGCCCACTTACTATGGCCTGCCATGTTGTTTTCCTTCTATTTATCTTTAAGAATATATTTTCTAATTGCTTCCGCATTATTGGAAGATTTTGTCATTTGGATTGCTTTTTCAGGAGAAACCCATTGATATGCCAAATGCTCACTTAATATTGGTTCGAATTCTTGCTCCATTGCCAATAAAAACCAATGCTCACGGCAATGCGTCACATTCGGTGCGTATTTATATCGGAAATATGGAAAAATTTCAAATTCTATGCTCTCTTTGCAATCAAAAAGTCCGGTGGAATTTTCTGAAATTTCTAACCGCACTTCTTCCCAAAGCTCACGAATTGCTGTTTTTTTTGGTGTTTCACCACTTTCAATAGTGCCCGTAACAGACTGCCAAAAATCAGGATCATCTTGGCGTTGGAGCATTAAAACTCGGTTTGTATCTTTAGCGTAAATTACAACGAGAACAGATTGATTATTTTTATATTTCAAGCTCGTCATCTACATAATTGAGAATGAGCAGCATCATACCTTTTCTACTAAAAACTTTCAAAAAAATTACCGCACTTTAAAACTAAAGTGCGGTAATTATCTTAATTATTTTAGTTTAACCAGCCAGCTTGTTGAGCTATAAATAACCCTGCAAAGGCTGTTAAGTAGAATAAACCGATAAGAGATAACCACAATAAGCCGCCTTTTACACTGTGTTTCGCGTGCTTAGTCAGAGATAAATTCAACCAAGCAAAGATTGGTGCAGAAACAAATGAAGCAATCATCGCGAATTTCAGCATTGGGCCTACTGCATTATTAAAGTAGAAAATAATCGCTAAACCAGATAACGCCGCAAAAATCATACCGATATTAAGAATTCTCACAGAGCTTTCTTGTTTACCGAATAAGATACGCAAAGATTCAACATTGGTACGAGAGTAACCATCAATTACTGTAATTGTTGTACCAAACATACACATGAACGCAATGACTGCAATTAATAAGCGAGACCATTCACCGATAGTACTTGCATACATATTGATAAGTTGTGCGATATATTTTCCGCCAACCATCTCTACGGTTTCAGGAGAACCATATTGCACCAATGCACCAAGCGCTAAGAAAACGACAGCTAAAATGGCTGTACCAATGTAACCCACGTTAAAGTCAAATAAACCGTCTTGATAAGACACTTTGGTCAAGCGACGTTTTGCTACCACCCACATGGAATTAATAGCAGAAATCTCAATCGGCGCCGGCATCCACCCCATTAACGCCACCAAAAAGGCCAATTTACTTAATTCCCATGGAGAAGGAGGTACAAAATCAGGTGCGGCTACGCCATTGATACCATTACGCATAAAAGCAATCACGACAGCGCTCACGGTTGTTACCGTTAAAGCAATCATGATGATTTTCGATAAACTATCTAATAAACGGTACTTCCCTAACAATAAAATACCGGTTGTCACAAGAATCACTAATGAGCTTAATACTGGCATTGGTAGAGGAATTGGCGTAATGAAGGTTAAAATTGCTGCCGTTAATAATCCCACTGCCGCAGTATTAATCACTGTCGCAAAAATGTTTAAAGCTAAGAATAACCAAAGATAGAATTTCCCTTTTTGACGGTAACCTTCTAACAACGTATTACCGGTATCTAGGGTATATTGAACACCGAAACGGAAGAAAGGATATTTAAATAAGTTAGCAAGAATCACAATGCTCACTAATTCCCAACCATAGATCGCACCAGCTTGGGTAGATGCAATAATATGCGACCCACCAACAGCTGCCGATGCCATCACGATGCCAGGGCCTAAGGCAGAGAATTTACTCGCCCATGTTGATTTTTCTACTGGAGTTGAAACTTCACGCATAAAATGTTCTCTTATAAATTGACCATAAACTGAAAAGGCCTTATTTATAATAGAATTTTATCCTTGAATAAAGTAGATAAAGTTCCATTTAAAGAAGGATAAAAGAGTAAAAATCTAATTATTTTGAAATTTCAGGATATAACTTCAAAAAAAATAAAACCACATCATATTCATACCAAAAAAGTAATGTATTTAAGTGAATAAAATTTTTTCAATAAAAAGAAAGTGCGGTCAAAATCAGTTGAGTTTTTGACCGCACTTTCTTTTTCAAAAATCCCTAAAATAGAATTTTAGGAAGCTACACATATTCTTGTAATACGATATTGTGGATTTAGTATTTAATGAAAATACTCATTACTTTTCTTGTTATACAACACATATAAATATATGCAAAGCACCATAAGATGGGATAGAACCAAATAGAATTGCTCTTGAATCTCATTAAATGGATTATTTAATGTTAATTCTAAAAAATTTATTAATACTACAAAAAAGAATGCTATTCCTCTAACCACATATAATGTTCTAGCCCATTTTTTTCCTAAGAAAAGACCAATGGAAAGCACTAACATTAAGACATAAGAACTAAAAACACCAAAGAAAAAAGAAAAGGGTCTTAAAAAGAAAAATCCGTCAATAATGTAATGTTCGCTTAAAACACTGGCTCCCCAATAAATAGCCAAAATAAAACTACAAATAGAAGCTATTGTTAGCAACAAGGGTCTTTTACCAATTTCATTAACATTAAGACTTTTATCACCCAAAAAACGACTAGCTTCTTTTGAAAAAAGAACTTTAATCGAAATTAAGAAAAAAATGAAAAGTATAACGAATACAACTGAAGATAACATTTCTGGTCGCATAAAAGTATACTGCATTAGATTATGCTCTAAACTAACCCCAATGCTAAAAAAGATTCCTGTCATGGCATACCCAGCATATAACCATTTTCCCCAACTATGCCCATTCCTTATAGAAAAAGCAGAAATAAACAGACATACCGGAAAAATAAAGTCTGTTACAGAATAGTAACCATAAACTCTCCATACAGAAGAACCTAGCCCTGCCATTTGTGAATAAATAAGATTAATAAAAATTGCGCTTGCAATAACTAGAATTGCCGTAGAAATATTTCTAATTTTATATTCAATATTCATATATTCTCTCTAACACAAAAATGCGGCCAAAATTGGCCGCACTTATTTTATTCTTAAATATAGGTACACTACTCAGATTTCACCACTGCAATACTCAACTCACCTAACGCCTGTGGATTCGCAAAACTTGGTGCCTCTGTCATTAAACAAGCTGCGGCTGTTGTTTTCGGGAATGCAATCACATCGCGGATATTTTCAGTGCCCGTTAAAAGCATGGTTAAACGGTCTAAACCGAATGCTAAACCTGCGTGTGGCGGTGTACCGAATTTTAACGCATCTAATAAGAAACCGAATTTCTCGCGTTGTTCTTGTTCATTGATACCAAGAATGCGGAAGACGGTTTGTTGCATTTTCGGATCAAAAATACGGACAGAACCACCACCCACTTCATAGCCATTGATCACCATATCATAAGCATTTGCTACCGCACTTGTCGGATCAGCTTCTAATTGCTCTGGACTAAAATCTTTTGGTGAAGTGAATGGATGGTGCATTGCTGCAAGATTACCCTCTTCATCACGTTCAAACATTGGGAAATCGATCACCCAAAGTGGTTGCCACTCATCTAAACGAGTTAAGCCAAGATCACGGCCTAATTTCAAACGCAATGCGCCCATTGCATCAGTGGTGGTTTGCCATTTGTCTGCACCGAAGAATAAGATATCGCCAGTTTGAGCTTTCACACGTTCAGCTAACGCTTTCCATACCTCTTCATTTAAGAATTTCGCAATCGGACTTTGTACGCCTTCAAGGCCAGCATTAATGTCATTTACTTTCGCCCAAGCTAAACCTTTTGCACCGTAAATACCAACAAATTGTGTATATTCATCAATTTGTTTACGAGTGATTTCAGTACCATTTGGTACACGAATTACAGCCACGCGACCATTTGGATCATTCGCTGGGGCTTGAAATACTTTAAAATCAACGTCTTTTACGATATCTTCTACATCTACCATTTCTAATGGATTACGTAAATCTGGTTTATCAGAACCGAAACGACGCATTGCTTCTTGCCAAGTCATCACTGGGAACTTACCTAAATCTACACCAATGGTATCAAGCCATAAGCCGTGCACCATACGTTCCATAATTTCACGTACTTCTGGCGCAGTTAAGAAAGAGGTTTCCACATCGATTTGGGTAAATTCAGGCTGACGGTCCGCACGTAAATCTTCATCACGGAAACATTTCACAATTTGATAATAACGATCAAAACCAGACATCATTAGAAGCTGTTTGAAAAGCTGTGGTGATTGCGGCAATGCATAGAATTTGCCTTTGTGCACACGGCTTGGCACTAAATAGTCACGCGCACCTTCTGGTGTTGCTTTGGTTAGCATAGGGGTTTCAATATCAAGGAAACCATTGCCATCCATGAAACGACGTACAAAGCTGGTGATTTTTGCACGGGTTTTCAAACGTTGAGCCATTTCAGGGCGACGTAAATCTAAATAACGATATTTTAAACGTTGTTCTTCAGTATTGTTTTGATTAAAGTCGAGAGGTAACACATCAGACGCATTGTAAACATGCAATTCTTTCGCTAACACTTCCACTTCGCCCGTTGCCATATTTTTATTAATTTGGTTTTCAGGACGCGCAATCACTTCACCTTTAATTTGGATACAGAATTCGTTACGTAACCCCGCAGCCGCTGTCAATGCATCTTGATATTTCGGATCAAAACAAACTTGCACAATGCCATCACGATCACGCATATCAATAAAAATTAATCCACCTAAATCACGACGACGATGAACCCAACCGCTTAATGTTACTTCTTGTCCAATATGGTTGCGGTTTAATGCACCGCAATAATGTGTACGCATCATATTCAATTCCTTAACTCTCTATAAAAATGGAAAAACACTGCAGAATTATACGGAAAAAGGCGCGTCTTTTAAATCTTAAACGGAAATTTATTTGCTTATTAACAAGATCTAATAAAAAACCTCACAGATAATGTCTGCGAGGTTTTCTTTTTATGTTATTTAATCTAAAACGCCCATTGTAAATTCAAAGCACCTTGTCGAGCTTGTCGATTTTTACCTGTTTGGCGATTAAATGACGCTTGTAAAGTGAGATGGGATTTCACTTTCACTGCTACACCAATTTGACCTTCTAGTGTTGTTTTATTATCCACTACACGGCGCTCACCATCCATTTCTACACCAAAGTTTTTAGCTTGATGAATCACATTAAATGTTACAAAAGGTTGAAGTGTTATGTCATTGGTAAAAGTAACAGGCAGTTTAGCTTGAACACCAACACGACTTTGCCATTGATGGGTTCCTAATAAAGTAACATTAGTATCATTACTATCTATAAAATGTCCATCAACACCGAATCGAATTAATTGTACTTGAGGTTGTAAATAAAAACCTACACGATTACCTTTTTTCGTAAAATATTCCGCCAAAAGCGCGTTATAGCCCACTTCTAAAGACGCTGTCCAACCTTTAGTTTTATAACGTTCAGAACTATTTTCATCATTAAGATGGTGGCGGAAATGTTGATATTGCAACCAGCTATCAATGTAAGCACCTGTTTGCTTGTCTTGAAGTTGTTGCCAAGTTGCATAAGCTCCCATTGCATAACCTTTCATATCGCCAGTAATACTTGTGTTTGCGCGATAAAGTTTACTGCGCTGTTTTGCTTGCCCCACCATAAGACCAAATGAAAGTTGATTGTTCGGATTTTGCCATTCAAACAAATCGCCACCAATTTGCACACCTTTTTGATGACTTTCCGCAGGTGTCGCATTACCTTGTACATTTTGGTTAGAATATCCATCAATTGCACGAACCCAGACACTTTTATGTGCTAAAGTGCGGTTAAAAATATCGCTATTTCTATCACTTAATTGCAAAGCAAATAACGTATTTGCCATTTGTGCTTGTTGGCTATAAAGTGCTAATGTTGCAACAGGAATAGCTAATTTTTGCACATCAAAACAAAAGCCATTCTCACAATGATTAAGTAATAATTTATACAATCCTTTTTTATATTCACGGTCAAAACTGAAAGCAGTTGCGTCTGCAGTGCCTTTAACTTCAATTAATTTTTTCCCTTTTAATTCGTTAATTTTCCCTAATTCTTGCTCTAGCACCACTTTAGATTCTCCTGTTACATTTTTGTCAAAAATTAAAGAAGGCTGAGTGATATGATGAAGATCTTGTTTAAATAAAAAATGTGCACCGCCAGCATAATCATTATGGACTGTTAATGTTTCGTCTTTTGTATTTAAACGGATTCTTGCATTATTAGACGTTTCAAGGGTATGAATATCAGAATGGCGGCGAGGTTCCCACAGGGAATCATTTAGCGTCATTTTGGTAAGTTCTAAGACTTGACCAGCAACGTGGGAATTATTAGTAATATTGACCTGTAGTGTTTTGTTGAAAATATCTTTAATCTGTTCTTCTGTAATATTTTTAATAGGTGCTTCTAGCAATCCTTTTTCAATAGTTAAGTCCAATTTTTGAAGAACTTGTTCTATTTTTTCATTTTCTAAATTAGGATACATTACCTTTAGTTTCTTACGCCAATCTTCTTTGACTAAATCTTTCTGTTTATTTAATAATTCTGGTCGCTTATCATACAGTGATTTTAATTGCTTTTTAACTGCCTCTTTTAAATCGTCGCTATATTCAGTTGTAATATATTTTTTTACTATGGGCATATTATCGACGGCAAGAATAAGTGCATTATAATTTTTTCCATCAATATTCAAAGTAGTATAACTAGAATCAGATGATGTCGAGTCCGTTTTACCGCTTGAATAATAACTAGTCATACCCTTTGTAAGTTTATCTGAAAATGTAAATTCAGTATCATTACCTAATTCAACAGGACGATCAGCAGATCCAGAAAGAAAATCAAACTGTCCAGAACAAGCGACATCAATACTACAAGGTCCTCTCCAAACGTGAGAAGTTCTGTCTTCTGCATCTTTTAAAATAAAGTCGATTTTAATATTTGCTTGTTCTTCAAGTATTGAGGTATTGGCAAAAATAGATGGACTAAAAAATACAGAAAAAACTAATAAACTGAATGTATTTAGGTTAAAATTCTTGCTTGCTTGCTTGCTTGCTTGCTTGCTTGCTTGCTTGCTTGCTTGCTTGCTTGCTTGCTTGCTTTCAATATTTTCATAAAATTTTCTCCTTAATATCAATGAAAATTATTAAAGAGAATTAATTCTAACAGAAATAAAATGGATAATGTAGTATTTTCACATTTTTTGAACAATACTATAAATAACATTTGTGCCTATTGAAAAATATCTCATTTATTTTTCTGTATTAAATATCTTATTTTTAGCTATACGGAAAAAGGCGAGTCTTTTAAATCTTAAACGGAAATTTATTTGACCTCTTGAAAACTTTCCTTAAAATGACCGCACTTTTTAAATATTTTCTAATTCGTAGGGTGTGGAAAAGTGAAAAGCACACATACTCCACACAAGGTAAACCATGAAAGATACTATTTTTTCTACTCCAATTGAAAAACTCGGCGATTTTACCTTCGATGAAAACGTTGCTGAAGTTTTTCCAGATATGATTCAACGCTCCGTACCTGGCTATTCCAACATTATTACTGCAATCGGTATGCTGGCAGAACGTTTCGTCACGGCTGATAGTAACGTTTATGATCTTGGTTGCTCACGAGGTGCTGCCACACTTTCAGCTCGTCGAAATATTCATCAACCCAACGTAAAAATTATTGGTATCGATAATTCTCAACCTATGGTTGAACGTTGTCGCCAACATATTGCGGCATATCATAGTGAGGTACCTGTAGAAATTCTCTGTGACGATATTCGTCACGTTGAAATTAAAAATGCCTCAATGGTCATTCTCAACTTCACCTTACAATTTTTACCGCCTGAAGATCGCATCGCATTGCTTACAAAAATCTATGAAGGTTTAAACCCCAATGGCGTACTCGTGTTATCGGAAAAATTCCGTTTTGAAGATACCAACGTTGATAATTTGCTTATTGATTTGCATCACCAATTCAAACGTGCCAACGGCTATAGTGAACTTGAAGTTAGCCAAAAACGCACCGCACTTGAAAATGTGATGCGTACAGATTCTATCGAGACACACAAAGTGCGGTTAAAAAATGTTGGATTTTCTCAAGTGGAACTGTGGTTCCAATGCTTTAATTTTGGCTCGATGATTGCGATTAAATAAAACAACAGTAATTTTATCTTCTTGCTTGCATACAGCAATCGAAATGATTAGTATATACTTATTAAACATATAGTATATACAAGAGGGTAAATATGCTTGCTAAAGTGTTTCAAAGTGGTAACAGCCAAGCTGTTCGGATCCCGATGGACTTTCGTTTTGACGTCGATACCGTAGAAATTTTCCGAAAGGAAAATGGGGATGTGGTATTACGCCCAGTTTCTAAAAAAACAGATGATTTTCTTGCGTTATTTGAAGGATTTGATGAGACCTTTATTCAAGCACTTGAAGCGCGTGATGATTTACCGCCTCAGGAGCGAGAAAATTTATGATTTATATGTTAGACACCAATATCATTATTTATTTAATGAAAAATCGCCCCAAAATTGTTGCCGAACGAGTATCACAATTATTGCCTAATGATCGCTTAGTTATGAGCTTTATTACTTATGCTGAACTTATTAAAGGCGCGTTTGGTAGTCAAAATTATGAGCAATCAATACGAGCAATAGAATTACTTACTGAACGAGTGAATGTACTATATCCCAATAAACAAATCTGTTTACATTATGGCAAATGGGCAAATACACTCAAAAAACAAGGGCGACCTATCGGAAATAATGACCTATGGATTGCTTGCCACGCTTTGAGTTTAAATGCTGTTCTTATAACACATAATGTAAAAGAGTTTCAGCGTATTACAGATCTTCAGTGGCAAGA
The DNA here is from genome assembly GCF_003490595.1 of Haemophilus haemolyticus. GTDB lineage: Bacteria > Pseudomonadota > Gammaproteobacteria > Enterobacterales > Pasteurellaceae > Haemophilus > Haemophilus haemolyticus_L. The sequence goes on from NZ_QQGY01000008.1 coordinate 70,457, forward strand.
TTGGACAAAATAGATAATTCTGATTTTTTATTTTACTTATGACATAATTCGCTCAACTCAACTAAAAAAGGATTAAACCAATGCGAATTTTACACACTATGTTACGCGTGGGCGATTTAGATCGTTCAATCAAATTTTATCAAGATGTTTTAGGTATGCGTTTATTACGCACCAGTGAAAACCCAGAATACAAATATACGCTGGCTTTTTTAGGTTACGAAGATGGCGAAAGTGCAGCAGAAATTGAATTAACATACAACTGGGGCGTAGATAAATATGAACATGGCACTGCATATGGACATATCGCTATCGGCGTGGATGATATTTATGCGACTTGTGAAGCCGTTCGTGCAAGCGGTGGTAACGTTACTCGCGAAGCAGGGCCAGTTAAAGGTGGCTCAACCGTCATTGCTTTTGTTGAAGATCCAGATGGCTATAAAATTGAATTTATCGAAAATAAAAGCACTAAATCTGGTTTAGGCAACTAAAGTGCGGTCCATTTTTATTGTATTTTTAATAACGTAGGGATTCCTACGTTATTTTATTTTTAAGAGATAGATTATGTCCGATTCTCAAGAAATCCCTTATCACAACCAATTAAAAAATCGCTTTCGTGGCTATTTCCCCGTCATTATTGATGTTGAAACAGCAGGTTTTGATGCAAAAAAAGATGCATTACTCGAACTGGCTGCCATCACATTAAAAATGGATGAAAACGGTTATTTGCATCCTGATCAGAAATGCCATTTTCATATCGAGCCTTTTGAAGGCGCAAATATTAATCCAGAATCCTTGAAATTTAATGGCATTGATATTCACAATCCATTACGTGGTGCGGTGTCTGAACTCGATGCAATCACGGGATTATTTCAAATGGTACGTCGAGGACAAAAAGATGCAGATTGCCAACGTTCTATCATTGTGGCGCACAATGCAGCTTTTGACCAAAGTTTTGTGATGGCTGCCGCTGAACGTACCGGTGTAAAGCGTAATCCCTTCCACCCTTTTGGCATGTTTGACACGGCAAGTTTAGCAGGCTTAATGTTTGGTCAGACTGTTCTCGTTAAGGCCTGTCTTGCCGCTAAAATCCCGTTTGATGGGAAGCAAGCGCACTCTGCGTTATACGACACCGAACGCACGGCGGAATTATTCTGTTATATGGTCAATCATTTAAAAGATTTAGGTGGCTTCCCACATATTGCTTCTGAACTAGAACAGGAAAAAACAACTGAAAAAGAGACCGCACTTTAAGAAAAATAAAAAAGTGGTTGCAATAGTTTTATTTTTCCAGTAGTTTAAAAGCAATTCTTATTTGGAGATAAAAAATGAACATTATCCGTCGTCACCATCATCACCATTCAACTGAATAATCTTTCAGGTTTTTGGTGTGCTTGGAAGATTTCTTCCGAGCTGACAGGATAATAAAAATCTTACCCCTCGGAAGGCAACTTTCGAGGGGTTTTGTTTTATTACAACACAGGAGTCATCAATGCAACGACATCATCATTATTTATTCGACAATCAAAAATTTTAAAGTAAAGTATTCACCATTTAATAATTCACAAGGAAAAATACAATGTTAACAAATCCCGTTGTTATTTCGATTATCGTTTTACTCGCACTAAGTTTGCTACGTATTAACGTGATTATTGCGTTAGTTATTGCCGCACTCACTGCTGGAGTCTGTGGCGGTCTAGGTTTAAGCAAAACAATTGAAACCTTCACTGGAGGTTTAGGTGGCGGCGCAGAAGTCGCGATGAACTACGCAATGCTTGGTGCATTCGCGATTGCGATTTCTAAATCAGGTATTACCGATTTAATTGCCTATAAGATCATCACTAAAATGAATAAAACACCAAGTTCCAGCAATTTAACCTGGTTTAAATATTTAATTTTTGGTGTATTGGTATTATTCGCCATTTCTTCACAGAACTTACTTCCTGTACACATTGCTTTTATTCCGATTGTCGTGCCGCCGTTACTTTCTATTTTTAATCGTCTAAAAATAGACCGTCGCGCTGTAACCTGCGTACTTACATTTGGCTTAACCGCAACTTATATGTTACTTCCTGTCGGCTTTGGCAAAATCTTTATCGAAAGTATTTTGGTAAAAAATATCAATCAAGCTGGGGCTGCTCTAGGTTTACAAACAAATGTGGCTCAAGTATCCCTCGCGATGTTATTGCCTGTAATTGGTATGATTTTAGGGTTGCTCACCGCAATATTCATCACTTATCGCAAACCAAGAGAATATGATGTAACTATTCAAGAGCCAACCACAAAAGAAATTGAAGCACACATCGCAAACATAAAACCAACACAAATTACTGCAAGTTTAATCGCCATTGTCGCGACCTTCGCGACACAATTAGTCACAAGTTCAACGATCATTGGTGGTTTAATTGGCTTAATTATTTTCGCGCTATGTGGCATTTTCAAACTGAAAGAAAGTAACGATATCTTCCAACAAGGTTTACGTTTAATGGCTATGATTGGATTTGTTATGATTGCGGCATCCGGTTTCGCTAATGTGATTAATGCCACAACGGGCGTAACAGATTTAGTTCAAAGCTTAAGTAATGGCGCGATTCAAAGTAAAGGTTTGGCCGCATTCTTAATGTTACTGGTCGGATTGTTGATTACAATGGGAATTGGTTCATCATTCTCAACTGTACCAATCATTGCTTCTATCTACGTGCCACTTTGTTTATCTTTTGGTTTCTCTCCATTAGCCACTGTTTCAATCGTTGGTGTTGCGGCTGCATTAGGAGACGCTGGCTCCCCTGCATCTGACTCCACTTTAGGTCCAACATCAGGTTTAAATATGGATGGTAAACACGACCACATTTGGGACTCTGTTGTACCTACCTTCCTACACTACAATATTCCATTATTAGCGTTTGGCTGGATTGCAGCAATGTACCTTTAACGATTATAATCCCCCGAATTGGGGGATTTTTTATGACTGTTCAACAACTTATCCAACGCTTAGATCAAAAAGTTCAACAACTTTATCAGAGCAACTTGCCACAAGAAGAAAAAATCTTCGCCAAATTTGACCGCACTTTATTTAGTGAAAACGGACAAACTGTTGCCTTTTATCTAAAGGAAATTAATCAAACGCTAGATAGAATAAAGGCATTAGAATCTAACGATCTTAATCACTATAATTTTCTAGCAGAGCGTTTACTCGCCCAATGTTACGTTCTTTCAGAAGCCCTAACTCGCAAGAATACTCACCTAACAGCTCCCCAAACAACAACGAAACAAACCATTCAAAAATCTCAACATAGCATTCATAAATTACCGCCAAGAGAACGGTTGGAAAAATACTATGAAGCATTAGAACGCTTGAATAAGCTTTATCAACAACATAAAGATTTAGCGCAAGCAGAAAAAAATAATGATGAGAAAATACGTTATACGCAACTTGCGGAAAGCTATAAAAAACGCCAGCAAAAATGCCAAGAGGCAATAGATCTTTTAGAAGAATATTTGGTGTTTAAAGAAGAAATGGAAAACCGTGAAAACACGGAAAATAGATGATGAGAAATAAAAAAACTAATTCTCTCGAATTAGTTAACTTTGAAAAGTTGATGGCGGAGGAATAGGGATTCGAACCCTAGGAGGGCGTAAACCCTCGCCGGTTTTCAAGACCGGTGCCTTCAACCACTCGACCATTCCTCCGTGATTTAATGCGCACGCATAATACGTTTTTTGAGAAAGACCGTCAAGCAGAAATCATCTCGTTTTTATCAAGTGATTATTTTTACTGCACTCCAAAAATAAAAAGAATTGACGTAATAAACATCACGCCAATTCTAATTTTTTATTTTAGATTACTCTGATTTTGCTCGGGTAGGCTCAGAATATACATGGCTAATCGCACAATGATGCCCTGCTGCCCCTTTACCGTAAAAATAATAGCGAGAATCTTGCCATTCAGTAATTGGGAAAGGTTCTGGCATTTCATCACTTGCTTTCGCCAAAGTCATCTCTGCTTTTGTATGACTAACTGAAGAAATAGTACCTAAACGTCCATTAAACTCATAAGTACGAACAAAGGCTGGTTTATTTACAGTTTCAGGCTCATTTACAGCAATCGTTGCTTCAATAGACTCAACGGTTTCTTGAGGTTTATGAGAATTTAAACGATCTAAAGATTCTTGTACTTTTTTCTGTACAGATTCATTAGCTGGCTGAGTAATAAAATCTAATGCTGGTTTTACTTCAAGAGATTTTTCTTCAACCACAATCCCCATTGCTGGCGTGATAAAACCTTTTTTAGTTTTCTCTTGCTCGAGCAATTCATCCACAGATAAGAAATTATTTTCTTTCGGAATGTTCACTGTTGAATAGTCCACCCAAGCTTTTCCACTTGCCAATTCAGGTGAAGCCACTGCAGCAAATAATGGCATTGGCGATTTTGGCTCTTGATTACGGCGACGACGTTGATTATTCGCTGCACGTAAATGACGTGGAGTGCGACGTTGACGATCTTGACGTTCAGAACGTTCTTGGTTTTGACGAACTGGTTTTTCATCATCTTGAACGGTTTGAACTTCGATGACATCCACTTCTGGCATTTGTTCAACAATGCTTTCGTTATTTTCAACAGCCATCTCATTATCTTCAACGCGCACGCGTTTACGTAAATCACGACGTTGACGGCGTTGAGTCACTTGCTCAGTTTTTTCATCCTGAGCCTCAAAAACCGGTGTAGAATTTACCGCACTTTCAGCGATACTTTCTTCCACTAAGTTACGGCGAGGACGGCGTTGATTACGCTCGCGGATATTACGAACTTGCTCTTCGGTTCTTTCCGTTTCGTTATTTTCAGAACGTGCTCGACGAGAAGTACGGCGATCCTGTGGACGACGTTGATTACGATTAGAATTGCGCGAAGTGCGGTTATTTTTTGGTTTATTTTCTTCGGATTCAGAAGCAAATAAACCTTTAATTTTCGCAATAATTTTCGCTAACAAAGACGGTTCATTCGATTTACGCTCAACTGGAGTCGGGGCTGCTTCAGAAATAGAAAGCGCCACTGCCGCACTTTCAACTGCAGGTTGTTCAGCAACAACGGTTGTTTCCACATTACGAGAAACAAGAGATTCCTCGGTGCTTTCATCTTTCTCACAGTGAATTTTCGCTAAGTTATAGCTTAATTCATTTACTTCTTCGCCATCGCGTAAGCGGAAAACGCTAAAGTGCGGTGTTTCCATTGCTTCATTTGGCGCAACAATGACATCTACATTGTGACGTTTTTCAATATTGCTTATTGCTTTACGTTTTTCGTTAAGAAGATAAGAAGCAATTTGTACTGGTACAATCGTATGCACTTGCTTGGTGTTTTCTTTTAACGCTTCTTCCTCGATTAAACGCAAGATAGATAAGGAAAGAGATTCATTATCACGCACTTTACCTGTTCCTTGACAACGAGGACAAATGTGATGTGAAGACTCACCTAATGAAGGACTTAAACGCTGACGTGACATTTCTAACAAACCGAAACGAGAAATGCGGCTAATTTGAATACGAGCACGATCTTGACGAACGGCATCACGAATACGATTTTCCACTTCTCGTTGGTGACGAACTGGCGTCATATCAATGAAATCGATAACAACTAAACCACCTAAGTCACGCAAACGTAATTGACGCGCAATTTCATCTGCCGCTTCAAGGTTAGTATTTAATGCCGTTTCTTCAATATCACCACCACGAGTAGAACGCGCGGAGTTAATATCAATAGCAGTTAAAGCTTCAGTTACATCAATAACGATTGAACCACCAGAAGGTAAACGCACTTCACGTTGGAATGCTGACTCGATTTGAGATTCGATCTGATAGTGGCTGAAAAGAGGTACTTCGCCCTGATAAAGTTTCACGCGATTGATGAAATCAGGGCGAACAAGTTTGATATGCTCTTTTGCTTTTTCAAACACTTTCGGGCTATCAATAAGGATCTCACCAATATCACGGCGCAAATAATCACGAATAGCACGAACAATTACATCACTTTCTTGATGAATCAAGAACGGTGCTGGACGATTTTGAGAGGCTTGTTTAATCGCTTCCCAATGGTGAAGTAAAACTTTTAAGTCCCACTGCAACTCTTCTGGAGATTTACCCACACCAGCAGTACGAACAATCAACCCCACGCCTTCAGGCACATCTAATGAACTTAATGCCTCTTTTAATTCAGTGCGCTCATCCCCTTCGATACGACGAGAGATCCCACCAGCACGCGGATTATTTGGCATAATGACCAAATAACTCCCCGCAAGAGAAACGAAAGTGGTTAAGGCTGCGCCTTTGTTTCCGCGTTCTTCTTTATTAACTTGAACGATAACTTCTTGGCCTTCGCTCAAGATATCGCGAATATTCGGACGACCTTGGAAAACATAATCATCGGGAAAATATTCACGAGCAATTTCTTTTAATGGCAAAAAACCATGACGTTCTGCACCATAATCTACAAAAGCCGCTTCTAAGCTTGGCTCAACGCGAGTAATTTTCCCTTTGTAGATGTTCGCTTTTTTTTGCTCATGTCCTGGGCTTTCAATATCCAAGTCAAATAAGCGCTGTCCGTCAACAAGCGCTACACGCAACTCTTCTTTTTGAGTCGCATTAATTAACATTCTTTTCATTGTCAATTCTCTTATTAAATATTTTAAAAGACCTCAAAATAAACCGCACTTTGCTTCGTTATCGACCTCGTGTTTCTCGCGCCAGTCAATCTCACGACTGTATGTTGCTGGGTGCATTGATAACGTTATTAAGCATAAACGTTTGCCTTATAAAACAACGCGATATTCCGCACGCGTGCAAGCGGCTAATTTATTTTAAGAAAAATGTTGATTATCAATGTCTTATGCCGATTGCCGCATTGAGTTTTCACCAACAAAACTTATCCTTTTTTACGCAAATTCTTAGGCGCAAAAAGACGCTCTATTATCCATAGAAAATGATTAATTAGCAAGGTGAATATTACGTTCATGGAGTTACGTTAAGAGTGCCTTTGTGATATGATTCTCGCCAATTTTCAAAAGGAAAAAAGATGACAGAACAAAACGAAAAAATCATTAATTCATCAGTAAAAATGCTGACAATTAGTGAAGATGAAAGCGGCCAACGTATCGATAATTATTTATTAGCAAAACTCAAAGGTGTGCCTAAAAGTTTAATTTATCGTATTGTGCGTAAAGGCGAAGTGCGGGTAAATAAAGGCCGGATTAAGCCAGAGTATAAGTTGCAAACAGGTGATATTGTTCGCATTCCACCAGTACGTGTGGCTGAAAAAAACGATGCGTCGATTTCAAAAAATCTCAATAAAGTCGCCGCGCTTGAAAATCAAATTTTGTTTGAAGATGATTGTTTAATTGTTTTAAATAAACCTTCAGGAATCGCTGTGCATGGCGGGAGTGGTTTAAATTTTGGTGTGATTGAAGCCTTGCGGGCATTGCGTCCAGAAGCACGCTTTTTAGAACTGGTTCATCGTTTGGATCGCGATACATCAGGCATTTTGTTAATTGCGAAAAAACGTTCAGCATTACGTAATTTGCATGAACAACTTCGCGTCAAAACTGTTCAGAAAGATTATTTAGCGTTAGTACGTGGGCAATGGCAATCCCATGTAAAAGTTGTTCAAGCACCGCTTTTGAAAAATGAATTATCCAGTGGAGAGCGCATTGTGCGTGTCAGCGAGCAAGGCAAACCATCTGAAACCCGATTTAGCATTGAAGAACGCTATACAAATGCTACGCTCGTGAAGGCTTCACCAGTCACGGGGAGAACTCATCAAATTCGTGTACACACACAATATGCAGGACATCCCATTGCATGGGATGATAAATACGGTGATAAAGATTTTGATAAACAAATGAGTGAATTGGGATTGAATCGTTTGTTCTTACATGCCTTTTCAATTCGGTTTGAGCATCCTAAAAATGGTGAAACACTACGTTTCAATGCACCACTAGATCATAAAATGAAAGCAATTTTGCAAAAGTTACGGGAAAGCAAATAGACAACATTTGTGTTTATTGCTACACTTGCGCGCGGAGACAACTCGTTTCTATCATCAAAATTTCATAATAACGACAACAAAGGATAGCAAAATGGCAAAAGGACAATCTTTACAAGATCCTTATTTAAATGCGCTTCGTCGCGAACGCATTCCTGTATCAATCTACCTTGTAAACGGAATCAAACTTCAAGGTCAAATTGAATCATTCGATCAATTCGTGATTTTATTAAAAAACACTGTGAACCAGATGGTATATAAACACGCAATTTCAACTGTTGTGCCTGCACGCTCTGTTTCTCATCACAATAGCAGCCATCATGTAGCAACAACTGAAGCCGTTGAAAGCGTGGAAACTCAAACAGAATAATCACAGCTCCATCAATGGATAATCAATATTTATTAAGTGCGGTTGAAAATTCTCTGGAAATTTCAACCGCACTTTCTTCATCCCAACAATCTGAAAAAACGCGTGACACCGCCATCGTGGTTCACGTTTTCTTTGCACAAGATAAAAACACTGATGATCTACAAGAGTTTTTGCTACTCGCTGATTCTGCCAATGTAGATGTATTAGATACTATCACTACAAGCCGTAGCACTCCTCAAGCTAAATATTTTGTAGGTGAGGGAAAAGCTCAAGAAATTGCAGATGCAGTGCAATCACATAATGCGGATGTTGTGCTTTTTAACCATCAATTAACCCCAGCACAAACACGTAACCTAGAAAGTTTATGTCATTGTCGAGTGGTCGATCGCACTGGCGTCATTTTAGATATTTTCGCCCAACGAGCGCGTTCTCATGAGGGAAAATTACAGGTTGAGCTTGCGCAACTAAAACACTTATCCACTCGATTAGTTCGTCGCAAAACAGGATTAGATCAACAAAAAGGGGTGGTAGGATTACGTGGGCCAGGTGAAACTCAATTAGAAACGGATCGTCGCTTGATTAAAGTGCGCATTTCTCAATTACAAAATCGCTTGGCAAAAGTGGAGAAACAGCGTAATCAAAATCGCCAAACACGCCAAAAAGCAGACATTCCAACGATTTCACTTGTTGGCTATACCAATGCAGGGAAATCAACCTTATTTAATCGTTTAACCAATGCAGAGGTTTATGCCGCAGATCAGCTTTTTGCAACATTAGATCCAACTTTACGAAAATTACAGATTCAAGATGTAGGTACAGCAATTTTAGCGGATACAGTAGGATTTGTTCGACAGCTTCCCCATGATCTGGTTTCAGCCTTTAAATCGACTTTACAAGAAACGGTAGAAGCGAGCTTATTACTCCATGTCATCGATGCCGCTGACTCGAGAAAACAAGAAAATATCGATGCGGTCAATGATGTGCTAGAAGAAATTGGTGCAGGACAAGTGCCTGTTCTATTGGTATATAACAAAATTGATTTGTTGGAAAATGTTACGCCGCATATCGAATACAATAATGAAAATCAGCCTGTTGCAGTCTACCTCTCCGCGCAAGATAATCTGGGTATTCATTTATTGTTTGAAGCCATTAAAGTGCGGTTAAAAAACGAGATACTTTCTCTTTCTTTAATTTTACAACCTCACGAAGGCAAACTTCGCCATACTTTTTATCATCTTGATTGTGTACGTCACGAACAAATTTCTGAACAAGGCGAATTCTTGTTAGACGTACAGATTGATAAAATTATGTGGTTAAAGTTATGTAAGCAATTTTCTAAGTTAGCGGATATTAAAATACAATCTGACAATGCCTAATTTATAGAAAATTATTTTCCAATCCCATATTGTTTCAATTTATTCGCAATCGCAGTATGGGAAACGCCTAAACGTTGAGCTAATTTTCTCGTGCTTGGGTATTCTGCATAAAATAATTTTAGGACTTGTGCCTCATAAGAACCAATGATTTCATCTAAGGTTTTATTTTCAAATTCATCCAAAGAAATCACCGCACTTTGTGGCGGAGCAAGATTTAAACTTTCGATAGTTAAATGATTATCTTGTACCAGAGAGCAGGCACGATAAAGAGTGTTATAAAGCTCACGAACATTCCCTTTCCAATCATATTTCTGCAAATAAAGAAGAAAATCTTTATCGAAAGTTGGTTTTGCAATTTTTAATTCTTCACTGATTTCCTGTAAAAACCCTTGTGCCAGCGGCTCAATATCTACCATGCGATCACGTAATGGTGGCACATTAATAGTGAGAACATTTAAACGATGAAACAAATCAGCACGAACTTTACCTTGCTCAACAAGCAAATGGAGTGAAACCTGTGATGTGCAAATCACTCGCACGTTTGCATGATGCTCCTTCTCTTCACCCACTCGACGGAAAGATCCATCTGTTAAAAAACGCAATAATTTAGCCTGCAAAGCCAATGAAAGTTCTGCGATGCCATCTAGCAATACGGTTCCCTCATTCGCGTATTCAAAAAAACCGATGGTTTCACTGTCTCCAACTTTTCTACCAAACATTTCACTTTCCGCATCTTCATCAGGCAAACCTGCACAGTTTACTGCGATAAATTTTTTATCACGACGTAAACTCTGATAATGGCAGGCTTTTGCCAACAAATCTTTTCCAGTCCCTGTTTCGCCTTGAATTAACAAAGGCGCATCAAACATAGCAAAACGTTTCGCATTTTCTACTGTACTTTTCATGGATTCACTTTGCACAATAAAACAATCGAAAGGATTTTGTGGATTAAATTGGAAACTGGTCATATATCAGAAATGTAGGGAAAATAAGATTGGATTATGATAGTTTTTTTACATCAAGGTGTAAATATTATTTTACACATTAGGGAATGAAAATGCGGTCGTATTTAACCGCACTTTATATGATTATAATTTTAGCATTCGCTCTGCTTCACGTGCACGAACAAGGAATTGTTTACGTTCAGCTGAACTCATACCGCTGCTAGTACCCGGTAATTTTACGGTAAGAGGATTAACTGCCCGACCGTTAATATGAAATTCATAATGTAAATGCGGCCCCGTAGAAATGCCCGTGTTACCAGAAAGCGCAATACGTTCGCCTTTTTTAACTATTTGCCCTGCTTTTACTAAGGGTTTGCTCAAATGCATATAAACAGTCTGATATTCACGCCCGTGACGCAATACAACATAACGCCCAGCACCGCCAGCCTGATATGCGACTTTTTCAACTACGCCATCTGCTGGAGCGATAATCGGTGTACCTTGAGAAACAGAGAAATCCACACCTTTATGTGGACGAACACGTCCTGTTACTGGGTGACGACGATTTGGATTAAAAGGGGAAGAAACGCGCGCTTGGCGTTGCAATGGATAACGAGCAAAACCTTTGCCTAAGGTTTCTCCTTGCTGATTGTAATAACGACCATTTGCAGCTTGCACTGCATAATAGTTTTTACCGCCAGATGAAATACGTAACGCCTCAACATTACCCTGACCAGTGAGTTTATCGCCTAAATATTCACGAGAAACTAAAATGGCAAATTGAGTTCCTTTTTTCAATTTCTGTATGCTTACCTGCCATTGAAGAGCGGTGGTTAATTGGCTAATTTGGCGATTATCTAAACCCTGTGCTTTTAAACTCGCCGAAAAAGAACCATTAATTTCGCCTTTTAATACTTCTTTTCTCCAAATACTTTTCTTTTCAATAACTTGGCGTTTAAATTGCCCATCTTCAGCACGTTCATAAACCCGTTCTTCTTTTTCAGATACCAGCCAATTCAAATATTCTAAGTTGTCACTTTTATCTAAAATCCAATAAAACTGCTGACCCGCTTTTAAGTGGGCTAAATCAGGATCTAGCGCGAGCAACTGTTGTACTGTTAAATCATCCAAGCCAGACTGAGCCAAAACATCTTTTAAGGTGTCCCCTTCGGTCACCGTATAGCTAAATTGATCAGTGATTCTTATAGCTTGATCGGCAGCATCCAATACGCCATTGAGCGCATCTTGTGCGTGTTGAGGCAAAGTATCGAAGTCATCCGTAGGTGGTTTTATTTCATCAACTTCGTCATCTTTTGCTTGTAGCTCATCATCATAAGAGGTGGCATTTTCGTCAGGTTGAAGTGCGGTAGAATTTACTGGAGTTTTACTTGGCGATGTATTTAATGCGTGATATTCCCCACTGTCTGCGGTAGAGAATACGGGATTTTCTTCAGATTTGTCTTTTATTGTAAGTAAAATGCCTGTCAAAATAAGCAGAATAGCAACAAAAAACACGCCTACTTTTATATATGCGCGTTTTTTTCGTCTATCTCGAGCTAATTTTACGTGTTGCACTGGCATCCCTAAAATAAAAAAGTTTTCAGCATTCAGACTACAGATTATAAAGAAAATTCATTCCTATGGAAAAAGCATTATTCAAATGCTTAAATATTCGACATTGGGTAGAAAATCTTGAGAATTCTATAAAAATGCGTTATTTTCCCCAACCATTGTTGAAAACACGGCGATTTTATGAATATCACAGCCATTCGCAACGAGCAAAACTTACAACCGCTCATTCAATTAAAAAATATCAATGTGGTTTTCGCACAAAAAACCGCTCTGCAAGATATTAATTTAAATATCTATCCGAATTCTATTATCACTATTGTGGGGCCAAATGGTGGCGGAAAATCAACGTTATTAAAAACCTTATTAAAACTACAAACTCCCACTTCTGGCGAAGTCATTTACAGTAAAAATGTTCGCATTGGCTATGTTCCACAGAAAATCCATTTGGATCATAGTTTGCCTATTACGGTTGAGCGATTCCTTTCGCTAAAAAAAGGCCTTAAAACACAAGAAATATCTACCGCACTTGAGCAACTTTCGATTTCACATTTACGCAAAAATAATATGCAAAAACTGTCTGGCGGTGAAATGCAACGCGTATTATTGGCGCGTGCAATTTTAAATAAACCAAATTTACTTGTGCTAGACGAACCCACTCAAGGCGTAGACATTACTGGACAAGCAGAGCTTTATCAGCTCATTCATCAAACCCAACAAAAATTAAATTGTGCCGTATTGATGGTATCGCACGATTTACACATTGTGATGGCAGACAGCAAAGAAGTATTGTGTATTAACCAACATATTTGTTGTGCAGGTACGCCCGATGTTCTGTCAAATGATCCAACATTTATGCGTTTATGGGGAAATCAGATCGCACAAAATGTTGGATTTTATACCCATCATCACAATCATCATCACACCTTGCACGGCGATGTGTGCGGTTGTAATTCATCAGCAGTGCATTGTCAAAATAAGGATAAATAATGTTTGAAATTTTATTTCCTGCCCTTTTAACAGGCATTTTGCTTTCGCTTATTACTGCGCCACTTGGCGTATTTGTGGTGTGGCGGAAAATGGCTTATTTTGGCGACACCCTTTCTCACTCTGCCTTGCTCGGCGTAGCGTTAGGTATTTTCTTACAAGTCAATCCTTACATTGCGATTGTGGTGCTTACCTTAATTCTTGCTATCGCAATGGTGTGGTTAGAAAGCAACACGCAATTTTCTATTGATACCTTACTCGGCATTATCGCCCACAGCTGTTTATCTCTCGGGGTTGTGACAGTAGGATTACTACATAATGTACGGGTAGATTTGATGAGTTACTTATTTGGGGATTTGCTCGCAATTAATTATACCGATTTAATTTATATTGGGATTGGCGTAATAATTGTGCTTTCAACATTAATTTACTTTTGGCAATCCTTACTTTCCACCACCGTATCGCCAGAACTCGCGCAAGTTGAAGGCATTAATATCAAAAAAATGCGTTTTATTTTGATGATATTAACCGCATTGACTATTGCCTTGAGTATGAAATTTGTCGGGGCATTAATTATCACATCCTTATTAATAATCCCTGCGGCAACCGCCCGCCGCTTTGCGAGAACGCCAGAATCTATGGTGGGCTGGGCGATTGTAGTAAGTATGTTATCGATTATAGGTGGGTTAATATTATCAGCCTTTTATGATACCGCTGCAGGGCCTTCCGTTGTGATTTGTTCAGCGTTTTTATTTGTCTTATCACTCTTCAAAAAAGAGCGATTATAAGCTTGCCCAACCAGTGAAAACCATTTGCGCCACAGTTTAATTCTTGATAAAGTGCGGTCAATTTTTACGGTCTTTTTAGGATAACAAAATGAACCAAGAATATTTAGATTTTGAATTGCCGATTGCAGAATTAGAAGCAAAAATTGAAGCATTACGAGCAGCATCGGATGATAAAGTTGATTTAACTGATGAAATCAAACGCTTACAAAAGAAAAGCAATGAACTCACTAAAAAAACCTTTGCTAACCTCGATGCTTGGCAAGTTTCACGTATGGCGCGTCATCCAAACCGCCCTTATACACTAGATTATATCGAACATATTTTTACTGAATTTGAAGAACTTGCAGGTGATCGCGCATTTGCTAATGATAAAGCGATCGTCGGCGGTCTTGCACGCTTAGATGGTCGCCCAGTGATGGTGATTGGTCATCAAAAAGGTCGTTCCGTAAAAGAAAAAGTACAACGCAATTTTGGTATGCCCGCACCTGAAGGCTATCGTAAAGCGTTACGTTTAATGGAAATGGCTGAACGCTTTAAATTGCCAATTATCACATTTATTGATACCCCAGGAGCTTATCCTGGTATCGGCGCAGAAGAACGCGGTCAAGCGGAAGCTATCGCTCGCAACTTACGCGAAATGGCTCAACTTACCGTTCCTGTTATTTGTACCGTTATCGGTGAAGGCGGTTCGGGCGGTGCATTAGCTATTGGTGTGGGCGATAAAGTGAATATGTTACAGTATTCAACTTATTCTGTTATTTCTCCAGAAGGCTGTGCTTCTATTCTTTGGAAAAGTGCAGAAAAAGCATCAACAGCAGCAGAAGTAATGGGATTAACCGCAAGCCGTTTAAAAGAATTAAATCTTATCGATAGCATTGTGCAAGAACCTTTAGGTGGCGCACATCGTAATTATCTAGAAATGGCTGAAAACTTAAAACTTCGCTTAAAAGAAGATTTATCAGAACTTGACGGGCTAAGCAAAGAAGAATTATTAAATAGACGCTATGAACGTTTAATGTCTTACGGTTATTGCTAACTAACATTCTAAAAGAGCGGTGATTTTTGCCGCTCTTTTTTGATCTAAATATACAACAAAGGAGAAAACACAATGAAAAACGTACTTTCAATCCAATCCCACGTGGTCTATGGTTTTGCGGGTAACAAATCTGCGACTTTTCCAATGCAGTTATTAGGCGTCGATGTATGGGCATTAAATACCGTTCAATTTTCTAATCACACCCAATATGGAAAATGGACAGGCATGGTAATCCCACAAGAACAAATCCGAGAAATTGTGACCGGACTCAATAACATTGAAAAACTACAAGAATGTGATGCCTTGTTATCTGGTTATTTAGGTTCTGCGGAACAAGTTGATCAAATTCTTTTTGCCTTAGAACAAATCAAACTGCGTAATCCAAATGCACTTTATTTATGTGACCCAGTGATGCCACATCCGAAAAAAATCTGCGTGGTTGCCAATGGTGTTCGCGAAGCGCTTATTGAAAAAGCCATTCAAGTGGCAGATATTATGACACCAAACTTACACGAATTGCGTCAGCTAACCGAATTCCCAATTAATACCTTTGATGATGTATTAAAAGCGGTGAATGCGCTGATTGAAAAAGGTGTGAAGAAAGTCCTTGTTAAACATTTAGGCAGTGCAGGTAAAATTAACGATCCTGATACATTTGAAATTATTATGGCAACCCCAGAGGGTGTTTGGCATTTAAGCCGTCCGCTTTATCAATTCAACTTTGAACCAGTGGGCGTGGGCGATTTAATCGCGGGTACATTCTTAGCAAATTTACTCAATGGAAAATCTGATGTAGAAGCCTTTGAAGCTATGAATAATGAAGTAGCAGGCGTAATGAAAACCACCTTTGAACTGGGTTCTTACGAATTACAAACCATTGCCGCACGTTTTGAAATTCTCAATCCAAGCAGCAACTATAAAGCTGAAAAAGTTGCCTAATGGATTTACTTTCAGACATTGAAAAACAACTCAAAAAAACCTCTGCTCAAGGATTTCTTATTGCCTTGAGTGGTGGTTTAGATTCCACTGTACTTCTTTCTTTATTTGCAAAACTCTGTCAAAAACAACCGCACTTACAGACTTTATCAGCTCGAGCAATCCACATTCATCATGGATTAAGCCCCAATGCAGAGAGTTGGGTTCAACATTGCCAAGATTTATGCGATCAATTTCAAATTCCGTTGATTATCGAGCGAGTACAAGTAGATAAAACCAATGGCATTGAGGCTGGGGCGCGTGAAGCACGCTATCAAGCCATAAAAAAACATCTTCAAACACAAGAAATGCTGGTTACAGCGCATCATCTAAACGATCAAACTGAAACCTTTTTCTTAGCCCTAAAACGTGGTAGTGGACTACAAGGCTTAGGCGCCATGCAACAACAAAGTGTATTATTCGGCATGCCAATTTTACGTCCTTTGTTAGGTTTTACTCGCTCACAGTTAGAAGATTATGCGCAAAAAGAAAATCTCAACTGGATTACAGATGAAAGTAATGAGGATAACCGATACGATCGTAATTTCTTGCGCAATGAAATTTTGCCAAAATTACGTGAGCGCTGGGCTCATTTTGATTTAGTCGTGCAACGTTCCGCACAACATTGTTTTGAACAGCAACAATTAATTAATGATTTACTGAGTGAAATTTTTGCACAACATTGTCAAATTAAAAACCAATTTAAACTGTGTCAGTTCCGCCAATATTCACCTGCAAAACAAACCGCACTTTTGCGTATGTGGCTTGCCGAAAACCAACTTGAAATGCCAAGTAAACGTCAACTTACACAACTTATTAATGATGTTGTTTTAGCAAGGGAAGATGCAAATCCTCAATTTCAGTTTGTAAATAAAGTCATTCGACGTTATCAGGATTGTCTATATTTAACTAAGCCGTTTTCTGATCTAACCAAATACTGCCTAAAATTAGAACAAAACACGTTAAGTTTACCTGATGATTTAGGCAATCTCACTGTTCAAGAAAATGAACATAATCTGATTTTCTACTGGCAGGATTACTCTATTACACTAGACAAAACGGACTTGCCTATTTCTATCCGCTTTGGCTATTCGGGCAAAGTTAAACATCATCCGAAACGACCAAGAGAAGATATAAAAAAAATCTGGCAAGAATTAAGCGTACCACCTTGGGAACGAAATCGGATTCCTTTAATTTTTTATGGCAATGAGCTAAAAAGTGCGGTAGGTTTTTTCCGTGTTTTAAAATCAAGTTAAAGCGGCTTTACATCTAAAAACGCTTTCAAAATTTGAGCGGTGAATTCTTTTCTTAGATAAAAACCCAAAGGCAAGGTATCTATAATTTCGCCATTTTTTCCTATCCCTTTTGTCACAGCACGACTATTTGCACCCTTCGGGCGAAGTTGCATCACTTCCCCAATTCGAGCGGTAATTTGATCCAATTTGCCAAGTACAATTAAATCCATCAATTCTTCCCAATCTTGTTTTAATTGACGTTCTTGCTCAGCGGTTGGCTTCCATAAAATTGGCGCGCCGATATGGCGTTCACGTAATGGAATATGACGGCTGCCTTCAATCGGCATCCAAAGTACACAAGAAAGTTTATGACGAACATGGGAATTTTCCCATTTAACCCCTGAATTTTGTACCAACGGGGCAAGGCTCACAAAGGTGGTTTCAAGAGGATACCCCTCGGCATTAATCGGTAACGTTTTAAGTTCAACACCTAAATGAGAAAAATCCTGTTCAGCTTTACTCCCTGCCGTTGCGCCTAAAGCACGCTCTAATAACATGCCTACCCAGCCTTTATCACGTTTTAAATCAATCGGGACAGGAATATGCAGTTCATTAGCTAACTCTCCAAAAGTTAAGCCTGCAATTGATTGCGCTTGGGAAAGCAATTGTTCAAGGGTTTGTGGAATCATTCGTGATATTTCTTAAAAAAGCGAGGCTTAGTATTTTCAGTGCCTTTATCAATATAGGGAATTTTCTCTAACTGCAATAAAAAACGTTTTGCCTCTAAGCCACCACCAAAACCAGTTAAAGTACGATCTTTGCCTAAAATGCGGTGACAAGGAATAATAATACTAATCGGATTACTGCCTACCGCGCCTCCCACGGCACGAACAGCTTTAGGATTATTAATCCGTAACGCCAGTTCTCCATAAGTTGAAAGTTCTCCATAATCAATTTCTCGCAAGGCTTGCCAAATGGCTTGTTGAAACGCTGTGCCTTCTGGCTTTAAAGGAATATCTGCAAAGAGCTCAACTTCCCCATTAAAATATCGTTCAAAAGCCAACCGCACTTTTTGAAAAATAGGCAATTCATCTTGCTTGTGCCATTTTGGATTAGGCGCATATTGCTCTTTTTCAAAATCAATATGTGTAATACTTTCACCATCAGATAAAATCAAAAGCCGTCCGACTGGTGAAGGATAATAAGTGTAATAAAGTGCGGTCATTTTTCGCCTTGTTTTATAAAAAGAAAAGCACACCTCGTGTGGAAGTGTGCTTTATTATGCTAAATTTTTTAACGGATTAGAAACTATAATTTAAGTTTAAGCCGTAAAGATTTGCGTGTGCTTGAGAAGTATAATTTGCGGTTTCTGTTATCAAGCCACCTGCAGCTTGTTGTACTTCTTTAAAGTGAACTTTTTTACCTTTTAAGTAAGCATAGCCAAGATCAACAGATAAATTCGGGGTGAATTTATAGGTTGCACCTAAACTATACCAAGTGCGATTGGTATCTGGAATTGCAGCACTACGGTGATGACGAGATGCAGCTTGATCGTAAGCAATACCCGCACGTAAGGTCAATTTTTCATCAAGATTATAACTTGCCCCTAATGCAATACGAGAGTTATTACTGTATTGCAATTCTTTATCAAAAGCTTTTTTACCATTTTCATAGCTAGCGTATAATCTTGTTAAACGACTCCAATGGGTATATTTATAACTATAATGCACTGCAAATTTGTCAGTTAATTGATGGAAACCAGAAAGTTCTAAGTAATCTGGCAATTTAAGGGTTAAATTACCTTTTTTCCCCGCCCCGATAACCCCTGCTTCTAAACTAGTGGCAGTGCGGTCAGTAAAATCAATGTCCACTTTAGAATGATAGGCTAAACCAATTCGGTTACCTTCATTAAATTGATACATTACACCTGCATTCCAGCCAAACCCCCAAGCTGCTTTATCTTGTAATGACACAACAGATTTGTCTCTAGAGGTCAAATAGTCAGGAATTACTGTTTGTGGGTTTACTGCTTTGAGTGCGTTTTTTCCAGTCTGAACACTCTCCGCAATAATACCAGCATTCCGTTCAATTTGGGCTTTAGCATAAACCGCATTTACCCCTAAACCTACGCTCAAGCCTTCTGTTACTCGATAAGCACCACTTAAATTTAAGTTGATAGCAGTCAAGTCAGTTTTTCCACCAAATACACCAGCATCATAACTATCGCCATATTCACTTTTTAGACCGAAATTTACATTCATTCCTGCGCCCACCGCTAATTTATCATTCACTGGAGCAACGAAATAAAGATTTGGCACAAAAGCACCGGGAACAACATTACGCTCTGAAGCTGAACCTTTCTTATTTGCTCCATGAAGAAGTTTCACAGAAGTAGCTACATCACCACTCATATTAATTCTAGAATCAACATAAACGCCACCTGTGGAAAACTGTGCAGTTTTAAATAAACTCATCAAAGCCGGGTTAGTTGCTACTACTGATGCATTATCTGCAATCGCCGCTTCACCCGCATACGCGCGACCAAGCCCAGAAGTAGAAACTTCCGCCAATTGGAAAGCCGCCGCATTTGCGCCACCTGCAGCCAATAACATTGCAGTTGCTAAAACAGATTGATTAAATTTTTTCATTTGGAAACCTTTGTTATAAATAAAAATCTTGCCGATTTTAAAACCCGATGCTATTGAGTGCAAATTCATTTCCTTGTTTTTATTAGAGTTCCGACCAGTTAGCGGGAACTTTTTGCATTTAATGGGCTATTTTGTTCAATTTTTGTCATTTATGGACAAACAGAAAAATGATAAAATGCGCAAAAATATTCATATAAGGAAAAGAAAATGACAGTAAAATGCAAAGCAGAAGAATCCTTAACTTGCAGCTGTGTTGATGTAGGCACGATTATTGATGGCTCTGACTGTACCGTAGAAATACATCAATTTTATAGCACTGAAGCTGATGCAAATGCAGCGCTTGAACGATTAACGAAAAAAGCTCGCGATACAGAAAGCGATCCTTGCGAAATTAAAAGCGAAATCGTGGCGGTTGAAAACGGTGTTCAGTTAAATGCCTCTTTCACTTTTAGTTGCCAAGCAGAAGCGATGATTTTTGAACTGGCGAATCGTTAAAAACAATTAAAAATTTGACCGCACTTTTTCTAAAGTGCGGTCTTTTTTTATCTCAAAATTTAAATCGCAAACGTTTGCTTAAGCTGTTAAAATGAACGCCAATTTATTTTTCAATACTTATCTATATAGGAAAAACACTGTGAGCAAACAATCATTAAGCTATAAAGATGCTGGAGTTGACATTAATGCCGGCAATGCCTTGGTTGAACGGATTAAACCTGAAGTGAAACGTACCACTCGCGCGGAAGTTATCGGGGGATTAGGTGGATTTGGCGCCTTATGTGCGATACCCAGCAAATACAAAGAACCTATTTTAGTATCAGGTACCGATGGAGTTGGCACGAAATTACGCTTAGCCATTGATTTAAAAAAACATGACACCATTGGCATTGATTTAGTCGCCATGTGTGTCAATGATTTAGTCGTTCAAGGTGCTGAACCACTGTTTTTCTTAGATTATTATGCAACAGGAAAACTAGATGTTGATGTGGCTGCTGACGTTGTAAAAGGAATTGCTGATGGTTGTGTGCAATCGGGTTGTGCATTAGTGGGGGGCGAAACAGCAGAAATGCCAGGCATGTACCATGCAGGCGATTATGATTTAGCCGGATTCTGTGTAGGTGTTGTAGAGAAATCTGAAATTATTGATGGTAGCCGTGTAAAAAATGGCGATGCGTTAATTGCCTTAGGTTCCAGTGGCCCACATTCAAACGGTTATTCTTTAGTTCGTAAAGTGATTGATGTCTCGGGCGTTAATCCTGCAACAGAACTGCTTGATAATAAACCATTAAGCGAACATGTACTTGCACCAACAAAAATCTATGTCAAATCCGTGTTAGCACTTATTAAGCAAGCCGATGTACATGCAATTGCGCATTTAACAGGTGGCGGGTTCTGGGAAAACATTCCGCGCGTATTGCCTAAAAACACTAAAGCAGTAATTGATGAAAAAAGCTGGGAATGGCCTTCCGTGTTTAATTGGTTACAAGAAAAAGGCAATATTGATACATATGAAATGTACCGAACCTTCAATTGTGGTGTGGGCATGGTAATTGCACTTCCTCAGGAGCAAGTCGAGACCGCATTGGCAATCTTAAAACAAGCGGGTGAGAATGCATGGTTAATCGGGCGCATTGAACATACTGAAGACGATGCAGAACAAGTTGTGATTGCGTAATAAAATCATAAAAAAATGGTACACATTTACTGATGCGTACCATTTCTAACTGGAAAAAAGTGCGGTGAATTTTCACCGCACTTTAGTTTGATTAATACCCTTCTTCTTGCATATTCGGCAAAAATTCTGCTTGCTGAATACGTTTCACTTGGGTACGAATTGAACCATCTGAATGTAACTCAATTTCACGCCAACCAGGCTGTAACGTATCAAGAGAAAAATACTGGCAATCAGGTTTAAATTGAATACAAGTTGCTGGCGTTGCCATCACTTGATAACCATTCCATTCACTATTTACTTCTTGATGAATATGCCCATATAAAATAGCTTTCACATTACTAAAAGGCGCAAGCACTTCTGCCAATTCGTGAGAATTACGAAGGTTATGTTGATCAAGCCATGCGGAATTAGTTGGTAATAAATGATGGTGTAACACAACCAACGTATAGCGTTCAGGATTTTTTTCTAAGGTTTCTTTTAATAAATCGAGTTGATGCTGGCTTAGTTGCCCATGTGGTACACCGTAAACTTGGCTATCCAACAATAAGGCTTGCCAATTCTCGCCCAATAGAAGATGTTTTGCCACGTTCATTGGTGGCTGATTTAAAAATTCCGCCATTTTAGGCTGAAAATCGTGATTTCCCGGAATCCAAAACACAGGTTTATTGAAAGGTTTCATCATTTCTACAAAACGAGTGTAACCTTCATCACTACTATCCTGCACAAGATCGCCTGTAGCAAGAATCACATCAAATTCGTTATTTTCTTGCTGAATTTCCTTTAATACTTGAGCAAAACTTGCTTGTGTATTTACCCCCAATAATTCAGCGCTTTCATCTTTAAATAAATGGGGATCCGTAATTTGTAATAATTTAATAACAGGCTTTTCCGTCTGATAAACAAACGTATTTTTCATTAATGCCCCCTAACTACATTTCCAACTTTGTTGTAACTGAGCATAATTTAATTGAAGCCACTGCAGCCCGATCACCGCAATGCCATTATCAATTTTCCCCTCGCACATCCATTGATACGCCTGTTCACGTTTTACTACGTGTACTCGAATGTCTTCATTTTCTTCAGCCAAACCGTGAATACCTTTTGCTTGTGAACTATCAACCTCACCAACAAATAAATGAATTCGCTCCACTGTTCCACCTGGGCTATCCCATACACTTAAGCAATGCGTTAAATTTTTTACTTGAATTCCCGCTTCTTCTTCACTCTCACGCAAAGCAACCTCTTCCGGCTTTTCACCTTTTTCCACCATGCCTGCAATTAATTCGAGTAACCAAGGCGAACGATTAGATTCAGGATGATAAGCCGCGCCAATACGAACTTGCTCAACTAAAATCACAGAATCTTCTTTTGGATCATAAGCGATAACGGCAGAGGCAGCACCTTTAATAAGTAATTCACGCGTTACCACACCGCTTTCACCACCTGCAAAAAGCTTATGTTTAAATTGAATTCGTTTGAGTGTGAAAAAACCTTCATACAAAGTTTGCTCACCCAATATTTCTATATCTTGTTGGCTAAAGTGTTGAATTTCTGACATCTATTTTCTCCAAAACTGCACGCAAAATCATACGCTTAAAAGTCTACAAAAAAAATAGAAGGTTTCCACTTTTTGTTGAAAGTTTGAAGTGAGTCACAAAATAAAATACCGTGATAATTTATCAATAATCACGGTATTCTTTTTCAGAAGTATGTAAGATAATGTTTTACTCCATTTTTACAAAATAAGCATCTTACAAAACCTTACTCACAATTTTTCCATCAGCCACTTGAGTTGTAATGAAGTCCCCTTGATTGACATCTTTCACGCTAACAATGGCTTTACCTTGCGGGTTTTCCGCAATGGAATAACCTCTTGCCAAGACTTTCAACGGGCTTAAGCCATCCAGTTTTCCGCATAACGTTGCCAGTTTATTTTGACGTTCCGTCACTTGGCGATTTACGCAAAAATTTAACCGCACTTGTAACTGCTCTAAGCGTTGTTGGTGACATTGCACTCGATATGGCAATGGATTTTGTTTCAAACGAGAAGAAAGTGCGGTGAATTTTTGTTGTGTATTTTCAAACTGACGCAACATAGCAAGTTGTAAGCGATGCGTAAGCTGTTCATTTTTCGCTTGTTGAGCTCGTAACTGATTCTGTGGATGTTGATTTTGCAATCGTAAGATTATCTGTTTCAAACGCTGGCTTTTTCGCGTAAATAAACGATCAAATGCCATATCTAAACGTTGCTGTTGATGGCGAAGTTGTTGCAATAATTCATCTTGATTACGACTAACTAACTCAGCCGCAGCAGAAGGTGTCGGCGCACGAAGATCTGCAACAAAATCGGCAATCGTCACATCTGTTTCGTGTCCCACCGCACTGATAATAGGTAAGGCTGAACGAAAAATCGCTCGCGCCACTTCTTCTTCATTAAAGCACCAAAGATCTTCTAATGAACCTCCACCACGCCCCACAATTAATACATCTACTTCTTGTCGCGCATTAGCAAGTTCAATCATTTGCACAATTTCTGCGGTCGCCTCTTTGCCTTGTACTGCAGTGGGATAAATGACGACTTTTAAACTTGGATCACGGCGTGCCAAAATATGCAAAATATCTTGCAATGCCGCACCTGTAGAAGAAGTAATAATCCCAACTGCTTTACTAAAGTGCGGTAGATTTTTCTTAAGATTTTGAGCAAATAATCCTTCCGCAGCCAATTTCATTTTTAACGCTTCAAATTGCTGTTGCAACAAGCCCTCGCCAGCTGGGTGCATAGAATCAATAATAAGCTGATAATCACCACGAGGCTCATATAAACTCACATTGGCACGCACAAGCACTTGCATCCCATTTTGCGGACGAAAAGCAACACGCAAATTCTTCATGCGAAACATCGCACAACGCACCTGTGCATTTTCATCTTTCAGCGTTAAATACCAATGCCCAGACACGGGTTGCGTAAAATTGGAAATTTCCCCCGTTAGCCAAATTTGGGAAAAATTGCCCTCAAGCATCTGACGCGCGGCAGAATTCAGTTGAGAGACGGAATAAATATTGTCTGACATATTATTCAATTAACGCCCAACCATCATCGACCCAGTTACAAATGGAATCCAACAATAAATCCATTGAAGTTTCCGGATCTTCGGTTTCATTCACTAAATTAGATAGAAATGCCCAATCCAAACTTTCACCATCAGATAAACGTTTCAATACTTCGGTTTCAATTACATTAAGTTCATCTAACCATTCACCGTTCGCATAAATCCGCAGCGGATTTTCGGTATAAAGCAATTTACAATTGTTGTCTTGAGAAAGGAATGCCCCATCCTCTTCTAAAATTGACCGCACTTCATCAGGATCACATATTTCATCAGAGACTAATAACTCGTAACGACGAGAACTCACCGCACTTGCTACGGCTTGCTTAAACAACGCATCAAAAGCTTCTGAATGAGCCAATTTATCTAATAAAAGCTGTTTCATCGCTTGAATATTTTCATCCGCAAGTTTACCTGTACGTTGTTCAGACTGGATTAAACGTAGCGGTAAATCAAACTCGCTTAAATTCAAATCAGGATCTTGATGACAAAAACCTTTGCTTATCCCATCAATCAAATTGCCTAAATTTGGATAACGCAAGCCAAACGAAAAGGTTAAACAATCATCTTCAGCCACACCATAATGCGCCATACGGGCTGGAATATAGAGAATATCCCCCGGATTCATCACTTCATCAATCACCAATTCGCCCATATCATCAAAAATTCGGATTGGCTGATTGGGTTTAAATTCGGTACTTGGATCACACCATTTACCTAATTGCCAACGGCGATGACCATATCCTTGCACCAAGAATACATCATACTCATCATAATGCTTACCAACTGAGCCTCC
The DNA here is from genome assembly GCF_003490595.1 of Haemophilus haemolyticus. GTDB lineage: Bacteria > Pseudomonadota > Gammaproteobacteria > Enterobacterales > Pasteurellaceae > Haemophilus > Haemophilus haemolyticus_L. The sequence continues at coordinate 95,989 of NZ_QQGY01000008.1, forward strand.
TTTCGGCGCGTAAGACACCATAATATCGTCACGTTGCCATTGAGGAATAAAGCCAAATTTGTTCCAAAGTTGTCCTAATTCAGGCGACCATTGCTCCAAATTTTGAACCAACACCGACCATTTTTCTGGCAATTTTTGGAAATCCTTTTCGCTTAAAGGACTAAAAAAAACTTTCCAATCATCATCAGAAAATGTCTTCACTAAACGAGCGGTGACATCTTCATTTTGTGCAAGCTCAATAATATCTTGTGGCTCAAACTGCCCAACAATTTCAGGCAAACCGTTCCGAATCATAAGTGGCTTTTTCTGCCAATAATCACGTAGAAAAATTTCTGGCGTGATATGTTCAGGTAAACAAAAATCAACAGATGAAAGTGCGGTCATTTTTAAGCTCCTTTTTCTTTGTCTTTGGCTGCAGCTTGCTCTGCTGCACGTTTACGGCGAATTTCTTTCGGATCAGCAAGTAATGGACGATAAATTTCAATACGATCGCCCTCTTTTAATACATCAGTCAATTTTATTGGACGACTGAAAATCCCAATTTTATTTTTGCTCAAATCAATCTCTGGAAATTGGCTTAAAATCCCTGATTGCGTAATCGCAGTTTGCACGGTAATTCCTTCATCAACTTGAAAAGATTTCAAATAATAACGTTCTGGCAAAGCATAAGCGATTTCAATGTTAATCTGATTCATTTTTACTTCTTTGTTAAAAAATTTTAACCATTATAACGGAAAAGTGCGGTGACTTTTAATGATAAATCACGAGCAATAACGTCACTCAATTATAGCCGCTTGTTTTAGCGTTATAGATTGAGAATTTAAGGCTTTTTCGCTACAATACGCCACTATTTTTTATATCCTCTTTTTACATCATCAAATAAAAAATGTCAGAAATAAAACTCATTGTTGGTTTAGGCAATCCTGGCGATAAATATACCGATACACGCCACAATGCGGGCGAATGGCTTATTGAACGCTTGGCACGTCGTTTTAACGTTTTACTAAATCCAGAAAGTAAATTCTTCGGAAAAACTGCCCGCACTTTAGTGAATGGAAAAGAAGTTCGCCTTTTAGTACCGACAACTTTTATGAATTTAAGCGGTAAAGCGGTTGGGGCATTGGCAAGTTTTTACCGTATTAAACCTGAAGAAATTTTAGTGATTCATGATGAATTAGATTTACCACCAGGCACAGCAAAACTCAAACAAGGCGGCGGGCACGGCGGACATAACGGTTTAAAAGATATTGTGGCTCAATTAGGCAATAACAATAATTTCTACCGTTTACGCATTGGCATTGGGCATCCTGGCCATCGTGATTTAGTGGCGGGTTATGTCTTAAATAAACCATCACCGGCAGATCGTAATGCACTTGAAAAAGTGCTAGATGAAGCAACTGATTGTGTAGAAATGATTTTCAAAGATGGAATGGTCAAAGCGACCAACCGTTTAAACAGTTTCAAAATTTAAAAGTGCGGTTAGTTTTACAACCGTTTTACTCAAAATAAGGAAAAATTATGGGATTCAAATGTGGTATTGTGGGATTGCCAAATGTCGGCAAATCTACTCTTTTTAACGCGCTCACTAAAGCAGGTATTGAAGCCGCAAACTATCCATTCTGTACTATCGAACCAAATACGGGTGTCGTACCAATGCCAGATCCGCGTTTAGATGCATTGGCAGAAATCGTTAAACCTGAACGTGTATTACCTACCACGATGGAATTCGTGGACATCGCAGGCTTAGTTGCGGGAGCAAGTAAAGGTGAAGGCTTAGGTAACAAATTCCTCGCTAATATTCGTGAAACCGATGCGATCGGACACGTTGTTCGTTGCTTTGAAAATGACGATATAGTGCACGTTGCGGGAAAAATTGACCCACAAGATGACATTGATACCATCAATACCGAATTAGCCTTAGCAGACTTAGACAGCTGTGAACGCGCGATCCAACGTTTACAAAAACGAGCCAAAGGCGGCGACAAAGAGGCTAAATTTGAACTTTCCGTTATGGAAAAAATCCTCCCTGTACTTGAAAATGCTGGAATGATTCGTTCTGTTGGATTAGACAAAGAAGAATTGCAAGCAATCAAGAGTTACAACTTCTTAACGTTAAAACCAACAATGTATATCGCAAACGTAAATGAAGATGGCTTTGAAAATAATCCATATTTAGATCGCGTTCGTGAAATTGCCGCAAAAGAAGGTGCAGTGGTTGTTCCAGTATGTGCGGCGATTGAATCTGAAATTGCGGAACTTGATGATGAAGAGAAAGTCGAGTTTTTACAAGATTTAGGCATTGAAGAACCTGGATTGAACCGCGTAATTCGTGCTGGTTACGCACTTTTAAATCTTCAAACTTACTTTACCGCGGGCATAAAAGAAGTTCGAGCTTGGACAGTTTCAGTCGGAGCAACCGCACCAAAAGCAGCAGCAGTAATCCACACCGACTTTGAAAAAGGCTTTATCCGAGCAGAAGTTATTGCTTATGAAGACTTTATCCAATTCAACGGTGAAAATGGTGCAAAAGAAGCGGGTAAATGGCGTTTAGAAGGCAAAGATTATATCGTACAAGATGGCGATGTAATGCACTTCCGATTCAACGTATAAAAACATACAAAAAAATAACCGCACTTTTTAAGTGCGGTTATTTGTTATGTTAACTTGATAACATCAACTAACTTTTCACCAATAGATTTGCGCCATCCAATCAGCAACTCTGGTAATTTGTCTTGAGAACAATCATATTTCCAAACCCATTTAATCAATTCTTCCAAAGTGCGTTTGCTCGCAATAATTTCAGAGGTTAAACCTGCTGGCGTTAAACTATTCACTTTTTCTTGTAATAATCGAATTGTTTTTTTATAACGAGGATCTTCAGAAATACGTTCAATAGGTTTTGGATAGTCATTAGAAGAAACACGTCTTGCTTGAGCAAGTAATTGCAAAATCTTCTTACCACGTACACGCACTTCATTTTCAGTTAATCCCATTTCTAACATTTCAGATGTATTACGTGGATTATTCTTTGCCACTTTCCAAAGATTATCTGATTTCACAATATAAGAAGGTGCTAAATCACGCTCTATTGCGACGTTTTGTCGCCACTGCGCCAAAATTCTTAAACGAGACAATTCTAATGGATTTAATTTCCAAGCATTTGGAATATCTAAATAAGCTTTTTCTGAATCTCGTTCTTCTAATTTATGCGTTTTAGAAAGAGCAAGTTCGCAATCATTTCTTACTGCTTGTTCCCAAGGTGTTTTCGCTAACTCTTTTTCAAGAATATGATAAAGCGGCAACAAATACCAAACATCACCTGCAGCATACTGAAGTTGAATATCAGAAAGGGGGCGTTTTATCCAATTCGTCCGTGTTGCACCTTTATCGATTTCTACATTTAAGTATTGTTGTGCTAATTTTGCCAAGCCTGCTGATGTGCCAAGCCCAAGAAATCGCGCCATAATTTGTGTATCAATCATTGGACGTGGAAGCTGATCAAATTCTTGTAAGAAAACCAATAAATCCTCACTACAAGAATGTAAGACTTTTAATACTTTAGGATTGGATAACAATGCAACAAAAGGCGAAAAATCCGTAATCGCTAAAGGATCAATTAAAGAGACGCGCTCGCCATCATAAAGCTGGATTAATCCCAACTTAGGAAAATAAGTGGAAACACGCATAAATTCTGTATCTAAGACAACTGCACTTTTCATCTGAGCCAAATTGCAAATTTCCAACAGCGCAGTATTATCCGTAATAACCGTAAAGTGCGGTGGATTTTGACATTCTTTTATCATAGTGATTTTTTATTTAAAAAGAACAAAAATGGGATATTGCTATCCCATTTTGACATTAATGTTTTGAACGTTTTGCGATCTCTTCATCGCGTAAAACCCGACGTAAAATCTTACCTACATTGGTTTTTGGCAGTTCGTCTCGGAACTCAATTTCTTTTGGTACTTTATAGCCTGTGAGATATTGGCGACAATGGTTGCGAAGTTCATCGCGAGTTAAACTATCGTCTTTTTTCACCACAAATACTTTAATCGTTTCACCAGAAACTTCATGAGGAACACCAATTGCCACAGCCTCTTCCACTTTGTAATTCAGCATAACAACATCTTCAATTTCATTTGGATAGACATTAAAGCCAGAAACCAAAATCATATCTTTTTTACGATCCACAATGCTTAAGCTATATGATTCATCCATAATGACAATATCGCCAGTTGCCATCCAACCATCTTTTAAAACTTCGCTAGTTGCTTCTGGTCGTTGCCAATAACCTCGCATGACTTGGTCGCCTTTCACCCATAATTCACCAGGTTCGCCAATTTTTGCATCTGAACCATCATCTTTAATGATTTTTATATCAGTATTTGGCACCGGCACACCAATAGTTCCATTATGTTTCACAACATTAATTGGACAAGCTGCGATCAATGGCGAACATTCCGTCATTCCATAACCTTCAATGATGTTACAGCCCGTCAATTCGTGCCAACGTGTTGCTACAGACTGTTGAATAGCCATACCGCCTCCTACAGAAAGTTTTAAAGCTGAAAAATCAACTTCTTTGAAATTTTCATTATTTAACAAGGCATTAAATAAGGTATTTACACCAGTAATCGCCTCAAAACGGTATTTTTTTAACTCTTTCACAAATCCCTCAATATCTCTCGGATTGGTGATTAAGATCGCCGTTACACCTAACTCTAAAAATAATAAGCAGTTTACGGTTAAGGCAAATACGTGGTAAAGAGGCAAGGCTAAAATGGCAGAACGAGTGCGAGAATGATCACCAATAAATGGTTCTGCAATCCATTTTGCTTGGAAGACATTGGTTATAATATTTCCGTGCGTCAGCATTGCACCTTTCGCTACACCTGTTGTGCCACCGGTATATTGTAAAAAGGCTAAATCCTCGCGTTCCATTTCAGGGCGAACATATTGTCGATATTTACCAATACTCAATACTTCTCGAAAAGTCACTGCGTGCGGTAATTTATATTTCGGCACGAGTTTTTTCACATATTTCACGACAAAATTGACTAAAGTACGTTTACCAAATGAAAGTTGATCGCCCATTCGGGTAAGAATAACGTGTTTGACATTGGTATTAAAAACGACTTTTTCCAAGGTAGAAGCAAAATTTGATACCACGACAATCGCTACCGCACCACTATCTTGCAACTGGTGCTCTAATTCTCTCGGTGTATAAAGAGGATTCACATTTACTGCAATTAAGCCCGCACGCAAAATACCAAAAAGTGCGATAGGATATTGCAATAAATTTGGCATCATTAATGCCACACGATCACCACGTTGAAGTTTAAATTCATTTTGCAAATACGCGGCAAATGCACGACTGCGCTCTTCTAATTTACGAAAAGTAAGTACTTGCCCCATATTAATGTAAGCGGGGCGATCTGGATGTTCGCGCACAGCTTTGTCGAACATATCCAAAATAGATTCATATTTTGAGGTATCCAGAAATTTTTCAGAACCTTCTGGATAATTTTGAAACCAAATTTTTTCCATTTTTTATCCTAATTTGTTGGAAAATCTTTAAGATTTTATCATTTAATTCAAATAATAGCGAATTTCAGGCTGAACATACCAAGGGCGATATCTCCATCTAAAAAATCCCCAATCATCGTCTTCATCCCAATCATCTGTCGGATAATCATAGGTGGTACTGAGCGTCCAAATACGGTATTTATCAGGTTGAATAACAGGATAAGTATAATCAGCTTGTTCGATCTTGCCTTTCTCTGTTCCAGCTAATAGCCCGCCCACAGTAATATAACGTTCTTTTAAATTTTCAGGGTCCACAAAGCCGTTGAAATACACAATAAAACGGCCATCTGATTGAAATTCAACGAATGGTTTACCTGAAATTGATGATACCGGTAAACTTAACACTTCAATTTTTGTTTTACTTGGTAAAACAGTCGCCTGAACAATTTTCCCGCCAAGTCGAACCGTTTTACAATGACAGGTTAAATCCTGAGGGGAAATCTCGCGATAGGAATTAATAGAGAATCGCTCTTCTTCTAACCCTTTCGGTGGTGCCATACAGCCTGTCAATCCCAAGCAAAGTGCGGTAAAAAATAAGGTGATTTTGCCTTTCATTTTCTATCCTCCTGTTATTTAAACTTATTCACGTCCTAGTAATTTTTTCCAAGTAACCTCGTTTCGCAAATAAATCGGTTCAATCTCTAAAGCTGAAATTATGCGTTTTTGCAAGTATTCTACTCGTGCGAGCTCCAGCATATATAATGCATTAGGTAATGCTATATCTGAGCTCGTTAGATTTTTTTCAGTAAATTGAGAATATGCTGCCCAGCCGGTCCCGACTCTAAATGCATTATCATTTTGGAGCTGTTTAATTGCTTGTTCTGGGGAACAAACTTGTTCAGTAATGATTTCTCGCCATAGAAAAAACTCTCCAAAATCAGACCGCACTTTTTCTCTCACTAATTGAGAAAAATAAACTTCGTTCATTCTCGCATCAATCGCTGCAACGACATTTTCTGCTTGATGTAATTCAAATGCCGCCTGTGCCATTGCGGTTAAATTTGAAATAGGAATGACAGGCAAATCCGCACCAAACGCTAAACCTTGTGCAATCCCAGCACCAACACGAACGCCAGTAAAACTACCCGGACCACGCCCAAAGGCAAGGGCATCAACTTCGTTTAAACGTAAACCAGAATTTGCCAAAATTTCATCAATCATGGGTAAAATTCGTTTGGTGTGAGTGCGTTGAGCAAGTTCATTAATATGTGTTTTCTCTCCACGATGAAATAAGGCGACTGAACAGGCTTCAGTAGAGGTGTCCAACGCCAATAAAGTTAAATTTTGCATTATTATTCTCGTTTATTTATTTTGTAAGAATTGTATCACTTTGTTGAGATCACGGGTACGACTTGAGTTAGGTAAACTTTTCAAAAATGTTTCGCCATAATTGCGCATTACTAATCGATTATCACAAATAATCACAACACCACGATCTGTAACATCGCGAATTAAACGTCCAACGCCTTGTTTCAAGGTAATCACGGCTTCAGGAATTTGAATGTCATTGAATGGATCTCCACCTTGTAAACGGCAATCCTCAATACGTGCTTTTAACAAAGGCTCATCTGGCGCAGTAAAAGGAAGTTTATCAATAATGACTAAAGAAAGTGCATCGCCGCGCACATCTACACCTTCCCAAAAGCTAGAGGTTGCCACCAAAACGCTATGCGTTTCTTTTATAAATTGCTCGAGTAATTTTCCTTTTGAGGTTTCGCCTTGTAATAGAATAGAAAGGTTACTTTTTTCACGGAAGTATTCTGCTAAGCCGCGCATCATTGAATAAGAGGTACACAGAACAAAGCAACGCCCCTTATTTGCTTCGATCACAGGTAATAGCATTTCTCCTAAAGCGCTTAACGTATTCGCTTGATTGGTATTCGGCAAATATCGAGGCACACAAAGCAAAGACTGTTCAGAATAATTAAAGGGACTCGGTAAAATTTTTTGTGTCGCATTTTCAATACCTAAACGTTGGCAGAAATGATTAAAAGTTCCCCCCACTTCTAATGTCGCAGATGTGAATATCCAAGCGGCTTCTTTAGCTTCGAGCTGAGCACCAAATTTATCGGCTACTGTCAATGGCGTAATATGTAAACCAAACTGGCGACCATTTCCTTCATACCAATAACAATAACCTACAATATTTGTTTCAGATAAACGCTTGAGCTGAATCTTAATGGATTCAACACGCTCAAAAATACTATCCAAAGTTTGGGAACGACCAAGTGCTAATTTAATTACCTCAGCTAAAAAATCTATTTTCTCCTGTAATAATTCAAAGGATTTTTTCACCGCACTTTGCGTGTAAAGCTCACGCCAATTTCCTCGAACATTACTCCCATTACCCAGTAATAAACGAAAATCTTGTACAACCTTCAGTAAGGTATCAGATGTTGTGCCAAGCTGCTGCATATCCTTGAGTTCTGTGCGATAGACAATATTAATATCCTTACACAAATCAAAAAGCTGTCGTGATGTCAAAGATTGGCCAAAATATTGACTCGCAATATCTGGTAACTGATGAGCTTCGTCAAAAATAATCACTTCAGCATTCGGAATGAGTTCTCCAAAACCACTTTCTTTTACAGCCATATCTGCAAAAAATAAGTGGTGATTAACTACAACCAAATCAGCATTTAATGCTTTTTTACGCGCACTTGCTACATAACATTCTGAATAATTAGGGCAATCGGTACCTAAACAACTTTCCGCCATACTCGTCAGTTGAGGAATAATAGGGCTATCTTCTGCAAGCTCAATACATTCTGTAAAATCGCCTGTTTTAGTACTATTATTCCATTTACGTACTTTGCTTAATTCAGCTAAAACAGACTTATCTCCAAGCACACCTTGAGCAATCACTTGATCTAAACGCTCTAAACAAAGATAGTTTGCTCGACCTTTTAGCAACGCAATTTTTCCCGTGAAATTAAGGGCTTTTTTAATAGCAGGAAGATCTCGATTAAAAAGCTGATCTTGAAGATTTTTAGATCCTGTAGAAATAATGGTTTTTTTACCAAAAACTAAAGCTGGAGCTAGATATGCGAAGGTCTTTCCTGTACCCGTTCCAGCTTCAATAACAAGGGAAGATTTATTTTGGATTGACTCGCCAACAGCATGAGCCATTTCAATCTGCTCAGTTCGAGGTCTAAACCCTTTGATACTTTGACTTAATTCGCCATTAACAGAGAAAATATTAGAAATGCGATCTTGATAATTCATTAAATTAGAAAAATATAAATTTTTATTAGTTTAACAAACTTATAAAAAATCGTATATGAAGATAGTAGTTATATTAAAACTAAAATTAGACTCTTATTTGATTAAATAATGAGTAAATCCCAAAAACAAAAACCCCATATCTTTCGACACGGGGTTCTTCTCTTTCAATTTATATTTAGTAACCTGGCGGTGCCCTACTCTCACATGGGGATGCCCCACACTACCATCGGCATTACAGCGTTTCACTTCTGAGTTCGGTATGGTGTCAGGTGGTTCCACCGCACTATCGCCGCCAGGATAATTCTTTGATAACGTTTATTTTAAATTCTATCTATGTTCTTCATTGGCCACAAGCTGAACTCGATTTTCGTTCTATTGAGTCTTCTTATTTGATTTGTTTGTCTAGTCTTCTCTTACACTCTTTTCCAAAAACACTTGAGCGTTGTATAGTTAAGCCTCTCGGGCAATTAGTACAGGTTAGCTCAACGGCTCACACCGCTTACACACCCTGCCTATCTACGTCTTAGTCTTAAACAACCCTTACAATCTATAAGATTGGGAGAACTCATCTCTTGGCAAGTTTCGTGCTTAGATGCTTTCAGCACTTATCTCTTCCGCACTTAGC
>NZ_QQGY01000009.1:0-100442 GCF_003490595.1 Haemophilus haemolyticus
TCCGCCACTCGTCAGCAAGAAAGCAAGCTTTCTCCTGCTACCGTTCGACTTGCATGTGTTAAGCCTGCCGCCAGCGTTCAATCTGAGCCATGATCAAACTCTTCAATTCAAGTTCAATCGCTCAATATACTGCTTAGCTATAAATAAAACACTACTTAAAAAAGTAATTATGAATTTTCAGTTAAGCACCTATTAAGACTTCAAAATTAAAAAATATTTTTAAAACAAGTCAATCAACAAGTGCCCACACAGATTGTCTGATATATTGTTAAAGAGCAAAAAACAACGACGCACGTGCAAACTTAAATACTTCACAACAGTGCGTCGTTGTGTGCGGTGCATTATAGGGATTTTCAAATCCCTTGCAAGTACTTTTTACAAAAATTTATTAGAGTGAACAAATTTTATTCGTCATCTAATTTTCTATAGCCCTTCAAGCCATTCTTTCTCAAAACCTCGTTTAATTTCTTCAATAAACGCTCTTTTTCAGCTTGACTTAACATCTGGCTATTTTTATTTTGCAAAGCACATACTAACTTCCAATAAAAATCTAAAGTTGCTCCGCTGCCGCTTTTCTTTAATTCCACCAATGCATTTTCTGCACCAATTTCTCTTAGCATTGCAACATCAGTAATGCCAACTTTTATTAGCGCTCTTTCATGCTTGATAGTTAAATTGGGTAAATCCTTTAATCTATTCAGCTTTCTTAAAGTACGATCTAACTTCTGATTGCGAATTTGCTGAATAGAAAGAATAATCAACTTTCTACACAACATATTATTACGCATCACCTGATCTGAAAGTGCATAATATTGAGAAAGTACAAATCTCTTATTCAACTCATTTGTTGTAAACGGTTCACAGCCTAATTTACTTAATTGAATTGCAAGTTCATCCTCGCCACGTAGATAAAGTTTTTTATTCTGCCAAATGGCAAACATTGTCTCTTCCTTGTGAAACAAACCGTAACCTGTAAAAAGATTTTTAAAGGTAACATTTCCTACTAACTGATCTAATATAGAGCAAACATTATCTATATGCTCGTCTTTTATATTCATATAAATCTCCTATGAATAACAATTTTAAAGATGGTCAGTAGAAGTACTTCTGATTTGGTTTATACCATGAAGTTTTTAATCTGACTAAGAATAAATTTCAGATTTGTGAAGCTGATCGTAAATTTGAAATTTATTTTTATGTAAACAATTGGTTTATATATAAATATACTATATTTAAAAATTTTCTTACCTTTATGTTTTGTATATAATTTAACCTAAAATTCAATTAATAAGCTTTTATCATAACTCCCTCATTTTAAGGTTTTGATCTACTTTCTTTGGAATACAGATCTCATACATTTCACAAATATAAATATTTTTCTTGACCTGTACATCAATACAGATATAATCACAAAAAATTGAACCTTCAAACAGGATTTTAATTATGGCAACTCAAGAAGAAAAACAAAAAGCACTAGCTGCAGCATTAGGACAAATCGAAAAACAATTTGGTAAAGGCTCAATTATGAAGTTAGGCGATACCAAAACGTTAGATGTAGAATCTATTTCTACAGGATCACTTGGCTTAGATGTTGCACTAGGAATTGGTGGTTTACCTATGGGACGAATTGTAGAAATTTTCGGACCAGAATCATCTGGTAAAACCACATTAACTCTTTCCGTCATTGCCCAAGCGCAAAAAGCGGGAAAAACCTGTGCATTTATTGATGCAGAACACGCCCTTGATCCTATTTATGCAGCAAAACTTGGGGTAGATGTAAAAGAACTTTTTGTTTCTCAACCAGATAATGGTGAACAAGCACTTGAAATATGCGATGCATTAGTTCGCTCTGGCGCAATTGATGTAATCATTGTGGACTCCGTTGCCGCACTGACACCAAAAGCTGAAATTGAAGGGGATATGGGTGATTCCCATATGGGGCTACAAGCTCGTTTAATGTCACAAGCTTTACGTAAACTTACTGGCCAAATTAAAAATGCAAACTGTTTAGTTGTATTTATTAACCAAATCCGAATGAAAATAGGTGTGATGTTTGGTAACCCTGAAACCACCACTGGCGGTAATGCATTAAAATTCTATTCTTCTGTTCGCTTAGATATTCGTCGCACTGGTTCTGTAAAAGATGGCGAAAATATTATTGGAAATGAAACACGCGTAAAAGTAGTAAAAAACAAACTAGCGGCACCATTCCGTCAAGTAGATTTCCAAATTCTTTATGGTGAAGGTATTTCAAAAGCGGGTGAGTTATTAGAACTTGGTGTAAAACACAAGCTTGTAGAGAAATCAGGTGCATGGTATGCCTATAATGGAGAAAAAATTGGTCAAGGTAAAACTAACTCAATGAAATGGCTCAATGAAAATCCAGAAAAAGCTGATGAATTAGAAGCACGTTTACGCGCAGAATTAGTGGCTAATCCAGAACAAGCTTTAATGGCTGACATTGAACAATCTGAAAATAGTTCAGAATCAGAAAGTGATTTTGAATAAATCAAATCATCAACGCCAAAAGTGCGGTCATTTTTAACCGCACTTTATATCAACTCAATAAAAATAAAGGAATCATTCCTTGTCATCCCTTGCTTTTAATTACATAGTTAATCTTCTTTCTTGCAGAGAATATAGCGAATTCGAGCTCCGCAATAAAATGCAGGAAAAGAACTTTTCGGAAGAAGAAATTGATGATGCATTATCTTTATGCCAGGCAAAAAATTGGCAAAGTGATCATCGTTTTTCAGAAAATTATCTAAATTCACGTGCACAAAAAGGTTATGGTGTAGGAAGAATTCGACAAGAATTACTCCAATTAAAAGGAGTGTCTTCTGATATTATTGATGAAGTTTTAATGGAATCAGAAATTGATTGGTATAAAATGGCTGAGAACTTGTTACGTAAAAAATTCCCAAATTACAACGAACAGCAAACGCCTAAAATGAAACAAAAAATTTGGCAATATATGCTATCACATGGATTTCGTAGCGATGAATTTGCTGATTTAATTGGGCAAAACCAAAGTGAATGGGATTAAGATAAAAGTTGAGAACAAATTTTATATATCCAAATTCCCAACACAGTCATAGCTAAACATCCGAATAAATGCATCATCAATACACAAAATCCATTTAACCACTTGTCATTAAAAAATAATTCCACAACTTCGGAAGAAAAAGAAGAAAATGTGGTTAGCGATCCTAAAAAACCGGTAATTAAAAATAACTGCCATTCATCACTAATTTGTGGGAATTGCCAAAAAAGCCCAAGTAATACACCAATAATTAAGCAACCAAGCAAATTAGCGATTAAAGTTCCAAAAGCAAATGAGGAAAATAAAGGATTAAATAACAATCCTATAGCCCAACGCAATGACGCACCTAATATTGCACCACAACTTATGAATAATAATGCCTGCATTAATAATCTAATCCAAATTGGGTTCTCAAATAACGAGCAACAGATTCTTCTTTATTTGAGCCAATAACTTCTAACTCTGGACAAGCTTTTTTTAAACGAATATCAGCATCTTGCATGATACAGCCTTTACCAGACCAAGAAAGCATTTCTACATCATTCATTCCATCACCAAAAGCAATACAGTCCTTTAACTCATATTCTCGCGATTCAAGTAAATGTTTTAATGCATCCCCTTTTGAAACATTCTTATTCATTACTTCCAAACAAGCTAATGCTGAATAAACAATTGTCGTTACGTCACCAAACTTATCTCGTAAATAAGTTTCTACTTCAACTAAATCCTCAGGAGTTTTACCAATAAAAAAGACTTTTTCTGTCCCACGTCCATGATGTTTAGAGAAATCGACAACGTTATAATCAAATCCTGATTCTTTATGGAACTGACGCATTGCAGGAATATCTTTATTAGTAAACCAACCTTCATCTTGATAACTATTCATGCATACTTTGGAAGTATCAAATGGCGTTTTGTAAAGCTCGAGAACTAATTCTTCTGGCAAGCTATTGCTATAAAGCAAATTACCCTGTAAATCCCGTACACGAGCCCCATTTGATGTAATCATAACCGCACGTTCCGCACCAATTTTTCCAAGAATGGATGACACATCGGTATGGTTACGCCCCGTTGCCAAAATGATATCCACGCCATTTTGCTCTAATGCTCTCAGCGTATCAATGGTAAGATCACCCACTAAATGTTCAGGAGTTAAAAGGGTGCCATCTAAATCAGACACCATTGCTCGAAAATGTAAATTCATAAAAACCTCAAAAAATAATTTGCGGTTATCATATCACTAAATATACAAATTGCCCTTGTCTAAGATCAATGTATAAAAAACCGTAATAAAAATAACCGCACTTTATTAAGGATTAAGGCATTAAATCAACTGATATATTTCCTTTCATTTGACAGCAGCACGCTAAAACATAACCTTGTTTAATTTCATCTTCTGTTAGCGGTCCGTTTGAACTCACTTCATAATCACCACTCACCACTAAAGTTTTACAAGAACCACAAATACCTTCTCTACAGGCTGCAATAATCGGTGCTTTATGTTCTTCCAAAGCAGCTAACAATGTTTTTCCAACAGGTACAGAAAAAGTTTGAGGTACTGGATTAGTAATAGAAAGCGTCACTTGTTTACTATTATCTAACATACAATTTTCTGCTGAAGAATGAAATTGCTCTAAAAAGAAACGCTCAGATGGGATACCAAGGGATTCTGTCATCGCACGTAAATCACGCATATAACTCTCTGGGCCACAAGTAAGCACTGTATAATCAGCTATATTGGGTACAAGGTCAGATAACATTTGACTATTTAAACGTCCAGCGATAAAGCCATCATCTGCATCAACAGAAGCATTAATAAATAATTTTAACTGTGGAAATTGTTCTTTCAGTAATACCCATTCTCGTTTAAAAATAACATCTTTAGGCGAATGGACACTATAGAATACAACCACATCTACACCCGGTTTATTTTTTAATAACCAGCGAGTCATAGACATGATTGGCGTAACACCACATCCACCAGCCACAAGCAAATATCGATCACTTACAATGCGGGTACAGGTAAATTTACCCATTGGATCGGATAGCCAAATTTGATCACCTTCTTTAATTTCGGATGTAATCCAATTAGAACCAACTCCATTTTTAATACGACGAACGGTTAAAGTAACAAAACGGCTCATTCCTGGCGTAGACGATAGCGTATAAGCTCGTACAATATTTGGTGTATTACGAATACTTACTAAAGCATACTGGCCAGGCTCATAAGGGTAAAAATCTTGTGCTATTAATTCAATTGTATAAACATCATCAGTTTCCTGATGAATGGAATGCACCTGCATTTCGTTATAACACAACGGATTCTGATTATTTGACATAGAATTTTCTCTTTGAAGATAGAAAAAAGTGCGGTGGATTTTTAAAATGTTTATAAAGCTAATACTACAAATTAAAAAATCGACCGCACTTTTCTATGAAATGTTATTTAGCTAAAGCTTCTGCCATATCTTGTTCAGGTGTTGTCAAACCGCGCAAACCGAATTTTTCATTTAATAATGCCATCACATTATCATTTAAAAATGCTGGTGCAGTCGGCCCTGTATAGATATTTTTAACACCTAATGCCAATAAGGTAAGCAAAATAACAATAGCTTTTTGCTCAAACCAAGAAAGCACAAGTGTTAATGGCAATTCGTTAACGCCAATACCCAGTTTTTGTGAAAGATTTACAGCAAGCATTATCGCAGAATACGCATCATTACATTGCCCAACATCTAACAAGCGAGGTAACCCATCAATAGCGCCAAAATCTAATTTATTAAAACGATATTTACCACAACCTAAAGTTAAAATCGCACAATCTTCCGGTACTTGACGAGCAAAATCAGTGTAATAGCTACGTTCACCTTTGCTGCCATCACAACCACCCACTAAGAAAACATGACGTAATTTTCCACCAGCAACAAGATTTATCACTGCATCTGAAGCATCTAATAAAGTTTGACGTCCAAACCCAACGGTAATTTTGTGTTCTAATTCATCATAAGGGAAGCCTGCCATTTCTTGCGCTTTCGCGATAACTTGACTGAAATCACGATCTTCAATGTGCGTTACACCAGGCCAGCCCACAATACTACGGGTATAAATACGATCTGCGTAATTGCCAACATTAGGATCAATAATACAGTTAGAGGTCATGATTACAGGACCTGGGAATTTGGCAAATTCTTTCTGCTGATTTTGCCAACCACTTCCATAGTTACCAACTAAATGGTTGTATTTTTTCAATTCTGGGTAACCATGCGCAGGTAACATTTCACCATGAGTATAAATATTTATCCCTGTTCCTTCCGTTTGTTCTAAAAGTGCTTTTAAATCTTTTAAATCATGACCAGAAATTAAAATACATTTTCCTGCAACAGGCTTCACATTTACCGTAGCTGGAACAGGATGACCAAATGCTTCTGTTTCACCCGCATCTAACAAACTCATTACTTGAAAATTCATATTACCGATGCCAAGTGCCTTTTCTAACAATTCATTTAGATCGCTTGGATTCGTTCCTAGCCACGCCATAAACTCATGGAATTGACGATATACCTCATTATCAAATTTACCTAAAACATGGGCATGTTCCATATAAGCAGCCGCACCTTTTAAACCGTATAAACAAAGCATACGCACGCCATGTACCTCTTCCCCAATCAAAGTGCGGTCAGAATTTAGGGCAAAATTCGCAGCTTGTTTTGTTAAATCAGAAATCGTTGCGGATTCAAGCTGTAAATGAGCTAACGGATGGTTTATATCAATACTTGGATTTAGTGCACGGCAACGTTTTATTAAATTATCACGATAAGTGATGGCTTGTTGCGCATATTCAACTATACGTTGAGAATCAAAGTTTACATTAGTCAAGGTAGAGAAAAATGCTTGCGCCGTAAAAGCATCAATTTCATTATCGATAATAGCTAAATCTCTCGCTTGAATAGCCCAAGCAGATAAGCTTTGCAGAGTTGCAACAAGGAGGTCTTGTAAATCAGAAGTTTCCGCAGTTTTACCGCACATTCCTTGAGAGTAACTACAACCGTTACCCACAGGTGTACGCATTGTTTGTTCGCATTGTACGCAGTACATAATTAAGTCCTTTTGATTAGAATAGAAAGTTTCGTTATAAACCCGATAAAATCACTCAGATTTATAAAAAAAATGATAAAACCTTTTTTCTACTAGATACAAAAGGAAATTTAGATTAATTAGAATTTGTTTGATCTAGATTAAATTAATACCAATAACAAGTTAATCTATTTTTATTTGAAAGAACACAAATTCTAACAATACTAAAAACCACGCAATAAAATTTCATATATTGGCATTACCAGTTGAAAAACGATAACAAATTTCATTTTATCTCTCTTATAATGCAACTGTTCGAACAACAAGCAGTATCATCGAATGATGTATGTTTATTCCCCAATGGATAGTCAAAACACAAGGAGATTATTATGGCTTTCAATATGAAAAACAGACATTTACTCAGTCTTGTTCATCACACAGAACGTGAAATTAAATATCTCTTAGATCTCTCCCGAGATTTGAAACGAGCCAAATATGCAGGCACAGAACAACAAAAATTAAAAGGCAAAAATATCGCGCTCATCTTTGAAAAAACCTCCACCCGCACACGCTGTGCATTCGAAGTCGCCGCTCATGACCAAGGCGCACAAGTCACCTACATCGACCCTAACTCCTCCCAAATTGGCCACAAAGAAAGTATGAAAGATACCGCCCGCGTATTAGGCAGAATGTATGATGGCATTGAATATCGTGGCTTTAAACAAAGTATCGTTCAAGAACTGGCTGATTATGCTGGTGTGCCAGTATTCAATGGTTTAACCGATGAATTCCATCCTACACAAATGCTAGCAGATGTGCTTACTATGATTGAACATTGCGACAAACCATTAAGCGAAATTAGCTATGTATATATTGGAGATGCACGCAATAACATGGGTAATTCACTTTTATTAATTGGTGCAAAATTAGGTATGGATGTTCGTATTTGCGGACCTAAAGCTTTATTACCAGAAACAAGTCTTGTGGAAATGTGCGAAAAATTTGCGAAAGAAAGTGGTGCTCGTATTACTGTAACTGAAGATATAGATAAAGCGGTGAAAGGTGTAGATTTTGTCCATACTGATGTATGGGTTTCAATGGGTGAACCATTAGAAACTTGGGGAGAACGCATTAAATTATTACTTCCTTATCAAGTCACACCTGAATTAATGAAACGCACTGGTAATCCAAAAGTTAAATTTATGCACTGCTTACCTGCCTTCCATAACAGTGAAACCAAAGTTGGTCGTCAAATTGCTGAAAAATATCCTGAATTAGCTAATGGTATTGAAGTAACTGAAGATGTATTTGAATCTTCAATGAACATTGCATTTGAACAAGCAGAAAACCGTATGCACACAATTAAAGCGGTAATGGTTGCAAGTTTGGCATAAGGAGAACGTATGAGAATAGTGATTGCATTAGGCGGTAATGCGTTATTACGACGCGGAGAGCCGCTGACAGCCGAAAATCAACGACAAAATGTTCGCATTGCTTGTGAACAAATTGCTAAAGTTTGGCCAAACAATGAATTAGTGATAGCGCACGGTAATGGCCCACAAGTGGGTTTGCTCGCCTTACAAGGCGCTGCCTATACTGATGTACCAACCTATCCTTTAGATGTATTAGGTGCAGAATCAGTAGGAATGATTGGTTATATGATTCAACAAGAACTCGGTAATTTAGTTCCATTTGAAGTGCCATTTGCAACTTTATTATCTCAAGTAGAAGTTGATATCAACGACCCAGCTTTTAAAAATCCAACTAAACCAATTGGCCCTGTTTATACAAAAGAAGAAGCTGAACGTTTGGCAAAAGAAAAAAATTGGTCTATCGCACAAGATGGTGATAAATATCGTCGCGTTGTGCCAAGTCCATTGCCAAAACGTATTTTTGAAATTCGTCCGGTCAAATGGTTGCTTGAAAAAGGCAGTATCGTAATTTGTGCGGGTGGCGGCGGTATCCCGACCTATTATGATGAAAACCATAATTTACAAGGTGTTGAAGCCGTTATCGACAAAGATTTATGTTCAGCTTTACTTGCAGAAAATCTTGATGCGGATTTATTCATCATCGCAACTGACGTTTCTGCAACTTTCGTAGATTGGGGTAAACCAACTCAAAAAGCAATTTCAGTCGCATCACCTGAAGCTATTTCAGAACTTGGTTTCGCTGCAGGTTCCATGGGGCCGAAAGTACAAGCCGCGATCAACTTTGCGAAACAAACAGGAAAAGATGCAGTAATAGGCTCTTTATCTGATATTGTAGACATTGTGAAAGGAAAAGCTGGTACTCGTATTACGAAAAAAGCTGAAGGCATATCCTATTATGCCTAAATAATAAAAGAACGTTGAGAAATCATTCTCAAAGTAAAAAGTGCGGTCGGTTTAACCGATGTTTTTACCAACCGCACTTTAAACGTTACACATAAGGAGCTCGCTATGGATGCGTCCAAAAAGAAGAAAACGTTTAATTTCCCATCAGCGTTTACCATTTTATTTGCAATATTAATTCTCGCTGTTGGATTGACCTGGGTTATTCCATCCGGTTCATATTCAAAATTAACATATAACTCCACTGATAATGTTTTTGTGGTCAAAGCTTACGGCGTTGACGATAAAACTTATCCCGCCACAACTGACACTCTTGATAATCTCAATATCAAAATTAAACTCTCCAACTTCACTGAAGGCGTAATCAAAAAACCAATCGCTATTCCAGGCACTTATCAACGTGTAGAACAACACCACAAAGGCATTGAAGACATCACCAAAAGTATGGTGGAAGGCACCATCGAAGCTGTTGATGTCATGGTCTTTATCTTCGTGTTGGGGGGTATGATTGGTGTTATTAACCGAACTGGTTCTTTTAATGCTGGTTTGATGGCACTCGCAAAGAAAACCAAAGGTAATGAGTTTTTTATTGTATTCAGCGTATCCGTCTTAATGGTATTAGGCGGTACAACATGCGGTATTGAAGAAGAAGCAGTGGCATTCTATCCAATTCTGGTGCCAGTATTCTTGGCTCTGGGATATGATGCGATAGTCTGCGTAGGGGCAATATTCCTTGCTTCATCTATGGGAACCGCATTCTCTACAATTAACCCATTCTCCGTTGTTATCGCATCAAATGCAGCTGGTATTCAATTTACTGAAGGTATTGGTTTCCGTGCTCTAGGTTTAGTTTTAGGGGCAACTTGCGTAATCGCATATCTTTATTGGTACTGTAAAAAAATCAAAGCTGACCCAAGTTTTTCTTTCACTTATGACGATCGCGAAGAATTCCGTCAACGTTATATGAAGAACTTTGATCCAAATGCAACTATCGCATTCTCAGCTCGTCGCAAATTAATCTTAACGCTTTTCTGTATTGCATTCCCTATTATGATTTGGGGTGTAATGGTTGGCGGATGGTGGTTCCCTCAAATGGCTGCATCTTTCCTTGCCATTACTATCATCATTATGTTTATTAGTGGCTTGTCTGAAAAAGATATTGTAGAATCCTTCACTGAAGGTGCATCAGAATTAGTAGGCGTGTCCTTAATCATCGGTCTTGCTCGTGGCGTGAACTTAGTACTCGAACAAGGTATGATTTCTGACACTATCCTTGATTATATGTCTAATGTGGTTAGTGGTATGCCAGGTAGCGTATTCATCTTAGGTCAATTAGTCGTATTTATTTTCCTAGGCTTAATCGTGCCGTCTTCTTCAGGCTTAGCCGTACTTTCAATGCCAATTATGGCGCCACTTGCTGACTCAGTGGGTATTCCACGTGATATCGTGGTTTCCGCTTACAACTGGGGACAATATGCAATGCTATTCTTGGCACCGACAGGATTAGTTTTGGTGACACTCCAAATGTTGCATATTCCATTTGATAGATGGGTTAAATTCGTCATGCCAATGATTGGATGTTTATTACTAATTGGCTCCATTTTATTGGTAGTACAAGTATCTTTATATAGTGTTTAACTAATTAGTCAAATTGCCGCCTAGATCACAGTTTTTCTAGGCGGTTTCTTTTATAATAAGTTATCTTTTTTGTTAGCATAAAAAGGATTTACTATGCTTAAAAAACGCTTTGATAATATTGATACCCGTATTCTTAAAGCATTGCAACGCAATGGCCGATTACAAAATAATGAACTGGCTAACGAAATAGGACTTTCAAATTCAGCTTGTTTACGTCGAGTGAATCACTTAGAAGAAAGTGGCGTAATTGATAACTATGTAGCTTTATTAAATCCTAAAAAAGTAAACTGTAATCTCATCGTTTATGCATTAGGTTCTTTCTTTGAAGAAGATCCTGAATTAAAAGAGCGGTTTATTTTTGAAGTGAAATTAATCCCCCAAATTACCGAATGCCATTTTATGGCAGGAACTTTCGATTTTCTTCTGAAACTTTGTGTATCAGATTTAGAAGAATTTAACCATATTAAAACCACCTATCTTAATTCTAGGCTTGGCATTAAAACCTTAAAATCAGAAGTAACACTAAAAACGGTTAAATCAACAACTGAGTTGCCTTTATAAAAATCCAGCTTTTATGCTGGATTTTGTTTTTAGCTTAGGCATAATAGCAATAACTTTTCATCCCTAAAAAGGATTATAAATATGAAAAACATGTTACTGCTCAGTAGCTCAAAATACAAGAACACAGGTTATCTTGAACACACCATACCTTGGTTACAAAATTTCTTGGCTGATTATCATGGTAAAACAATTGCTTTTGTGCCTTATGCTGGGGTACGCCGCACTTTTGATGAATATGAAAAAACTGTGCAAAATGCACTTTCTGATTTAAGGATGAATATTGTTTCCGTTCATCATGGTAAACAGCATCGAGATATCATTGAACAAGCAGATGTCATTGCTATTGGCGGCGGAAATACATTTTGTTTGTTAAAACAGCTTTATGAACACAATTTGATTGATATCATTCGCGAAAAAGTAAATAACGGTACGCCTTATTTTGGTTGGAGTGCTGGGGCCAATGTAGCGGGCGCATCTATTATGACAACTAATGATATGCCGATTACTTATCCTCCTTCATTTCAAGCATTACAACTTTTTCCTCATCAAATTAATCCGCACTTTATTTCAGGTAAAATGCAAGGCCACAATGGTGAAAGCCGAGAAGAACGTTTGGCAGAATTTTTACTCGTTAATCCAACTGCATTTGTATATGCCTTACCTGAAGGTTCTGCGCTTCATATACAAAATGAAATGGCAACTGTGTTGGGTGAAAATCCTATTTTGTGCTTCAGTGAAAATATGGAATGTGGCACATTTGATATCAATACAACTTTTTCTTATTAACTTAAAAGGAACATATAATGGAATTATTTAAATCCATCGTTGCAGTGATTGGCATTATTGCCACAATTTATTTTCTGATTAAAAAAGCCGAAACCAGAACCGTTTTAATTGGTGTTGGTTTAATAATGTCCATTCTGACGCTGAATACAATGGGCGCATTAGATGCTTTTGCCAAAAGCATGACATCTGGCGGATTAATTATGGCTATCTGTTCTAGCATGGGTTTTGCTTATGTAATGAAATACACTCAATGTGATACTCATCTAGTGCATTTACTTACCAAACCATTAAGCGGATTAAAATTCTTCTTAATTCCGATTGCAACCGTCATCACCTTTTTCATCAATATTGCTATTCCTTCTGCTGCTGGTTGTGCTGCTGCGGTTGGCGCAACATTAATTCCCGTTTTAAAAAGTGCGGGTGTTCGACCAGCTACTGCTGGGGCAGCTATTTTAGCAGGTACTTTTGGATCAATGATGAGCCCGGGTTCTTCTCACTCAGCAATGATTAGTGAAATGTCAGGCTTAACTATCACTCAAGTAAACCTTTCACATGCGCCATATAGCATGATTGCGGGAGCAATAGGTGCGGTTGTTTTAACAATTCTTGCGCTTGTTTTTAAAGATTATGGTGAACAACATCGTCAAGCTTATCTTGCAGAACAAAAAGAAAGTGAAATTAAAGTTGTTGAAGGCGTCAATGTACTTTATGCCCTTGCACCATTAATACCATTAGTTATTTTAGTAATTGGTGGAACGTCATTACAACAAGTGCCAGGTCTTGAATGGACTAAAATGGGCGTTCCTCAAGCAATGCTGATTGGTGCAATTTATGGCATTATCGTCACTCGTATTTCCCCAGTAAAAATCACTGAAGAATTTTTCAATGGTATGGGAAATTCTTATGCAAACGTACTTGGTATCATCATTGCAGCCAGTGTTTTTGTAGCAGGATTAAAATCTACGGGCGCAGTGGATGCTGCAATTTCTTTCTTAAAAGAATCCAACGAATTTGTACGTTGGGGTGCAACAATTGGACCATTCTTAATGGGGTTAATTACAGGCTCTGGCGATGCTGCAGCGATAGCCTTTAACAGTGCCGTCACACCACATGCTGTAGAACTCGGCTACACTCATGTAAATCTTGGTATGGCAGCAGCAATTGCTGGTGCAATCGGTCGTACAGCTTCACCAATTGCAGGTGTAACCATTGTTTGTGCAGGCCTTGCTATGGTAAGCCCAGTAGAAATGGTAAAACGTACCGCACCAGGCATGATACTTGCTGTTTTATTCTTAGCGTTATTTATGTTGTAAAAATAGTAAAAAATTGACCGCACTTTTTTTAAGTGCGGTCTGTTTTTATAGACTTTTAAAGGAGAAAAAAAATGAACTTAGATTTAAATCAACTTGTTAAATGGCGTCGTGAATTTCATCGTTTTCCAGAAATTGGTTGGAGTGAATTTTGGACAACTTCTCGCATTGCGGATTACTTGGAAGACTTAGGTTGTTTTGAAATTTTTCTTGGTAAACAAATTATAAACCCTGACTTTGTTCGTGGACGAAAACAAGCCGTAGTAGATAAAGGCTTAGCTAATGCAAAAGCCTATGGAGCCAATGAAAAATGGCTCGAAAAAATGGAAGGGTATACTGGTTGTGTGGCATTATTTGATTCAGGTAAACCAGGAAAAACCATCGCGTTACGTTTTGATATCGACTGTGTGAATGTAACTGAAACTCGCTCATCCGAACATATTCCAAATAAAGAAGGTTTTGCCTCAATTAACGATGGATTTATGCATGCTTGTGGACATGATTCACATATTACAATAGGTTTAGGCGTTGCATTATGGATCGCTCAGAACAAAGATAAACTCACTGGAAAAGTAAAAATTGTATTCCAACCAGCAGAAGAAGGTGTTCGTGGTGCAGCTGCCATTGCACAAAGTGGCATAATTGATGATGCAGATTATTTTGCTTCTTCACACATTAGTTTTTGCGCGAATACAGGCACAGTTATTGCTAATCCAAGAAATTTTCTTTCCACTACAAAAATTGATATTCGCTACAAAGGTAAACCTGCGCACGCAGGTGCTGCGCCCCATTTAGGTCGTAATGCCTTATTAGCTGCAGCGCATACGGTCACTCAACTTCATGGTATTGCACGCCATGGCGAAGGCATGACAAGAATTAATGTAGGTGTGCTAAAAGCGGGTGAAGGACGAAATGTCATCCCATCTTCTGCTGAATTACAATTAGAAGTGCGGGGAGAAAATAAAGCAATTAATGAATACATGACTGAACAAGTCATGCAAATAGCCAAAGGTATTTCCATAAGTTTTGATGTTGCATATGAAACTGAAATTGTAGGTGAAGCAGTGGATATGAATAACGATGTTGAACTTATAAAACTCATCGAAGAAATATCCCTTGAACAACCACAAATAAATAACGTAAATTCAGATTATGCTTTCAATGCAAGTGAAGATGCGACTATTTTAGGTAGACGTGTACAAGAACACGGAGGCAAAGCTATTTACTTCATTCTTGGTGCAGATCGCACAGCAGGTCATCATGAAGCTGAATTTGATTTTGATGAAAATCAATTGCTTACTGGGGTTAATATTTATACATCTTTAGTACAAAGATTATTAGCTTAATTAAATAAAAATATTTTTACTCCTTTCTTTTAAGAATCTCCTATTTTTCTTAGAATAAAGGCAATATCTACTCACCTTATAAGGAAAACTCAATGATTAATAGACGTCATTTTATTCAAATCGGTGCAAGCAGTATTCTTGCATTAAGTGCAAACCGTTTTGCGATAGCAAAAGGAAAGAGCGATGTTGATCTACGCATTGTGGCAACAACAGATATTCATAGTTTCTTGACCGATTTTGACTATTATAAAGATGCACCAACCGATAAATTCGGGTTTACTCGTGCAGCAAGCCTTATTCGTCAAGCACGTGCTGAAGTGAAAAATAGTGTATTAGTAGATAACGGTGACCTAATTCAAGGTAATCCAATTGCAGACTATCAAGCTGCACAAGGCTATAAAGAAGGCAAATCTAACCCTGCGGTTGATTGCTTAAATGCTATGCATTATGAAGTAGGAACGTTAGGTAACCACGAATTTAACTATGGTTTAGATTATTTAGCTGACAGTATCAAACAAGCTAAATTCCCGATTGTGAATGCTAACGTAGTAAAAGCAGGGACAGAAGAACCTTATTTCACACCTTATGTCATTCAAGAAAAATCTGTGGTGGATAATAATGGCAAAACACATAAATTAAAAATCGGTTATATCGGTTTTGTACCGCCACAAATTATAGTTTGGGATAAAGCGAACCTTCAAGGCAAAGTGGAAACCCGTGATATTGTAAAAACAGCACAAAAATATGTCCCTGAAATGAAGAAAAAAGGGGCAGATATTATCGTTGCATTAGCTCACACTGGCCCGTCGGATGAACCATACAAAGAAGGTGCTGAAAACTCAGCATTCTATTTGGCAGACGTTCCACATATTGATGCGGTTATTTTTGGTCACTCACACCGTTTATTCCCAAATAAAGAATTTGCGAAATCACCAAATGCGGACATCGTAAATGGTACCGTAAAAGGCGTACCAGAAAGTATGGCTGGCTATTGGGCAAATAATATCAGTGTGGTAGATTTAGGTTTAACAGAACACAAAGGTAAATGGATTGTGACTTCAGGCAAAGCGGTGCTTCGTCCAATTTATGATGTAGAAACCAAAAAAGCACTTGCAAAAAATGACCCAGAAATCACCGCTCTTTTAGCACCAGTTCACGAAGCAACACGTAAATTTGTGTCTCAACCTATCGGTAAAGCTACAGACAATATGTATAGTTACCTTGCATTAGTGCAAGATGATCCAACCATTCAAATTGTAAACCAAGCACAAAAAGCATACGTTGAAAAAGTGGCATCCAGTGTGGCAGCAATGGTTGGTTTGCCTATTTTAAGTGCAGGTGCTCCATTTAAAGCGGGTGGTCGTAAAAATGACCCAACAGGTTATACCGAAGTAAATAAAGGTGAATTAACTTTTCGTAATGCTGCGGACTTATATCTCTATCCAAATACATTAGTAGTTGTTAAAGCAACAGGCGAGCAATTAAAAGAATGGTTAGAATGTAGTGCTGGTATGTTTAAACAAATTGACCCTACAAGTGATAAACCACAATCATTAATCGACTGGGAAGGTTTCCGCACTTATAACTTTGATGTGATTGATGGTGTCAATTATGAATACGATCTAACTAAACCTGCTCGTTACGATGGAGAATGTAAATTAATTAACCCAGAATCACATCGTGTAGTGAATCTCACTTATCAAGGCAAACCAGTTGATCCAAAAGCAGAATTTTTAATTGCAACCAATAATTATCGTGCTTACGGCAATAAATTCCCGGGTACTGGTGATAAACATATTGTTTACGCTTCACCAGATGAAAGCCGTCAAATTTTGGCTGATTATATTAAAGCAACCAGTGAGAAAGAAGGTTCAGTTAATCCAAATGCGGATAAAAACTGGCGTTTTGTCCCTATTACAGGTAACGATAAATTAGATGTCCGTTTTGAAACATCGCCAAGCGAACAAGCGGCGAAATTTATCGCTGAAAAAGCACAATATCCGATGAAACAGGTGGGTACTGACGAAATCGGTTTTGCCGTGTATCAAATTGATTTGTCGAAATAGTAGCTAGAAAAATAAAATGCCGTCTAAAAATTAAAATTTAGGCGGCGTTTTTTCTTCCTAAAGAACGGTCAAATTTTTGAGTATTTTTACAAATTGCATTCGCTTTTCAATCCTTCTATTGCTTTACATTCCTCTTCATTATGTTCACTTTCGGTAACAATAGACTGTAAAAAATCTTTGATTTCTAATAATTGAGATATTTTATTTTCCACTTGAATCAGTTGATTAAGTACTAATTGATCTGCTTGATAATGATCTTTCATACTAAATTTAATACGATTGAGTGCCTTAATATTCTCTAAAGAGAAACCCAACGTTCGACATTTTTTGATAAATTTTAATTGTTCTATACTTTCTTCATCATAATATCGATAACCATTAGCCAATCGCTTAGGTGGCTGCAATACTCCTTGCTTTTCATAGTAGCGGATAGTTTCAATATTAGTATGCGTAGATTTACTTAATTCGTTAATTTTCATTATTTCCTCAAGCAATTTTTTACCTTAATGAGAATGATCATCTAATAAGAAATGTGTATTACTATCATACAAGGATTTAACAGCCCTAGAAATCGTGGAAATACCGCTGTATAAGACAAAAAGACTTAAAATACCACTAGCAACTACATCAACCCACTGCCAATTTAACCACCAAGCACTTATTCCTGCAATAATAGCAACAACCGAACCAAATAAATCTACTAAAACATGCAAATACGCTGCACGAATATTCAAATTATGGCGATTACTTTTTAGCATAATAAAAGCTACCAACAAATTAATCCCAAACCCTAGTAAAGCTACACCTAACATTGGCAAAGCGGCTATTTCTATCGGAGCCTGCCAACGTGTTACAGCCTCGATAAAAATCCAAATAGCGACCCAAACTAATGAAATTCCATTGATTAAAGCTAACCATTTTTGCCATTTTAGACTTAAAAATAACCCAATCCATGCTAAAAAAATAGATAAACTATCATTTGCCATATGCCCAGCATCAGCCATCAAAGTAAGGCTGTTAAACCAATATCCCCCTAGAAATTCAACAACCATATAAAAGGTAATAATTGCAAAACTAATGCCTAATACCATTTTATTTTTAGAGATTTGACTATGAGGGCAAGATGCATGCTGCTGATATTCTTTAGGGGGATTATTTTGTACTGTAGAAATTTTTTTCATTTTGCTTCCTTTACTATTTGATTTAAAGGAAGCATAAAACCTGTAGTAACTACAAAGTCAAATCATAAAACGTACATTTAATAAAATTAATTGTTTAAAAAAACTAAATTATAGGGATTTCAATAAAAATTTATTTTTATCTGTGGATAACTCATAAATAATCTGTCATAAAACTGTTTTTACTCACTTAGTAACGTTGAGCAAAAATAAAATTGTTAATAACTTTCCATTTTACACACAAGATTTTTAAAGGAAATGATCGCATTTTCACAAGATCTTTGACTCCTATAACACCTGTTTTCATAAGGATCGAATAAGGTTACTCACAACCAAAAAAGATCTTAATAGTAACAATAATAAGATCTTTCTATATAAAAAGAGATCTTATTTACTAATACAAACCTGATCTTTCAAAGGATCAATAGATCCATTCTTTTTTTGTAAGGTGTTTTAAATTTCTGTAGAATAATGCCAATTTTTTGATCCGAATAAATAGAGATAGATATGTTTTACACTGAAACTTATGATGTGATTGTGATCGGTGGTGGTCATGCGGGTACAGAAGCCGCGCTTGCACCAGCTCGTATGGGATTAAAAACCCTTTTATTAACACATAATGTAGATACTTTAGGGCAAATGTCTTGTAACCCTGCAATTGGTGGGATCGGTAAAGGTCATTTAGTAAAAGAAGTAGATGCGATGGGCGGATTAATGGCTCATGCTGCAGATAAAGCAGGGATCCAATTTCGTACTTTAAATAGCAGTAAAGGCCCAGCAGTGCGTGCTACTCGAGCTCAAGCTGACAGAGTTCTATATCGTCAAGCTGTTCGTACAGCATTAGAAAATCAACCCAATTTAGATATTTTCCAACAAGAAGCGACAGATATTCTAATTGAGCAAGATCGAGTTACAGGCGTTAGCACAAAAATGGGATTAATTTTTCGTGCTAAATCAGTGGTATTAACTGCAGGCACTTTCTTAGCGGGAAAAATTCATATTGGTTTGGAAAATTATGAAGGTGGTCGTGCAGGAGATCCTGCTTCTGTAAATCTTTCACATCGATTAAGAGATCTCGGATTACGTGTAGATCGTCTTAAAACAGGTACACCACCACGTATTGATGCGCGTACGATCAATTTTGATATTTTAGCTAAACAGCATGGTGATGCGGTGTTGCCTGTATTCTCTTTTATGGGATCAGTGGATGATCACCCACAACAAATTCCTTGTTATATTACCCACACCAATGAACAAACTCATGAAGTGATCCGTAATAATTTGGATCGCAGTCCAATGTATACCGGTGTAATTGAAGGTATCGGCCCTCGTTATTGTCCATCCATTGAAGATAAAGTGATGCGTTTTGCGGATCGTAATTCACATCAAATTTATTTGGAACCAGAAGGATTAACCAGTAACGAAGTGTATCCAAATGGGATTTCTACCAGTTTGCCGTTTGACGTGCAAATGGGCATTGTTAATTCCATGAAAGGGTTAGAAAATGCACGCATTGTGAAGCCAGGTTATGCCATTGAATATGATTATTTTGATCCACGAGACTTAAAACCAACCTTAGAAACTAAATCTATTTCGGGTTTATTCTTTGCGGGTCAAATTAACGGTACAACGGGTTATGAAGAAGCGGCGGCACAAGGATTATTAGCTGGGATTAATGCTGGTCTTTATGTTCAAGAGAAGGATGCATGGTATCCACGCCGTGATCAATCTTATACAGGCGTATTGGTTGATGACCTTTGTACGCTTGGTACTAAAGAACCATATCGCGTATTTACTTCTCGTGCAGAATACCGTTTGTTATTACGTGAAGACAACGCAGACATTCGTTTAACGCCAATAGCCCATGAATTAGGTTTAATTGATGATGCTCGCTGGGAGCGTTTTAATCAAAAAATGGAAAATATTGAACAGGAACGCCAACGCTTACGCAGCATTTGGTTGCATCCGCGTTCTGGATATTTAGAAGAAGCCAATAAAGTACTTGGCAGCCCACTTGTGCGTGAAGCTAGCGGTGAAGATTTATTGCGCCGTCCAGAAATGACCTACGATATTTTGACTTCTTTAACGCCATATAAACCGGCAATGGAAGATAGAGAAGCCGTAGAACAAGTGGAAATTGCCATTAAGTATCAAGGCTATATTGAGCATCAACAAGAAGAAATTGAAAAACAAAAACGCCATGAAAATACGGCTATCCCGGCTAACTTTGATTACAGCAAAGTGTCTGGTTTATCTAATGAAGTACATGCGAAATTGGAACAGCATCGTCCGGTTTCCATTGGTCAAGCAAGCCGAATTTCAGGTATAACGCCTGCTGCTATTTCAATTATTCTGGTTAATTTGAAAAAACAAGGTATGCTGAAGCGCGGGGAATAATGTTTTCTTAATTTAAATGTAAAAGTGCGGTGAATTTTCACCGCATTTTTTTATATTACAAATTAAAAAGGTGTAATTAGTAGGCTAAATTTTTGCTGAAATAAAAACACTAAGGATTTTAACCGCACTTTCAAGTATAATGACAACAAACAGACAAGATAGATAGAAAAATGAAAGCAAAGCTCGAAAATTTACTGGCTCAAGCAGAAATTCAATTAACCGATCTACAAAAAGATCAGCTGATTCAGTTGGTACAATTACTTCATAAGTGGAATAAAGCTTATAACTTAACCTCTGTACGTGATCCACAAGAAATGTTAGTCAAACATATTTTAGATAGTCTTGTAGTAAGTCCTTATTTACAGGGTGATCGTTTTATTGATGTCGGTACTGGCCCTGGATTGCCTGGTTTACCTTTGGCAATTATTAATCCTTCCAAACAATTTGTCCTCCTTGATAGTTTAGGCAAGCGTATTAGTTTTATTCGAAATGCTATACGCGAGCTTAGACTAACTAATGTAATCCCTGTTTTAAGTCGAGTAGAAGAATATCAACCTGAAGATAAATTTGATGGTGTATTAAGTCGAGCTTTTGCTTCGTTAAAAGATATGACAGATTGGTGTCATCATTTACCAAAAGAAAATGGATATTTTTATGCATTAAAAGGTATTTATCAGGAAGATGAAATTAATGAATTGAATGAAAAATATACTATTCAAGAAGTGATTAAATTACATGTTCCAGAACTTATAGGTGAACGACATTTAATCGTTTTGCGTTAAATAGTTACAATTTTGTAAAAATTTTTCTAAAAGTGTGATTTAGTTAACGTTTTTCAGTGCTTTTTAAGTTGAATCTAATTTGATCAAATGTATAATTAGAACGTTTTAAGGTTTTAAAAATGTCGAGAATTGTACAACAAGCGAAAGTTCAGTATCAAAAAGCTATTTTTATTGAAATAGTCATTATGCTGCTATTGGCTTGTTTTTTTGCTTTATGGCAAATGAAAAGTGCGCTTGATTTTTTATTCGGATTCCTTTCGGCATTAATTCCTTTCGGTGTTTTTGTGTATGTGGTTTTTTATAGAAAACAACATTTAGCCACAAAATTGACCGCACTTTATAAAGGAGAAGCAATAAAATTTGTTCTAACCATTGTTTTTATTAGTATTTCATTTAAATACTTTTCGGTTACAAATTTTATTATTTTTTTTAGTGGTTTTTTTATTGCATTAATGTTGAATAATTTAGTTCCATTTTTGCTTCGCCGAATTTGATTTTTATACTTGTACTAAGGGTTTATTATGTCTGGACAAACAACATCGGAATACATTAGCCACCATTTATCCTTTCTCAAAACAGGGGATGGATTTTGGAATGTTCATATAGATACGTTGTTCTTTTCTATTCTTGCTGCGGTTATTTTCCTATTTGTTTTTTCTCGAGTAGGGAAAAAAGCAACAACTGGCGTTCCAGGAAAAATGCAATGCTTAGTTGAAATTGTTGTGGAATGGGTTAATGGAATCGTGAAAGAAAATTTTCATGGTCCACGTAACGTGGTTGCGCCACTAGCATTAACCATTTTCTGTTGGGTATTCATCATGAATGCTATCGACTTAATTCCTGTTGATTTCTTACCTCAATTTGCAGGCTTGTTCGGTATTCATTATCTTCGTGCAGTGCCGACAGCAGATATTAGCGCAACTTTGGGTATGTCCATTTGTGTTTTCTTTTTAATTCTTTTCTACACAATAAAATCTAAAGGATTCAATGGTTTAGTTAAAGAATATACGCTTCATCCATTCAACCATTGGGCGTTTATTCCTGTTAACTTTATTCTTGAAACCGTGACTTTATTGGCTAAACCAATTTCACTCGCATTCCGTTTGTTTGGTAACATGTATGCAGGGGAATTGATCTTTATTCTTATCGCTGTAATGTATTCCGCTAATATGGCCATTGCAGCATTAGGGATTCCGTTACATCTTGCTTGGGCTATTTTCCATATTTTGGTTATTACCTTGCAGGCTTTCATCTTTATGATGTTGACGGTTGTTTATTTAAGTATTGCTTATAACAAAGCAGATCATTAATCATTTTTTATTAACCGGCTCTAGGGCTAAAACTTAACTTCTATTGGAGAAAATTATGGAAACTGTAATTACAGCTACAATCATCGGTGCATCAATTCTTCTTGCATTTGCTGCATTAGGTACTGCAATTGGCTTTGCTATTCTAGGTGGTAAATTCTTAGAATCATCAGCTCGCCAACCAGAATTAGCATCTAGCTTACAAACTAAAATGTTTATAGTGGCTGGTCTTTTAGATGCGATTGCAATGATTGCTGTTGGTATTTCATTACTTTTCATTTTCGCAAACCCATTCATCGGTTTATTACACTAATCACCTTATTTGCTTATCAACGTAAAACAAGCATAGTAAGGAGGACGTTGTGAATTTAAATGCAACATTGATTGGTCAACTTATCGCATTCGCACTTTTCGTGTGGTTTTGCATGAAGTTTGTTTGGCCACCAATTATTAATGCGATTGAAACACGTCAAAGCCAAATTGCGAACGCTTTAGCGTCAGCTGAAGCAGCTAAAAAAGAGCAAGCAGATACGAAAAATCTTGTTGAACAAGAACTTTCAGCTGCAAAAATACAAGCTCAAGACATTTTAGATGCTGCGAATAAACGTCGCAATGAAGTATTAGACGAAGTGAAGGCAGAAGCCGAAGAACTAAAAGCAAAAATTATTGCTCAAGGTTATGCAGAAGTAGAAGCAGAACGTAAACGTGTTCAAGAAGAATTACGTCTTAAAGTGGCTTCATTGGCAGTGGCTGGTGCTGAGAAAATTGTGGGCCGTTCTATTGATGAAGCGGCAAACAATGACATTATTGATAAATTAGTTGCAGAGTTATAAGAGGCTTAGCTTATGTCAGAATTAACTACAATAGCTCGCCCTTATGCAAAAGCTGCATTCGACTTTGCCATTGAACAAAGTGCGGTCGAAAAATGGACTGAAATGTTAGGTTTTGCTGCAGCCGTAGCTGAAGATGAAACGGTAAAATCTTACTTAAGTAGTTCTCTTTCTGCACAGAAATTAGCTGATACAGTAATTTCTATTTGTGGCGAACAATTGGATCAATATGGGCAAAATCTTATTCGGTTAATGGCTGAAAATAAGCGTTTGAGTGCTATTCCTGCGGTGTTTGAAGAATTTAAACATCACGTAGAGGAGCATCAAGCTATTGCAGAAGTTGAAGTAACGTCTGCGCAACCATTGAATGCAACACAAATCGAAAAAATTGCAGCTGCAATGGAAAAAAGATTAGCTCGCAAAGTGAAATTAAATTGCAACGTGGATAACGCACTTATTGCTGGTGTGATTATTCGTACTGAAGACTTTGTGATTGACGGAAGTAGCCGTGGGCAACTTACTCGTCTCGCAAACGAGTTGCAATTATAAGAGGAATACAAGATGCAACTAAATTCAACTGAAATTAGTGAATTGATTAAAAAACGCATCGCTCAATTCGACGTGGTCAGTGAAGCGCGTAATACAGGGACAATTGTTTCTGTAAGCGATGGTATTATTCGCATCCACGGTTTAAGCGATGTGATGCAAGGTGAAATGATCGCCTTACCAGGTAATCGTTATGCGATGGCACTTAACCTTGAACGCGATTCTGTTGGTGCTGTAGTTATGGGACCTTACGCAGATTTAGCGGAAGGTATGGAAGTTCAATGTACAGGTCGTATTCTTGAAGTACCAGTTGGTCGTGGTTTATTAGGTCGTGTAGTTAATACACTTGGTCAACCAATCGATGGTAAAGGCGAAATTGAAAATGATGGTTTCTCGCCAGTAGAAGTGATTGCGCCAGGTGTTATCGATCGTCGTTCTGTTGATCAACCTGTTCAAACTGGTTATAAAGCTGTTGATTCAATGGTGCCAATCGGCCGTGGTCAACGTGAATTAATCATCGGTGACCGTCAAACTGGTAAAACTGCGTTAGCAATTGACGCTATTATTAACCAACGTAATTCTGGTATTAAATGTATCTATGTTGCGATTGGTCAAAAAGCCTCTACTATCGCAAACGTCGTACGTAAATTAGAAGAACATGGTGCGCTTGCAAATACTATCGTGGTAGCTGCATCAGCATCTGAATCAGCAGCGTTACAATATTTAGCACCTTATGCTGGTTGTGCGATGGGTGAATATTTCCGTGATCGCGGTGAAGATGCGTTAATTGTTTATGATGATTTATCAAAACAAGCCGTAGCTTATCGTCAAATTTCATTATTATTACGCCGTCCACCAGGTCGTGAAGCCTATCCAGGTGATGTATTCTATTTACATTCTCGTTTACTAGAACGTGCTTCTCGTGTAAACGAAGATTACGTAGAAAAATTCACTAAAGGTGAAGTGAAAGGAAAAACTGGCTCTTTAACCGCACTTCCGATTATTGAAACCCAAGCTGGTGACGTATCTGCGTTTGTTCCAACCAACGTAATTTCTATTACCGATGGTCAGATCTTCTTAGAATCTAACTTGTTTAACTCAGGTATTCGTCCTGCGGTAAACCCAGGTATTTCGGTGTCTCGTGTTGGTGGTTCAGCGCAAACTAAAGTTATTAAGAAATTAGCGGGTGGTATTCGTACTGCGCTAGCTCAATATCGTGAATTAGCAGCGTTTGCACAGTTTGCATCAGATCTTGATGATGCGACTCGTAAGCAACTTTCTCACGGTGAAAAAGTAACTGAATTATTAAAACAAAAACAATTTGCTCCATTATCTGTTGCAGAACAAGCGGTTGTATTGTTTGCTGTTGAATTTGGTTATTTGGATGACGTGGAATTATCAAAAATTGCAAGTTTTGAGACCGCACTTTTAGATTATTCTAACCGTAATCACGCTGAGTTTATGCAAGAGCTTACTAAAACCGGTAACTATAATGACGAAATCAAAGATACATTAAAAGGTATTTTAGATAGTTTTAAAGCGAATAGTGCTTGGTAGTAACGGAGAAATAAGATGGCAGGTGCAAAAGAGATAAAAACCAAAATTGCCAGTGTACAAAGTACACAAAAAATTACTAAGGCAATGGAAATGGTGGCGACCTCGAAAATGCGTAAAACGCAGGATCGTATGGCTGCATCTCGTCCGTATTCTGAAACTATCCGTAACGTTATTAGTCATGTGTCTAAAGCAAGTG
Source organism: Haemophilus haemolyticus (assembly GCF_003490595.1). Lineage (GTDB taxonomy): Bacteria > Pseudomonadota > Gammaproteobacteria > Enterobacterales > Pasteurellaceae > Haemophilus > Haemophilus haemolyticus_L. The sequence goes on from NZ_QQGY01000009.1 coordinate 25,951, forward strand.
TCGGTTATAAACATCCGTTCTTAGTTGAGCGTGAAGTGAAGAAAATCGGTATCTTGGTTATTTCAACAGATCGTGGTATGTGTGGTGGTTTAAATGTTAATTTATTCAAAACCACACTTAACCAAATCAAAAATTGGAAAGAACAAAATATCTCTACAGATTTGGGCTTAATAGGTTCAAAAGGGATTAGTTTTTTCCGTTCCTTTGGATTTAATATCAAAGGTCAACTTTCTGGTTTAGGCGATATGCCTGCTCTAGAAGAATTAATTGGTGTCGCAAATACAATGTTTGATGCTTATCGTAATGGTGAAATTGATGCAGTTTATATTGCATACAATAAATTTGTTAATACGATGTCGCAAAAACCTGTTGTACAACAATTAGTTCCTTTACCAGAATCTAAAGACGATCATTTAAATGAAAGACAACAGACTTGGGATTATCTTTATGAGCCAGAACCAAAAGTACTATTAGATAGTCTTTTAGTTCGTTATTTAGAATCCCAAATTTATCAAGCGGTTGTAGATAATTTAGCTTCAGAACAAGCGGCTCGAATGGTAGCAATGAAAGCAGCAACTGATAATGCAGGTAATTTAATTAATGATCTGCGGTTGGTGTATAACAAAGCTCGTCAAGCAAGTATCACAAATGAATTGAATGAAATCGTAGCCGGTGCGGCAGCGATTTAAGAAAAGAGGAACGGTAATGTCAGCAGGAAAAATTGTACAAATCATCGGTGCGGTGATTGACGTTGAATTTCCACAAGATGCAGTGCCAAAAGTTTACGATGCATTAAAAGTTGAATCAGGTTTAACACTTGAGGTGCAACAACAATTAGGTGGCGGTGTGGTACGTTGTATCGCATTAGGTGCTTCTGACGGTTTAAAACGTGGTTTAAAAGTAGAAAATACGAATGATCCGATTCAAGTACCGGTAGGCACAAAAACCCTTGGTCGTATTATGAATGTATTGGGTGAACCAATTGACGAACAAGGTCCAATCGGTGAAGAAGAGCGTTGGGCTATCCACCGTTCTGCACCAAGCTATGAAGAACAATCAAACAGTACGGAATTATTAGAAACCGGTATCAAAGTTATCGACTTAATTTGTCCATTTGCAAAAGGTGGTAAAGTTGGTTTATTCGGTGGTGCGGGTGTAGGTAAAACCGTAAATATGATGGAATTAATCCGTAACATCGCGATCGAACACTCAGGTTACTCCGTATTTGCGGGTGTAGGTGAACGTACTCGTGAAGGTAACGACTTCTATCATGAAATGAAAGATTCTAACGTATTAGATAAAGTATCTTTGGTTTATGGTCAGATGAATGAGCCACCAGGTAACCGTTTACGTGTTGCGTTAACAGGTTTAACCATGGCAGAAAAATTCCGTGATGAAGGTCGTGATGTATTATTCTTCGTGGATAATATCTATCGTTATACCCTTGCTGGTACTGAAGTATCTGCGTTATTAGGTCGTATGCCATCTGCGGTAGGTTACCAACCAACATTAGCAGAAGAAATGGGTGTGTTACAAGAACGTATTACATCAACCAAAACAGGTTCTATTACCTCTGTACAAGCGGTATATGTACCTGCGGATGACTTAACTGACCCATCTCCAGCAACAACTTTCGCACACTTAGACTCAACCGTTGTATTAAGTCGTCAAATTGCATCTTTAGGTATCTACCCAGCGGTTGACCCATTAGATTCAACTTCACGTCAGTTAGATCCACTTGTTGTTGGTCAAGAACATTATGATATTGCTCGTGGTGTACAAGGTATTTTACAACGTTATAAAGAATTGAAAGATATTATCGCAATTCTTGGTATGGACGAATTATCTGAAGAAGATAAATTAGTGGTAGCACGTGCACGTAAGATTGAACGTTTCTTATCACAACCGTTCTTCGTTGCTGAAGTATTTAACGGTACTCCGGGTAAATATGTTCCATTAAAAGAAACCATTCGCGGCTTTAAAGGTATTTTAAGCGGTGATTACGACCATATCCCAGAACAAGCGTTCTATATGGTAGGTTCAATCGATGAAGCGCTAGAAAAAGCCAAAAATATGTAATCACTTCAAGTCATTTGAAGGAGAACAAAAATGGCGACATTTAATTTAACGATAGTAAGCGCAGAGCGAAAAATCTTTGAAGGTGAAGTAAAACAAATTCAAGCAACAGGTGTTGAGGGGGAATTAGGCATTCTCCCTGGACACACCCCATTGCTAACGGCAATTAAGCCAGGGATTGTTAAATTTACCCTTCAAGATGGAAATGAAGAAGTTATCTATGTTTCCGGTGGTTTTTTAGAGGTTCAACCAAATATTGTTACGGTACTAGCAGATATTGCTATCCGTGGTAGTGAATTAGATGCTGATCGTATTCGCGAAGCAAAACGTAAAGCTGAAGAAAACATTGTATCTCATGCATCAGATGTAGATCATGATTTACTGGTTGCGAAACTTTCTAAAGAGTTAGCAAAACTTCGAGCTTATGAATTGACTGAAAAACTCTTGAAAACAAGACGGTAATAAAAAAGTGCGGTGAATTTTCACCGCACTTTTGTTTGTTTCCTTAAAGAAATTTTACATAGTTATTTCGCTTAAATTCAGGTCTAAATAATTCTTCTAATTGCCAAAAATAGAGCAACAAATCCTGCTCTCCTTCTGAGTAAGGAGCGATTTCATAGACATCATAAATAAAATGTACACCTCTTGAATCTAAGTAAATATTGTTCGATAAATTAAAACTATCGGCTCCAATAAGAGGTTCATATTCCTTGTTGCTATTATTATATTGCTCCCATAAAAGTTTTTTTACTTTCGGTAAATCTTTTTCATTAAATAAATCATTTAATGTCAAAATATGGCGTGTAGTTAGATCAATCGTGAAATAGCGATTACCTTCTATTCCATGAGCACCGCCTTCATAGTCATAAAAACTAATAGCAAAGGTTGCAAGTTTTTCTTTTTGTGCAATAAAATCTGTCCACATGGAATGAGAAATTCCAAAAGATGGTGTTTCTTTTACTTCTTTTTTGTCTTCCTCAAAAGCGGTTTGATAACGCGCTACAAATTGTTCTCGAGAAATATTTTTCGTTTCTTCGTTTTCAGTCAATTTTTTCCATAACAAATCATTAAGCCAATCAATATTGGTTTTTATTGTTGAAATTGAATACTCAATTTTGGTTTCTTCAGGCTGGTAATCTTCTTTCGATTTAGGATGTTTAATAATTTCAGATTGATTAAATATTTCATCATTTTCCACAAAAATTGCGGGGACTGTTTTTTCTATTTGCTCTTTTAATTTAGTATTTTCAGCACTGAGTTGTGCTACTGTTTGATTTAGTTGTTTTATTTTTGCTTCAGTATCTTTATCTTGGCAGCCTGCGAGTAATATGACAGAACTAATTAATGCAGCAACAAGCATTTTTTTCATACTTTTTTCCTTTTTAAATCATAAATCAAAAACATTCTTATCGCGTAGAATATGGTCATTGCCTTTGCGGCGCAAAAATCCCATTCGGTCGAAATATTCCATCAGTTGAACGGTAAGTTTACGCCCGAAATTCAATTTATCACGTACTTCATTTACTGAAACTTTTCCTTTTTCTTCTGCGATTTGTTTGATGAGTCTTGCATAAGCATAGATAGTTTCAGTTAAGAAAAATCTATCTTTCACGATTGGCGTGAGGTAACCCAGTTTCCCCGCTTTATACATAAAATTACGCATAATTGATTCATCAATAGCGAGCGCATTTGCCATATCGCGCACCCAAATTGCTTGACCGTTTGCTTTTTCAAATTCATTTAATACATCTGTCCAACGTGATTTTTCTTCATTATTAAACTGAATTTTATGCTCTGGTAGATGAATCCAGCCACGCGTTTGTTGTAATCGTCCATCATCAAGCATTTCATCGATAAAATGATGTATCAGATTTTCTGGCTGATTCAATGTTGCCATTCGATATAATCTGGCTTTGCTTACACCAAGTTGATCATTATGTTGCTCGTGATAGGTATTAAGTGCGGTTAAAATTTGCTGTGTTTTTTCTTGTATGTAATTAGTATTAAAACACCAATCTTGATAGCGTACCGCGTCCCGTTCGACGAGTGCTTTATCTAATTGCAAGGAAGTCAGTTGTTCCGTCCACATTAATTGGCGTGCTGTTGTCGCATTATGTAGAAGGGTAAGTGCAATGCGTTGCGAAGCATTCTCTGCCAATGCTAAATTCGCTAGGAAATTTAACCGCACTTCAGTACGTTTATGACGTTTTGGCGAGTTAATTTCCAATACTCGTGCGCCTGCAATTAAGGTTTTTGTATCGCCACTGCGTAAAATAAGTTTGTCTCCGAAAGCCAAGAATAATGGTGAATCTAATATGATTTCAGCCAAAGTGCGGTCATTTTTTACAGCATTTTTTCCCTGTAATAAGGTGAGTTTACCTGTAGTGCGACTTGCTCCGTGATAAATATGCACAGGTTGGCTTTCATTTAATGGTACTTCAGCCAAAATTTGTACACTGATGCGATCTGTTGGTGGAAGTGGCTCATTCTGCAATAACCAATCGCCTCGTTTCATTGGTGTACGGTCTAAATCAGCATTTAAATTTAACGCTAAACGTTGCCCTGCAATACCTTGTTCGCTTAATGTATTTTGTGCGTGAATCGCTTTTATACGAACTTTCTGCCCTGTGGAAAGGTAAATTTCATCGTTGACTTTCACTGTTCCTGAAAAGGCTGTGCCTGTTACTACAGTACCCGCCCCTTTTACGCTGAATACTCGGTCTATTGCGTAGCGGAAAGGTTTCTGGGTATCAGCTAATTCAGGTAGATTCGCTAAGTAATGACGTAATTCACTGATGCCTTGTCCCGTTTCTGCAGAGGTAATGAAATAGTTGGCATCGCGTAAAAAACTGTAATCTTGTTTAATTGTTTGGATTAACGATTCAATTTGCTCTGAATTTGTACGATCTGCTTTTGTGATGACAACAATAATTTCGTGGAATTGAAGCTGGCATAAGATTGCTAAATGTTCTTTTGTTTGCGCTGCAACGCCTTCATCGGCGGCGACAATTAACATTGCATAATGCACGCCACCTAAACCTGCCAGCATATTTGACAAGAATTTCTCGTGCCCAGGTACATCAATAAAGCCAAGTACTTTGTTTTCTAAAGGCAGATAGGCATACCCCAAATCAATGGTCATTCCGCGTTTTTTTTCTTCTGGTAAATGCGCGGTACTTGTGCCAGTTAATGCTTTTAATAATGCTGTTTTGCCGTGATCAACGTGACCTGAAGTGACAATAATCATAGTTCGTCCAATGTATTTAATAATGTTTCAATATCCGCGAGGCTACGTAAGTCTAGCCAAATTTTTCCGTTTTCCATTCGCCCAATAATAGGTTGGGAAAGTTGTTTAAAACGAGATGAAAGTGCGGAAAGTTTTACGTTTGTTTTTTCTTCAATAGTAACAGCAATGGAAGGGATTCTTTCCATTGGTTGTGATCCACTACCGATTTGTGCTTGACTAGCTTCAATTTGAATCTCAAATTGTGAACTTAAGCGAGATTCTAACCGCTCTTTTAGACGCATAGCATTTATTTTGAGTTGCTCTAATGGCTGCGTGAGTAATCGCAAAGTCGGTAATTTTTCAGTTAATTTTTCAGGATTTAAATATAAACGTAATGTGGCTTCTAAGCCGGCTAAAATGACTTTATCGCAACGTAATACACGCTTGAGAGGATGGGCTTGTAATTGTTCGATCCATTCTTTTTTACCCACGATAATACCTGCTTGCACACCGCCAAGTAATTTATCGCCAGAGAAAGAGACCAAATCTACGCCTTGGGCGACTTTTTCTTGCACGGTCGGTTCTTTTGGCAAGCCATATTGGCTTAAATCAACTAACGCACCACTGCCTAAATCCGTTACTACGGGCACATTCATTTCTCGCCCCAGCTCTGAGAGTTCTTCTTCTGAAACTGAAGAAGTAAAACCACAAATTTGATAATTGCTGCTATGCACTTTCATTAAAAAAGCCGTATTTTCAGTGATAGCATTGCGATAATCTTTCAGGTGAGTACGATTAGTGGTGCCCACTTCCACTAAATGACATCCAGCTTGTTCCATAATATCTGGAATACGAAATGAGCCGCCAATTTCAATTAATTCGCCACGAGAAATAATTACTTCTTTACCTTGAGCAAAGGTCGCTAACATTAACAATACCGCAGCAGCGTTGTTATTCACTATACAGGCTGCTTCAGCACCTGTGAGTTTGCATAATAATTCACTGATGTAATTATCGCGATGACTACGCTTACCTTCATCTAAATCATATTCAAGCGAAACATTTTTCTGCATAGCAGAGAGCGCTGCCTGTTGTGCTGCTTCAGACCAAAGTGCCCGCCCAAGATTTGTGTGTAACACCGTACCAGTCAGATTATGCACCGCTTTGATTTGTACTTGGTTTTGTTTTTGTAGGCGAGAATGAATTTCTATAAAAGTGCGGTCAGAATTAGAAAAATATTCAGGAAGTTGATTGTTTTTTTGAATAAATTGACGAGCTTGCGTTAATAATTCTCGACATATTGCCACGACTGCAGTGTGACCAAATTCGGTAATGAGTTGTAGGCCTTGAGGTGTTTTGAGAATTTTGTCAACGGAAGGAAGTTGTTGAAAAAGTGCGGTCATTTTTGAATCCGTTTAAAATAACATTGAATTGCTGATTAATTTACGCTAAAGTAACCGCAATTTCAACTACGGAGGGGCGTCATCTCCGGTGAGGTGGCTGGATTTCAAATCCTGTTGAGGACGCCAGCGTTCTTGGGTGGGTTCGACTCCCATTCCCCTCCGCCAATTCTATATATTTCATTTTTATCATTTCTATTTTTTATAAAAATAAAAGCGGTCAAAACCGTTTTTAATTTTGACCGCTCTTTAGGATTAATACCTAATTATTTTGCTGGAATGTCCGCGAGTACTCTTGTCAATAAATCCCAATAAGTTTGTACCGTTGCAATTTCCACTTTCTCATCTGGTGAGTGAGCATTTCGAATTGTTGGCCCAACTGAAATCATTTCTATGTGTGGATAATGTTCTTTTAAAAGACCACATTCTAATCCTGCGTGAATGACTTTCACTACAGGTTGCTCGCCTAGCACTTCAGCATAATGTTTGCGAGTAACGTCTAAGATGGTTGAGTCATTTACAGGTTGCCAGCCCGGATAAGGTGCAGAAAACTCAACTTTTGCATTTGCTAAGATTGCAAGTGATCTGAGCATTTCAGTTACGTAATATTTACCGCTTTCAATTAATGAACGAACTAAAATGGTGCTTTTTACAACATTACCTTCTGTTTTCAATACGCCAACGCTTAATGAGCTTTCTACAACATTTTTAACTACATCACTATTGCGGATTACGCCGTTTGGCAATACGTTGAGTGCGTTAATTACCGTTTGAGTACTTTGTGCGGTGAATACGGTAGGGGCTTTTTCTGCTGATTCTACAAAAAGTGTGAAATTAGGTTCTGCAATTGCTAATTCTTCTTTAAGAACAACCGCTAGATTTTCTACCGCACTTTCTATGGCTTTTACATCACCATTAAAGGCTAACACAGCCGCTGCTTCTCGTGGAATAGCATTACGAATTGAGCCACCACGAATTTCAGAGAGAGTAAAGTGCGGTTGATTTTGAGAAAGTTTTGTTAATACTCGTGCTAACACTTTGATTGCATTTGCGCGCCCTGTATGGATATCACCACCAGAGTGGCCGCCACGTAAACCTTTAAGGGTGATTTGTGCGCTGTGCTCAAACGTATTGGTTTCATATTGAACTGGAATTTCAAAGTTTGCGTTAATGCCGCCCGCACAACCAATGTAAATTTCGCCAATTTCTTCGGTATCTGTATTGATTAAAATTTCAGATTGTAACCAGTTATGACGTAAGCCTTTTGCGCCATCCATCCCCGTTTCTTCTGTCATTGTTAAAAGCACTTCAAGAGGTGGATGAGCTAAATCATTGCTTTCTAGCACCGCTAACGTAGAGGCTAAACCGATACCATTGTCAGATCCTAATGTTGTACCTCGTGCTTTTACCCATTCCCCGTCAATATAAGGTTGAATAGGATCTTTGGTAAAATCATGTGGGTTGCCTTCATTAGCCTGAGGCACCATATCTAGATGGGCTTGTAGAACAACAGGCGTGTGATTTTCCATTCCTTTCGTAGCGGGTTTACGAATGAGGACATTCCCCACTTCATCGCGTTCAACAAAAAAATGCTTTTCTTTCGCCCAATTTACAATAAAGTTAGCTAACGCATCTTCATGATGAGAAGGGTGAGGGATTGCACAAATTTGATCGAACCATTTCCACAGTAATGCTGGTTTAAGTGTTGTAATTTCAGACATAGTCACTCCTTTTTACTGAAAAATTTCATGAAATAATAGCATAAAACGCCATTTCGGGTTATCCTTACGCAATTTTTATTTCTCGATAAATTTCTAAGGTGCAATTATGAGCGAAAAATATGTGGTGACTTGGGATATGTTCCAAATGCATGCCCGCAAATTATCAGAACGTTTACTTCCGGCTTCTCAATGGAAAGGTATTATTGCGGTGAGCCGTGGTGGTTTATTTCCAGCAGCTGTTTTGGCTCGTGAGTTAGGTATTCGCCATATTGAGACTGTTTGTATCGCAAGTTATCACGATCATAACAATCAAGGTGAATTACAAGTTCTTCATGCCGCTCAAGTACCAGATGGTGGCGAAGGATTTATCGTGGTAGACGATTTAGTTGATACAGGTAATACAGCGCGTGCGATTCGTCAAATGTACCCTAATGCAAAATTTGTGACTGTATTTGCAAAACCTGCAGGTGCAGAATTAGTAGATGATTATGTGATTGATATTCCACAAAATACTTGGATTGAGCAACCTTGGGATTTAGGTTTAACCTTTGTTCCACCTCTATCTAGAAAATAATTTTTATACAGATACAGAATAAAAGAGCGGCCAAAATAAAAGAAGTTTTGACCGCTCTTTGTATGAGAATTATAAGTTATTTTTCATCTTCTTTTGCCCATTCTAATGAGCGTTTAACTGCTTTTTTCCAGCCTTTGTAGCGACGTTCGCGTTTTTCATTGTCGCTGTCGGGACTGAAGGTGCGTTCTACACGGGCTTTATCGCGAAGCTCGTCTAAATCTTTCCAAAAGCCTGTAATAATGGCGCAAGTGGGCCACGAGGTACACCGTTTCCATCGTCAGTTAATGCCATAAGAATTGCAGTAATCACAAATTCCACAGCAAAGGCGCCACCAATACTTAAACTTGGATGAGGATAAGTGGAAAATGTACCCGCAAGGCTTAAACTTTCTTGTGTACCACGAACAATATTGTGGGCTGTTTCATAATCGATAAAAACATTGCGGTATAAGGCATAAACTAATGCTGCAGCAAAGAATGCGCCAAGCATTTGTGAAATGATGTAAGGAATTACTTAAATGAAGGGTGTTTTCCCTAAATAAAAGGGAAGAAGAATTTATTAGAAAAGAATACGGAGTGTTTTGAAATAGCCTCCTTATTTGAATTCTAGGTTAGAACACCTAGATTGACTATGATGTTACTCTGTTAGAGTAGATTTTTAGATTCTATGATATAGAAACCTAGTTAACCGTGGGTATGTTTACCCACGGTTGTGAGGGATATTATTTTTTCCCTTTTAAGAATTCTACGCCAGTATCTGGGAAATCAGTAAATACGCCTGTTGCACCTGATTTATTCAATAATGCATCGTACATTTGATTTACATCTGTGAAGAATTCTGGCAATGCGTCTTTACGCACTGTATATGGATGAAGTTCAACTTTGTATTGAGCAAGCTCTTTTACTAATGGTGTGTATACAATGTTGCCTGGTTTAGATTGTTCTTTATCTACTAACATATACCAACCCGGACCAACACCATCAGCATATTTTACCACTTCTGCCATTGCACCTGGTTTAAACATCCAATCGTAATCGTAGTTTACCCATTTACCTTTCGCATCTTTTTCTTGCGTTTCTTTCCAGTCTGTATAAGCCACTAATTGAACTAATTTCAAATCCATGCCCATTTTTGGAAGTAATTCAGTTTTGATACGTTTTAACTCATTAAAGTCGAAAGTTTGTAAGTAAACCATATCGGTTTTCTTATCATAGCCATATTTTTTCAACACTTTGAGTGTTTCAGCTGCAATATCTTTGCCATTTTGATGGTGGAACCAAGGTGCTTTGATTTCTGGATAAATCCCTACTTTTTTACCAGTAGATTTTTCTAAGCCTTGGATAAATTCAATTTCATCTTCAAAGGTGTGAATTCTGAAGTGTGATTTCCAAAGTGGGAAACGACCAGGATAAACCTGTGCTTGTTTGCCATCTTTGGTTTCAAAGTTTTCTGTCATTTCTAAACTTTGAATTTCTTTTAAGGTAAAGTCGATGACATAGTAACGACCATCTTTACGGTGACGATGTGGGAATTTTTTTGCTACATCAGTCAAGCCATCTAAAAAGTGATCGTGAATAACCACTAAACGACCATCTTTAGTCATTGCTAAATCTTGCTCTAAATAATCAGCATGTTGTGCAAACGCAAGTGCTTTAGATTCTAAAGTATGCTCTGGTAAATAACCGCTAGCACCACGGTGAGCAATAATGATTTTGTCTGATTTCATTTGGGTGTTTGCCATGTTTGATGAATGGCTGCTGCAACCTGCAAGTACGCCAGCTGCTAATAAAGAAAGCGCTAAAGTTTTAATTTTCATAAGTATTTTCTCCTTGATTTACTTATTACATCTTGGTTTCATGTCGTAAAAATAGATTTCGCTAATTTCACGGTCATAACCTGGATAAAATCCTTTTGGCATCCCTAACACAATTTGTTTTCCTCGGTTTGCATGGACGAGTAGTTGTTTTGTTTTCGGATTAATATTCAAGCCTTCGATTTCTCCGACATCTCGAATATCATCTAAGGTTTTTTCTAAAACAACTCGAGCTTCATTATTTTTATCTGAGATTTCTACACGATAAATATGATCAGGTTCTTTTTCATCTGCCGTACCGTCATCAGCGGTGACATAGAGATCACCGTTGTAGGCATAAACCCCTTGAATCCATTGTGGAACAGGTTGTAAATGCACTTTTCGTTTATATTTACCTGTTGAAAGATCATATTCATATAAATAACGGCCACTTTCCTCACCAACCCAAGAAGCCATCCAAACTGAATTGTGAACGGTATCTACGGTGATGCCGGAAACTTCGACTTGACCTGACTCAGGATTAAAATCAACTGATCTTTTTAATGCGAGGGTTTCGGGATCATGAATCGCAATTTGAATATTTTTACCTACGCCAGCATCAAACCATTCGGAGGAAACATAAAGTTCATTGTTGTAGATATCAATGTCGCCAATGTGATTGGCTTCCTTTTGGTAGCCGACAAAAGGATCTTTATTTTCTTTAACCAGTTTTCCATTCATATCATATTTAGCGAGGGTTTTGCTTCCGGATACATAAAGATGCTTTCCATCAGTTGTAATACCTTGACGGCCATTTACTTCTAATACTTTATCCAATTTATAAGTATATTTAGGTAAAGCTGAATGATAAGGCGCTTCGCAAGTTTGATTTGCCGACACAGATATCGCAAAAAGTGTACAACCTAATCCAATAGTAATCGATGATAATTTCATAATTATTGTCTCCTTAACTATATGATTTATTTTGTGGGAAAGGAATCAAGATGCTCTATATCAGAAACTAAAATTAATTTTAGTTACAAAAAAGGCGACCAAGCAATTTGCCCGCCGCCTTTTTTAAGCTAATTATTTAGTACCGTAAGTATCGCCTAATTTCGCTTTGTGTTTTCCTTCTTCAACCATTACGATTAAGAGTAATAACACAGCTAATACGCCACCGCCGATCATTACGTAGAAACCACCGTCCCATCCGTAATGTTGAGCAGCCCAACCGATAACTGCAGATGCAGAAACTGTACCGCCTAAATAACCGAATAAACCGGTGAAACCTGCTGCAGTACCTGCTGCTTTTTTCGGTGCTAACTCAAGAGCATGTAAACCGATTAACATTACAGGACCATAGATTAAGAAACCGATTAAAGTCATTAAAATGAAGTCAGTTAATTGGTATGGGTTTTCATACCAAGCTGCATAGTTTACAAGCTCTGCTTCAGGTGTAGCTGGGTTCATCCAGTATGCAACAACCGCTGCAGTGGTTAAGATCATGAAGATGAAACCTGTTAAACCACGTTTACCTTTGAATACTTTATCTGATACCCAACCACATAATAATGTACCTGGAACCGCTGCTAATTCATAGATTGTGTATGCCCATGCGGTACCTTTAATGTTGAAGTGTTTTACTTCACTTAAGTAAACCGGAGACCATTTTAATACGCCGTAGCGGATTAAATATACGAATACGTTAGCAATCGCGATGTACCATAACAATTTGTTTTTTAATACATAAGTTACGAAGATTTCTTTTGCAGTTAAATCGTTTTCGTAAGTTTTTTCGTTATAGTCATCTGGGTAGTCATTACGCCATTTTTCGATTGATGGTAAACCACAAGATTGTGGAGTATCACGCATGACGAAGTACACAGGAATTGCACAGATCATTGCTGCAATACCAGGGTAGTATAAAGATTGTTGCCAGATGTCTTTTGCTTGCGCTTCAATACCGTGAGTGCTGAAGAAAATTGCACTAGCTAATAACACCATTGCACCAGGCATCATACCACCAATATTGTGCGCAGTATTCCAAATTGACACGATAGTACCGCGTTCAGATTTAGACCACCAGTGCACCATAGTACGACCACATGGAGGCCAACCCATACCTTGGAACCAACCATTTAAGAAGATCATTACCCACATGATTGCGATACCAGAGGTTGCCCATGGGAATAGACCCATTAAGGTCATACATAAACCAGATAGTAATAAACCAAATGGTAGGAATACACGTGGGTTAGAACGGTCAGACATACCAGCCATTACGAATTTTGATAAACCGTAAGCAAGACCAGCTGCAGAACCGATTACACCAAGCTCAGCTTTTGTATAAAGACCAGCTTGAATTAAACCAGGTTGTGCTAAGTCAAAGTTTGCACGCACGAAATAGTATGCGGCATAACCAAAGAAGATCCCTGCGAATACTTGCCAACGTAAGCGTTTATACGTGGAATCAATTTTTTCCGCTGGAAGTTCCGCAATATGCGGAGCGGGTTTGAATGGTCCAAACATAATTTTTTTCTCCAACTTTTAATTATGTGTAAGTTTTATTCACCCTTTATTAGACAGTAAGGGATAGGCGCATAATAAAAGAAAATAAAAAATAAGGAAGTAAAAAAAGTAAAAAATGTGAAGTGTTTCACAAAATTTTTACACCATTTGAGCGAATCCGAAAATTATTGTGATCGCTATCACAAAATTGTTTTCTTTTGCGCTCAAAATGTTGTTAATTTTGCCGCACTTCTCTACAATGCCTGTGATTTTTATATTACTTTTTTGTTAAATTTTGGGAATTGGGGGTAAACATGGGATTATCGCCTAGCATGTACAAAGATGTTGGAGATTTTTCGCCACTCAGTACCGATGTCATTATTATCGGTGGTGGCGCAACCGGTGCAGGTATTGCGCGTGACTGTGCACTTCGTGGCATTGATTGTATTTTATTGGAACGCCGCGATATTGCGACCGGTGCGACAGGACGCAACCACGGATTATTACACAGTGGCGCGCGTTATGCTGTGAACGACCAAGAATCTGCTGAAGAATGTATTAAAGAAAACCGTATTTTGCGCAAAATTGCGCGTCATTGCGTAGATGAAACAGAAGGCTTATTTATCACGTTGCCTGAAGATTCTCTCGACTATCAAAAAACCTTCCTTGAGAGCTGTGCAAAATCTGGAATTGATGCGCAAGCCATTGATCCTGATTTAGCTAAAATTATGGAGCCTTCTGTAAACCCAGATTTAGTGGGCGCTGTTGTTGTGCCAGATGGTTCGATTGACCCATTCCGTTTAACTGCCTCTAATATGATGGATGCAACAGAAAACGGCGCAAAAATATTCACTTATTGCGAAGTAAAAAATTTGATTCGTGAAGGTGGAAAAGTGATTGGTGTGAATGTGTACGATCACAAAAATCGTAGAGAACGCCAATTTTTTGCACCACTTGTTGTGAATGCTGGTGGTATTTGGGGGCAAGGGATTGCGGAATATGCCGATCTCAAAATCAAAATGTTCCCTGCAAAAGGTGCATTGCTCGTAATGGGCCATCGCATTAATAAACTTGTCATTAACCGCTGCCGTAAACCGGCTGATGCGGATATTCTAGTTCCAGGCGATACAATTTGTGTGATTGGTACAACCTCAAGTCGTGTTCCTTATGATCAAATCGATAACATGCAAGTGACGCCAGAAGAAGTAGATATTCTTTTCCGTGAAGGGGAAAAACTCGCACCTAGCTTACGCCATACTCGCGTATTACGTGCTTATGCTGGGGTGCGTCCATTAGTTGCAAGTGATGATGATCCATCAGGTCGTAATGTGAGTCGTGGTATTGTGTTACTTGACCATGCAGAACGTGATGGCTTAGATGGCTTTATTACAATCACTGGCGGTAAGTTAATGACTTATCGTTTAATGGCTGAATGGGCGACCGACCTTGTTTGTAAAAAACTCAATAAAACGGCTCGTTGTGTAACAGCGGAGCAACCTCTACCTGGCTCTACTGAAAGTCGTCAAGAGACCAATCAAAAAGTCATTTCATTACCAAGTACCATTCGTTATTCTGCTGTGTATCGTCATGGTTCACGCGCTACTCGTTTGCTTGAAAAAGAACGTTTAGATCGTTCAATGGTTTGTGAATGTGAGGCAGTGACGGCAGGCGAAGTTCGCTATGCAATTGATGAACTCGGTGTAAATAACATTGTGGATTTACGTCGCCGTACACGTGTTGGTATGGGTACTTGCCAAGCTGAACTATGTGCATGTCGTGCTGCAGGCTTAATGAACCGTTTTGAAGTGGCAACACCAACTCAATCAACCACTCAACTCTCTGCCTTTATGGAAGAGCGCTGGCGTGGTATTGAGCCGATTGCTTGGGGTGAAGCGATTCGCGAAGCCGAATTTACATCTTGGATGTATGGTAGCGTATTAGGTTTAAATGATGTGAAACCGCTTGATGAACAAGCACAACAAGGGACGGATAGCAATGAATTTTGATGTAGCCATTATTGGCGGTGGTTTGGCGGGTTTAACCTGTGGCATCGCCCTTCAACAACGCGGCAAACGTTGCGTGATTATCAACAACGGTCAAGCAGCCATTGATTTTGCATCCGGATCTTTAGATTTATTAAGCCGTATGCCATCAACTCCAAATGGAGAAGGTCGTGCGGTAGAAAATTTAAAAGAAAATATCACCGCACTTCGCGATGAATTACCTGCTCACCCTTATAGTTTATTGGGTGCAGAGAAAGTGCTTGCTAAAGCACAAGATTTTGAACGTTTAGCCAATGAATTAAATCTTGATTTAATTGGTTCTACGGAAAAAAATCACTGGCGTGTAACAGGCTTAGGCAGTTTGCGTGGTGCGTGGCTTTCACCAAACAGTGTGCCAACTGTGCAAGGCAATGAACGTTTTCCGTATAAACGTATTACAGTGCTTGGTATCGAAGGTTATCACGATTTTCAACCGCAACTTTTAGCGGCGAATTTGGTGTTAAACCCACAATTTGAACATTGTGAGGTGACCAGTGGTTTCTTAAATATTCCACAATTAGACGAGCTTCGCAAAAATGCTCGTGAGTTCCGTAGTGTAAATATCTCTCAACTTCTAGAGCATAAACTTGCGTTCAATGATCTTGTTAAAGAAATTATTGAATCAGCTCAAGGCGCAGATGCAGTATTTTTACCGGCTTGTTTTGGTTTAGAAAACCAAGAATTTATGACCGCACTTCGTGATGCAACTAAACTTGCATTATTTGAATTACCAACATTGCCACCATCATTACTCGGTATGCGCCAGCGTATTCAATTACGCCGTAAATTTGAATCCCTTGGTGGTTTAATGATTAACGGTGATAGTGCATTGAGTGCAACATTTGAAGGAAATCAAGTCAGTTGTATTAATACTCGCTTGCTCGAAGATGAAGAAATCAGCGCAGATAATTTCGTACTGGCTTCAGGCAGTTTCTTCAGTAAAGGACTCATTTCTGAATTCGATAAAATTTATGAGCCGGTTTTTGAATCCGATATTATCGGTGTTGAAGGCTTTAACGATAAAGACCGTTTCACTTGGACTGCTCATCGTTTTGCTCATCCACAACCTTATCAATCTGCTGGTGTGGCAATTAATGCTCAATGCCAAGTGCAAAAGAGCGGTCAATATTTAACGAATTTATATGCCGTCGGTAATGTAATTGGTGGGTTTAATGCGCTTGAGCTTGGTTGTGGTTCGGGTGTGGCTGTTGTAACTGCCTTGACGGTTGCTGATGAAATCTTGGCGAAATAAGGGGGAATAATATGGATAATAATATTCAACGACTCATTGATAGTGCAAAACAATCCCTTAATTCACCTGAAAGCCATAAATATATCGACGAAAGTTTTGAAAGCTGTATTAAATGTACGGCTTGTACCGCTGTTTGTCCGGTTTCACGCAACAACCCACTTTATCCTGGTCCAAAACAATCTGGCCCAGATGGTGAGCGTTTACGCTTGAAATCAGCTGAACTTTACGATGAAGCACTTAAATATTGTACCAACTGCAAACGTTGTGAAGTGGCTTGTCCGTCAGATGTGAAAATCGGTGATTTAATTGTGCGTGCGCGTAATAATCACTTAGCGCAGTCTAAAAAACCGTTAATGAATAAATTGCGTGATGCGATTTTAAGTAACACTGATGTAATGGGGAAAATCAATACGCCATTAGCGCCGATTGTAAACACCATCACAAGCCTAAAAGCGACCAAATTTATGTTGGAAAAAACGCTTAAAATCAGTAAAGAACGTACTTTACCTAAATATGCGTTTGGCACGTTCCGTAGCTGGTATATGAAAAATGCGTTACAAGACCAACAAAAATTTGAGCGTAAAGTCGCGTATTATCATGGTTGCTATGTGAACTATAATAATCCACAGCTTGGTAAAGAATTCCTTAAAGTGTTCAATGCGATGAACATTGGGGTGATGTTACTAGAAAAAGAAAAATGTTGTGGTTTACCATTAATGGTGAACGGTTTCCCAGAGCGTGCACGTAATATCGCACAGTTCAATACCGATTACATTGGAAAAATGGTAGATGAAAATGGACTAGACGTGATCAGTGAAGCATCAAGTTGTTCACTTAATCTGCGTGATGAATACCATCATATTTTAGGCATCGACAATGCTAAAGTGCGTCCGCATATTCATATGGTGACACCATTCTTATACCAACTTTTCAAAGAAGGTAAAACATTACCGTTGAAACCACTTAAACTTCGAGTGGCTTATCACACTGCTTGTCACGTAGATAAAGCAGGTTGGGCACCTTATACTTTAGAAGTGTTGAAAAAAATTCCTGGTTTAGAAATCATTATGTTACCTAGTCAATGTTGTGGTATTGCGGGGACTTACGGTTTTAAATCAGAAAACTATGAGGTTTCACAATCTATTGGTAAAAACCTATTCGATAACATTAACGAAGGTGGATTTGATTACGTCATATCTGAATGTCAAACCTGTAAATGGCAAATTGATATGTCATCTAACGTGACCTGTATTCACCCATTAACCTTACTCTGTATGTCGATGGATGCTTAAAAATAAGAAAAATGCACTTTGTAATGAAGTGCATTTTTTATAAGTAGAAAAAAGTGCGGTAAATTTTATTTGTATCCAAAAAGCTAGACTAAACAAATTAACTATTGAGGTGAAGATTTTATTATGGGTAAACATTACACAATCAAATTTAAAATAGGTTCTCCAACCAATTCTGAATAGGAAAATGAGAATCAGCAGATACTGCTAGTTTTTATAATAAATAAGATCAATGGTTCAAACCAAGGCTGGCGTATCAAATGGCAACTTATCGATGAATTCAACTGAAATTAAAAGGACTGAATTTGACATAATATCGTCATCAGTCCTTAATTAAATAGTCTAGGTTTGGGGGCAAATCAATTTACAGAATATTTGAAAATTCTTCTAACATTTCTTTTGGCCATACGCTTGATTGCACTTCACCGATATGTTTTTTACGAAGTAAAAGCATTGCTAAGCGAGATTGACCGATACCACCGCCGATAGTTAATGGTAATTTTCCGTTTAATAAATCTTGGTGCCAATCCATTTTTAAACGGTCTTCATCGCCCGTTAGGCCAACTTGTAAGCGTAATGCACTTTCATCTACGCGAATGCCCATTGAGGAAAGTTCAAATGCTTTGCCTAATTGGTCGTTCCATACCAAAATATCACCGTTTAAGCCTTTGTAGCCATTTTCAGATTCAGTTGTCCAGTCGTCATAGTCAGGCGCACGACCATCATGAGATTTGCCATCTGAAAGTTTGCCGCCAATGCCGATTAAGAATACTGCGCCGTATTCTTTACAAATTGCGTTTTCACGTTCTTTACTGCTTAAATCTGGATAGCGTTTTACTAAATCTTCGCTGTGCACAAAGGTAATGTGTTTTGGAAGAATTGAAGGAATATCAAAACGTGCTTCTACGGCTAATTCTGTTAAACGAATAGCACGATAAATAGAATTTACCGTTTCTTTTAAGTATGCAAAGTTACGACGACCTTCAGGAATCACTTTTTCCCAGTCCCATTGATCCACATAAACAGAGTGCGTTGGATCAAGAGAATCTTCATCTGGGCGTAATGCTTTCATATGAACAAACAAGCCTTCGCCTTCTTTAAAGTTGAAGCGCGCAAGGGTATGGCGTTTCCATTTAGCAAGAGAATGTACAACTTCAAATACGGCATTTGGAATACATTTCACGTTAACTTGAACGGCTTTTTCAATGCCAGATAAGTTATCTTGCATTCCGTTACCCACTTGGCTCAAGATGGGGCCTTGTACTTCAATAATACCAAGTTGTTCAATAAGATTTTGCGTGAAAGTGTTCTTCACAAAGCTGATTTCTTGTTGTTGTAAAATAAATGTCTTTTTCATTTTGATAACCTTTTTTAATGAGGAATAATATTTTTGAGTATTATTCAATAAATTATGATTTTATTTCAAGTATTTTATTTACTTTCTTATTTTGATTGAATAATATCTAATTCAGTAATGAAAAATTAAATAAAATCTAAAGGAGGTGATTTTATGCACAATATTGACAGTTTAGATCGGCAAATCTTACGTGTACTTACCAAAGATGCGAGAACTCCCTATGCCGAAATGGCTAAAAATTTTGGTGTCAGCCCAGGAACGATTCATGTTCGAGTCGAAAAAATGCGTCAATCTGGCATTATTGAAGGCACGAAGGTGATCATTGATGAGCGTAAATTAGGTTATGACGTATGCTGTTTTATCGGTATTATTCTAAAAAGTGCAAAAGATTATGAGAAAGTGATCAAAAAGCTAGAAAGTTTTGATGAAGTAGTGGAAGCCTATTATACAACAGGCAATTACTCGATTTTCTTAAAAGTGATGACGCACACAATCGCAGAATTACATTCTGTTTTGGCGACCAAGATTCAGTTAATAGATGAAATTCAGTCCACTGAAACCTTGATTTCAATGCAAAATCCAATTTTGCGAGATATTAAACCTTAAGAATATAGAAAAGTGCGGTGAAATTTTTATTCAAATTTATCCTGATGTTTAAATTTCAATAAATCTCTCCGCTCTTTTTTGTTTGGGCGACGATCAGGATGGGGCATGGAAAGTGAATTATTTTTTCTTGCCCACGCGATTTCTTCTCTTTTTTTCACGCTATTTTCGGTTTCTTGATAGAGTAATTGTGCCTCTGGCGCACCTCGGCGTTGATCGCTTAAGGCGATAATTTTTATTTCTTTTTCTTCGTTTCCTTGACGAAGTTTTAACATTGCGCCTACTTCCACAATTTTACTTACTTTCGCACGTTGATTGTTGTAATGCACTTTACCACTTTCAATCATCGCTTTAGCAATGCTACGTGTTTTGTAAAATCGTGCAGCCCACAACCATTTATCTAATCTGACTTCTTTTTCTTCCATTTGTGAATTTCTCTTTCGCTATTTTGTGGTACAGTTTGTCCCAATCCTATCACAAAATAAAGGAAAACTTATGTTATCCGATTCATCCAAAAAATTACCTAAAATTCTTACCGCACAAGTCGTTGCTAAGTCTCGTTTATTTGAAATTCAGTCTGTTGATTTAGCGTTTTCTAATGGGGAATTACGTACTTATGAGCGTTTCAAACCCGGTAATCAGCAGGCTGTTATGATGGTTCCCATTGATGGGGATGATCTTTTATTGATTCGTGAGTATTCAGTTGGCACAGAACGTTATGAATTAGGATTTCCTAAAGGCGGCGTAGATAAAGATGAAGAGCCGAAAGATGCAGCAAATCGCGAATTAAAGGAAGAGTTGGGGCTAGGGGCCAATAAAATTGATTTCTTACGTACGGTGATTACCAATCCAAGTTATATGCGTAGCGTTATGCATATTTTTGTTGCTCAGGATTTTTATCCTTGCCAGTTAGAAGGCGATGAGCCCGAACCGTTAGAAATTGTTCGCTTTCCATTGTCGAAAATTGATGAATTACTTGCAGACCCAAGTTTCAATGAAGCTAGAAATTTAACCGCACTTTATTCCTTGAAAAATTATTTAAGCCAAAAATAATTGGCTTAATTGAATATCGTTCTCTCATTTTCCCCTTTTGAAGGGGAAAATCATGGCTAGCCAGATGAACATCACTCTGAGTTAGCCTTTTTCGCTTATCTATAAATAAAAAATCATTCAAATATTCCCCTTTTTATTAAATATTTTCTAACAAGCTCAAATTTCCCTTTAAAAAACTTGAAAAAATACTCGATTT
Organism: Haemophilus haemolyticus; assembly: GCF_003490595.1. GTDB lineage: Bacteria > Pseudomonadota > Gammaproteobacteria > Enterobacterales > Pasteurellaceae > Haemophilus > Haemophilus haemolyticus_L. The sequence goes on from NZ_QQGY01000009.1 coordinate 47,040, forward strand.
TTGACAATGTTTAGGTGTTTTCTTTTTTTACTCGAGGAACATTTTTATGCATAACGAAAACTTAAAAGAATTAACCGTTCGAGGAATTATCCTCGGCGCATTGATTACAGTGATTTTCACTGCATCCAATGTGTATCTCGGTCTAAAAGTGGGGATGACATTCGCGTCATCTATTCCGGCTGCCGTCATTTCAATGGCTGTGCTCAAATTTTTCAAAGATTCCAGTATCCTTGAAAATAACATGGTGCAAACACAAGCATCTTCAGCGGGGACACTTTCTTCTGTGATCTTCGTCTTACCAGGCTTATTAATGATGGGTTACTGGCAAAACTTCCCATTCTGGCAAACTATGTTGATTTGTGCTGCGGGTGGTACATTGGGCGTGTTATTCACCATTCCATTACGCCGTGCGATGGTGGTAAACAGTGATTTACCTTATCCTGAAGGTGTAGCTGCTGCAGAAATCTTAAAAGCAGGTAATCATGCAGATGGCGATAGCGGTGTGAAAGATATTGCTTACGGTGGTGTTTTAGCAGGATTAGTTGCATTTTTAACGAACGGTTTACGCGTGATGGCTGATGGCGCAAGCGCTTGGATTCAAACTGGTAAAGCGGCTTTCCAATTACCAATGGGCTTTTCACTTGCCTTACTTGGTGCGGGTTATTTAATTGGTATCGTAGGCGGTATTGCGATGTTAATCGGTGTTATTTTGACTTGGGGTGTGGCTGTGCCATATTTCACTATGTCAGGTGATATCGCGGCAGACGCAAGCTTAATTGATGCTGCAATGGTGGTTTGGAAAACGAAAGTGCGCTTTATTGGTGTAGGTACAATTGGTATTGCAGCGATTTGGACATTACTTATTTTAATGAAACCAATGATTGAAGGGATGATACATTCTTTCCGTATGTTGAAAGGTGGACAGGCTGAATCTGAGCATCGCGTTGATATCGACCTTTCTCCAAAAACAATGATTTATATCTTAATCGCGACAGTTGTGTTAATTGTTATTTCATTACACCACTTTATCGCGGCTGCACCGATTTCACCGGAGCTTTCCATTTTATTAGTTGTAGTTTGTACTTTCTTAGCTGTATTTATCGGCTTCTTCGTGGCTGCAGCTTCTGGTTATATGGCAGGTTTAGTGGGTTCATCTTCAAGCCCAATTTCTGGTATCGGGATTATTTCTGTTATCGTGATTTCATTGGTATTGGTGTCAATCGGTAATGCATCTGGCTTATTTGAAACCGTAGATGGTCAGAAATTTTTGACCGCACTTACACTCTTTACAGCGTCAATTGTATTAACCACCGCAACGATTTCTAACGATAACTTGCAAGATTTAAAAACCGGTTTATTAGTGGATGCGACACCTTGGCGTCAACAAGTAGCATTAATTATCGGCTGCTTTGTCGGTGCGCTTGTTATCGCGCCAGTATTAGAAATCTTATATCACGCGTATGGTTTCAGCGGTGCGTTGCCACGTCCAGATATGGATCCTTCACAAGCTCTATCTGCGCCACAAGCAACATTAATGACTACCATTTCTCAAGGTATTTTCACAAATAAATTGGAATGGACTTATATCTTAACTGGTGTAGGTTTAGGCGCTGTGTTAATTACGATTGATGCGTTCTTGAAAAAAGTCAGCAACAAAGTCTTTGGCTTGCCAGTTATTGCTGTGGGGATTGGTATTTACTTACCACCATCAATTAATATGCCTGTTATTGTTGGTGCATTCTTAGCGTGGATCATGACTCGCCATATTGCAAAACTTGGTAACAAAGAAGTATCAGCTAAAGCAGAACGTTTCGGTACGCTTTTCTCTGCAGGTTTAATCGTAGGTGAAAGCTTAATGGGTGTGATTTTAGCATTCATTATTGCGGCTTCTGTTACCACCGGTGGTTCTGAAGCGCCATTATCCTTAAATCTTGAAAACTGGGATACTATTGGCGAGTGGTTAGGTTTAATCGTATTTATCGTGGGCATTGTGATTTTTGCATCTCGCGTATTACGTGCGAAAAAATCTGATTAATCCTTAAATTTATTTTAGAATAGGCTACCTTTTGGATAGCCTATTTTTTTATTATGAAATCTTACTTAAAAACACTTATTTTTTTCCCTCTAATTTTACAAGTAATCGTCACCGCACTTTTGATTTGGTTCGATGATGATTCAAGTGGCGTTATCGTTCCTTTTTCTAGCTATGCTCTCACAGCATTTCTTCTTGCCACCATTCCGGCATTTTTAACCGCACTTTTAGCCGTAAAATTCCGTTACACCCGTTATAACATTGCTTCTATTGTATTAGTTTCATCGATCATTTCATTTGTTTACTGCAATATGGCATCTTATTTTTATTTGTTATTGCTCGGCGAACAAGACACTTCCTTTTGGGGCTGGTTGACCGAAGGGGGATTATCCCTCGGGCTAATAAGCACATGCGGAATGGTGTTTTATGCTCTATTTGTGATGCCGTGGTTGCTGCCAAAAACAAGAGAATAATTTTATGCTCACGCTAAACGAACATTTGCTTAACCAAGTATTGCTAATTGCTTATCAAGCGGGTAAGCATTTGCAACAGTTTTATCAAAAACAGGTTCATGTTGAATTGAAAGAAGACGACACGCCTGTGACGGAAGCGGATCTTTTTGTGAGCCAATTTTTGATAGAAAAATTGACCGCACTTTTCCCTAATGTCCCCGTTCTTTCTGAAGAAAATTGTCATATTTCATTTGAAGAACGTAAAAATTGGAAAGAATATTGGTTGATTGATCCTCTTGATGGCACACAACAATTCATTAATCGTACCGATCAATTTTCTGTGTTGATAACCTTAGTTCGTAAAAATAAACCAGTATTAAGCGTTATTCATGCACCAATTTTATCGACAACTTATTATGCAATGCGTGATTTCGGCGCGTTTAAAAAACAACTGGATCAGGTAAAAAAACTCACTAAAAACACGATTAATTTTGACCGCCCTTTACGAATTGCAGTGGGTTCAACCACTTCACAAGAAAAAGTGCGGTCGATTTTACCGAAGGATTTTCCTTGTGAATTTGTTGTGGTTGGTTCAAGTAGCTTAAAAAGTGGTTTAGTGGCTGAAGGTGCTGTAGATGGTTATGTCCGTTTAGGACAAACAGGCGAATGGGATACCGCTGGCGCTGAAGTGCTGCTGGGGGAAACTCACGGTGCCATTTTTGACTCTCATTTTGAGCCTTTAACCTATAACCAACGTGAAACTTTGATTAATCCGCATTTTGTCATGGTGGGCGATCAATCGCTCGATTGGCGTTCTATCTTTCAATTTAATTGATTGGTTCGATTGGTTTTTTTCTCTAGAATACGGCATTATTTTCGACATTACTCGGAATCTTATAAGGAATAATTATGCAAACTGATAATAACTGTATCGTCATTTTTGGCGCGTCTGGTGACTTAACTCACCGTAAACTCATTCCAGCCCTTTATAATCTCTACAAAATTGGGCGTTTGAGTGAAAACTTTTCCGTTCTTGGTGTTGCTCGTTCTGATTTGAACGATGAAACTTTCCGCGAAAAAATGCGTGAGGCGTTAATCCATAATGAAGAAACAACACCAGAAACCTTAGATGCTTTTTGCTCTCATCTTTATTACCAATCTGTGAATACTTCTGATGCGCAAGATTATGGCAAACTTGTTCCACGTTTAGACGAACTTCACGATAAATATCAAACCTGTGGTAACACCCTTTACTATATGTCCACTCCGCCAAGTCTTTATGGCGTAATTCCTGAGTGTTTGGCTGCACATGGTTTAAATACGGAAGAATATGGCTGGAAACGAATTATCGTTGAAAAACCGTTTGGTTACGATGAAAAAACAGCACAAGCATTAGACGTACAAATCCACCGTTTCTTTGAAGAGCACCAAATTTATCGTATCGACCATTATTTAGGTAAAGAAACCGTTCAAAACTTGCTCGTATTACGTTTTTCAAATGGTTGGTTTGAACCGCTTTGGAACCGTAATTTCATTGATTATGTAGAAATTACTGGTGCAGAATCTATTGGCGTGGAAGAGCGCGGGGGCTATTACGATGGTTCTGGCGCAATGCGCGATATGTTCCAAAACCATTTATTGCAAGTATTAGCGATGGTGGCAATGGAGCCGCCTGCGATTATTAATGCGAATTCAATGCGTGATGAAGTAGCAAAAGTGATGCATAGTTTGCGTCCATTAACTGCCGAAGATATGGAGCATAATCTCGTTTTAGGTCAATACACTGCGGCTGAAATTAACGGCAAAATGGAAAAGGGCTATTTAGAAGAAAAAGGCGTACCAGCAGATTCTCGCACTGAAACCTACATCGCATTGCGTTGTGAAATTGAAAACTGGCGTTGGGCGGGGGTGCCGTTCTATGTCCGTACGGGTAAACGCTTACCGGCTCGCGTGACTGAAATTGTGATCCATTTTAAAACTACGCCACATCCTGTATTCAGCCAAAATGCACCAGAGAATAAATTGATTATTCGTATTCAACCTGATGAAGCGATTTCAATGCGTTTTGGTTTGAAAAAACCAGGTGCAGGTTTTGAGGCGAAAGAAGTATCAATGGATTTCCGTTATGCAGATTTAGCAGGCGCACAAGTATTAACTGCTTATGAACGCTTATTGTTAGATGCGATGAAAGGCGATGCAACCTTGTTTGCTCGTACTGATGCTGTGCATGCTGCATGGAAATTCGTTCAACCGATTTTAGATTACAAAGCCAATGGCGGACGTGTTCACGAATACGAAGCCGGCACTTGGGGACCTGTGGCTGCAGATAAATTAATCGCAAAACATGGTAAAGTGTGGCGCAAACCGACAGGTTTAATGAAGAAAAAAGTTTAATTCATCTAATCTAGGGTGGGCTTTAGCCCACCTCTCTTAATATCGAACATAATAAATTGTGGGCTAAAGCCCAACGGAAAATCAATGAACTATATCAGCTTCCCAACAGCTCAACACGCAGTCGATAAAATTGCACAAGAATTTGTGATTTATAGCCAATTAACTCACCCTGTGCATATTTCCCTTTCTGGTGGTTCAACACCTAAGTTGTTATTTAAAACCTTAGCCAAATCACCTTATGCGGAACAAATTAACTGGAAAAATCTGCATTTTTGGTGGGGAGATGATCGTATGGTTCCGCCAACAGATTCAGAAAGCAACTACGGTGAAGTGCAAAAACTCTTATTCGATCATATTCAAATTCCAACGGAAAACATCCATCGAATTCGTGGCGAAAATGAACCGCACTTTGAGTTAAAACGCTTCGAAGAAGAATTAAGTGCGGTCATTCCAAACGGCGTTTTTGATTGGATTATTTTAGGTATGGGAACAGACGGTCATACTGCTTCTCTTTTCCCGCATCAAACCAATTTTGATGATGCAAACCTTGCTGTCATTGCCAAGCACCCTGAAAGCGGTCAAATCCGCATTTCTAAAACAGCCAAACTCATCGAACAAGCCAAACGCATTACCTATTTGGTCACCGGCGAAAGCAAAGCAGATATTTTAAAAGAAATCCAAATGACTCCTGCAGAAAATCTGCCTTACCCTGCTGCCAAAATTAAAGCAAAAAATGGGGTGACGGAATGGTATTTGGATAAAGCGGTGGCAAAATTGCTATAACAAGTTAAGAATCAAATATCACAGGCTTGCAAAATGATAGATTACAAAGTGAATGAACCGATTTCAGTTAAACAATTTATTGCACTGCTAAATAAAACAACGCTCGGGGCACGCCGTCCGTTAGAGGATGAAAAACGCGTCGCGGCGATGTTGCACCATGCAGATTTATTAGTTACTGCTTGGAATGATGAACAATTAGTGGGCATAGCACGTTCCGTGACGGATTTTGCCTATTGCTGTTATTTATCTGATTTAGCAGTTGATGAACAATATCAAAAACAAGGTATCGGTTTACAGTTAATTGAACATACTAAACAAGCCTTACATCCTCAAGCAAAAATTGTGCTTTTATCAGCTCCACAAGCCGTAGATTATTATCCGCATATTGGATTTACACAGCATATGAGTGCGTGGACGAGGAGTTAATTTATTAGCATTGTACGGACTAAAATAAGATATAGATACATCAGATGCGGAGTTACTTTAATGTTAAATTTGGATAATAAAAAATTTATTGCTGTTGAAAACACCGCAAATGGTGAGGTGAGTAGCCAAACAGAATTTCATTACCATCAACAAGGTAAAATGATTTGGGCAGAATATGGTGGCGGTGAAATTTTAAAAGGCTTTTTAATTGGAAAATGGATTGACGATACTCAAATTGAATTTACGTATCAACATTTAAATCAATCTCTAGAAAATCGTTTGGGGCGTTGCTGTACAACATTTTCTTTAGAAGAAAGTAAACTCGTCGGTCATGAAAAATGGCAGTGGCTAGACACGTTAGAGCAAGGCAGCTCTTTAATTAGAGAAATTTAAAATAAGTTTTGCTATAGAATATCTGAAACAAGCTTCTTATACTTTACAATAAATACTAAATGATAGGTGCATCGGTACCTCACAAACAGGAGAAAACAATGTCAGTAAAAGGCGACATCGGTGTTATCGGCTTAGCCGTGATGGGGCAAAACCTCATTTTAAATATGAATGATCATGGCTTTAAAGTTGTGGCATATAACCGTACTACATCTAAAGTGGATGAATTTTTACAAGGTGCAGCAAAGGGCACGAATATTATCGGTGCATACTCTTTAGAAGATTTAGCTTCTAAGTTAGAAAAGCCACGTAAAGTGATGTTAATGGTACGCGCGGGTGATGTGGTGGATCAATTCATTGAGGCATTACTACCGCACTTAGAAGAAGGCGATATCATTATTGATGGGGGTAACTCAAACTACCCTGATACCAACCGTCGTGTAAAAGCATTGGCTGAAAAAGGTATTCGCTTTATTGGTTCTGGTGTTTCAGGTGGTGAAGAAGGTGCACGTCATGGACCATCTATCATGCCAGGTGGTAATCAAGAAGCATGGCAATATGTGAAACCAATCTTCCAAGCAATCTCTGCTAAAACAGAACAAGGTGAGCCTTGCTGTGACTGGGTCGGCGGTGAAGGCGCTGGTCACTTCGTGAAAATGGTTCACAATGGTATTGAATACGGCGATATGCAATTAATCTGTGAAGCTTACCAATTCTTAAAAGAAGGTTTAGGCTTAAGCTATGAAGAGATGCAATCTATCTTCGCAGAATGGAAAAAAACTGAACTTGATAGCTATTTAATCGATATCACTACCGATATTCTTGGTTATAAAGATGCTGATGGTGAGCCATTAGTTGAAAAAATCTTAGATACCGCAGGTCAAAAAGGGACAGGTAAATGGACGGGTATCAACGCATTAGATTTCGGTATTCCTCTAACCTTAATCACTGAATCCGTCTTTGCGCGTTGTGTCTCTTCATTTAAAGATCAACGTGTTGCAGCAAATCAATTATTCAATAAAACTGTTGCTCCAGTTGAAGGTGACAAAAAAGTTTGGATTGAAGCAGTACGTAAAGCATTATTGGCGTCAAAAATCATTTCTTACGCACAAGGCTTTATGCTGATTCGTGAAGCCTCTGAACAATTTGGTTGGGATATTAACTATGGTGCAACGGCGTTATTATGGCGTGAAGGTTGTATCATTCGCAGCCGTTTCTTAGGTAACATCCGCGATGCGTACGAAGCGAACCCAGATTTAATCTTCTTGGGGTCAGATAGTTACTTCAAAGGCATTTTAGAAAATGCATTAAGTGACTGGCGTAAAGTGGTGGCAAAATCTATCGAAGTAGGTATTCCAATGCCTTGTATGGCGTCTGCAATCACTTTCTTAGATGGTTATACTTCAGCACGTTTACCGGCAAACTTATTGCAAGCACAACGTGACTACTTCGGCGCACATACTTATGAGCGTACTGATAAACCACGTGGCGAATTCTTCCATACTAACTGGACAGGTCGTGGTGGGAATACTGCCTCTACCACTTACGATGTGTAGTTAAAAATATCGCTAAAAATTACCGCACTTTGAGATATTAAAGTGCGGTATTTTTTATCTCTTTTCTGTTCATATTTGGGAAATAAAAAACGGTGCTATTTCAGCACCGTTCTTTGTTATCGAATCACATTTTAAAGAATAATGTGAGAAAGACCTAAACCGATTAATAAGCAGAAAAGCATGCTCAATAAACCCGGAAGCATAAAGCTGTGGTTTAAAATGTATTTACCGATTTTGGTTGTACCCGTGGTATCGAAGTCAAGAGATGCAATGATTGGACCATAGTTAGGGATGAAGAAGTAACCATTTACAGCAACAAATACACCGATTAATACTGGTGCTGGGATACCTAATGCGATACCAAGTGGGAACAATGTTGCTACTGTTGCACCTTGGCTGTTTACTAATACTGAAAGTACAAATAGCGCGAAAGCAAATGCCCATGGTGCAGTTTCAACTAAGCCTTTCACCATTTCTTTCACTTCAGTCATGTGCGCTTGCATCAATGTGTCGCCTAACCATGCAATACCGAAGATTGCAATTACTGCACGCATACCTGCGTGGAATACAGAACCTTTAGTGATTTCAGTGCCATCTGGTTTACAAGTTAAGATAATTAACGCACCAATCGCTAACATAATGATTTCGATAGTGTGTGCCATTCCCATTGGTTTACCATCAAATACTGGACGTAAAGATGGAATCGCACCCATGATTACAACAAGTAATGAACCAAATAAGAATAAAGAAACAGAAATTTTAGCTGTTTTGCTCACTTCTACTTCTTTGACTGAAGTGGTAGAAGCAAAAATATCTGCATATTTTGGATCATTTAAACGACGTTGATATTCTGGATCATCTTTTAATTCTTTACCCATTTTGTTTACAAATAAACAAGCAATAAAAATACCTAAGATGGTTGAAGGAATCGTTACCATTAATACGTCGCCAAGATGGATGCCTTGAGGTTCAAGGTAAGCAACAACCGCTACAACAGCTGCCGCAATAGGGCTTGCTACGATAGCAAATTGTGATGCGATTACTGCCATTGACATTGGACGTTCTGGACGGATACCGTTTTGGCGGCTTACTTCAGCGATAACTGGTAATACAGAATATGCTACGTGACCAGTACCCGCTAAGAAAGTGAATAACCAAGTTACTGCTGGCGCGATAAAAGTAATATGTTTAGGATTACGACGTAAGATTTTCGTTGCGATTTTGATCATATAGTCTAAACCGCCAGCCGCTTGCATTGCTGCTGCTGCAGAAACTACAGCCATAATCATAAACATAACATCAATAGGTAAACCTGCTGGTTTTAGGCCAAAGCCAAAAGAAAGAATAGCAAGGCCTAAACCACCAAATACACCTAAACCGATACCACCTACTCGTGCACCCACAAAGATACACAATAATACGATGGCAAATTGTAGTAAGAACATTGCAGACATACTGCCCCCTAAGTTAATTAAAAAACATCTTTGTTTTATTTGTTAAAACAGCGCTTAATATAGCAACAAATAGGTATCGATTCCATAACATGGATCAATAAATTGTGGTCAAAAGTGCGGTTATTTCTAGTTTAGTTATAGATGTATAATTCAAGGTATTTAACGTTCATAAGAATTTTTTTGAAAGATAACCCAAGTGCGGTTATACTTGAGCCCTATTTTGACGTACTTAATCAGTAGAGAAAACAATGCAAGAATTTATCCCAATGGCAACGGAGTTTGCTCAAAAACATACTCTTTTAGCGGTTTCTTGGTTTGCGATTTTCGTGATGGTAATTTATACCTTCTATAAAGGCGCAACGAGTAAATTTAAAGTCATCACTCACAATGAGGTGATTCGTTTAATCAATGCGGATGAAGCTATTGTGGTGGATTTACGTAGTATTGAAGAATTTCAACGTGGTCATATCATTGATAGTATTAATTTACTTCCAAGTGAAATTAAAAATCAAAACATCGGTAAAATTGAACAACACAAAGAGAAAGCAGTTGTGTTGGTCGATATTAACGGTGTTTCCGCACCAGCTTCAGCTACGCTTTTAGCGAAACAAGGTTTTAACCGTGTGTTTGTGTTAAAAGAAGGCATATCTGCATGGGCAGCGGCAAATTTACCTTTAGTTAAAAAACATAAATAATAAGGAATAGAAAATGTCAGAACAAAAACAAGACGTTGCAGCAACAGAAGAACAACAACCCGTTCTTCAAATTCAACGTATTTATGTGAAAGATGTGTCTTTTGAAGCACCAAATCTTCCACATATTTTCCAGCAAGAATGGAAACCAAAACTTGGTTTTGATTTAAGCACCGAAACAACCCAAGTCGGTGATGACTTATATGAAGTAGTATTAAACATTTCTGTTGAAACTACACTTGAAGATAGTGGGGATGTAGCATTTATTTGTGAAGTAAAACAAGCTGGCGTGTTCACTATTAGCGGTCTAGAAGATGTTCAAATGGCGCATTGTTTAACTTCTCAATGCCCGAATATGCTTTTCCCTTATGCGCGTGAATTAGTGTCTAACTTAGTAAATCGCGGCACATTCCCTGCATTGAATTTATCTCCAGTAAACTTTGATGCATTGTTTGTTGAATATATGAATCGTCAACAAGCAGAAAATGCAGAAGAAAAATCTGAAGAAGGTCAAACTAAACACTAATTAAGTTATAAAACAAAAGGCAAGCTAGGAATCCTAACTTGCCTTTTTTGTTGTTAAAGTGCGGTCAATTAATAGCTTGAATTGATTAACACTTCTTCACCGTAGCCACCTAAAGTCGGCATTGGTTGATAAGTTGAGTTTGCTGCACGCATTAAACGAATACCACGAATACCCGCTTCTTTAGCTGCTAATACATCATCATCGCTGTCGCCATAGTGAATGGTAACTTTATGCGCAATAATGCCTGGGGTTTTGTTGTATTTAGTTGTGCGTTCACGTCCGCCCATAAATTCAACAGGGTGCATATTTTTAATATCAAACGCTTTTTGTAATACAGGTGTTACGCCATCCACGTTCCCTGCAGTACGACCTGTAATAAAATAAATTTGGTCTCCACGTTCTTGGTGCATTTTGATCAAATCAACGCCGATTTGTTTTGGAATTGAGTATTTGTCGCAACCTGCGTTAACTTCATTCCAGAAATCTTGGTTTTTCAAGTAGTCTTGTTTACCTGGAGAATATTTTTGTTGACCATAATGGAAACAAGGGCTGCTGAAAAGTACGGTATCATCAATATCAAAGCTGACATTAATTGGGCCTTTGCCTTCTAATTCTTTTTTGATTTGATCTACTGAGATCCAGTGAATTGGTTGTTCTTGCAACATTTCACGTGCATTTGTACCTGATTGAGTATAAGGCTCAGTTTTTCCTGCCATAGCTGGAATTGCTGCTGCGGTTAATAAAGCTACGACAGATAGCTTAATCATATTTTTCATAAAAACTCCTAGTTGGATGGTCATTGAATGCTATGTATCATACACATTCTATGTTTTATATCAATTTAAAGCAAACGTTTGCTGTCTTGAAGTATGATCAGGCTCACATTTTTTTATTATTTTTGGCGAATAAATCGGCAAAAGAGTATTTTCCCTTGAATTTTGTTAATTTACCGCCATATAACGAACAACTTTTCACTTTATAAAGGACAGAACAATGACAACGATTGTAAGCGTACGTCGTAATGGGCAAGTCGTCGTAGGCGGTGATGGACAAGTTTCTTTGGGTAATACCGTAATGAAAGGCAATGCACGTAAAGTGCGCCGTTTATATAATGGCAAAGTGATTGCTGGTTTTGCGGGTGGTACTGCAGATGCATTTACACTTTTCGAATTATTTGAACGTAAACTTGAAATGCACCAAGGGCACTTGTTAAAAAGTGCGGTGGAATTAGCAAAAGATTGGCGTACAGATCGTGCACTCCGTAAGTTAGAAGCGATGCTAATTGTGGCGGATGAAAAAGAAAGTTTAATCATCACGGGTATTGGCGACGTGGTTCAACCAGAAGAAGATCAAATTTTAGCAATCGGATCGGGTGGTAACTATGCGTTGTCTGCAGCACGTGCATTGGTGGAAAATACTGAACTTTCTGCTCGTGAAATTGTTGAAAAATCTTTGAAAATTGCTGGTGATATTTGCGTGTTCACAAATACAAATTTCACTATTGAAGAATTACCGAATTAAGGAAAAAGCCATGTCTGAAATGACTCCTCGCGAAATAGTTTCTGAATTAGATCAACATATTATTGGTCAAGCTGATGCAAAACGTGCTGTAGCGATTGCCTTGCGTAACCGCTGGCGCCGTATGCAGCTTCAAGAACCTTTGCGTCATGAAGTGACCCCAAAAAATATTTTAATGATTGGTCCAACTGGTGTGGGTAAAACTGAAATTGCGCGCCGTTTAGCTAAATTAGCTAACGCGCCATTTATCAAAGTAGAAGCAACGAAATTTACCGAAGTGGGCTACGTGGGGAAAGAGGTGGATTCCATTATTCGTGATTTAACGGATAGTGCGATGAAGCTTGTTCGCCAGCAGGAAATTGCGAAGAACAGAGCAAGAGCTGAAGATGCTGCCGAAGAGCGTATCTTGGATGCTTTACTCCCTCCAGCTAAAAATCAATGGGGCGAAGTTGAAAGCCATGATAGCCATAGCAGTACTCGTCAAGCGTTCCGTAAAAAATTACGTGAAGGTCAATTAGATGATAAAGAAATCGAAATTGATGTGTCTGTTGGCGTGTCTATGGGTGTTGAAATTATGGCTCCTCCAGGCATGGAAGAAATGACAAACCAGTTGCAATCATTGTTCCAAAATTTAGGTTCAGATAAAACGAAAAAACGCAAAATGAAAATTAAAGATGCGTTGAAAGCGTTGATTGATGATGAAGCAGCGAAATTAATTAACCCTGAAGAACTTAAACAAAAAGCGATTGATGCGGTAGAACAAAATGGTATCGTTTTCATCGATGAAATCGACAAAATTTGTAAGAAAGGTGAATACAGCGGTGCAGATGTATCGCGTGAAGGTGTGCAACGTGATTTACTTCCGTTAGTGGAAGGCTCGACCGTTAGCACCAAGCACGGAATGGTTAAAACTGATCATATCTTATTTATTGCATCTGGTGCATTCCAAGTTGCTCGTCCTTCAGATTTAATTCCAGAGTTGCAGGGGCGCTTGCCGATTCGTGTTGAACTTACCGCATTAAGTGCGGCTGATTTTGAGCGTATTTTAACGGAGCCACATGCCTCTTTAACCGAGCAATACAAAGCCTTGATGGCAACAGAAGGGGTGAATATTGAATTTACAACCGACGCAGTGAAGAAAATTGCTGAGGCTGCATTCCGAGTGAATGAAAAAACGGAAAATATCGGTGCACGCCGCTTGCATACGGTAATGGAGCGTTTAATGGATAAAATTTCTTTCAGTGCAAGCGACATGAATGGTCAAACTATCAATATTGATGCGGCTTATGTATCGGATGCACTCGGCGAAGTGGTCGAAAATGAAGATTTGAGTCGTTTTATTCTTTAACGATAAAGGTCTTACATATAAAAATGCGGTGAATTTTGGATCTATATCCCCAAATTGAACAGTTAATCAAATACTGAGTTCTGCATTGTACGGGACTCAGCTTTTTTATAAGTCTATTAATAGAACAAAATAGAGTTTATTCTGTTCAACTTGAAATTCTATCACATCGGTGCGAACTGTTTTTGGGGAAGCTAAAGGTTCGCCGCACTTTTTTATTCAATAGAAAATATTAAAGGATAGTTAATAGCTGGGCAAAATCATCAAACACCCAATCTGGGTTGGATTCGCTGATAGGGATATTGTAATTGTAGCCGTAAGTTAAACCAACAACTGCACAGCCTGCAGCGTGGCCTGCGATAATATCATTTTTAGAATCACCCACGAAAAGTACTTGGCGTGGTTCAAAACCAAATTTTCCGCATAAATAATAAAGCGGACCTGGATGTGGTTTAATGGCAGGTAACGATTGCCCCCCCAACATTTCACTAAATAAATGATCAATTCCAAACGCGGCCAATACTGGTTGAACATGCCTTGTGGGTTTATTAGTAACAACTGCTAGAACATAGCCTTTTTCTTTTAAGGTTTCTAATGTTTCTTTTACATTCGGATACAGACGACTTACATTACATAAATTCTCGCCATAATAAAAATTAAAACGCTCCGTTACCTGCTTAATCTCTTCTTCAGTTAAAACTTTTCCTGTTTGTTTTTGCGCCCAATCTAACGCACGGGCAATTAATACAGGCGCACCATTACCGATCCAAGTTAACACTAATTCTTCTGGTGCTTTCGGTAAATCAAATTCAGCCAAGGCAGAATTTACTGATAATGCCAAATCAGGCAGGCTATTTACCAAGGTGCCATCTAAATCAAAGCCAATAAGTTTAAATTGTGTATTCATTGTTTTTCTCTGTTCTATTGCAATCGCATTTCATTAAAACGACGGTTATGCGCCCACACTCGCGAGCTGAGTACGCATTTGGTCAATAATTTGTTTATAATCTGGCTTACCAAAAATTGCGGAACCTGCCACAAACATATCAGCACCTGCCGCTGCAATTTCTGCAATATTATCAACTTTCACACCACCATCTACTTCAAGACGAATATCATAACCACTTTCATCAATGATCTTACGAGCCTGTTGTAATTTCTTCAATGTTGCAGGAATAAAAGATTGTCCGCCAAATCCAGGATTAACTGACATTAATAAAACCACATCCACTTTATCCAAAACGTAATCTAAATAGCTCAAGGGCGTCGCAGGATTAAAAACTAATCCAGATTTACAACCACAATCACGAATAAGCTGCAAAGAGCGGTCAATATGTTCGCTAGATTCTGGGTGGAAAGTGATGTAGTTCGCACCTGCTTTAGCAAAATCGGGAATAATACGATCGACCGGTTTTACCATTAAATGCACGTCAATCGGTGCGGTAATACCATAATCACGTAAAGCTTGACATACCGCAGGCCCAAAAGTGAGATTAGGTACATAATGATTATCCATTACATCAAAATGAATAACATCTGCGCCCGCATTAAGTACATTTTGTACATCATCACCAAGACGAGCGAGATCGGCAGAAAGAATTGATGGGGCGATAAGATAAGGTTTCATAAAGGTTCTCCGTTGAGAAAATGAGTGCATTTAGTTTACTCACTTAAGTTCAAAAAACCAATAGTAATCCTTATATGAAATAATAAGATAAACAAAGAAAGGGCACTTGAGTGCCCTTTCAGTCATGAATATAAATAGACGGAAATTTACACGTCCAAATTTGCTCTTAACGCATTCAGCTCAATGAACTCACGACGTGGCTCAACTTCATCTCCCATTAAGGTCGTGAAGAGTTGATCTGCTGCAACAGCATCTTTAATAGAAACTTTCAACATACGACGTGAATTTGGATCCATTGTAGTTTCCCAAAGTTGGTCTGCGTTCATTTCACCAAGTCCTTTATAACGTTGTACTTCAAGGCCTTTACGAGATTCTTTTACTAGCCATTCAACAGCTTGTTCAAAGCTACGCACTGGTTGTACTTTTTCACCACGTGTGACATAAGCGCCTTCTTCTAATAAACCATTGAGTTGTTTATTAAGAGAAATAATTTTCGCGTATTCATTGCCGTGAACAAAATCAAAATTCAAGAAATAATCGGTATCAATACCGTGTTTGCGAACAGTAATCACCGCTTCATACACTTGGCGTTCCGCATTAAATTGTGTACGCACTGAATATTGATGCGCTTCTGTTTCTTTTGCAGTCAGTTGTTCAACAAAAGATTTACCCCAATTTTCAACCGCACTTTCCTCTTTCATCATCTCAACAGAAATTGGCGATTGATAAATTAATCCTTGCAATACAGGGGCTGGATAATGGCGACTTAAGCGACCGATAAGTTTTTGTACGCTGTTATATTCTGCCACCAATTTCTCAAATACAAGGGCATTCATTGCTGGTGCATTTGCGCTAATATGTAATTCCGCGCCATCTAACGCAAGCGTTAATTCATATTGCTCCATTTCATCCGCATCTTTAATGTAGCGTTCTTGTTTTCCTTTTTTCACTTTGTAAAGTGGCGGCTGAGCAATGTAAACATAACCACGCTCAATAAGCTCAGGCATTTGACGATAGAAGAAGGTTAAAAGCAAAGTACGAATGTGAGAACCATCCACATCAGCATCAGTCATGATAATGATATGATGATAACGTAATTTATCTGGGTTATATTCATCACGACCAATACCGCAGCCTAAAGCTGTAATCAATGTGCCTACCTCTTGGGAAGACAACATTTTGTCAAAACGTGCTTTTTCTACGTTTAAGATTTTACCTTTCAATGGCAAAATTGCTTGAGTTTTACGATCACGACCAACTTTTGCAGAACCACCCGCGGAGTCCCCCTCCACCAAGTAAAGTTCAGAAAGCGCAGGATCTTTTTCTTGGCAGTCTGCAAGTTTACCCGGCAAACCTGCAATATCTAATGCCCCTTTACGGCGCGTCATTTCACGCGCTTTGCGTGCGGCTTCGCGCGCACGAGCTGCCATAATAATTTGGTTTACAATGATTTTTGCATCTGCAGGATTTTCCAATAAATATTCCTGCATTTTTTCATTCATGGCGGACTCCACCGCACTTTTAACTTCTGACGACACGAGTTTGTCTTTAGTTTGCGATGAGAATTTTGGATCAGGCACTTTAACTGAAATAATCGCCACCAAACCTTCACGCGCATCATCGCCTGAAGTGGCCACTTTTTCTTTTTTCAGCATACCTTCGTTTTCCATGTAGCTATTTAAGCTACGAGTTAAAGCCCCACGGAAACCTGCAAGGTGAGTACCGCCATCACGTTGAGGAATGTTATTGGTGAAGCAATACACGTTTTCATTTACACCATCATTCCACTGCAAGGCGACTTCTACACCGATGCCATCTTTCTCAGCCGTAAAATAAAATGGCTTTGGATGGATTGGGTTTTTATTTTTATTCAAATATTCGACGAATGCTTGAATACCGCCTTCGTAATGGAAATGATCTTCAGAGCCATCACGTTTATCGATTAAACGAATAGATACGCCAGAATTCAAGAAAGAAAGCTCGCGTAAGCGTTTTGCTAAGATTTTATAATCAAAGGTTGTGATAGCAAAAATATCTGAGCTTGGCCAAAAACGAACCGTTGTCCCCGTTACCTCTGTGTCGCCAATTACTTTTAATGGCGCTTGTGGCTCACCTAAATGATAGAATTGCTCATGAACGTGACCTTGACGACGAATGGTTAACTGTAATTTATCAGAAAGCGCATTCACTACAGATACACCCACACCGTGTAAACCGCCCGATACTTTATAAGAGTTATCGTCAAATTTACCGCCAGCATGAAGCACGGTCATAATCACTTCTGCTGCAGAAACACCTTCTTCTGGATGAATATCCACCGGAATACCACGCCCATCATCTTGCACCGATACTGAATTATCATCATGAATAGTCACGATAATATCGGAACAATGGCCAGCGAGGGCTTCATCAATGGCATTATCCACCACTTCAAATACCATATGGTGCAAACCAGTACCGTCATCGGTATCACCAATATACATACCTGGACGTTTACGCACCGCATCAAGGCCTTTTAATACTTTAATGCTCGATGCACCATAGTTATCATTGGTCGTTTCTGACATAATTTATCTCATTCTTTTGTAAATAAAAATTGGGCGGGATTATAGCAAAAAATCGCCGTTTTGGCGATGCTTTTCGGGAAAGGAAAGCGATAAAAAAAGGGCGAATAATCTCGCCCTATAACTTGTTATTTTTTCCAATTTTTTAGCGCATCAGCAAAGGCATTGCCCATCGCATTATTACCTCTTGAATTACGTTCCTCTCGCTGCGTATTTCCACGAGATCTTGTAGATAAAGTGCGGTCAGATTTGCCGTCATTTTTGACCGCACTTTCATCTAATCGCATCGTCAACGCAATACGTTTACGCGGCACATCCACTTCCAACACTTTCACTTTTACGATATCGCCAGTTTTCACCACTTGATGTGGATCTTCTACGAATTTATCGCTTAATGATGAAATATGTACTAAACCATCTTGGTGAACACCAATATCCACAAATGCGCCGAAATTAGTCACATTGGTGACGGTACCTTCTAAAATCATGCCTGGTTTTAAATCGGTGATTTCTTCCACGCCTTCTGCGAATACAGCCGTTTTAAATTCACCACGCGGATCGCGACCTGGTTTTTCCAACTCTTTGAAAATATCTTGGACGGTCGGTAAACCAAATTGCTCATCAATGAATTGTTTTGCATCAAGCTGACGTACCACACCAGCATTGCCCATTAAATCTTGAATAGATTGCGCGGTAGCTTGCAAGATTTTTTCGACCACAGGATAAGCTTCTGGGTGAACACCAGAGGCATCAAGTGGATTTTTCCCGTCTGCAATACGCATAAAGCCTGCACATTGCTCAAAGGCTTTTGGCCCTAAACGAGGCACTTTTTTCAATTCGCTGCGGCTTTCAAAACGACCATTTTCATCACGGTATTCCACAATGTTTTGCGCTAAGGTTTTAGTCATTCCAGCCACGCGAGCAAGCAATGGCGCGGATGCCGTATTCAAATCCACACCCACCGCATTTACACAGTCTTCCACCACCGCATCGAGTTTACGCGCAAGTTGAGTTTGGTTTACATCGTGCTGATATTGCCCTACACCAATGGCCTTCGGCTCGATTTTCACCAATTCTGCCAATGGATCTTGTAAACGACGTGCAATAGATACCGCACCACGTAAAGATACATCTAAATTCGGGAATTCATTTGCCGCAAATTCAGAGGCGGAATAAACCGATGCGCCCGCTTCACTCACCACTACGGTTTGTGGTTTATTTTCTTTAATTTCTTTAATCACTTCTTTCGCAAAACGTTCAGTTTCACGAGAAGCGGTACCGTTACCAATGGCAATTAATTCCACGTTATGCTTACGAATTAAGCTGAAAATCGCCACTTGCGCTTCAGCTTCACGCCCCGTGTGTGGATAAATGGTGGTGGTATCTAATAATTTACCTGTGTTATCCACCACCGCGACTTTAACTCCCGTACGCAAGCCCGGATCCAAGCCCATAGTACTTTTCGCCCCTGCCGGTGCTGCCATTAAAAGTGCGGTCAAGTTTCTGGCGAAAACATCAATGGCTTCTTCTTCCGCTTTTTCACGTAAACTTGCCATTAATTCCGTTTCTAAATGCAACGAAACTTTAATTTTCCATGTCCACGCAATCACTTGCTCACGCCATTTATCCGCAGGCTGTCCCGTGAAACGTACATCTAAATAATCACGAATAATCTCTTCACAATAGCTTTGGCGACTTCCCTCTTCCGCATCAGGATCAGCATTTAAGCTTAATTGTAAAATACCCTCATTACGTCCACGAAACATGGCTAATGCACGGTGAGAAGGCACATTTTTCAATAATTCTTGGTGGTCGAAATAATCTTGGAATTTTGCGCCTTCCGTTTCTTTGCCTTCGATCACTTTAGATACGATAACTGCATTTTTCGCTAAATAATCACGGACTTTCGCTAATAAACCCGCATCTTCAGCAAACCGCTCCATTAAAATATAGCGTGCACCGTCTAACGCAGCTTTGCTATCAGCTACGCCTTTTTCAGCATCAACAAAGGAAAGTGCGGTTGATTCTGGATCATTTGGCTCGTTCCAAAGTAAATCAGCCAATGGCTCAAGACCAGCTTCAATGGCAATTTGGCCTTTGGTACGGCGTTTTGGTTTGAACGGTAAATATAAATCCTCTAATTCAGTTTTGCTTTGTGTCGCATGGATTTTGTCACGCAATTCATTGGTCAATTTCCCTTGCTCTTCAATAGATTTCAAAATGGTTTGCCGACGATCTTCTAATTCACGTAAATAAATTAAACGAGTTTCAAAATGACGAAGCTGGGTGTCATCTAAGCCTCCAGTGGCTTCTTTACGATAACGTGCAATAAATGGAATCGTGTTGCCATCATCTAATAATTGAATGGCGGCGAGGATTTGTTGGGGTTGAACGGTTAATTCAGCCGCAATAATTTGGCTAATTTGTTGATTTAACATTGTCATACTTCTTTGTTATGAAAGGATTCGAGAAAAAATGGGGATAGAATACTGGTTTTAGGCCGTTGGCTCAAATATAATTCGAAAAACTTTCTTTTATTTTTATTATGGCAAAATCAAATTATATTACCCGTCAAGGCTGGAATGAGCTTGATCAAGAACTCAAGTTTTTGTGGAAAGAAGAACGCCCAAAAGTCACTCAAGCTGTCTCAGATGCTGCTGCTTTAGGCGACCGTAGCGAAAATGCCGAATATATTTATGGTAAACGCCGATTACGTGAAATTGATCGTCGTGTACGTTTTTTAACTAAAAGATTGGAAGTGCTACAAATTGTCGATTACAACCCAAAGCAAGAGGGAAAAATTTTCTTCGGGGCATGGGTAGAATTGGAAAATGAAGATGGTGAAATTAAGCAATATCGTATCGTCGGTTGCGATGAATTTGCCCCTGCGAAAAATTGGATATCCATTGATTCCCCAGTTGCTCGAGCTTTAATCGGAAAAACATTAGACGACGAAGTGCGGGTAGAAACGCCCTCAGGTTTTATTACACTTTATGTGAATAAAATTTGGTATGAGAAATAACTCGGAAAAATAAAAGATAGTGAATATCTAAACTAATAGGCTAGATACAAACTATCTTACTTGCCTCTTTCCTTATTCGCTGCAAAATCAGCGCCTTTTGCAAGCATTCTTAACTGCAAAATCACTCGAGCTTTAAGTTGCTCTCGTTCAGCTTTACTCATATCTAAAGCATTCGCCCCTGCAGTGAATACGATTGTTACGATGCCTTCCGCTTGAACATAAGCAACATATTGTGAATATTGATGTTTGTAGGAAATATATTCTGCTAACTCATCAACAAAATGCTTAATTTCACGTGCTGCCGCAGTACGAAAAGCTTGAGAAGTGCCTGAACTTTCGCGTAATAGCAAGCGAAAAACGTTCGTACTGTTAGTAATAAATTCAAAAAATGTATCCACAGAAACAGAAATAACACTACCGCCCGCATCAATGCGTTTACGCGCTTGACGCATTAATTGGCGCAACATCAAACCTGCTTCATCCACCATTTCTAAGCCAAGTTCATCCATATCACTAAAATGGCGATAGAAAGAGGTAGGCGCAATACCAGCCTCGCGTGCCACTTCTCGTAAACTTAAATTAGAAAAACTTTTTTCTGCGCTAAGTTGATTAAATGCCGCATCCACTAAAGCTCGACGAGTCTTTTCTTTTTGAACAGCACGAACACCAGCCATTATTTCAACCCACCTAGAATAGATTTAACTTCATCACTGACCGCACTTGCCACACGCTCATAACGGTTACGTAATGGTGAACCAGGACGATAAACCAACGCAATGGTGCGTGATGGCTCAGGCGAATAACAAGGAATATATTTCACACCTTTGCGCGTACCCTCATTCAGTACTGCCAATTCAGGCATAAAAGTGATACCTGCATTTGCTGCCACCATATTGCGCAAAGTTTCAAGGCTAGTCGCTTGGAAATGGGAATTTTCTTTTGCGCCAGCAGTGAAGCAATAATCTAGCGCTTGATTACGCAAACAATGACCATCATCAAGCATTAACATTTCTTGACCATTTAACTGGTTCATTGGAAGTTTACTTTCTTGAGCCCAAGGATGATGCTCTGATACGGCGAGTAACATTTTCTCGTTGAAAATAGGTACTTCAATAAAAGCCTCAGTTTCCGGAACAGTGGCAACGATAGCACAATCTAAACGCCCCGTTTCCAATTGTTCTAATAATTGATGCGTTTGCGCTTCATAAAGAAAAACTTCTAAATCAGGGAATGCCGCTTTTAACGTTGGTACAATATAAGGGAGCAAATAAGGACCAACTGTTGGGATTAAACCGATGTGTAATGGCCCGGTCATTTCTTTACCTTGATTGCTCGCCATTTCTTTCAATAATTTTACTTCACGAAGAACTGTGCGAGCCTGATCAACCAATAACATCCCAGATTGAGTAAACAACACTTTACGGCTAGTGCGCTCTAACAAGATAATACCGAGCTCATCTTCTAATTTACGAATTTGACCACTTAATGTTGGTTGACTCACATTACAAGAATCGGCAGCACGGCGGAAATGTTTATATTCAGATAAGGCAACAAGATATTCTAGATCACGGATATTCATGAGATTTTCCCTATAGAAAAATTCAATTAAAAGAATAGAATTAATTGATTATGACTATATCATAATTTTCCCTATAATACAGCGCATAAAATTTAAATTAACAACCAATAGGAGAAAAAACAATGTCTAGTATGGAAGGAAAAAAAGTACCTCAAGTGACATTCCGCACTCGTCAGGGTGATAAATGGGTTGATGTAACTACCTCTGAATTATTTGATAACAAAACAGTGATCGTGTTCTCATTACCGGGCGCATTCACTCCAACTTGCTCATCATCACACTTACCACGTTACAACGAATTAGCGCCAGTATTCAAAAAATACGGTGTAGACGATATTCTTGTTGTATCTGTAAATGATACTTTCGTAATGAACGCATGGAAAGAAGATGAAAAATCTGAAAACATCACTTTCATTCCAGATGGTAATGGTGAATTTACCGAAGGTATGGGTATGTTAGTTGGTAAAGAAGATTTAGGTTTCGGTAAACGTTCATGGCGTTATTCTATGCTTGTGAAAAACGGCGTAGTTGAAAAAATGTTTATCGAACCAAACGAACCAGGCGATCCGTTCAAAGTATCAGATGCTGACACTATGTTGAAATATCTTGCGCCACAACATCAAGTACAAGAGTCTATTTCAATCTTCACAAAACCTGGCTGTCCTTTCTGTGCAAAAGCAAAACAACTTTTACACGATAAAGGCTTAAGCTTCGAAGAAATCGTATTAGGTCACGATGCAACAATCGTGAGCGTACGTGCAGTTTCAGGTCGTACTACTGTTCCACAAGTGTTTATCGGTGGTAAACACATTGGCGGTAGCGACGATTTGGAAAAATACTTTGCATAAGCAGGCAAGTATTTAGCTGATTATTATTTGGGAATGTAATTTAAAGGGCGCATTAAGCGCCCTTTTCATTTGTATGAATTTATTGCAAAAATTAATAATGAGGCGGTGGCGTTTCTTCAGATTGGCTTGCAATGTTAGAGGGTTGAAAGTCTTTTAATTTATTTGCCATATAACGTAATTGGACTTGCATTTTATCAATATCAAATTGCTGTTGAACTAAAGCGTGATTTAATTCATCTAATAACTGTTCCTGAAATGCAATTTTCGTTTCAAGTTCCTCGATGCGATTTTCTAACATTTGTTGAATTTGCATAAATTTTCTCTAAATTCTAAAAAAAAGTTGAGAATAGATAGAAAGCCATTTAATCTATTCCTTGTATTATTCCATTCATTATAAAGGATTAACTCATATGTTAAAAATTCAAAAATTATCTATCGCAGCATTAATGGTAAGTGCGGTGATTTCTGGCCAAGTTTTTGCAGAGGATAGCGCATTCGATGAGAAAGCGGCATCTTATGCCGTGGGTGTGCTCATGGGCGGCCAAATGAAAGATCTTGTAGATTCACACAAAGAAGTCATCAAATATGATAATGCGCGTATTTTAGATGGTTTAAAAGATGCCTTAGAAGGCAAAGTGGATGTTCGTAAAGATGAAAAAATCCAAAAAACCTTAGAATCTATTGAGGCAAAATTAATGGCTGCATCAAAAGCAAAAGCAGAATCGATTGCTAAACAAGCAAAAGAAGAAGGTGATAAATTCCGTGCTGAATTTGCTAAAGGTAAAGATGTAAAAACTACACAATCTGGTTTAATGTATAAAATTGAAAATGCTGGTAAAGGCGATGCAATCAAAGCTACAGATACAGTTAAAGTACATTACACTGGTAAATTACCAAATGGAAAAGTGTTTGATAGTTCCGTAGAGCGCGGTCAACCTGTAGAATTCCAACTTGATCAAGTAATTAAAGGCTGGACTGAAGGTCTTCAATTAGTGAAAAAAGGCGGAAAAATTCAATTAGTCATTGCCCCTGAATTAGGCTATGGCGAACAAGGTGCTGGCGCATCTATTCCACCAAATTCAACATTAATTTTTGATGTGGAAGTATTAGACGTCAATCCAAAAGCTACAAAATAATTAATGAGTTTAATAGCGCGCGTTCTTTAACGCGTGCTTTTTATTATAAAAACGAGCGGAATTTTTACCGCACTTTTAACCTAACACCATGACTTTAAACGACAAATATCCTTTCACCGACGAAGATCGCACTATCATAAACTCCTACAAAGCGGTTGTTGATGGTGTCAGCGCACTGATTGGCGAACACTGCGAAATCGTGCTTCATTCTCTAGAAGATATTGAACATTCTGCTATTTGTATTGCTAACGGACATAACACTAATCGACAAGTTGGTTCGCCAATCACCGATCTTGCCTTACGTTCGCTACGAAATATGCAAAGCGAAAGTGTTTCAAAGCCTTATTTTACACGAGCAAAAGGCAGCGTACTGATGAAATCAGTCACTATTGCCATTCGCAATAAAACTCAACGTATTATTGGTTTGCTTTGTATCAATATTAATTTAGATGTGCCCATGTCTCAATTTTTGCAATGCTTTATGCCAACGGTGCATACGAATGAAACATCTTCGGTTAATTTTGCGAGTTCTGTGGAAGACTTGGTTGCGCAGACTATTGAAAAAACAATAGAAGAAGTCAATGCAGATCGCTCTGTTGCTAATAATACTAAAAACCGACAAATCGTCCTTTCTCTTTACGAAAAAGGTATTTTTGATATTAAAGATGCGATTAATTTAGTCGCAGAACGTTTAGATATTTCCCGACATACGGTTTACCTCTACATCCGCCAAATCAAACAAGAGCAAGAATAATGCGCTATGTTATCGCCGTCAAAAGCCCTATTTACGGAAAGCAAGGGGCATTTTTAGCTTATCAATTTGCAGACGCCTTAATCAAAAAAGGACACAAAATCTCACAGATTTTTTTCTTTCAAGATGGCGTGAGTAACGGAAATGCATTAGTGTATCCAGCCAATGATGAAGTTAATTTACAAAAACATTGGCAAATGTTTTCCATCACCCACAATGTTCCTTTGCATTTATGTGTTGCAGCATCTCAAAGACGAGGCGTCGTCGATAACTTAACCACATCAACCACAGATCACTACAATCTTGCAGAGGGATTCACAATTGCAGGCCTTGGTGAATTTATGACAGCAAGTTTAAAAGCAGATCGAGTAATAACCCTATGAAGATAGCCTTTTTATTTCGCACATCGCCACATGGGACATCCATTTCACGAGAAGGCTTAGATGCAATTCTTGCCGCAACAGCTTTTTGTGATCCAGATGACATTGGCGTATTTTTTATAGATGATGGTGTACTAAATCTTATTAATCATCAACAACCTGAACTCATTCAACAGAAAGACTTCATTAGAATCTTTAAATTATTAGATTTATATGATGTAGAACAACGCTTTATATGCACGGAATCTTTACAGAAATTTAAGCTAGAGGATAAGCAACTCATCCTATCTTATGAAAAAATTGACCGCTCTTTATTGATAGAAAAGCTTAGTCAAGCAGAAAAATTGTTCACTTTCTAAGGAATATTATGCTTTATACATTTTCTCAATCAGATTATCCCAAAACTGAACTAGATGACTATTTTTCATATATTACAGAAAAAGATGCGGTAGTATTATGGCAAGATGGTGTGTTATTGGCAGTAAAATACCCTGATTATTTTGCTAGATGTAAGGCGAATTGTATGATGTTAGAACAAGATGTTTTAGCAAGAAATCTCACCGCACTTTTACCTCAAAGCAGCAAGATAAAATTAATTTTAATAGAAGAACTTGTTGAAATCACAGAGAATTATTCACCACAGCTATCACTATAAAAATCAAATAATCTAGTAAATACTCGAGTGAATTATCAGATATTACCATAAACAAAAAGTGCGGAGAATTTTCCCCGCACTTTCTTTTGTCTTCTTTCTGTCTTTAAGACATTTAAGAATACATCAATTATTTGATGATTTTCGCTACAACACCAGCACCTACTGTACGGCCACCTTCACGGATTGCGAAACGTAAACCTTGGTCCATCGCGATTGGGTGGATTAAGCTTACTGTCATCTTGATGTTATCACCAGGCATTACCATTTCCACGCCTTCTGGTAATTCGATAGTACCAGTTACGTCAGTTGTACGGAAATAGAATTGTGGACGGTAACCTTTAAAGAATGGAGTATGACGACCACCTTCTTCTTTTGATAATACATACACTTCTGATTCGAAGTCAGTGTGTGGCGTGATTGAACCTGGTTTCGCTAATACTTGACCACGTTCGATTTCTTCACGTTTGGTACCACGTAATAATGCACCGATGTTTTCACCTGCACGACCTTCGTCAAGTAATTTACGGAACATTTCAACACCCGTTACAGTAGTTTTCGCTGTATCTTTGATACCTACGATTTCTACTTCATCACCAGTACGGATGATACCACGCTCTACACGACCAGTTACTACTGTACCACGACCTGAGATTGAGAACACGTCTTCAATTGGAAGAAGGAACGGTTGGTCAATCGCACGCTCTGGTTCTGGGATGTAAGTATCTAAGTGGTTTGCTAACTCAAGGATTTTTTCTTCCCATTCTGCTACGCCGTTTAATGCTTGTAATGCAGAACCACGTACGATTGGAGTATCGTCACCTGGGAAGTCATATTGAGAAAGAAGTTCACGAACTTCCATTTCTACTAATTCTAATAACTCTTCGTCATCTACCATGTCGCATTTGTTTAAGAATACGATGATGTATGGAACACCTACTTGGCGACCTAATAAGATGTGCTCACGAGTTTGTGGCATAGGACCATCAGTTGCTGCTACTACTAAGATAGCACCATCCATTTGTGCCGCACCAGTAATCATGTTTTTAACATAGTCGGCGTGTCCTGGACAGTCAACGTGTGCGTAGTGACGAGTTGCTGTATCGTATTCAACGTGTGAAGTGTTGATGGTGATACCACGCGCTTTTTCTTCTGGCGCGTTATCGATTTGGTCAAATGCGCGAGCTGCACCACCGTAGTGTTTAGATAATACGGTTGTGATTGCTGCTGTTAAAGTTGTTTTACCGTGGTCAACGTGGCCGATTGTACCCACGTTTACGTGCGGTTTTGTACGTTCAAATTTTTCTTTAGACATTTAAAGAGTCCCTCTAAATAGACACGGTTATCGATGGGTAAATAAAACCACATTAACCAATAAAATTGTTTATTCTAAATGAAGGAAAGAGAATTGAAGGATGGTGCTGATAGGCGGATTTGAACCGCCGACCTCACCCTTACCAAGGGTGCGCTCTACCAACTGAGCTATATCAGCGTTTGGAGCGGGCAGCGGGAATCGAACCCGCATCATTAGCTTGGAAGGCTAAGGTAATAGCCATTATACGATGCCCGCAAGTCCTAAATTCGTCTGTCCCATCAGGATTCATCTAAAAGATGGTGGAGGGAGAAGGATTCGAACCTTCGAAGGCTGAGCCAACAGATTTACAGTCTGCCCCCTTTGGCCGCTCGGGAACCCCTCCACGCTAAATGAATACTTGTGTACGAAAGAATGGTGCCGACTATCGGAATCGAACTGATGACCTACTGATTACAAGTCAGTTGCTCTACCTACTGAGCTAAGTCGGCGTGTCGTAAGCAAGTGAGGCGTATTATATGGAAAAAACTTTTCGTGACAAGTTTTTTTTCTAAAAAAATTATTTTTTTTGCGTGTTCGTTTAAATCACAAGCAAAAATGTGAATTTTTAACCAAATCTTATTAAATTTACTGAAAAATAAATGCGAACATGCTGGTTATAGAGTATATTTTTCTTCGTTTATTTAGCTATCAAATAAAATTATTGTGGAATTTTCAACTCAGCAAACACCTTTTTTAAGCTTTAATCGTGAACAATGGGCAGAACTTCGTAAATCCGTGCCATTAAAATTGACAGAACAGGATCTGAAACCGCTTTTAGGTTTTAATGAAGACCTTTCATTAGATGAAGTAAGTACGATTTACCTACCGTTAACTCGTCTTATTAACTATTACATTGATGAAAATTTACATCGCCAAACGGTACTACATCGCTTTTTAGGCAGAAATAATGCCAAAACACCTTACATAATTAGTATTGCTGGCAGTGTTGCTGTTGGGAAAAGCACTTCAGCACGTATTCTACAATCTCTGCTTTCTCATTGGCCAACTGAAAGAAAGGTTGATCTCATCACAACAGATGGATTTCTTTATCCATTAGACAAGCTTAAACAAGAGAATCTTTTACAAAAGAAAGGTTTTCCCGTTTCTTATGACACACCTAAACTCATTCGCTTTTTAGCAGATGTAAAATCAGGTAAAAGCAATGTGACAGCACCAATCTACTCTCATTTAACGTACGATATTATTCCCGATGAATTTGATGTGGTAGATAAACCCGATATTCTCATTTTAGAAGGATTAAATGTTCTTCAAACAGGCAATAACAAAACCAATCAAACCTTTGTGTCAGATTTTGTTGATTTCTCTATTTATGTCGATGCAGAAGAAAAATTACTGAAAGAATGGTACATCAAACGCTTTTTAAAATTCCGAGAAAGTGCATTTAATGATCCTAATTCTTACTTTAAGCATTACGCAAGCTTATCAAAAGAAGAGGCTGTTGCGACAGCAAGTAAAATTTGGGATGAAATTAACGGGTTAAATCTCAATCAAAACATTCTTCCCACCCGTGAGCGAGCAAATTTAATTCTAACAAAAGGTGAAAACCATCAGGTAGAGTTAGTTAAATTGAGGAAATAGCTCAAAAGTGCGGTGAAAATAAAAAGTCTACACTATTTAAAATATCAGTCTCTTCTAACAAAAAAATCGCACCTTTAACAGTGCGATTTTTTGTTGTCTTAGTTTAGGACATTCTGCCGTTTTCTATGCCAATTACCTGATCACAAATTGCCATCGTAGACTGGCGGTGGCTAACTAGAATAATCAATTTCTCAGCTTTAACATTGAGTAATGATTTCAAAATCATTGCTTCGTTTAAGCTATCCAAATTACTGGTTGGCTCATCAAGCAAGATAATCGGTGCATTATGCAAGAATGCTCGGGCAATACCGATACGTTGTTTTTCACCGTCAGAGAGATTGCCGCCCAACTCCGTCATTTTTGTTTGATAACCTTGTGGCAAGCTTAAAATGAAATCATGAATTGAGGCTTTCTTCGCCGCTTCCATAATTTCTTCTAACGTTGCATCACGGCGCGCAAGGCGAATATTTTCCTCAATGGTTTCGTTGAAAATATAGGTTTGCTGAGTAATGTACGCCATATTGTCACGCAAGCTACGAGTGTTGATATTCGGTAAAGTTTCGCCGTTAATTTTAATGCTACCTGATTTTGGATCGTAAAAACGCATCAGCAATTTCAACAAAGTACTTTTACCGCTACCGCTTCTGCCGTGAATACCCAAGATTTCACCTTTTTTCACAGATAAGCTGACATCCGATAAAATTTGTTCTTCACCGTAAGCGAAGTTTACATTCTCAACATCAATGCGAGAAACATCTTTTAAATCGACCGCACTTTCTACATCTTTTAATTCTGGCTCTTCCGCTAATAAACTTAATACTCGCTCACCTGAAGCCAAAGTTTGTAATAAGTTGCTTGAAAGGTTACTTAAGGCGATAACTGGCCCGTAGCTCGACATTAATAAAATCACACCAACTAAAAAGGCTGAGAAATCAATTTTATCTAAGCTAAATAAAATTAAGCCAGTAAACAGCATAATGATGTTGAAAACAGATACGGCCACTTCAGTATAAACACGCACTTTCGCTTCTTGGTCTTTAATGCGCTCAAAAGCCGTATCAATTTTTTGGCTGCGTTGTTGGATTTCTGCTAAACGTTGTTTTGCATAACCAAAAAGCTGAATTTCTTTCATACCACGCACGCTGTCGAGGAAGAAATCATTCATTTCGCCGACTAATTCACGATAGAGTCTGCCATCTTCACGTGCTAATTTGGTGGTGATAATCGGTAAAATCACGCCCACTGTTAAATAAGCAGCCAATGCCACAAGTACAAACCAACCAGAAAGATGCGCAAAGACCAACAATAAAATCGCAGAGGTAAAGAACGCGATCATAATTGGCGCAATGGTGTGCGCATAGAAAACTTCGAGTAATTCGATATCGTTAGTCACCAATGACACTAATTGCCCAGCTTGTTTATCTTGCAACTTCACAAAAGCCAAACGGCGCAAAGAAGAAAACACTTTGTCACGCAATAATGCCAATAATTTAAAAGCAATATAGTGCCCAGACATTTGCTCTAAATAACGCAATGCACCACGAGCCACCGCCAATACGATAAGTGCGGTCAAAATTCCAGAAAAACTTAAATGGGTGTCAAAGTTAAGAAGATTCACTAACCCCATCGCACCTAGCACCATAATAAAGATGGCAGCCAGGAAACCGAGCGTTCCCATCGTGATGGTAAACGCCATGATATGCGCCAGTGGGGTCACTAATTTCAACAAATGCCCCATTACAACAAAACCATTTTTACGCATTTGCCACCTCTCTAATTTGTTCTAAATCTTTTTGTTGTTGGAACATCTCAGCATACGCACCTTGTTTTGCCATTAAGGTTTCGTGTGTGCCTTGCTCAATCAATTTGCCTTGGTCAAGTACGTTAATACAGTCTGCATTTACTGCATTTGCCAAGCGGTGAGAAATCATCACAATGGTTTTTTGTTGTTTAAATTGTTGAATAAACTGCAAAATAATTTCTTCGCTTTCCACATCAATATTACTGGTTGCTTCGTCAAAAATATAAAGCGCCGCATTGTGCAATAAAGCACGTGCTAAGGCTAAACGTTGAATCTGACCGCCCGATAAATTTGCACCACGGCTTAATAGCTGCATATCTAATCCGCCATTTTCACGTACAAAGTGGGCAAGATTCACTTGTTCTAAACACGCATAAATTTGCTCGTCTGTTGCATCAATTTTCGCCATCGTCATATTTTCACGCAGCGTGCCCTTAAACACGTAGCTACTATGGCTCACCAACGATACTTTTTGATAGAAAGAAGTGCGGTCTATTTCAGAGGCGTTTTGTCCATTAAATAAAATCTCACCTTGTTGCGCTTTATTAAAGCCCATCAACAACGAAACTAAGGTTGATTTACCGCAACCACTTTTACCCACAAATACAGAAAGTTGGTTTGGTTGAATCGTTAAAGTTAACCCTTGAATGGCTGGTTTTTCTGCAGAATATGCAAAATGTAAATCTTTAATTTCCACTTGAACGTTATTTTTGGCTTCAAAATTTACCGCACTTTGTTGGGTTTCCACTGGCGTATCAAGTAATGTGAAGATCTTATCTGAAGCCGCTTTACCATTCATCGCAACATGGAAGAATGAACCGAGCAAACGAAGCGGAATAAAAAACTCGGAGGAAAGGAGGATAAATAAAATCACGCCTAAGACGCTGAGTTGTGCATCTTGGAATTGCAATAGTGCGGTTAAAATCCCGATTGCTGCGCCACCATAAGCAAGTAAATCCATAAGAGAAACTGAGTTAAGCTGCATGGTAAGCACTTTCATGGTAATTTTGCGGAAATGCTCTGCTTCTTCATCCATCGCTTTCGCTTTATAAGCATCATCTTGATAGATTTTCAACGTAATTAAACCTTGTAAGTTATCTAAAAAGCTGCTGCCTAATCCCACATAAATGGACCAATATTTTGCCAAGAGTTTTTTCGCAATTTTATTCACCGCAATGATCGACATCGGAATAAGCGGCACGCAAATTAATAAAATAATAGCTGTTTTAAAACTGAAAAAGATCAGGAAAGCAAAGAGTGTAAGCGGTGCAAGTAAGCTATAAAAAAGCTGCGGCAAATAACGCCCAAAGTAGATTTCAAGCTGTTCTACACCTTCTGATGCCACTTGGATAATACTTGAAGTGGATTGCTGGTTCACTTGGTTAAGCGGCATAGAAGCCAATTTACGATAAATGAGGCTACGCAATTCATGCTTCACTTTTGTGCTGGCAAAATAAGACGCCTGCACTAATTTTTTACCCGCAAAAGCACGCAGTGCCAATGCTGCAATTAAAATTACACCTAGACCCACCGCACTTGACATCGTCAACTCTTTAAAATAAGCGGCTTGTAAAATATAAGAAAACACGACGGCACTAATAATCCCGCCAACTAACGCCACCCAATTCCACAACACCGTGACACCAATCCATTTTTTACTATCGGCCACAGTGTTAATTAGGCGTTTATCTATCATCATAATGATTGCTCCTAAAAAAGAAGTACGCATAGAATTATGCATACTTAATGTAGGGTGGGCTTCAGACCACCAAAATATCTCACGATTGTTTGTTGGTGGGCTGAAGCCCACCCTACAACTAACATGAACAATCGATGGCTTGTATTATAGAGAACAAGTACATTTAAATATAGGGCATAATGAGAATAATTTTTATTGTTTGATCTTTATCAAAAACATACTTTTAGTATTGTGAGAAAATATTTTTTCTTGTACCATTATTTAGCAATAATTATCATTTCCCTTGTTATGGAGTCAAATATGACCAACTTTAGATTAAATTTACTTACGTATTCTATTATGCTTGGACTGACAGCAGGAGCTGTTTACGCCAACGAACTTGAACAACTGCAGGAAATTAATGTTTCAGGGAATACAGAAACAATAAATGTGAAAGAAAAAAAAGTTGGTGAAACCCAAATTACTGCTAAAAAACTTTCTAAGCAACAGGCTTCAGATTCTCGAGATTTGGTACGTTATGAAACTGGTATTACCGTTGTTGAAACAGGAAGAACAGGAGCAAGTGGTTATGCTGTTCGAGGAGTTGATGAAAACCGTGTGGGTATTATGGTTGATGGACTTCGTCAAGCTGAAACTTTAAGTTCACAAGCATTTAAAGAGCTATTTGAAGGCTATGGAAATTTTAATAATACTCGTAATGATGTAGAAATAGAGAATGTTAAAACAGCGACCATTACCAAAGGTGCTGACTCTTTAAAATCAGGTAGTGGGGCATTGGGTGGTTCGGTTATCTTTGATACAAAAGATGCTAGAGATTATCTAATAGGAAAAGATCATTACTTTAGTATTAAACGTGCTACTCAAAGTATGAATAGTCAAGATACGGTGTCTCTTACTGCTGCTGGCCGATATAAAGGGTTTGATGCGTTAATTGTTCATACTGAGCGTAATAGCAATGAAATGAAGAATTATGGTTATGAAAATTATGACGATAAGGTTGTCGGAATTAAAAGAGAAAAAACAGATCCTTATTCCATTTCCCGTAATAGTACGTTAGTGAAATTAGGGTTTGAACCAACAGAAAATCATCGATTTAGTGTAGCTGTTGATAAATCAACATTAAAAACTGATGGACAAGATTTATCTTATTCATTACGTCCTAGTTCTTATGTCAATACTGAAACCAGTCAAGGAGAACGTCTTATACACGATAAATCTAAACGAGAAAATATCCAATTTTCTTATGAAAACTTTACACAAACTCCATTTTGGGATCACTTTAAACTAACTTATTCCTCTCAAAAAATTAAAAATAAAGCTCGTAGTGATGAATATTGTAACAATACAAATTGTATTGATGTTGATAATAAGCAAGGATTGAAATTAGATAGTTCTGATGGCACTTATAAAATAAAAGATAAATGGGGGGGATATATTACTGGGAAAGGAGTTGAAGAAGGTTGGAGTACTGAATCTGAATACACCGATTCCCACGGTAATAAGATTAGTGGTTTTGATTATCGTGAAGTGGGTACAGAACATTTGCTATTAGACTGTAGTAAATTAGATTGTTCAAAAAAATATCAAGTTTTTATTAAAAATGATGAGAACTATAATGAAAAATATTTATTTGAACCTAGAGATATTCAAACTAAGTCTATAAATGGGAAAACATATGGTTACATTCCGACAAAATCAATTCCAAACTCATGGGGGGGCGTTCAGTCAGAAGAAGTCTTTTACGTATTACCCCATAGCCGAGGATAT
This sequence comes from Haemophilus haemolyticus, assembly GCF_003490595.1. Classification (GTDB taxonomy): domain Bacteria; phylum Pseudomonadota; class Gammaproteobacteria; order Enterobacterales; family Pasteurellaceae; genus Haemophilus; species Haemophilus haemolyticus_L. The sequence goes on from NZ_QQGY01000009.1 coordinate 81,387, forward strand.
AGTAATAACTACTACAATGATCGTGATTTAAATACAAATACAAAACAATTGAACTTTGATTTTGATAAGTCATTTTCTTTAGGTAAAACTAACCATTCAGTGCAATATGGTGGACTATATTCTGAAACAGAAAAAAATATGGTTAATAAAGAGGGATATAAAGGAGCTAATGTTCAATGGTGGGCGGATAATTTCATATGCAATGAGCCTGTTTCTGGAACATTCCCAGTTCAATATACTCCATATCCAAATAAGTGGCCTGGTTGCAAACTTAAAGAAAGTGCTGCAGGAAGCTCTAGTTACCTAATCCCTGTTAAAACTAAAAACCATGCATTTTATTTAGGTGATAATTTTACAGTAACAAATTGGCTTGGTTTTGATTTAAATTATAGATATGACAATGTTAGACATTTGCCACATTATCGCTTAGGGCAAGATCCTGAAATTCCACGTGGATTATTAGCTGGTACAATGATCCCTATTCCAGATAGTGCATTAACTGGAGGCAGTGGCTGGTATAATTATAATCATCCCGATTATATAAAAAATGTACAAGACAATTTAAATGCAATTCAAAAATCAACAGCATTTAAGCACCATTCCTATAATTTAGGATTAAACTTGGATCCAACAGATTGGTTAAGAATACAGTTTAAATATTCTAATGGTTTTAGAGCGCCAACGCCTGATGAAATGTATATAACATTTAAACATCCTCAATTTTCACTTTTACCAAATACTAATTTAAAAGAAGAAAAAGCTAAAACAAAAGAAATCGCTTTTACTTTTTATAGAGAACGTAGTTATTTCACTACTAATTTATTCCAAACCGATTATAAGAATTTTATTGATTTGGCATATTTAGGTGAACGTCCAATTGATCAAAGTAAATCGTCTTATTATCCATTCTATCAAAGTTTGAATCGTGATAAGGCAAAAGTAAACGGAATCGAAATTTCTACTCATCTAGAAATAGGAGACCTTATTGAAAAATTAGAAGGATTCCATTTGGGTTATAAATTGACTTATCAAAAAGGTCGAATAAAAGATGGTAAACCATTAGAGGGATATAAAGAATTATTAGAACATAACCCTAAATATATGAATATGGTCTTGCAAGACCAGCCAATGAATGCTTTGCAACCGACCACATCCGTATACAATTTAGGTTATGATTCACCTAATAAAATATGGGGATTAGATTTTTATATTACCGACGTCTCAGCCAAAAAGGCAAAAGACAGCTTTAACCCTCAATGGCATAGCATGATTGAACGTCAAGCAGAAAATATTAATACTGGTGCAATTGAAACAGTGCCAGCAAAAACAGTAAATGGTAACGAAAAAGTTATTGATAGAAGAGCATTATGGCGCAATAAGCATTACACTGTGATAGATGCCATTGCTTACTGGAAACCAATTAAAAACCTTACATTTACAGCTGGTGTTTATAATTTAACAGATCAAAAATATCTTACTTGGGAATCAGCCCGATCCATTAGAACTATCGGTACAATCAACCGAATAGATACTGAAACAGGTATAGGCTTAAATCGTTTTTACGCACCAGGTAGAAATTATAGAGCATCTATTCAATTAGAATTTTAGGTGTACTCTTACCTAAACCGCACATACTAATAGTAGTGATAGTATGTGCGGTTAATTTAAATACATAATTTAATTTACATATTATCTTTAACGAGGGAAAAAATGACCAATTTTAGATTAAATCTGCTTGCGTATTCCGTTATGCTTGGGCTGACGGCAAGTGTTGCTTATGCTGGAGCCAGCGATAATAATGCTTCTGAACAACTAGAACAAATTACTGTATCTGGTTCTACCGAACATAACGATCCGAAAACACCTCCCAAAATTGCCGAAACTGTAAAAACAGCGAAAAGCTTAGAAAAACAGCAGGCTCAAAATATCAAAGATATCGTTAAATATGAAACAGGTGTCACTGTTGTTGAAGCTGGACGTTTTGGTAACAGTGGTTTTACCATTCGTGGCGTTGATGAAAATCGAGTTTCTATTAATATTGATGGATTAGCACAAGCTGAAACATTATCTTCTCAAGGCTTTAAAGAGCTTTTTGAAGGTTATGGTAACTTCAATAACACTCGTAATGGTGCAGAAATTGAAACATTAAAAGAAGTAAATATTACCAAGGGGGCTGATTCTATTAAGAATGGTAGTGGTTCCTTAGGTGGTTCTGTAATTTATAAAACAAAAGATGCGAGGGATTATCTCCTTAACAAGGACTATTATGTAAGCTACAAAACGGGATACGCTACGGAAAATAATCAATCATTCAATACCCTTACTCTTGCTGGACGTTATAAAAAGTTCGATGCCTTAGTGGTTGCAACAAGAAGAAATGGGCATGAACTTGAAAACTATGATTATAAAAATGCGGATAGTCTCGTCCAAGGTAAACGTAGAGAAAAAGCAGACCCATACAAAATTGAGCAAGACAGTACATTATTAAAATTATCTTTTAATCCTACTGAAAACCATCGTTTTACGGCATCAGCTGATTTATATGAACATCATTCTCGTGGGCAAGATTTATCCTATACACTAAAATATCAACGTAGTGGTAATGAGACCCCTGAAGTTGAATCTAGACATACAAATGATAAAACTCAACGAAGTAATTTCTCATTTTCTTACGAAAATTTTTCAACGAACTTATTTTGGGATACGTTAAAAATTACGTTTTCAAAACAAAAAATAAAAACGAGAGCAAGAACTGACGAATACTGTGATGGTAGTAATTGTCTTGAAACAGCCAATCCACATGGAATAAAGCTTCAAGATGGAAAAATTACTCGACGAGATGGAACTGATATCGAATTAAAAAATAAAGACACCTATATTGATACAGATAATTCTGAAAAAACTAACGGTTTTACTCTAAAAAGAGGAGATGAATATTGGTTTGATTGCTCTCTTTATGACTGTACAAAACCTATAACTTACTGGAGAACTGTAGGTTGGTCTGGCGATATTCAAAAAATGCCTTTGATGTTAGATAAAAAATTTGAACAGAATGGAAAAACTTTTGCTAAATCATCTCAAGCAACCTGGAGAGATAATATAGTCTTGCCAAGTAAAGGCTATTTAGAACGCCTATGGCAAGAACGAGATCTTGATACCAATACCCAGCAAACTAATTTGGATTTAACAAAGTCATTTACAAGTTTACATAGTGAACATAATCTCCAATATGGTGCATCATATAGTAAAACAATAAAACAAATGGTAAATAGAGCGGGTAATGATGCTTATGATGTAAAATGGTGGGCTGAACGTACTCTAGGCCTTAAAACAGACTGGTACACATCAGAAGAAACTCCAGAAACCTGTGAAGGATCATCTACCTGGAATGCCTTTCTTTGTCCTCGAGTTGATCCAGAGTATTCATTCTTATTACCTGTGACAACTACAGGTAAATCAGCTTATTTCTTTGATAATATCATTATCAATGATTATTTATCATTTGATTTGGGTTATCGTTATGACAACATTGGTTATAAACCACATTACATATCTGGTTCAACACCAAAATTACCAGACGATATAGTAAAAGGATTATATATCCCATTGCCTAAAGGCCCTGAGATTTCGTGGAATCCAGGTCATTACTATGATCCAACGGAAGAACAAATTAAACAAAATGCTATAGATAATATAAATTATATTGCAAGCCAAAAGAAAAAATATAAAGCGCATTCTTATAGTTTTGTTTCAACGATTGATCCAACAAATTATCTTCGTTTACAACTTAGATACTCTAAAGGTTTTAGAGCACCAACTTCAGATGAAATGTATTTCACTTTTAAACATCCAGATTTTACTATTCTGCCAAATACTGATTTAAAACCAGAAATAGCAAAAACAAAAGAAATCGCATTAACTTTACATCATGATGATTGGGGATTTATCTCTACAAGCATATTTAAAACTAACTATAAAAACTTTATCGACCTAATATTTAAAGGGGAAAAAGATTTTGCTTTAGGTAGCGGAGGTAGCTCATTACCATTTTCTCTTTATCAAAATATAAATAGAGATAATGCGTCTGTAAAAGGTATTGAAATTAATTCAAAACTATTCCTTGGTAAGATGGCAAAATTTATGAATGGGTTTAACTTAAGCTATAAATACACCTATCAAAAAGGAAGAATGAATGGCAATATTCCTATGAATGCAATTCAGCCTAAAACGATGGTGTATGGTTTAGGCTATGATCATCCAGATCATAAATTTGGTTTCGATTTCTATACGACACATGTAGCAAGTAAAAATCCGGAAGATACTTATAATATTTATGCTAAAGAACGTGGTGAACGTGATACAACCATAAAATGGCGCAGTAAATCTTATACTATTCTAGATTTAATTGGATATGTGCAACCAGTTAAAAACTTAACCATAAGAGCCGGCGTATATAATCTTACAAATCGTAAATACATCACTTGGGAATCTGCGCGTTCAATTCGTTCATTTGGAACAAGTAATGTTATAGAACAATCAACAGGATTAGGTATAAACCGTTTCTATGCACCTGGACGAAACTATAGAATGTCAGTTCAATTTGAATTCTAATCATATCTAAAACTAAAAGTGCGGTAAAAAATAATCTGCACCTCAAACGTTGGGCTAAATTACCAATAATTGAGGTGCAGATTTTATTATAGCTAGACAGTATAGCTATAAAAATATTCGCTAATGAAGCAATGGAAAGTTTCTTTGAACCATTAAAAATGGGATGTTTTATGGCTGGCTATTTAACCGTAGAGAGAAGATAGTTGATGTAGTAAGGGATTATTTGGTGGAGGGAATTGTCGATGAATTCAACTGAAATTAAAAGGACTGAGTCTAATACAATATGCTCGTCAGTCCTTAAGTAAATAATCTAGGTTTTTAGGCGCGGCTGATTTTTACCGCACTTTTCATTAACTAAAAATTAATTTTTCGCTGCTGCCGCTGCTTTTACAATTACTGCAAATGCTGGGGCTTTTAATGATGCGCCACCTACTAATGCACCGTCGATGTCTGGCTGAGTAAATAATTCAGCTGCATTTGCATCATTTACAGAACCGCCGTATTGAATAATTACTTGGTCTGCCACGGCTTGTGATTTTGCTGCGATGTGGCGACGGATAAATGCATGAACGGCTTGTGCTTGTGCTGGAGTCGCAGATTTACCAGTACCAATCGCCCAGATTGGTTCGTATGCGATCACTGCGCCATTGAATGCTTCTACGCCTAATGCGTTGATCACCGCATCAATTTGACGTGCACACACTTCTTCTGTTTTTCCAGCTTCATTTTCAGCTTCAGTTTCACCAATACATAATACTGGCACTAAGCCTGCTTCTTTAAGTGCAGCGAATTTTTTCGCCACAAATTCGTCGCTTTCCTTATGATAAGTGCGGCGTTCAGAGTGACCAATAATGATATATTTTGCACCGAAATCTTTTAACATTTCGCTAGAAATATCACCAGTAAATGCACCTTTCACATTGATATCTACGTTTTGTGCACCTAATTGAACCACACTTTTACCGCCACAGCTGCAACCACAACCAGAAAGTGCTGCTTCAGCCGTACCTAAATACATAACAGGGGGGGCAATTGCCACATCACAACCTGTTACATCATGTAATTCTGCTTTTAATCCCTCGATTAATTCTTTGGTGAACGCTTTGGAACCGTTTAATTTCCAGTTACCCATAACTAAAGGACGACGTGCCATTTTTGTTTCTCCATAGTTGATAAAATTAACTTGCTTACTATACCAAAATTTCGCCACGATTCTTTGCAGAAGATCATAAAATTAAAAAAATTCTCATAGAAAGATGATTATCTTGTGCTAAAAAGCTACAATTACCTGTATGGAACCAATAAAAAATAACCAATTATGAAACTTTTCAAAGCTGAACAATGGAATATTGACGTGCTTCTTCCTCTTTTTGAAGCCTATCGCCAAGCCTATGGACAAGCAGAGAATCCAGAACGCACCTTGGCTTTTTTAACTAATCGCATGCGTTTTAATGAAAGCCTGTTTTTTATTGCAGTGGATGAAAATGAAAAGGCTATCGGCTTTGTGCAGCTTTTCCCTCGCCTTTCTTCTTTACAATTACAACGCTATTGGCAAATCACCGATATTTTTGTGTTAGAACATGCGCAACAAACGGAGATTTATGCGGCGTTAATTTCTAAAGCAAAAGACTTTGTGCATTTCACGCAATCCAATCGTTTAGTGGCAGAATTAGCGCAAAATCAATATTCAATGTTGGAATCGGAAGGGTTTAAATTAAACCCGAAAGAACGTTTATTTGAATTGAGTTTGTAATGCTAACCGCGTTAAATCGTTATTGGGATTATTTGCGGATTGAACGCCAAATGAGCCCGCACACGCTCACCAATTATCAACATCAACTTGATGCCATCATCAAAATCTTAGCGCAACAAGATATTCATGCTTGGGCACAAGTGACACCCAGCGTGGTGCGCTTTATTTTGGCGGAAAGCAAAAAACAAGGCTTAAAAGAAAAAAGCTTGGCTTTGCGTTTATCCGCATTGCGGCGATTTCTTAGTTTTTTGGTGCAACAAGGTGAATTGAAAGTAAATCCCGCCACAGGTATTTCCGCACCGAAACAAGGCAAGCATTTACCGAAAAATATGGATGGTGAACAAGTTCAACAGTTGCTTGCCAACGATAGCAAAGAGCCGATTGATATTCGTGATCGTGCTATTTTGGAATTAATGTATAGTTCAGGTTTACGTTTATCTGAATTACAAGGCTTAGATTTAAACAGCATTAATACTCGTGTGCGGGAAGTGCGTGTTATTGGGAAAGGCAACAAAGAGCGTGTGGTGCCGTTTGGGCGTTACGCTTCGCATGCCATTCAAGAATGGTTAAAAGTGCGGGCATTATTTAACCCAAAAGATGAGGCGTTATTTGTTAGCCAGCTTGGACATCGTATTTCTCATCGAGCTATTCAAAAACGTTTGGAAACTTGGGGAATTCGTCAAGGCTTAAATAGCCATCTTAATCCACACAAACTGCGGCATTCTTTTGCGACGCATATGTTGGAAGCCAGTTCAGATTTGCGTGCGGTACAAGAATTGCTTGGGCATAGCAACCTTTCTACCACACAAATTTATACTCACTTAAATTTTCAACATCTGGCGGAAGTGTACGATCAGGCTCATCCAAGAGCGAAACGTAAGAAATAACAATCCGCAGGTTTTACCTGCGGATTGTTATTATTCAGTAATCGAATAAGGCAACTGCACTCGCTCTAACAGTATTTCACTATTCGGCAATCTAAATTGTTGTTCCGAATCAATGTCGTTATTCATCACAACTTGCAACCATAAAACACCGTCTAAATTGACCGCACTTGTAATCGTGCCTGTTTTTCGCCAATTAGATTCAATCTGCATTTCAATTTCACTGCCAATTTCCACTTCCTGCTGGGGTTGTGCTTTAAAGACAAACATTGCGCGTTTATTCGCACCACGATATTTCGCACGAGCTACCGTTTCTTGTCCAATATAGCAACCTTTAGTAAAAGAAATGGCCTGCTCAATAGCCTGTAAATTTAGCGCTTGTGGGATAAATTCATTTTGCGTTTGCGGGCTTAAATTTGGCAATCCTGCTTGAATATCTGCGACATCCCAAATTTTTTCATCACCATTAAAATTTACAGATAATTCACTTTCATTCAATAAAATTGAACGCTGCCCATCAATTTCCCATGAAAAGTGCAGTGTAATTTTTCCACATTTTTCACCTATCACGCCAATGATTTGCCAATCACGTAAATCAAAACTCACTTTTGAAAATACCGCATATTTTTTCAAGGCATCTAGCCCACTTGGCAGAAGATCTTTCTTAATAAGCAAAAAGAATTGTTCACTACTTACTTTGAACAAACGGTAAATTGCATTCATTTTACCTTTTGGATCGCAGTGAGCAGTAAGCGTCGTTGCGCCACTTGCTAATCGCACAACATCCGTTGTTAACTGCCCTTGCAAATATTTTTCTGCATCCGCACCATGTGCCTCAATCAGTTGATATTGAGTAAGAGAAATAAATTGAGACATTCTGCTTTCCTATTCTAAATTCTGAATTTGCTCACGCATTTGTTCGATAAGCACCTTTAGCTCAACCGCAGAAGCCGTGATATCCGCATTAATGGATTTAGACGCAAGCGTATTCGATTCACGATTCAACTCTTGCATCATAAAATCTAATTTACGACCAACTGCACCGCCTTTTTTCAAAATATTCGTGGTTTCTTTCACGTGCATTTGTAAACGATCAAGTTCTTCCGCCACATCAACGCGTTGAGCGAGTAAAATCATTTCTTGTTCCACACGTTGCGGATCAAGATTCACTTGAGCATCTTCAAAACGTTGCAATAAACGTTCACGTTGCCATTGTAAAACTGCCGGCATTTGTAACCGCACTTTATCCGCTTCCACGGCAATAGCATCTAAGCGTTGTTGAATAATATCGTTCAGTTTCTCCCCTTCACGACCACGCATTGCAATAAAATCTGTCAGTAAATCATCAAAGGCTGTCAACAAATCTTGACTAATCGCATCTAAGTCTTGCTCTTGCGCTTCCACCACACCGGGATAACGCAACACGTCTGTCAAATTAATTTCACCTTCTCCAGCTTGAGTTTTAATCCATTGCAAAGACTGAATCACTTGATTCGCAAGCTCTTTATTTAAATTCAATTCTGCATTTGTTTGTTTTTTCGTTTCAATGCGCAAAGAACATTCAATTTTACCGCGAGTAAGACTTTGACGAAGTTTCTCACGCAACGTGTTTTCTAATCCACGAAATTGCTCTGGCAAACGGAAAAAGTTTTCTAAATAACGTTGGTTAACGGAACGAATTTCCCATACTGCATCGCCCCAATCTTTTTTTACTTCAAGGCGCGCAAAGGCGGTCATACTGTAAATCATAAGCTCTCCTATTTTGTCTTATCTCTGTCTTAGTTGATTTGCTAAGTATTGTAACGAGATGAACACAGAAAGGGAAAAGAAAAGTGCGGTAAATAATAAAGATATTTTGTATTCTGTTATTTACATGGTGTAAATTTTAAAATACAATCACCGTAAATTTATTATTACATAATAAGGAAGCAAACATGAACAAAACTGTAGGCAGCACACTTCTTGTTGCCGGTACGATGATTGGCGCGGGAATGTTGGCTATGCCACTCACTTCTGCAGGTATCGGATTCGGCTTTACTTTAGTCTTATTATTAGGGCTTTGGGCATTATTAACTTTTAGCGCACTTTTATTCGTTGAGCTCTATCAAACTGCGGAAAGTGATGCGGGTATCGGTACACTCGCTGAACAATATTTTGGTAAAGCAGGACGCATTATTGCCACGGCAGTGCTAATTATTTTCTTATACGCATTAATTGCCGCTTATGTCAGCGGTGGCGGTTCACTACTAAAAGATTTATTGCCTGAAAGTTTTGGCGATAAAGTTAGCATCTTATTATTTACCGTGATTTTCGGTTCATTTATCGTCATCGGTACACATAGCGTAGATAAAATTAATCGCGTGTTATTTTTCGTTATGCTTGCAGCCTTTGCCGTGGTGTTAAGCTTAATGTTGCCAGAAATCAAATTTGATAACTTAATGGCGACGCCAATTGATAATGCTTTAATTATCTCTGCAAGCCCTGTATTTTTCACGGCATTTGGTTTCCACGGCTCCATTCCAAGTTTAAATAAATACTTAGATGGCAACGTAAAAGCATTACGCATTTCTATTTTGGCGGGTTCAGCCATTACCCTTTGCGCTTATATTTTGTGGCAAATGTCCACTCATGGTTTGCTCACACAAAATGAGTTCTTACAAATCTTAAAAGAAGATGCCACCTTAAATGGTTTAGTAAAAGCAACGCTTGCTATCACAGGAAGTAACATGATCGCAGGTGCGGTAAAATTATTCTCAACTTTGGCGCTGGTTACCTCTTTCTTAGGCGTAGGGCTTGGCTTGTTGGAATGTATCGAAGATTTATTAAAACGATCTTTTAATATTTCTGCAGGGCGTATATCCCTTGGCTTAATGACATTCATTCCACCACTCGTCTTTGCGCTTTTCTATCCTGAAGGTTTTATTTTAGCGCTAGGCTATGCAGGTCAAATGTTTGCATTCTATGCCGTAGTATTGCCAGTTAGCCTTGTTTGGAAAGCTCGTCGTGCCCACGCTAATTTGCCATACAAAGTATGGGGAGGAAATCTGACTTTAATTATCGTATTGGTATTAGGCGTAATCATTACATCCATTCCATTTGCGATTCGTGCGGGTTACTTGCCATTTGTCGTGGGTTAATAATATAAAAACACCGTTCAATTTTGAACGGTGCTTTTTTAACGCCAAATCATATTCAGTTTACGATGATTTATTGCGCAATCTTTTAAATAGGCATTAATTAAAGTTTGATAAGGAATACCTACCTCTTTAGATAATGCCTTAAAGTAATCAACCGCATCATCGTCTAAACGAATTGTCACCATTTTTTTCGCTTTCAATTGTCCCGCATAAGGGTTACGAATCCCCTGAGAAAAATCATATTCATCTTTCATCATAAATTCTCCTTATATTGTTTGCTTTCATAAATAGTTGCTAAGCGAGCTGAAATAATCCGAATATTCTCATCTCGTTCACAATGAACAACCACAAGTGTATTATTTTTTTCACTACGTCCTAACAATAAAAAACGTTCTTCATAAAAAGAATGCTCTGGATCGGGTATTAACAATGCATAATCATCATAAAATACTGTCATCGCTTCTTCAAAGCTTATACCATGTTTAATTTTATTGAGTTCTGCTTTATTACGATCCCATTCAAACCCATTTAGCATAAGTATTATTCAATATTAAAATGTCAATATATTATATTTATAATTTGATGAAAAAACAAACGACATATAAGTTATCATTACCGAACATTAACAAAAAACGCTAAGATTTTTATTTTTAGTGCTTTAAAAAATGCGGTAAATTTTTAATGCGTTTTATGGCTTGTGCTATACAAAATTTTGTCCGTATAAGCCAAAGCAATTGCCGAAACTAAAAAGCCCAAGTGCAACAACAATTGCCACATCATCGTTTTTTCTGGCGTATTGCTCGCGTTCACAAAGGTTTGCAACATATGGATAGATGAAATGCCGATAATAGACATAGAAAGTTTAACCTTCAATACAGTCGCATTTACATGACTCATCCATTCTGGTTGATCAGGATGATTACGCGTACGCAATTTGGATACAAAAATTTCATAGCCACCGATAGTTACCATCACAAGCAAGTTTGCGATCATCACGACATCAATCAAATTCAACACACCCAACATAATCGTGTTGGAATCCATCTCATTGACATTAATCACCAATGCCCATAAGCCTTTAATAAACTTATAAGAGTAGATTGCAAGGGTGACAATTAAGCCCAAATAAATCGGTACTTGCAACCAGCGACTAGCAAAAATTATTTTCGCGATAATATTCGATTGTTCGTTATATTTCGCATAAGGATCAACAGGTTTGTTTTCTTCCATTCGATTTTATTCCTAAATTAAATAGTGGGTTAAATAAACAAAAAAACCGCAAGAAAATAGCAGTTTTTTTGAAAATAGCAATATTTTATTCATTTCTCTGCTCTAATGTCGTCAACCTAGCCAAATCCACCTGATTATTTAACAACTCCACATCTGGCATCGTTTTATTTGCTTTTGCGGAAAGGGTTTTAAATCGTTCTACTTTGCCAACTAAACCTTGTTGGCCAACAAGTGCGGTGACTGTGTGGTTGTATTGGTTGCTGACGGTGGAAAGCGTATTGCCGAGCTTACTTAAACGTTCTGCGACCAAGCAAATTTGGTTATAAATATCACCCGCTTTTTCAGCGATTTCTTTTGCCTCGGTATTACCGCGTTCGATGCGCCAGAGGTTTGCCACGGTGCGTAAAATCGGCATTAAGGTAGTGTGAGAGACCATAATTACATTACGTTCATAACCGTAATTAAATAAAGCAGGATCAGATTTTAAAGCCTCAATATACGCGGGTTCCACTGCAATAAACATGAGAACAAAATTCGGGCTACGCATGCCAATAAGATTACTGTAATCTTTTTTATGCAAATCATTAATATGGGTTTTCAATGCAGAAATATGTTCTTTTAGTAAACGCTCACGTTCAAAATCATCCTCAGAATTTACCGCACTTTCGTAAGCCACCAGCGACATTTTGCTGTCGATAATTAAGTGCTTTTCATCAGGTAGATTTAACACAAAATCTGGATAATTGCGCCCGCCTTGTTCATCTTTAAAATGCGCTTGGGCACGGTAATGCACATTTTCTTCAAGCCCAGCCAGTTGCAAAGCTTGTTCTAATTGCACTTCACCCCAGTTACCTAACGTTTTCTTTTCGCCTTTCAGCGCAGAAGTTAAATTACTCGCCTCTTGCGACATATTCAGACCAATTTCCAGCACTTTTTTGATTTCCGCTTCCAAGCCTGCATTACCTTTTACCGATTCGGAGTGAATTTCATTGACCCGTTTTTGGAAACCTTCAATTTGCTCACGGAAAGGCTTGAGCAAGGTTTCCAATGCCGTTTGATTTGATTGACTAAATGATCGACTTTTTTCATCCAAAATCCGATTGGCTAGATTTTGAAATTCCACGCCCAACTGTTGCTTAGATTGTTCAAAGTTTTGTTGTTGCGCGGAAAAATATTTTTCTTTCTCTGCTAAGGTTGTTTGTAACCCCGTTAATTCTTGAGAAAGTGCGGTCAATTTTTCAGTCAAATTTTGTCGTTCTTGTGTAAGATGATGTATTTGTTCATCACGTTCAGTTAAACGATATTGCAGCCCTTGATTTTCAGTCTGTACTTTAATTGTTTGTTGTTCAAACTGGTTTTTAATGCTACTAAGTTCATCAAATTTACTGGCAAGTTGATTGTAATATTGAGTCGTTTTCGATAATTCTTGATAAAGATGTGTATATTTTTGTTGGCGTAGAATAAGCAATAAAATCAATAAAACAACGATTGCTAACAAGCTAAAAAGCCACAAATTCTCTGACATATATCCCCCTTAACATAATGCCGTAAATTGTAACATAGAAATGTGAGTTAAATTTTAGCTTTAAGTGCGGTGAAATTATCTCACTCACCGCCCTTATCATAGGCTGCATCAGTCAACGTTTTCAAAAACGCTTCCAATGCATCAATTTCTGCATCAGTAAGCGGTTTACCTTTAAGATCACTATTGCTTATCGTTGGAGCATATTCTGCTGCCGCCCAAGGTTTGCCGGTTTCGGGATTAATTTTACGCTCAGGGTTGTTATGGCTATCCAAAAATAATAATACAGTGCGCAGCTCTTTAAATACACCGTTATGCATATAAGGTGCAGTAACTGCTACATTACGCAATGTCGGCACTTTAAATTTGCCCTTTTGAGCGATATCACCTTTCACCATTGGATTATCTAACAATCCATTATCCACCCAATCTTCGCTTAATTTATTGTGAGCAATCAATGCCTCATTTTTCGGTACACCAAGATTGAAATAACGATAATTTGTAAAAGTTTCTTCACGATGATCTTTTTCATTCAGCTGATGGCAATTACTACAAGTTGTTTTTTCTTTATCAAAAAATAACGCCTTTCCTAATGCCTCTTGCTCAGTAAATTTATCTTGCCCTGCCAAAGTGCGGTCATATTTAGAACTGAATTGAGCAAACAAATCTAATTGCTGAAATGCAGCAAGTGCCTGTTCCATAATGGCGTAAATTTTCTCATCATCTTGCCAAATTTCCTCGCCCCAATGCTTGGTAATGTAATCTTTCACTGCTTGATTTTCGGCAATACGTTTCACCACACTGGCTTTGTCTTTCATGCCCATTTCAACAGGATTGAGTGGAGGTCCCCCCGCCTGCTCAGCTAAATGTTTTGCTCGACCATCCCAGAACTGACCGCCAACATAATCCTTAATTTTTTCATCGAAATGAAAATCAGGGGAATATTTTGCATAAATGGCTGTTGGTGTGTTGCGATTACCAAACTTTGTCGGATCATCACCTTGTGAAACCATTTTATTGATATCGTTTTTGCGTAAATCCGCAAAAGCCGCTGCGGGCATATGGCAAGTAGAGCAACTCTGTGTTTTATTGTGAGAAAGTGATTTATCAAAAAAGAAAGCTTGACCCAATCCAAGCAATGCCGGATTTATAGGTTCTTCTTGAGCAAAACAAAAAATAGGTAAGGCAAATAATGACAAGAAATATTTTTTCATTCTAACTCCACGGACATAAAAAATAACTGCACTTAGTCAAAGTAAATCCACTATTATAAATTTAGACTGTACATAAATTAACTTAAACATTGATATCTTACACCAAACTCAAATTTTTAAACCTTTTCTTACATACTTAAATTAACTACTACTTCTAGTAGAAAAGCAATACTTTTGTAAATTGAAGAACTGTTAAAACATTTTTTAGCTGCGGTTTTTTGATGACCTCAATCAAAAATAACCTACTAATTTAGTCAATTACTTTATTTGAGGTATTATTATGGTGTTCAAATACCCGATATAATTAGTCGGGTATTTTGCTTTGTGTAAAATATTTACCTATGATTTTAAATAGGAAGTTAATTTTTCAATAACCTAGGAGTGATAAAATGGGACAGTATAAAAAGTTCTGGTACCTATTAGTCGCCGTATTGATTGGGGCATTCTCCATTCTCGGTTACTATGGGTTTGAAGTTTATCGTGAAGCACCACCAATTCCACAACAATATGTTTCAGAATCAGGTGAAAAAGTGATTACTCACGATGAAATTTTACATGGTCAAACAGCTTGGCAAACTACTGGCGGTATGCAAGTGGGTTCTGTTTGGGGGCACGGTGCATATCAAGCACCAGACTGGACGGCAGATTGGCTTCACCGTGAATTAACTAATTGGTTGGACATTACAGCGAATCAAGAGTTTAGTAAAAACTTTGCAGATTTAAATGATGAACAACAAACTTTATTAAAAGCGCGTTTAACCAAAGAATATCGCGGCAGCAAAGTTGAAAACGGCACCGTTGTGCTTTCTAACACCCGTTTAGCGGCAATGGAAAAAACTGCACAATACTACATTTCTTTATACGGCGATGATCCTACTACCAAAGTGACTCGTGAACACTTTGCGATGAAGGATAACACGCTTCCTGATTTACAAGCGCGTAAAGACTTAACTAAATTCTTCTTCTGGACTGCGTGGACTGCATCAGCTGAACGTCCAAATACAAATGCAAGCTATACCAACAACTGGCCACACGAGCCGTTAATTAATAACGTGCCAACACCTGAAAATGTGATTTGGTCTATTGCGAGTGTGGTATTCCTCATTGCAGGTATTGGTTTTGTGGTATGGATTTGGTCATTTAAAAAACGTGAAGATGAAAAAGAACCAGCAACACCTGAGTTCGATCCACTTACAAAATTACAACTTACCCCTTCTCAACGTTCGTTAGGTAAATACCTCTTCACTGTGCTTGCATTATTCTTACTGCAAGTGAACTTAGGGGCGATTGTTGCTCACTACACTGTTGAGGGGCAAGAATTTTACGGTATTGATATTTCCCAATATTTTCCTTATTCATTAATACGTACTTGGCATATTCAATCAGCCTTATTCTGGATTGCGATGGCATTCTTAGCTGGCGGTTTATTCCTTGCACCAATCATTAATGGCGGTAAAGATCCGAAATTTCAAAAATTGGGTGTGGATGTTCTATACTGGGCATTAGTAGTATTAGTAATAGGTTCATTCACTGGTAGCTACTTAGCAATTGCTCATATTCTTCCTGAAGAATGGAGCTTTATGTTCGGTCATCAAGGTTACGAATTCATTGACTTAGGTCGTTTCTGGCAAGCGGTAAAATTTGCAGGTATCTTATTCTGGTTAGTCTTAATGCTTCGCGGTACAGTGAACGCATTCAAACAACCAGGAGACAAAAACTTATTGGCATTGTTCTTCGCTTCCGTAATTGCAATCGGTTTGTTCTATGGTCCAGCATTATTCTACGGCGAGCACACTCACATTTCTGTGATGGAATACTGGCGCTGGTGGGTGGTTCACCTATGGGTAGAAGGCTTCTTTGAAGTATTCTCTGTAGCAGCGCTTTCATTCATTTTTGTAAGTTTAGGTTTAGTTTCACGTCGTACTGCGACGGTGGCAACCATTACTGAAGCGGCATTGTTCTTAATCGGTGGTATTCCAGGTACGTTCCACCATCTATACTTCGCGGGTGCAACAACCCCAATCATTGCTGTAGGTGCTTCTTTCTCTGCGCTTGAAGTGGTACCGTTAGTATTATTAGGTCACGAAGCTTGGGAACACTGGGCTATGAAACAAAAAGCACCTTGGATGGAACGCTTAAAATGGCCTCTTTACTGCTTCGTAGCCGTTGCATTTTGGAATATGTTAGGTGCTGGTGTATTTGGTTTCTTAATCAACCCACCAATTTCACTCTACTATGTTCAAGGCTTGAACACAACTGCTGTTCACGCTCACGCAGCATTATTCGGCGTGTATGGCTTCTTAGCATTAGGCTTCGTATTCTTAATCGCTCGTTACTTACGTCCAAATACACCATTTAACGATAAATTAATGAAATGGGGCTTCTGGTTATTAAACGGTGGTTTAGTACTCATGATCGTGTCGAGCTTACTACCTATCGGCGTTATCCAAGGATATGCAAGTATCTCAGAAGGCTTATGGTATGCACGTAGTGAAGAATTTATGCAACAATCATTATTCGATACATTGCGGTGGATTCGTATAGTAGGTGATGTTGTATTTATATTAGGCGCACTCGCCTTCTTCTGGCAAATCTTTACGATGATTTTCTTCAGACCTAAACATACTTAGTTAGGTTATCCCCCAAAGCGACTTATGTGAAAGTAGGTCGCTTTTTTATTCTCATCTATCATATCTTATATATAAACATTAAAAATATTAGAGGCTAAAGTAGATTATCAATTATGTTAATCTGCTTCAGCCCCTTAAATAATATTGAATAATGTTTGTTAATACCCTACACCTTAATCAATTGGTTATTTAGTCCAAATTTGGGGGGACAGATCAACGTGCGGTCAGATTTATGATTATTCTTCTTTTGGTAATCGAATTAGGGCATAAATTAATCCGCCCCATACTAACGCGAGAGACACGATCATCATAATAATTGCACCAGTAGTCATTTTATTCTCCTTTAGTTTCATCAATCGTTAATTTGGTGTCGCTTTTCCATTTTAAGCGAGAGAGGAAGAACGCCACGACAAGTAAGCTAATAGACATCCCCCAACCAAAGGTGTTTACAAACCAGTTTGGATAACCTTCGTAACCTTCAGAGAAGACTTTTGCCCCTTCGCTGAAAAGCATGAATGCTAAAACGCCACTCGTTAATACAATACATAAACGCCAGAAGAAACCTACTTTGAAAGATGATGTTTCGTTTAAGTGATTACCTAATAAACCGAGTTTTTCATTTGCCACAATCGCAATTAAAGAAGCAAATGCTACGGCAACAATACCGAAATAGTTCACGAATTTGTCGAACACATCTAACATTGGTAAGCCAGTTGTCGTACCAAATAAAATGACAGAAACTAACATCATTGGTACACCAACGATGAATGTTACTTTCCCACGGCTAATGCGAATTTTATCCTGAATTGCGGAAATAATTACTTCGATAACTGAGATGAATGAAGTCAATGCGGCAAAGGTTAATGAACCAAAGAATAACACGCCTAGCACTTCGCCAAATGGTGCTTTGTTGATGATGGTTGGGAACGCGAAAAATGCTAAACCAATTCCACCTTTTGCCACTTCACTCACTTCTTGACCTTGCGCAGTTGCAATAAAACCTAATGCTGCAAATACACCGATACCCGCTAATACTTCAAAGCTACTGTTAGCAAAACCTACAACTAAACCACTTCCCGTTAAATCGGATTCTTTTTTAAGATAAGAGGCGTAAGTCACCATAATCCCAAAGCCGATTGAAAGAGAGAAGAAGATTTGTCCATAAGCGGCAATCCACACACTCGGGTTGGATAATTTTGTCCAATCTGGTGTAAATAACGCATCTAAACCTTTTGCCGCGCCGGGTAAGAATAAGGAATAAATCACAAGCGCCATAAACATTACAACGAGCACTGGCATTAATACTGAGGAGACCTTAGCAATTCCTTTTTGGACGCCCATAGAAAGTACGCCTAAGGCAACAATCCACATCGCAATTAATGGTGCGGTTACCATACCAACAAATTCAAAGCTGATACCATTTTTAATATCGCCCATTTTTAAAAATTCGCCGATGAAGAAATCAATAGGCTTATCACCCCACGCACCAGTGAAAGAAAAATATGTATAGCTTGCTGCCCAACCTAATACCACGGCGTAATATAGTCCGATGATGACATTTACCATCATTTGCCACCAGCCAAACACTTCAAAGTGTGCACTAAAACGGCGATAAGAAAGTGGCGCGCCACCACGATGACGGTGCCCAATGGCATAATCTAAGAATAAAAGAGGAATCCCTGCGGTTAACAACGCGATAAGGTAAGGGATGATAAATGCTCCACCACCATTTTCATAAGTGGTATAAGGGAAACGCCAAATATTACCAAGACCGACGGCCGAACCAATCGCGGCCATAATAAATGCACGACGACCAGAAAAAGTCTCTCGCTTTTGCGCTTTTTGAGCTGAGTGCGCCATAAATTATCCTATGTAAAAAAATGAAAAGAGTTTTAATATAATGAAATCTAATCATCAGTCAATAAATAAGCCAAAAGAGCGGTAAAAATGATCTGACCCCAAAAAGTTAGACTGTTATTTAAAGGATTGTTTTCGATATTGTATCGGACTCAGTCCTTTTAATTTTAGTTGAATCCGTCGATGATTATAGTAATCCAAATAATCTCTGACAGCAT
>NZ_QQGY01000010.1:0-96061 GCF_003490595.1 Haemophilus haemolyticus
TCCGCCACTCGTCAGCAAGAAAGCAAGCTTTCTCCTGCTACCGTTCGACTTGCATGTGTTAAGCCTGCCGCCAGCGTTCAATCTGAGCCATGATCAAACTCTTCAATTCAAGTTCAATCGCTCAATAAACTGCTTAGCTATAAATAAAACACTACTTAAAAAGTAATTATGAATTTTCAGTTAAGCACCTATTAAGACTTCAAAATTAAAAATAGTTTAAAACAAGTCAATCAACAAGTGCCCACACAGATTGTCTGATACATTGTTAAAGAGCAAAAAATAACGACGCACGTGGAAACTTAAATACTTCACAACAGTGCGTCGTTGTGTGCGGTGCATTATAGGGATTTTCAAAACCCTTGCAAGTACTTTTTGTAAAAATATTTAAAAAAATGATCTTTTGATGGAAATATAAACATTTCATTAAAAAGTGCGGTCAAAAATACAATAATTTTCCAATTATTATTTTTTCCAATAGCTTGGAATAAACAGCACGATTAATGAAAACATTTCTAAACGTCCACAGATCATAGCAAAACTAAAGACTAATTTAGCACTTTCTGGAACATCAATAAAACTTTCGTGAATAAAACCAAGTCCCGGTCCTGCATTCGTTAATGTGGCGAATACGGCTCCCATCGCATCAAAAGCATTCATTCCACAAAGAATAACAGCAAAAACACACCCCCAATAAACCAGTATAAAAATAATGAAAAATGCCCAAATACTTTCTATCATTCTTGGTGCTAGACGATTTTTACCTATTCGAATTGGTTGTACTAAATTTGGATGAATTAAACTATGCAGTTCTCGATCGATTTGTTTCCACAATATAAGTGTCCGTATCGCTTTTAATCCCCCAGTTGTTGAACCACCACAACCACCAATTACCGCAGAAATTACCAGTAAAAGCCCAATAAAAGGCGGAAGATTATCAATATCAAAAATCGTATAACCAGCAGTCATTGACATTGATGTTAATTGTAATGCACCTTTTGTTACTGCCTCGTTCATATCTGAAACTAAACCATAACCATATAAAGATAGAGATACAATACCAATAAAAATAATTTGCATCGTTAGAAAAAAACGAAATTCGGGATCTTTCCAATAATTTCGCCAAATATTTCTTTTACCTAGTGCAAGAAAAGCGGAAATATGTAAACTAAAATTAACACCCCCAATCAGCATAAAAATTGTTGTAACCCAATAAATGGAAGCTTGATTAAAATAGCCAATACTTGCATCATGTGTTGAAAACCCCCCATTAGAAATCGTCGAAAAACTATGCCCAATGGCATCAAAAAGATTCATTCCTGATAGCCAATATGCAATGGCACAAAGAACAGTTAATGAAGCATAAATAATCCATAGAGCTTTCGCCACTTCTGAAATTTTAGGCAAAGATTTTTGATCTTTAAGAGGGCCTGAAGATTCTGCTCGATATAATTGTGTCCCACCAATTCCCAACAGCGGAATTATCGCCACAGCCAATACGATAATCCCCATACCACCTAACCATTGTAAAAACTGACGATAAAACAAAATAGATTTAGGTAAATTATCCAGCCCCGTCATCACCGTTGCACCAGTAGTAGTTAAGCCAGAAAATGCTTCAAATACAGCTGAAGCAATAGTTAAATGTGGTGAATCGAACAATAAAAGAGGCAATGTTGCCAAGCTTCCTAAAACTAACCAAAAAGCCACAACAATCAAAAAACCATCACGAGATCGTAATTCTTGTTTATGGTGATGGCATGGCCACCAAAGCAATGTGCCAGCCGTCAAGCTCAACATAAAAGCCTGCATAAATGCCTTGCCGCCACCATCGCCATAAATCAGTGCGACAAATGCTGGAATCAGCATCGTGCCAGAAAAACACATCACAAGAATACCAATAATTCGGATAATCGATAAAATATGCACTATTATTCGCCTGTCTCTAAAAGTTGGATGACTAATCTGCCCGCAGATTTTTCCGTTAATTCTGAAGAAAACGCCTCTATTGTTTTTTCACTAATACCTAAAATCAAATGAATATTTGCCTGAAAATCTTGAGATAAAATCTCAATCTGATGTTTTTCACAAAGTTGTTGGACTAAATTTAGCTGGCCATAGTCACAATCAAGTTTGAAAGAGGCTCGTTCAACTTTAATTTCGCTTTCAATCAGCTTTAACGCTTGTTGAACACCATTACCGTAAGCACGAACTAATCCGCCCGTTCCAAGCAAAATACCTCCATAATAGCGAACCACCACCGCACTGATTTCACCTAATTGACTACCTTGCAATGCACTCAACATTAGCTTTCCTGCCGTTCCAGCAGGTTCGCCATCATCAGAAAAACCAAGTTGTAGAGAATCTGTTGGCTTACCTGCTACGGCAGCCCAACAATGATGCCGAGCATTTGGGTGTTCTTGTTTAATCTTTGCCCAAAAAGCTCTCGCGTCTTCTAAACCTTCGGTGTGCTGTAAATAAGTAATAAAGCGGCTTTTCTTAATTTCTTCTTCAAAAATAACCGCACTTTTAGGAACAAGGTATTCCGCCATTTATTTTTTCAAAGTAGTTTCAATGACACTAGTCTATCACTGATGACTGGGATTTGTCGAAATTTTGCCGTAAGTGCGGTATGATATAGCTCTGTTTTTCAAAAGAAAAAAGAATATGTCTGAAATTTCCGTCACACAAACCCTAGATACTTTAGGATTACGTTGTCCAGAACCGGTGATGCTTGTTCGTAAAAATATTCGTCATCTTAACGATGGAGAAATACTTTTGATTATTGCTGACGATCCTGCAACAACAAGAGATATTCCAAGTTTCTGTCAATTTATGGATCACACCTTACTGCAAAGTGAAGTTGAAAAACCACCGTTCAAATATTGGGTGAAAAAAGGAAAATAAAAAAATCGGCCGTCATTAAAGTGCGGCCGATTTTTTTGTAATTTTTAAAGATTGCGTAAGGCTTCAATACGCTTTTCGAGTGGCGGATGACTCATAAAAAGTTCACTTCGTTTTCCATTAATCATAAAGGCATTTAAAGAACCTTCGAGATTTTGTGGTTCGTGAAGTTGTTGCAAACGTTGCAATGCCATGATCATCTTTTCTTTGCCTACTAGACTTGCGGAACCTGCATCTGCACGAAATTCGCGGTAGCGAGAGAACCACATTGCGATAATACTCGCAAGCACACCAAAGAGCATTTCCAATACCATCGAAACCAAGAAATAAATACCTGAACTGCGCGTTTCTTCTCCATTATTGTTACGCGAACTTGCCACCGCTGTTGCGATAACACGAGACAAAAAAATCACGAAAGTATTCAATACACCTTGCAATAATGCCATAGTCACCATATCGCCATTTGAAATATGAGAAATTTCGTGCGCTAAAACAGCTTCAGCTTCAGCTTCCGTCATGTTGTTTAATAATCCAGTGCTCACTGCCACCAAAGAATTGCCTTTTGTCGCACCTGTAGCAAAAGCATTCACATCGGGTGAATGATAAATCGCCACTTCTGGCATCGGAATACTCGCTTTCTGCGCTTGGCGACTAACGGTATCAATTAACCAACGTTCAGTTTGATTACGAGGTTGAGTAATCACTTCTCCATCTACAGAACGTAATGCCATCGTTTTAGACAGGAATAATGAAATTAATGAACCAGTAAAACCAAACAACAAAGCCATAATTAAAATGCCGCCGGTGCTATTTCCTGCAATACCAGTCACACTTAAAATAATACCTAATACCAGCATTACAGCCATATTGGTTGCCAAGAAAAGAAGAATACGCATCATAATGTGTTCTCTCAAAGTTAGGGTTAAGTATTTCCTTAGTTGGGAAAATTCACAAAAAATTCAAGGTATAATGTAAAATTTTTGTTATCAGCATACAAACAAAAAGCGCGGTCAATGCATCACTATTGTAGTGTTATCAATCTAAATACGATATAATCCCCAAAAGTAAACTACTCAACAAATTAAGGATCTTAAATGTATAGCAAGCAAGCAAGCAAGCAAGCAAGCAAGCAAGCAAGCAAGCAAGCAAGCAAGCAAGCAAGCAAGCAAGCAAGCAAGCAAGCAAGCAAATAGCATAAATTTCTTTTCTTTGCTGTCAATAGCAACCAATAAAAAAGAGGTGGCATAATGGCAGCGAAAAACAGCAACCTTTCTAAAGCAAAAATCGCCAAAAACGACGAGTTTTACACCCAATACCACGACATTGAAAAAGAAATGCAAGCCTACTTGGATTTCAATCCTGATGTGTTCAAAGATAAAACCATTCTACTTCCTTGTGATGATCCCGAATGGAGCAACTTTACCAAATACTTTGCCCAAAATTTCCAGCGTTTAGGTTTAAAAAAGCTTATCAGCACAAGCTTTGCCGCTACCAGCAAACCTGCGGGCTTTGCTTATCAACCCTCTTTATTTGAGCAAAGTGATGAACGTTTTGATCTAGAATTAAGCCCAAAACAAGGCAAAATTTTTACGCTTACGCACGATAAGTCGGGCGATGGTAAAATCAATATTGACGATTTAGAGTGGAAATATTTAAAAGGCGATGGTGATTTCCGTAGTGATGAAGTGAAAAAATTACGTGATCAAGCCGATATTATTATCACTAACCCACCATTTTCCCTGTTTCGAGAGTTTTTGGCTTGGATTGTAGAAGCAGATAAAAAATTCACAATTATAAGCAATAAGAATGCTATTACTTATAAAGAGGTTTTTCCTCTAATCCAATCAAATAAAATTTGGTCTGGAGCAATGTCTATGGGAGCAGATATATTGTTCCATATCCCTAAAGAAATGGAAAATGAATTTATTGAAAATAAACAAGAAGGTAGTGCATATCGAAAAGTTGGAAATGAGCTAATGGCAAGAACTACAGGAATGTGGCTTACCAATTTAGATCATGGTCGCCGTCACGAGCCATTACCATTAATGACAATGGCAGACAATCTCAAATTTAATAAAAAAATCGTAGGTACAGCTGCTTACTTAAAATACGATAATTACAATGCCATTGAAGTCCCTTTTACTAATGCAATCCCAAGTGATTTTGACGGGATAATGGGAGTACCGATTTCTTTCTTAGATAAATACAATCCAGATCAGTTTGAAATTTTAGGAGCAACACAACGAGGTTGTCATGATCTTGTTCCAGATACAAAAAAATATGATGACTATTGGGAAATGAAACAAAATGGTGAGAAAACAGGCTCAAAAGGTGGAAAAACAAATGAGAACGCAAATCTTGCAATGAATGATGGAAAGAAAAATTATTTCATAAATCAAGATGGGCACTCAGTGCAATCTGCTTATCAGAGAATTTTTATTAAGCACAAACAGTAAAAATCCTTCAAAAATCAACCGCTCTTATAACGGAAAAATCAACAATGATGCAAACAACCTTAAATAATGAAATCACTTTAGAAGCCCTGTGCGAAGGATTCCAATATAACGAATTGGAAGGTAAAGGGTTATTTGGCTGGGGTGGAAAACTCACCATTCAGCCTGAATATCAACGCAACTATATTTATGCAGACGGTAAGCGAGATGTTGCAGTAATTCAATCCATTTTAAAAGGCTACCCACTTGGACTGATTTATTTTAACCAAACTGCTGACAACCAATACGAAGTACTAGACGGACAGCAACGCATTACCAGTATTGGGAGATTTATGACCAATAAACTCTCAATCATCATTGATGGAGAGCCATTTAACTTTAATGCGTTACCAGAAGATAAACAGGAATTAATTAAAAAAAACAAATTGCTGGTTTATATTTGCAAAGGCGATGAAAGCGATATTAAAGAATGGTTTAAAACTATCAACATTGCAGGTGTACCGCTCAATGAGCAAGAATTACTGAATGCAATTTATTCGGGCAAATTTGTCACCAAAGCGAAAGAAAAATTTAGTAATAGCCAAAATCCACATACGCAAAAATGGGGTGCTTATATTAAAGGCTCTGCTGCTCGACAAGATTTCTTAGCTGAAGCCTTAAATTGGGTAAGCAAAGGCAAAGTGAGCGACTATATGCAAACTCATCGCCACAGCGACAACATTACCGAATTAGAAAATCATTTCACCACGGTTATTGATTGGATTTCAATGGTATTTGAAGAAAGCCCAGAGAAAGAAATGAAGGGCTTAGAATGGGGACGATTGTACGACACCTACGGCAAAACTGCCTACAATCCCAAACAAGTTGCAGGGCGGGTAAAAGCCTTATATTCCGATCCTTATGTAAAAAACCGTAAAGGGATTTTTGAATATATTTTAGGTGGAGAACAAGATAAACGATTGCTAGATGTTAGAGTATTTGACGAAGCTACCAAAAAAGCAACTTATAAAAAGCAAACCGAGCAAGCCGAAAAAGAAGGAAAATCCAACTGTCCACTTTGTGCCATTCATGACAATGTCAATAAAACCAAAATTTGGACAATGAAAGAAATGGAAGCAGATCACGTTTCCGCGTGGAGCAAAGGGGGGACAACTTCGGCTGAGAATTGCGAGATGCTTTGCACAATGCACAATCGAGCGAAAGGGAATAAATAACCTATACAATACAATGCCCTAAACGTAATTTTTCGCGTTAAGGGCAATAATTTAATCTTTACAATAAACTATTTTCTTACAGCAATCGCTTCAATTTCTAATCCTACATCTTTTGGTAAACGTGCAACTTCTACGCAAGAACGAGCAGGGAAGTTAGGATGATTATTTTCTTTAAAGAAACGTTCGTATTCTGCATTAACCGCTGCAAAATCATTAAGATCTTTCACAAAAACCGTCGTTTTTACAATATCTGCAGCGGTTAAACCCGCTTTCTCGATAATTGCTTTCACATTTTCTAAAGATTGGCGCGCTTGCGCAACGATATCCGCAGGCACTTCGCCTGTTGCAGGATTCACGGGAATTTGTCCTGAGGTTAAAACTAAATTGCCAAGATCAACCGCTTGAACATAAGGGCCAATGGCTGCTGGTGCTTTTTCAGTATGAATAATTTGAGTCATCATTTTCTCCTTGGTTGATAAAAAGTGCGGTTATTTTTCACCGCACTTTTTTGTTTATTAATCAATTTCTTTTAGCACGTCATCAGAAAGTGATTCTTTATTTTCTGTTGATTTGCCATCACTCACTTTAAATTGTAAATTTTGGTAATACGCTTCTCTAAAGGTTACATATGGATCTTGAGCTTGGCGTAACAACTCAGCGTTATCAATATTTTTCGCACGGGCATCCACTGCTTGCACACCATATTTCACTAACGACCACGGACCGCCAACCCATTCCCAGAATGGATACATATAAGCCGCATCAACCACAGCACCGGTTAATTGTCTTGGCGTTGTTGCATTATAAATCGGTAGCACAATATAAGTGCCAGCATCTACGCCGTAGCTACCTAACGTTTCACCAAAACCACGTTGATTATCTATGCGTAATTCTTTGCTTGCGCTCGCAAAATCAATAAAGCCACCTAGACCAAATACGGTATTAATCCAAAAGCGATTAAAGTGAACAAATGCTTTTTTCGGTTCACCTTCAATTAAGCGGTTCACAAAGCTTACTGGCTCATCAAGATTATTGGCAATGCCAGCAAGACCTGAAGAAATTGGCTTAGGCACATAGTTATTCCAACCTTTTGCAGCGGGTTCTAACACATAACGATCCATAACGTTATAGTTAAATTTCCACATGGTTCGATTGAACCCTTCAAGGGTATCATTACGGTCACTCGCTTGTTTTGTGTCGTTCTTATTTGCACAACCTGTCAGCATAATTACGCCAAAAAGTGCGGTCAAAATCGTCTTTATTTTCATTTTGAATCCTTATATAAATGTGGGCTTATTCTACCTAATTTGCCAAATAACAACAAAATAAATATTTCCCATAAAACATATAAAAAGTGCGGTAAAAAAACATTATTTTTACCGCACTTTCTCATCCCTAACATAAAACTAATTTCGTTTTCTGACCTTTCAGATAATTAACAATTCCTTCGGGAACATCATCCGTAAACAAATATTCCACATCACTTAATTCGCCCAAGCGAACAATCGCTTGGCGAGTAAATTTAGAGTGATCGGTCACTAATAAGGTCTGACGTGAACTTTCAATAATCGCTCTCTTGACTTGTACTTCGTGGTAATCATAATCCAATAATGAACCATCAGCATCGATCGCGCTAATCCCTAAAATCCCGAAATCTAGGCGAAATTGAGAAATAAAATTCACCGTAGCTTCGCCGATAATTCCACCATCCATTCGTAATGATCCGCCCGCCATGACAATATCAAAACTTTCATTTTGGCGTAAAAGATGGGCGGCATTTAGATTGTTCGTCACAATTCTGAGTTTTTCGTGGCCAAGCAACGCATTGGCGACAGCCTCAGGCGTGGTACCAATATCAATAAACAAAGATGCACCGTTAGGAATCAACTTCGCAACTTCCTGTGCAATATTATTTTTTTGTAATGAAAAGAATTGTTTACGATCCACGTAATCAGAATTTTCTGCAGAAGATGGTGATGCCGCACCACCGTGATGGCGACGGATTAAATCTAACTCCGCCAAAATATTCAAATCACGGCGAATCGTTTGAGGGCTAACATCTAAGGCAGCAACCAGTTCTTCCGTGCTTAAATAGCCAGCTTGCTCCACCAGTTTAATAATTTTTTGATGGCGTAACGATTGTTTCATAGCGAATCCTTTATCCAAATTAAACAGGCTTACTCTAGCGAATTTTTGCGCAATTTGCTATCAATAAATCCCCAAAGAAGACCGACAATCAAGCCTGATATATGCGCAGCATTTCCCATTTCAATACCAAATAATGGGCTAACAAAACCTAATGCGATCCCCACCAACAACATGGTGAAAAAACCTTCTGGCAGATCAAATAAATGATGATTCAACTTATCGCGTATAAATACATAGCCTAGCACAGCATACACAACACCAGAAAGTCCAAAGAAAGCGGGGCCAGACACATAGTTTTGCACATACCCTGTTATGGCGGAGGCTACAACATACAACATCAATAATTTGACTGAACCAAAAGTGCGCTCAATCATTCCACCGAAAATAAAAAACCAAGACAGATTAAACAAAATATGCAAATTAGATAAATGTACCAGTGTATGTGAGATATAGCGCCACGCTTCGCTATCTTGCTCTTCGTAAGCGGGGTAATGCATCAAATACATAATATCGTCTTCAAAACCCAGCTGTTGAGCAATATAAATAAGCGCACAAAGTGCGGTGAGAATTAGCGTGATTTTTCCCTGTTGAGCTAAAAAGTTTTTCATTCGTGATCTCGTACTTCTGCGCAAATTTAAAAATCAGACTTCGCATTAAAGGTCATTGTTTCCCCTGTAATAGGATGGGTAATCGTCAATTCCTCTGCGTGCAAGCATAATCTTGGCGACATAGCTTTAGCCTGTGGATGAGAATAAAATTTATCGCCTAGAATTGGATGCCCCAATGCTAACATGTGCAAGCGTAATTGATGAGATCGGCCTGTCACGGGCGTCAGTTTCACGCGAGTACTGTTATTGGGAAAACGTGCTAAAACTTCGAATTTTGTGACCGCTCTTTTTCCTAAAACAAAATCCAAACGTTGGCGCGGTCGATTTTCCCAATCACAAATCATTGGAAAATTTACCTCGCCATAATCTTTCTCCAAATGCCCCCAAACAATCGCTTGATAATGTTTTTTCGGTTCACGTTCGCGAAATTGACGTTTTAATTCACGATCCGCCGCCTTACTTAAAGCAAACACAATAATACCGCTCGTTGCCATATCCAAACGATGAGCCGGTTCACAAAAGCCGAATTTTTCTTTCACTCGACTCATTGCACTATCGTAATATTGTGGTTGATTGCCCGGCACAGAAAGCAAACCGCTAGGTTTGTTCACCACGCACAAATGATTATCTTGATAAATAATATCTAAATAAGGTTCAAGAGGCGGATTGTATTCAATCAATGCCATTTTTATTCCTTGTTCGTCACAATGACACGCAAGCAATCCAAACGCCAATTTGCTTTAGAAAGCTCGTCCAGTGATTGTATTCGTTGTTGTTCCAAAATATCAATTTCGCTTTGGCGAATATTTTTATTTACCGCTCGCAAAGCCTGTAAACGGTTAATTTCTGCGCTTAATTGTTGGTCTGCTTGATTTTTAGCCTCAGAAATAATCGGTTCAGCTAAAGATTTTACGAATTGATCGCCTCGCGTGATCAAGGCTTCAATATTAGCCCGTGCCATTTTCACCATTTGATTGGCAATATTTTTACCAAGTGGTTTCAATTTGCTATGCAAGGTTTCAAAGGCAACCTGCTCACCAATGTTATTTCCTTTGTTATCAAGCAGCAAACGAATAGGCGTTGGCGGCAGGAAACGATTGAGCTGTAATCCTTTTGGTGATTGGCTTTCCACCACGTAAATTAATTCAATTAATAAGGTTCCAGCGGGCAGTTGCTTATTCACAAGCAATGCCATTGCAGCTTTGCCAATATCCCCCGAAGCAACAAGATCAATACCTTGACGAATCATAGGATGATCCCAAGTCAAGAATTCCATTTCTTCGCGAGCAAGGGCAAGTTCTCGATCAAAGGTAACCGTCACACCTTCTTCTTTTAAACCTGGAAAATCGGGCACAAGCATTGTCCCTGTTGGGCTAATCACAATACTATTTGCCCCAAGTTCCTCTTGTTCTACGCCAATAATATCAAACAATTTTAAGGTAAAATTTACAAGCTCAGGCGAATTATCTTCATCAGCAATTTGATCCGCTAACGCTTGTGCTTGCTCACCGCCATGAGAATTTAGCTCTAATAAACGATCGCGACCTTTTTCTAACTCAATCTTGAGTTTTTCCCGTGCGGTTTTAGTTTGTTTTAATAATTCAGAAAATTCATTCTCTGAAAGTGCGGTAGAATTTGACCGCACTTTTTCCAACTCATCGAAAAACTGCGTAAATAATGCCATTCCCATTGGACAAGTTTGTTCAAAAGCATTCAGCCCCTCATTGTACCAACGCGCTAAACGACTTTGAGGTGAATCTTTCGCACAAGGCACATAAATTTGCACATCACGTTTTTGTCCAATACGATCTAATCTCCCAATACATTGTTCCAATAAATCAGGATTTGTCGGTAAATCAAATAACACTAAATTTGCTGCGAATTGGAAGTTACGCCCTTCCGAGCCAATACTCGAGCTCAGTAAAACCTGCGCGCCGTTTTCTAAATCCGCAAAATAAGCGGCAGCTCTATCACGTTCAATAATCGACATTTTTTCGTGGAATACCGCTGCACGAATCGCCTCACGTTCACGTAAAATTTGTTCTAACTGAATCGCCGTTGCCGCTGTCTGACAAATCACAAAAATTTTTTCATCGCGATGGAGTTTGAGGAAATCAATCAACCAATCAATTTTCTCATTCTCTTCAGAGAGTGTAATTTGGTGGTAAACACGGTGCGGAAAACCTTTCACCCCTTGACGTGTATTGCGGAATAACATTCGCCCCGTACCGTGACGATCAATTAAGGCTTGAATCAGTTCCTGACGGGCTCGATGTTGTTCTTCATCATTATTTGATGCAATTGCTTTAAAAAGTGGCTCGACATCTTGTTCAAGTAACAAATCAGAAATATGATTTTTTTCTACCGCACTTAATGCCTTATTTGCCAGCAAAGATTCAACGGCATTAACCACAGGTTGATAGCGTTCCTGCTCTTTCACAAAGGTTTGATAATCAAAGAAACGTTCTGGATCCAGTAAGCGCAAACGAGCAAAATGACTTTCTTGCCCAAGTTGTTCAGGAGTTGCAGTGAGTAACAAAACGGATGGAATGATACGAGCAAGCTGTTCAACTAATAAATAAGCTGCACTTGGCGAGGTTTCGGACCAAACAAGATGATGTGCCTCATCCACAATTAAACAGTCAAATTGAGCATTGAGCACCTGCTCTACTCGGTTTGGATGAGTTTCTAACCAATTCAGCGAACAAATAATTAAGCTTTCAGTTGTAAACGGATTAACCGCATCAAGATCAAAATCGTTGCAACGTTCTTCATCAAAAAGTGAAAAATGCAAATTAAAACGACGAAGCATTTCCACCAACCATTGATGTTGCAAGGTTTCTGGCACGATAATAAGAACACGTTGCACTTTCTCAGCAAAAAGTTGATTCTGCAAAATCATTCCTGCTTCAATGGTTTTCCCTAAACCAACCTCATCCGCCAATAATACGCGAGGATTAACTCGATTACCGACTTCAGCTGCAATATGAAGCTGATGAGGAATTAAACCCGCACGCGTTCCGCGTAAACCACGCAATGGCGATTTAAATTGTGCTTGCTGATGACAAAGCGTACGATAACGCAATGCAAAATGGCTGCTACGATCAATTTGCGCTGAAAACAGACGCTCTTTCGCTTGGCTAAAAGAAATAATCGATGAAATATCACGTTCTTGCACAATGACATCTTCACCTTGTGGATTTTTAACTAAATAAAATAGCAAACCGTTCATATTTTGAACGTCTAAAATCTCACCTTGCCAGCCTGCTTGATGGGATAATGTTTCACCTTTGCTAAATACAATTCGACTTAAAGGCGCTTGTGCAGCAGCATATATACGCGTTTCATCCGCAGCAGGGAAATAAATCGTGACAGTTCGTTGATCTAATGCGGTAATGATACCTAATCCTAAAGCGTTTTCACTTTCACTCAACCAGCGCTGACCAATAGCAAAGGGCATAATAATTCTCTTTCTGATTCGTATTGATAAAATTTGGGGGCGTATTGTAGCTTGCTTAAATAGCAAAAGAAATTAATAAAAGAGAATAAAAAAATGGATTGAAGAAATAAATGGCACGCCCTAAAGGATTCGAACCTTTGACCCACGCCTTAGAAGGGCGTTGCTCTATCCAGCTGAGCTAAGGGCGCATTCAAAGGATTTCTTTTGTACGGAATTTCAAGACAATATAAAAGAAGTGGTCGGCGAGATAGGATTTGAACCTACGACCCACTGGTCCCAAACCAGTTGCGCTACCAAGCTGCGCTACTCGCCGACGAGTGCGGTCAATTATAGGTTTGTTTTTATCTCAGTCAATTAATTTTTTGATTTTTTAATTTAATTGTTCAAAATTATTCCACTTTAGGAAAAATGCCCCCTTTTTCGTTGTAAAAAAATCATTGTCCGCTAAAATAGCAAACGCTTTCTTTCCCATCATTCAAAAGGACAGCTCAATGACCGCACAAATCATCTCTGGTACCGCACTTTCAAAAAAAATTAAAGCCGATGTGGCAGATAAAATCACCCATTACGTTAAGCAAGGAAAACGCGCGCCTGGGCTTGCTGTCATTCTCGTGGGTGCCGATCCTGCTTCGCAAATCTATGTCGGTAATAAACGTAAAAGTTGTGAAGAAATTGGTATTCTCTCTAAATCTTATGATCTGCCAGATACCACCACGCAAGAGGAATTGTTAGCGGTTATTGACCAGCTTAATGCTGATAAAAATATTGATGGTATTTTGGTGCAGCTACCGTTACCCAAACAAATTAATACAGAAGCAATAATTGAAAGAATCGACCCGAAAAAAGATGTGGATGGTTTCCATCCTTACAATGTTGGGCTTTTATGCCAACGTATTCCAACTTTACGTGCCTGCACTCCTTATGGCGTAATGAAACTATTAGAAACAACGGGCATTGACTTACATGGCAAACACGCAGTAATTGTAGGCGCATCCAATATTGTCGGACGCCCAATGTCTTTAGAATTATTATTAGCAGGCGCAACTGTCACAGTAACTCATCGATTTACCAAAGATTTAGAAAGCCATGCTCGCCAAGCAGATATACTTGTCGTCGCGGTAGGTAAGCCGAATTTGATTCCCGGAGATTGGATCAAAGAAAGTGCGGTAGTCATTGATGTCGGAATTAACCGCCTAGATGGAAAATTAGTAGGCGATGTAGAGTTTGATAAAGCAGCAGAAAAAGCGGCATATATTACCCCCGTTCCCGGCGGTGTTGGGCCAATGACCGTTGCAATGTTAATGAGCAACACACTTTACGCTTATGAACACAACAAATAGCTTTGTATAAAAGAATCTTATCACAAGAAAAATGGGTTAAAGCCTTATTCGCTTTAACCCATTTATTTTAATCATTCAAGAATTTTGTAAATAATCAAATCTAAATTAGTTCAACCAGAACATATAGCCGACAGTTGCAATCACGACGATACACACTAAATTCAATACGAAACCAGCTTTTACCATTTCACTTTGTTTCACTTGTCCAGAACCAAATACAATAGCATTTGGAGGTGTTGCAACTGGTAACATGAAGGCACAGGATGCACCAATACCAATAATTAATGCTAAACCAATTTCAGGCATACCCAATGATTGGGCGATAGAAATAAATATTGGGACGAGTAGTGCCGCACTTGCTGTGTTAGAAGTAAATTCAGTTAAGAAAATAATGAATGCTGCAACTAACAAGCCAATAAGATAGAAATGTTGTCCTTCAATCATAAAGACAATACTATCTGCTAAAATTTTACTTGCTCCAGAATCCTTCAATACCGCACTTAATGTTAATCCACCACCGAAAAGCATTAATACGCCCCAATCGGTACTTTCTTGAATTTGTTTCCAGCTTGCAATGCCCGTAGAACAAATCACAATAGCGGCTAATAAAGCGACGACACTATCGAAGCTCGCAATATTTTTCTGCAAACCAAGTAAGCCTGAAATCAGCGGATTAATTTGCCCACTAAATACCCAAGTTAAAGCAATTACAACAAAAATAACAAGTGTTAATACACGCACTGAATTCATTTCAATGCTTTCAAAAGATTGCTCAAAATTAATATGAAGTTTTGGCTTAAAAATAATGTAAAGCGTACCAATCATCAGTGGTAGTAAAATGATCATTATTGGTAAACCGTACCATAACCAATCTGCAAAAGTTAAATGTAAGTTACTTGCTACAATCGCATTCGGTGGGCTACCCACAAGGGTTCCCATACCACCAATTGATGCACTATAAGCAATCCCTAACAATACAAACACATAAGTATTATGTTCTTTCTCACGATCAAGTTGGCTTAAAATTCCCATTGCGAGGGGTAACATCATGGCTGCAGTTGCCGTGTTACTCATCCACATAGAAAGGAAGGCTGTAATCAAAAAGAGATAAATAATGGCAATAAATAAATTACCACGCGCTAACGCCATAATCTTATTAGCAATCATTTTATCAAGTTTTTGAATATGTAAGGCTGTAGCCAAAGAAAAGCCACCAAAGAATAAAAAGATTGTAGGATCAGCAAAAGCCACTAAGGCTTGTTTAGTACTCACTAAATCTAGCGCGATCGCCAATAATGGCACCAATAATGCGGTAACCGTAACATGCAATGCCTCGGTTAACCAAAGCACTGCAACAAAAGCCAATAAAGCTAAACCAGCACTAGCCTTTGGGTCATAAGGTAGCACATTTAATAACACAAAAAACAGCACTATATCTAAAATAAAAATAATGCCACTTTTATGATTCTTGAAAGATTTCATCTCAGTCATAAAGCTCCTCCGTTAGTGTTCTAACTCGAACGGACTACAATGTTAAATGAATGTTAATAAGTTGCAATGCTCAATTTTCAGAAATGTGATCTAGTGCAATAAATTTTGATAAAAAAAGTGCGGTTATTTTTCACCGCACTTTTGCTCTTTCGTATTATTCGTCCGAATCATCTAAATCTAAGGGCTCTTGCGAAAGTATAATTCCTGTCAGATCTGCGTAAATATAATCTTCTGGGAAAAAGGTTACGCCACCAAAGTTTACTGGAACATCACTCTCACCAGCTGTGCTTTCATCTGCACTAACTGGAATTGGCGCAAGGGCATGAATACCAATATCGAGGTTTTCTAATTGCTGAATTTGGCGTACTGCACCATATACAATAATGCCTTCCCAACCATTATCAACAGCAAGTTGAGCCAATTCTGCATCAATCAAACCACGGCGTACCGCACCACCGCCATCAACGATAAGCACTCGACCTTCGCCATTTTCTTCTAATACTTCAGCAATTAATCCATTACTTTCAAAGCATTTTACCGTAGTGACTTTACCGTAAAAATTACTTACGCCACCAAAACTTGAAAAAATTGGCTCGACTACATCCACTTGTTCTGCATAAAGATCGCAAAGTTCTGAAGTATCAATAAACATAACTTTCCCCTATCGATTGTTGAAATTTTGTTTGCTTTAGTATATGCCGATTTAGCCGATAAGCAAGCCTAAACTAAACAAGATATTGATTAATAACGAAATCATAGACATTTGAGCCAACATTGGACGCAATTCACTTGGCTGCTGACTGCGATAAACAAAGATCGCATGTTTAGCTAACAGCGGCATTGCCAATACAAATAAATAATTTGTCCAAGAAATAGCCGTTGCCACCGCAAATGCCAAATAACATAGGGCCGCCACACTTAATAAAATACAATGATAAACACGCCCTTTATATGCACCTAAACGAACAGCTAAGGTATTTTTGCCAGCTTTCGCATCCTGTTCAATGTCGCGTAAATTATTGATATTTAATACCGCACTTGCCAATAAACCAGAACCAATAGCAGGCAAAATAATGTGGCTATCAATACTGTGAGTTTGCAAATAATAAGTGCCGCCAACACCAAGCAAACCAAAAAATACTAATACAGAAATATCGCCTAATCCCATATAGCCATAAGGTTTTACCCCAACCGTATAAGTAATAGCAGCAACAATAGCTAAAATACCAAGCCCAGCGAAAGCGAATAAATCCGAGAGGTTTTCATAAGCGATTCCAATCAAGAAACTTCCTGAAAGAAAACTTGCCACCACCATTAGAATTAATCCACATTTCAGTTCTTTGGCTGAAATTGCGCCTTTTTGAATGCCACGTAATGGCCCAATACGTTCTTCAGTATCTGAACCTTTTTGATGATCCCCATAATCATTGGCAAAATTAGAAAGCACCTGCAATAAAATTGTCGTAAGTAAACAAAGCGCCATTACAAGCCCATTAAAACCTTGTGGATTCGCCCAATAACCTAATGCCGAACCTGTGAAAATCGATGCCAACGCTAAGGGCAAAGTTTTTGGTCGAGCCGTTTCCCACCACATTTTCAATTTTTCATTTGTCATTTTTTTTTGACCGCACTTTTGATTACAATAAGCCGCACATTCTACACTAAGATACCCAATTTATGAATGATTTAACCTTATCACCTATCGCCATTATCCACACACCTTACAAAGAAAAATTCTCCGTACCACGCCAACCTAATTTAGTTGAAGACGGAGTAGGCATTGTAGAACTCTTACCGCCATATAATTCGCCTGAAGCCGTACGAGGATTGGAACAATTCAGTCACCTTTGGTTAATTTTTCAGTTTGACCAAATCCAACAAGGAAAATGGCAACCCACAGTACGCCCTCCGCGGTTAGGCGGTAATCAACGAGTTGGCGTGTTTGCTTCACGTGCAACGCACCGTCCGAATCCTCTCGGTTTATCCAAAGTAGAATTACGTCAAGTAGAATGCATCAACGGTAACGTTTTTCTCCATTTAGGTGCGGTGGATTTAGTGGATGGCACACCCATTTTCGATATCAAACCCTATATTGCCTATGCAGATAGTGAGCCAAATGCACAATCGAGCTTTGCCCAAGAAAAACCACCAGTAAAACTGACTGTTGAATTTACCGAGCAAGCTAAAAGTGCGGTAAAAAAACGAGAAGAAAAACGGCCGCACTTAAGTCGTTTTATTCGCCAAGTGCTAGAGCAAGATCCGCGTCCAGCCTATCAACAAGGTAAACCGAGTGATCGTATTTATGGTATGAGTTTGTATGAATTTAATGTGAAATGGCGAATTAAAGCAGGCACGGTGAATTGTGTAGAAGTGATTGAAATAGAAAAAGACAAATAGATGACATATATAAATAAGGCAGGGAATCCCTGCCTTAGTCGATTTAAATGCCTTATCTTAAGAAAAACTGCCCTTTAGCTAATTTAATAATTGTCATTAGAACTAATAGGCCAATCATTAAATTCGAGAAAACAAAGGCAAAAATAGACACGCCTTGTAAAACATTGCCATGATAGAAAGCGATAGCACTGTTTGCCATAGACGCTAATCCGAATGAGAATCCCCATAAGCCAATGTTAAGTCCTTTTTCCACAATCCAAGGGAATAATCGCAATAAGAAAAATAATTGCAAGAATCCATATCCCCAAAGGATTTTAACTAAAGTATCCACTTCGCCATGATTGAGTGACAAATAAGCGGATGCGCCCACAAATGCAGGCGCAAGAATAATGCCCATTGTGGCTCTAAATGGCGGCTCAAGAGATGAAATTCGCAAATGTTGTAATAATACGGGCTCAAAAATAATCCATGCAACCATTCCTGCACCGAAGAACAAATAACCTAAATCATGGTAACCCAGTAATGCCAATGAACTTGCACTTGTGAAATTTGCCGCTACCGCAGGCAAATAAAACGGAGGGCGAGTAGATTTTTGTTCAAATACACCACCTTGCCATAGTTCACTGATACGCAATGATGAGAAAAGTAACTGTCCTACTGTACCAACCCAAATCATCACTTCAGCTATTAAAGGATTCCAACGATAAATAATATCGCCTACCAACATGGTTGTAATAGGAATCAACGCAATAAAGGAAAAACGAACAGGGCAATGATACTCTGCTCTAACTTCCTCAAAGTAATAACGAAGTTTATACGCATACATTAAAATAAATAAAATCCAGACCGCACTTGCTACAATGCCAAGAACATCACTTACGGTTCGGGCAGTAGGAAATAAGTTTTCTAGATGAAGCCAAGCCAAAGATAAAGCGGCCAAACCAAGAGGAATACCGAAATATCCTGTTGGAAGAGGAAAAGGTTTTGTTGTACTCATAATATTATCCTTATTTTGAAAAAATTTAGCGAAGTTTAGCACAGCCATCAACAACAGACTTTTCTAAAAATCTCAAATTTTTGTGAAATTTCTATAAAGAAACACACTTATTGTTCTGGAATAAAACGTCTACTAATTTTCATACAAATAAAAAACCCGAACTTTCATTCGGGTTTTCTTATATAGGGAATTAATTATTCCACATCATCTGCCATATTAAGCATTTCAGCTAAGTTTGCACTTGCATCGTCTGCAGTCATAACAAACTCATCAGCGATAGCAGCTTCATCTTCTTCAGATAATTTCGCTACGACATCATCAACTAAACGATGTTTGTGACGATTTTGATGATACGCAAAACCTGTACCCGCAGGAATTAATCGACCTACGATTACGTTCTCTTTCAAGCCACGTAATTCATCACGTTTACCTGCCACTGCTGCTTCGGTAAGAACACGAGTAGTTTCTTGGAACGATGCGGCAGAGATGAAGGATTCAGTCGCAAGAGACGCTTTGGTAATACCCAATAATTCGCGTTCAAACTCAACTGGCGGTTTGCCTTCTGCTTCACGTTGACGGTTAACGATTTTCACACGAGCAACTTCGACTTGTTCCCCTTCAAGGAATTCTGAATCGTAAGCTTTAGTAATTACCGCTTTACGTAACATTTGACGAACGATAACTTCGATATGTTTATCGTTGATTTTTACCCCTTGTAAGCGGTAAACATCTTGTACTTCGTTCACAATGTATTCAGTTACTGCACGCACGCCACGTAAACGTAAAATATCATGTGGTGTTTCAGCACCATCAGAAATTACGTCACCACGTTGTACCATTTCACCTTCAAATACGTTGAGCTGACGCCATTTTGGAATCATTTCTTCGTAAGTTTCGCCTTCCGCAGGAGTAATTAATAAACGGCGTTTACCTTTAGTTTCTTTACCGAAAGACACGATACCAGAAATTTCAGCCAAAATAGCTGGTTCTTTTGGTTTACGTGCTTCAAATAAATCTGCAACGCGTGGTAAACCACCGGTAATATCTTTCGTACCCACAGACTCTTGCGGAATACGTGCTAATGGTTCACCCACTTTTACTGCTGCGCCATCGTCTAAACTTACGATTGCTTTACCCGGTAAGAAATACTGCGCAAGAACATCCGTTTCAGGTAAGAAAATATCGTTACCATTTGCATCAACTAATTTAATGGTTGGACGTAAATCTTTACCCGCAGTAGCACGTTCACCTACGTCTTGAACCACGATTGATGATAAACCTGTTAATTCATCAGTTTGACGCGTTACAGTTAAGCCATCAATAATATCAACGAATTTCACAAAACCAGATACTTCAGAGACAACTGGCATTGTATGTGGATCCCAATTTGCGATAGTTTCGCCTGTTGTTACATCTTGGCTGTCACCTTTGCTTAACACCGCACCGTAAGGCACTTTATAGTGTTCTTTAGTACGACCAAATGCATCGGTAATAGTTAATTCAGTATTACGAGACGTTAATACTAATTTACCTTCATCATTAGTAACGAATTTCGCATTCATTAAGTGTAATGTACCAGTGTTTTTAACTTGTACACTCGATTCTTTCGCTGCTGCAGATGCCGCACCACCGATATGGAACGTACGCATGGTTAACTGTGTACCCGGCTCACCGATAGATTGAGCAGCAATAACACCCACTGCTTCACCTTGGTTAATTAAATGACCACGCGCAAGATCACGACCATAACATTTCGCACATACACCAAAATCAGTATCACAAGTTACAACAGAACGTACTTTTACGCTGTCTACAGAGTTTGCATCCAACACATCACAGAGTTTTTCATCTAATAACGTGTTACGAGGAATTAATACTTCTTCTGTACCTGGTTTTAAAATATCTTCTGCAGCTACACGACCTAACACTAATTCACGAAGTGGAACTTTTTCATCTCCACCTTCGATTAATGGGGTCATAACTAAGCCTTCGTGCGTACCACAGTCATCTTCTACAATCACTAAGTCTTGTGCTACGTCAACTAAACGACGAGTTAAGTAACCAGAGTTTGCTGTTTTTAATGCGGTATCTGCCAAACCTTTACGCGCACCGTGGGTTGAAATAAAGTACTGAAGTACATTCAAACCTTCACGGAAGTTCGCTGTAATTGGAGTTTCGATGATCGAACCATCTGGACGCGCCATCAAACCACGCATACCTGCTAACTGACGAATCTGAGCTGCAGAACCACGTGCACCAGAATCCGCCATCATAAAGATACTATTAAAGGATGCTTGTTTTTCAGGATTACCTTCGCGGTTGATGACTTCTTCTTGAGATAAGTTTTCCATCATCGCTTTCGCTACGCGCTCATTCGCTGCGGCCCAAATATCGATTACTTTATTATAGCGTTCGCCTGCAGTCACAAGACCTGATTGGAATTGCTCTTGGATCTCAGCCACTTCTTCTTCCGCTGCAGAAATAATTTCGTATTTCTTCGCTGGAATTTCCATATCATCAATACCAACTGATGAACCAGAACGTGCCGCATACGCAAAACCGGTATACATAATTTGGTCAGCAAACATTACCGCTTCTTTTAAACCTAAACGACGATAAGCTTCGTTAATCAGTTTAGAAATAGCTTTTTTACCTAATGTTTGGTTGAACAATGAATAAGGCATGCCTTTCGGCGCGATCATCCATAAGATTGCACGACCGATAGTTGTATCAGTCAGCGTGGTTTTCGCATCAAATTCGCCAGCTTCATTCTTCACATATTCAGTAATACGTACTTTCACGCGAGAATGTAATTCTGCTTCACCAGTACGATATGCTTTTTCAGCTTCGCGAGGATCTTGCAATAACATGCCTTCGCCTTTACCGTTCACTTTTTCGCGGGTCATATAGTAAAGACCTAATACCACGTCTTGTGATGGAACG
Organism: Haemophilus haemolyticus; assembly: GCF_003490595.1. GTDB lineage: Bacteria > Pseudomonadota > Gammaproteobacteria > Enterobacterales > Pasteurellaceae > Haemophilus > Haemophilus haemolyticus_L. Next base: position 21,953 of record NZ_QQGY01000010.1, read on the forward strand.
ATAATAGGATCACCGTTTGCTGGTGAAAGCACGTTGTTGGTTGACATCATCAACGCACGAGCTTCTAATTGAGCTTCAAGCGTTAATGGAACGTGTACCGCCATTTGGTCACCATCGAAGTCTGCGTTGAACGCCGCACAAACGAGTGGATGTAATTGAATCGCTTTACCTTCGATTAAGATCGGTTCAAACGCTTGGATACCCAAACGGTGAAGTGTTGGCGCACGGTTCAATAGAATTGGGTGTTCACGAATAACTTCTGCAAGAATATCCCAAACGATCGCATCTTCACGCTCAACCATTTTCTTAGCCGCTTTGATTGTCGTTGCATAACCACGGCTTTCTAGTTTAGCGTAGATAAACGGACGGAATAATTCCAATGCCATTTTCTTCGGCAAACCACATTGGTGTAAGTGCAAGTATGGACCTACAGTGATTACAGAACGACCAGAGTAATCAACACGTTTACCTAATAAGTTTTGACGGAAACGACCTTGTTTACCTTTGATCATGTCTGCAAGAGATTTTAATGGACGACGGTTAGAACCTGTAATTGCACGACCACGGCGACCATTATCTAATAACGCATCAACAGATTCTTGTAACATACGTTTTTCGTTGCGCACAATAATATCTGGCGCAATTAAATCTAATAAACGTTTTAAACGGTTGTTACGGTTGATCACACGACGATATAAATCGTTCAAATCTGAAGTCGCAAAACGACCACCATCAAGCGGCACTAATGGACGTAAATCTGGTGGAAGAACTGGTAATACAGTCATTACCATCCATTCTGGTTTATTACCAGATTGAACAAATGCTTCTAATAATTTTAAGCGTTTAGTGATTTTTTTACGTTTAGTTTCAGAGTTAGTTTCTTGTAATTCTTCACGTAATTTTTCACATTCAACGTCAAGATCCATACCTTTTAAGAGATCTTGAATCGCTTCGGCACCCATTTTCGCTTCGAATTCATCTTGCCAACGATCTTCAGCGTCAAGGTATTGTTCTTCAGTTAATAATTGACCTCGCTCTAAATCAGTCATACCTGGCTCGGTCACGATGTACATTTCAAAGTAAAGTACACGTTCAATATCGCGCAATGGCATATCTAAAAGTAAACCAATACGAGACGGCAATGATTTTAAGAACCAAATATGTGCAACTGGCGATGCAAGTTCAATGTGGCCCATACGTTCACGACGAACTTTAGTTTGAGTGACCTCAACACCACATTTTTCACAAATCACACCACGGTGTTTTAAACGTTTATATTTACCACATAAACATTCGTAATCTTTTACAGGCCCGAAGATACGTGCACAGAAAAGACCATCACGTTCAGGTTTGAACGTACGGTAGTTAATGGTTTCAGGTTTCTTCACTTCACCAAATGACCAAGAACGGATCATATCTGGGGAAGCTAACCCAATTTTAATCACATCAAAATCTTCACTGGTTTTTGATTGTGCTTTTAAAAACTTAACTAAGTCTTTCACAAATGTTCTCCTGTCGGAGTTAAAGGTTTAAAGTGCGGTTGAAAATCTCGGAGAATTTTGACCGCACTTCGGCGATTTCAAATCTTATGTTGTTGTTCCTCTTGCCTTCCCCTGCTTTGCGGGGGAAGGTGCCCGAAGGGCGGAAGGGGGCTTAGGATATAAATCCCCCCTCAGTCGCTTCGCGCCAGCTCCCCCCGTAAACGGGTGGAGCCAAGGGCTCAGCACCATTTATAGTAATCAGTGATTACTCTTCATCTAACTCGATATTTAAACCAAGTGAGCGGATTTCTTTCATTATTACGTTGAAAGATTCTGGTGTACCCGGATCCATATGTTGATTGCCACTTACGATGTTTTTATACATCTTCGTACGACCATTCACATCATCCGATTTCACGGTTAGCATTTCTTGTAAGGTGTAAGCTGCACCATATGCTTCAAGTGCCCATACCTCCATCTCACCGAAACGTTGGCCACCGAATTGGGCTTTACCACCCAATGGTTGTTGTGTAACAAGGCTATAAGAACCCGTTGAACGAGCATGCATTTTGTCATCAACTAAGTGGTTCAATTTGAGCATATACATATAACCTACTGTTACTGGACGCTCAAATTTCTCACCTGTACGGCCATCATATAAAGTGATTTGACCTGAAGTTGGTAATCCACCAAGTTTTAATAACTCTTTGATTTCAGCTTCGTCTGCACCGTCGAACACAGGGGTTGCAACCGGTAAACCTTTACGTAGATTTTCGGCTAAACGTAATACTTCTTCATCTGTGAAGGTACTTAAATCCACTTTTTGCGAGCCATTACCTAAGTCATACGCTTTTTGGATATAACCACGTAATTTTTCCACTTCTTGTTTTTGTTTAAGCATTGCGTTGATTTGATCACCAATACCTTTCGCAGCTAAACCTAAGTGGGTTTCAAGGATCTGACCAATGTTCATACGAGATGGAACACCCAATGGGTTCAATACGATCTCAACTGGTTGGCCATTCTCATCGTATGGCATATCTTCAACTGGGTTAATTTTCGAGATAACACCTTTGTTACCATGACGACCCGCCATTTTATCACCCGGTTGGATTTGACGTTTCACCGCGAGGTAAACTTTAACCACTTTTAACACGCCTGGTGCAAGATCATCACCTTTGATGATTTTCTTACGTTTCACTTCAAGTTTATGTTCAAACTCTTTACGAAGTTCTTCGTATTGCTCTGCAAGCTGTTCTAATTGATTTTGTTTTTCTTCATCTGCAATGGTTTGTTCTAACCATTTAGTGCGATCTAATTTATCTAATTGCGCTGCATCAGCACCACTAGAAATAAGAAGATTACGAACACGAGCAAATAAGCCAGCTTCTAAAATCTCTAACTCTTCAGTTAAATCTTTTTTCGCTTCACGAAGTTGCATTTCTTCGATTTCTAATGCACGTTTATCTTTTTCTACGCCATCACGAGTGAAGACTTGAACATCAATAACCGTACCTGATGTACCGTTTGGCACACGTAATGAAGAATCTTTAACATCTGAAGCTTTTTCACCAAAGATTGCGCGTAAAAGTTTTTCTTCTGGGGTTAATTGAGTTTCACCTTTAGGCGTTACTTTACCGACTAAGATGTCCCCACCTTTAACCTCTGCACCAACATAAACAATACCTGATTCATCAAGTTTGCTTAACGCTGACTCACCTACGTTTGGAATATCTGCAGTAATTTCTTCTGCACCTAACTTGGTATCACGCGCAACACAAGATAATTCTTGAATATGGATGGTAGTGAAACGATCTTGTTGAACAACACGTTCAGAAACTAACATTGAGTCTTCGAAGTTATAGCCGTTCCAAGGCATGAACGCCACGCGAATATTTTGACCTAATGCAAGTTCCCCTAAATCAGTAGAAGGACCATCTGCTAATACTTCACCACGATTGATTGGATCGCCTAAATTCACACAAGGAATTTGGTTAATACAAGTATTTTGGTTAGAACGGGTATATTTGATTAAGTTATAAATATCAATACCTGCTTCACCTGCAATGGTTTCATCTTCATTTACTTTAATAACGATACGAGAAGCATCGACGTACTGAACTGTACCACCACGTTTTGCAACAACCGCAACACCTGAGTCAAGTGCGATTGGTTTTTCCATACCTGTACCAACTAATGGTTTATCCGCACGTAATGTTGGAACTGCTTGACGTTGCATGTTCGCACCCATCAACGCACGGTTCGCATCGTCATGCTCAAGGAATGGAATTAATGCAGCCGCGACAGATACCACTTGTTGTGTCGAAACGTCCATATAGTGAATATCCTCAGGTTTATATAAACCAGATTCACCACGTTCACCACGTGCAGTAACAAAAGCATCAGTAAAACGGTTATTTTCGTCTAAATTTGAGTTTGCCTGTGCAATGATATAGTTTGCTTCATCAATTGCAGATAAGTATTCAATTTCTTCAGTAACTTGGCCATCAACTACTTTACGATATGGTGTTTCTAAGAAACCATAATCATTAGTACGTGCAAACGCAGAAAGTGAGTTGATCAAACCGATGTTTGGACCTTCAGGGGTTTCAATCGGACATAAACGACCATAGTGAGTGTTATGTACGTCACGTACCTCAAAACCAGCACGTTCACGCGTTAAACCGCCTGGACCTAATGCAGAAATACGACGTTTGTGTGTCACTTCTGATAATGGGTTGTTTTGGTCCATAAATTGCGAAAGTTGTGAAGAACCAAAGAATTCTTTCACCGCTGCAGAAATTGGTTTTGGATTAATTAAGTCTTGCGGTGTGATTGCATCTAAATCACCTAAAGATAAGCGTTCTTTCACCGCTCTTTCTACACGCACTAAACCGATACGGAATTGGTTTTCCGCCATCTCACCTACGCTACGGATACGACGGTTACCCAAGTGGTCAATATCATCCACTTCGCCACGACCATTACGGATGTCGATCAATTTACGCATTACCGCAATAATATCTTCATTGCTTAAAGTAGCAGTGCCTTCACCTTCTGCGATCGCTAAAGAACGATTGAATTTCATACGACCGACAGCAGATAAATCATAACGCTCTGCAGAGAAGAATAAATTATTGAATAACGCTTCTGAAGATTCTGGTGTTGGTGGCTCACCCGGACGCATCATGCGATAAATTTCATAAAGCGCACTGGTTTTGTCATAAGTTGGATCGACACGTAGCGTTTCAGAAATATATGGACCGTAATCTAAATCGTTAGTAAATAAAGTTTCGATCGTGGTGTAACCTGCTTGCGCAAGTTTTGCAAGCGTCTCTAAAGAAATCTCGCCATTCGCAGGGCAAATAATTTCGCCAGACTCTAAATCAACATAATCTTTCGATGCAACTTTACCTAAAATATATTCAGAAGGTACAACGACTTGTGAAATTTTATCTTTTTCTAATGCCTTGATATGGCGTGCAGTAATACGACGACCACGTTCAACATAAACTTTGCCATTTGCTTCAATATCAAAAGAAGCAGTTTCACCACGTAAACGTTCTGGCACTAAAGTCATTAACAATTTATCGCCAGCGATTTCAAAGGTAATTTTATCAAAGAATAAGTTTAAGATTTCTTCAGTGGTGTAGCCTAATGCACGAAGAATGATTGTTGCCGGTAATTTACGACGACGGTCAATACGCGCAAATAAGTTATCTTTTGGATCGAATTCAAAATCTAACCAAGAACCACGGTAAGGAATAATGCGTGCGTTATAAAGCACTTTACCTGAAGAATGGGTTTTACCTTTGTCAGAATCAAAGAATACGCCTGGACTACGGTGTAATTGTGAAACGATAACACGCTCGGTACCATTAATTACAAAAGTACCGTTATCAGTCATTAATGGGATTTCACCCATATAAACTTCATTTTCTTTAATATCTTTAACTGCGCGTGAAGAAGATTCTTTATCGTAGCTCACTAAACGTAATTTTACACGTAAGCCTGCTGCATAAGTTGAGCCACGAATTTGACACTCACGTACATCAAATTCAGGTTCTTCTAAACGATAATCTACATATTGTAATTCTGTATAGCCATTATTGCTTACAATAGGGAATACAGAACGGAATGCCGCTTCTAAACCTTGCTGACCTTCAGGATCTTTTTGAATAAATTTATCAAAAGAATCCAACTGAATGGTTAATAAATAAGGAACATTTAAAACTTGCGGACGTTTACCGAAATCTTTACGAATTCGTTTTTTTTCAGAATAGGAGTAACCCATTGGTTTTCCTCTGCTAACTGTTCAGTGACCTAGCCACAAACTAACTGTGACGTGAATGACCGTTAAAATGACCGCACTCTGAACCTTACTTCTATAGTGGGGTGACAACTCAAATTACATAGGACGACAACTTGAGCAAAACAACGACAAATAACGGTGAATTTATCATTGTATAGATGTGTTTTCTATCAAAACACGGTTAAATTAAACAATTAAAGGTCAAAATTGATTAAAAATCAATCTAAACCTTTGCTAATTTTGAGGCGGTAGATTTTAAATGAATGCGGCTTTCTCGTCAAGTTTAAAACTTATATAGAAATTTTATGAAATAAAAAACCGCACTTTAAAAAAGTGCGGTTTAAAATCTATCAATTCTTTAAATTATAAAGAAGCTTGATCAACAGCAACACCTGCCCCCATAGTGGTAGAGATGCTTACTTTCTTGATGAAGATACCTTTAGCAGTAGTTGGTTTTGCTTTGTTTAAAGCAGCCAATAATGCTTGAAGGTTTTCTTTTAATTGAACTTCAGAGAAGTTTGCTTTACCGATAGTGGTGTGGATGATACCGTTTTTATCATTACGATAACGGATCTGACCAGATTTAGCATTTTTAACTGCTTCAGCAACGTTTGGAGTTACAGTACCAACTTTAGGGTTTGGCATTAAACCACGTGGGCCTAATACTTGACCTAATTGACCAACAACACGCATTGCATCAGGAGAAGCGATAACAACGTCAAAGTTCATTTCGCCTTTTTTGATTTGCTCTGCTAAATCTTCCATACCTACTAAATCAGCACCAGCTTCTTTAGCTGCATCTGCGTTAGCACCTTGGGTGAACACAGCGACACGAACTTCACGACCGGTACCGTGTGGTAATACAGTTGCACCACGTACGTTTTGGTCTGATTTACGAGGATCGATACCTAAGTTTACTGCAACATCAACGCTTTCCACGAATTTAGCAGTCGCAAATTGTTTTAATACTGCGATTGCTTCGTTGATTTCATATGCTTTGGTAGAATCTACGCCAGCTTTGATTGCTTTCATTTTTTTAGTCAATTTAGCCATCGTATTATTCCTCCACCACTAAGCCCATTGAACGAGCAGTACCAGCGATTGATTTCATTTTAGTTTCGATAGACGCGCCAGTCATATCTGCTGCTTTAGTTTCAGCGATTTGACGAACTTGATCTAAAGTTACTTTACCCACTTTATCTTTGTTCGGTTTACCAGAACCAGATTTGATACCCGCAGCTTTTTTCAATAATACTGCTGCTGGTGGAGTTTTAGTTACGAAAGTAAATGAACGGTCTGCATATACAGTGATAACAACTGGAATTGGTAAACCTTTTTCTAAGCTCTCAGTACGAGCGTTGAATGCTTTACAGAATTCCATGATGTTCACACCTTGTTGACCTAATGCAGGACCAACTGGTGGTGATGGGTTTGCCATACCAGCTGCAACTTGCAACTTAACGTAGGCTTGGACTTTTTTTGCCATTTTAGTTTTCCTCTAATTGGGTAATAACGCTATTAAATAGCTCCCCGATAATTTTCAGTGCAACATTCATTGCACCACACAAAAATATGAGCCGAGAACGGCTCATAATGGGCGCGGATTATATAAAAAGTGCGGTTGTTTTTCAAGCACTTCTTAAATCCACTATAAGAAATTACTGTGCATCACCAATTAATACTGAATCCAATGCAATTTCAATCATATCATTAAATGTTAATTGACGTTCTTCTGCTGTGGTTTGTTCATGTGTACGAATATGGTCAGAAACAGTACAAATCGTTAATGCTTTCGCACCATATTCTGCAGCCACCCCATAAATACCAGCAGCTTCCATTTCCACACCTAAAATGCCGTATTTTTCCATTACATCGAACATTTCTACATCAGGTGTATAGAATAAATCCGCCGAGAATAAATTACCTACACGAACTGCTTTGCCTTTTGCTTTTGCAGCTTGAACAGCGGCTTGTGCCATATCGAAGTCAGCAATAGCTGCAAAGTCGTTATCTTTGAAACGAATACGGTTTACTTTTGAATCAGTACATGCACCTAAACCGATAATTACATCGCGCACTTTTACGTCCATACGAACAGCACCACAAGAACCTACACGGATAATTTTTTTCACGCCGTATTCAGTGATTAATTCTTTCGCGTAAATAGAGCAAGATGGAATGCCCATACCGTGGCCCATAATAGAAATTTTACGACCTTTGTAAGTACCGGTATAACCAAGCATATTACGAACATTTGTTACTTCTACTGCATCTTGCAAAAATGTTTCTGCAATATATTTTGCACGAAGTGGATCACCCGGCATTAAAACAACATCAGCAAATGCGCCTTCAGGCGCGTTAATATGTGGAGTCATAATTTTCCTTCCTTTTTTAAATATAAAAATAAAAAGTGCGGTCATTTTTCACCGCACTTATCCGAGAATTAAAGCGCTGCAGCACCGAGACCGATGAACAAGCCTGCAATCGTTGCACTCATTAAGTTTGCTAAAGTACCCGCGATTACTGCTTTTAAGCCTAAACGCGCAACATCACTACGACGGTTTGGCGCCATTCCACCTAAACCACCGATTAAGATTGCAATAGAGCTGAAGTTAGCAAAACCACAAAGTGCGAAAGTAATAATTGCTTTGGTTTTTTCAGTTAATACAATCGCAGAATCTGGTTGCAAGTATTTTGCAAATTCAAGATAACCCACAAATTCATTAACCGCTAATTTCATCCCGATCATTTGTCCTGCAATACCTGCTTCAGCACCATCTGTTACACCGATTAAGTATGCTAATGGTTTGAAAATTAAACCAAAGATAGATTGTAAGGTTAAGTCGCCATAGCCGAACCATCCACCTACGCCACTTAAAATACCGTTAATTAATGCAATTAAACCAACGAATGCGATTAACATTGCACCTACGTTTAACGCAAGTTGCATACCTGCACTCGCACCGCCCGCCATTGCTTCAAGTACGTTAGTTGGTTTTTCTGAATCATTGTCTTCTGGTTGTTTATCAGAGAATTGTTCTGTTTGTGGGAACATTAATTTCGCAAATAACAAACCTGCTGGTGCCGCCATAAATGACGCTGCAATTAAGTATGTCAATGGCACGCCCATTCCAGCATAACCTGCCATTACTGAACCCGCGATAGACGCTGTACCACCCACCATGATGGCAAATAATTCAGATTGGGTCATATTTTTAATGTAAGGGCGAACCACCAATGGTGCTTCAGTTTGACCAACGAAAATATTAGCCGCAGCTGACATTGATTCTGCTTTTGAGGTACCCAATGCTTTTTGCAATGCACCACCCAATACTTTAATCACCACTTGCATAATGCCAAGGTAATAAAGCACAGAGATTAAGCCAGAGAAGAATACGATAATTGGTAATACTTTCACTGCAAAAATGAAACCCGAAGGTTTGCTTGGATCCGCTAATCCGCCGAAAACGAAATTAATCCCGTCGTTACCATAGGCAATAACGTTAGATACCATATCCGCAGCGGCACCCAATGCTTGTTTACCTGCAGGCACATATAAAATAAGGGCGGCAAATCCTACTTGGATTGCTAACGCCCCCACGACAGTTCGAATACTAATCGCTTTACGATTATTGGAAAGTAACACGGCAATAGCGATTAATACGACCATTCCCAAAATGCTGCTTAACACACTCATTTGATTCCCCTTAGTTGGTGAAGTTGATAAAAATAAAACGGCACTATTTTACTTGTTTTTGATGAAAAAGTCGGTGAAATTTCACCGCACTTAACACAAACGATTACAAAATAGTCAGGACTTTTTCAATCCCATATTGATAAGCCAGCTTCGCCAGCTCATTTGTTTCCTCCGCACTTGGGATATGTGCAGACAACCCTGCTTCATCTCGCGCACCTTTGCTATGCACACGGATAATTTTTAATGCCACGTCAGGATAATTTCGTAGCAGTTGAGCAACCTTTCTCACTAAATATTCAGCATCAAAAAAATGCTTTAAAAAAACCAACCGCACTTCTTCCACTTTATTTAATGGCAACAAGGCAGCTAAATTTTGCAAATTCCGCTCCAGTTTATCGTTTTTTATATGCAAACGTTCTGGTATCACTTGTTGCGGTACAATACCTGCTTGATTTTTCCGATCGAAGCAAAGTGTTTGCAAGCCAAAACCCTCTCCTTTCAGATCGAATAAAAATTTATCAGTGACATCAATTAACGAACGAATACGATCAAACTCAAAAAAGCCACTACTATCCAAATAACAGGTTAATCCCTGCGAATGTAAAGCCTCAAAGAGCGGCACCAGTTTTTTATGATGGATTGTCGGTTCACCACCTGAAATTGTGACACCTCGAATAAATGGAACCGCCTCCATAACCTGTTCATACAAATACTGCAAACTAACCAATTTCGCATTTTCCGTATAACGAGGTATAGTTTCCGGATTATGGCAATACAAGCAATTTAACTTACAACCTTGCAGAAAAATACTCGAACGATTGCCTTGCCCCTCTACATTTGAAAAAGGAATAATCCGATGCAACGGCACAAAAATCTCAGAAAGTGCGGTCATTTTTCCAATTATTTTTCAGCAGTGACATCTTTTTCATCGCGTAACTGGCGATCAAACACGTTGGCACATTCATCCGTACCCGAGCCATACCAGGTTGTATCGCGTAATGCGACTTCGCCTTTACGGTATTTTTCAACTTCGCTTTTCTTCACTAGATAACCTGTAACACGAATTAAATCTGTATTTTTCAAATAGGTAGTAATGTAGCGATAGCCTAAAGAGAATGCACCATCAATAATATCCACCACCGCATCGCAGTGATCTACATAAGTTTGATCAAAGGCGAATAAATCCCCTGTACCAGATGGGAAATATTTATGGAACGGTGCAGACTGTTTCAAATGTGTAAGTAACGTTGGTTCTTCGCCTACACGAATACGGTGAGCCGGTGCGTTACGTTTGTCTTCTTCGTGGTTACTTGCACCGACTTGCGCATGTAATAAATAACGATTGCCTGTGCGTTCTGCATAAACCCCTTCATGTGCATCGGTGATTTCTTTAAGTTTATCCATAATTGCTGTCGCAATTTCATCACCACGAGCACTCTTACCAAAGGTTTCATTTAAGCCTTCACATTGCAATAAGTGGTTTGCTGCATCTGCCAAGCCCACAATTGCGAACATCCCCGTAAAATTAGTGCGTTTGATAAAGCCTTCTTTTTCAAGGAATGAACTGTTAAAGAAATTACTTTCTTCCACTACAAACTTATGGCGTTTATCCATGGTTGAAAGAGCACATTTCGCCACACGTGGTAATAATTCGTTCACCATTTCATCCGCACTTTTACACGCGCGCGCAATCGTCCCTAGACGTAAACGTGTTAATGTGTAAGCGCCGCCACATTCGGGAAGTGCGTTATAGCAACTTGCTACGCCATATTCTTCACCTAGATCAGAAATATAGTAAGCATCGTTCGCAAAAGATGGTTTAGAAACTAATAAACAGGCTTTTGCTGCAAGTTCAGCAAACTCACGGCTCGTTTTGGATTTATCATAACGAATGGTCATATTCGGTGTTGGCGCTTCAAGCTCAATCACCGCGCGTAAAATCAAGCGACCCGCTTTCGTATCATAAGGCCCAATATTGGCATGACAGAATGAATCAGGCACAGTTTTGTCGATATGATTTAAGAAACGTTTAATTTTGATGTAGTCTTTTTCTTCATCAGTAATGAAAGGTTCGAGCAACACATCAAGACGGCCAACATAAACAGGATAAGTTGTAATAGATGGCACGTGAGAGTAAAGAATCAATAATCCGTCAAGTGCTTCATCTAGATCTTTTGGTGGCGGCAATTCTAAAAATTCGCAGCCTTTTTGGATATACACATTGTAATCAGGCAGGATATAACGAGGGCGATAAATCGCGTAACCTTCACATAAATCACAGATCATCTGATTCTGTAAAAAGCCCCATTCTTCATCGGTATAGCCAAGCAAATCACGAGGATCAAATAAACGCTCGGCAATATTGCCTAATGTCATTAATTTTTGATGATAAGTCAGATTATTGGCTTTAACCGTATCGAGAATATCTTGAAGTGAAGCTAACATAATGTCCCCCTTTTAAAATGGTTTTGTATTGTACGCAATGGTAACAAAATAGACAATTTTGAAAATGTGAGCGAGATCACATTTTCAGAAATAAAAACTGAAGCAAACGATTAACCATTAAAATAAGAAATATAGAATTTAGATGGTAGAGAGAAAAGGATTTTGACTGGCGGAGTAATGAAGATCCGCCAGTTTTAATTTGATTGGTAAATTTTAAATGTTATCACTTGAATAACACATTTTCTTAACAAAAGGGATTATCTCTTGTAATGCTTGTTGAATAGAAATTAGCCCTAGATTCATTTGAGTCTCTTTTCCCGAGGGTGGGCAAAATGCAAGATGCTTATCTGCATCATTAATCGGTTTCCAGCGTCTCGGCTGAGAAGAACGGCTATTTGGATAAAACCCGATAGTCGGAATATTAAACGCACTGCTCAAATGCAATGGCCCTGTAGATCCCGCAATAAATAAATCCGCACAAGCTAAAGAATGAGCGAAATCCACTAAACCTTTATTCTTATCGTAAATGGCTACACGTGAATCATTCACCATATTTGCCAATTCATGAGCTTTTTCACTTTCGCCAGGTCCTGCTGTCAGCACAACATTGCAATCAAACTCAGCCAATAAGCCTTTAATTAAATCCGCATATTGCGCTAAAGAAAGATTCGTAGCTGAACCACCAGAACCGCTATGCACAAAGATCCATTTTTTATTTGCGGAAAGTCCTAAACCCTCTTGCAAGAAAATGCGTTGATTTTCCACCGCACTTTTCTCAAAGGTTAAATAAGGCGGTTTAGGTTCAACAACTGGCATATTATGCCTGTGCAAAAAAGCGCGAACTAAATCTTGATTATATTCAGATTCTGATTTTTCAGAACGAGAGCGGCGTTGTATCAGGCGATGATTATAGAGAATTTGAACCCATTTCGTTGCTGGCGCGAGACGATATTTAATCCCACTTTTCCAAGCAAGTTTTCCATTATGGGTATTGGAAAAAAAGCTAATCATTCCATCAAACTGCTGCGATTTGATTTCCTGTACAAGACGTTTGAAATCCGTTTTATCATTTTTTTTACTATCAATAATGACATGATCAATAAACGGACAAACCTCCGCTAAAGGCGCAGTGTAACTCGGAACAAGTGCGGTTAATTTTAAAGAAGGATTCGATAACTTCAACATAGCAAAAGCAGGCCATGCTTGCATAAAATCGCCTAATTTATCGTTACGAATAACTAAGATCTTTTCCATAATTTCTCCGCTAAAATAAAAAAACCGCACTTGAAAGTGCGGTCGTATTTTATGTTATTTTTGTGGATTATAAAACATCAACACAATTTAAGTCTTCGAAAGATTGTTCTAAGCGTTTAGACATAGATTCTTCCATTTTACGTAACCAAACACGTGGGTCGTAGTATTTTTTGTTTGGTGCATCTGGACCTTCAGGGTTACCTAATTGACCTTGAAGATAAGCTTCATTTGCTTTATAGAAGTTCAAAATACCATTCCAAGATGCCCATTGAGTATCGGTATCAATGTTCATTTTGATTGCACCGTAGCTAATTGCTTCGCGGATTTCTTCGCGGCTAGAACCAGAACCACCGTGGAAGACGAAATTAATTGGTTTTGCAGGAAGATTACGTTCTTTCGCAACGAACTCTTGTGATGCACCTAAAATAGATGGTTTTAATTTTACGTTACCCGGTTTATACACGCCATGTACGTTACCAAATGCCGCTGCGACCGTAAAGTTAGGACTTACTGGGTTTAATTGGTCGTAAACATAAAGCACGTCAGATGGTTGAGTATATAAACGAGATTCATCAACACCAGAATTATCTACGCCATCTTCTTCACCACCGGTAATACCGATTTCGATTTCAAGGGTCATCCCCATTTTATCCATACGAGCAAGGTATTCACGGCAGATTGCCATATTTTCTTCCATTGGCTCTTCAGAAAGGTCAAGCATGTGAGAAGAGAATAATGGACGGCCAGTTTCTGCGAAGTGTTTTTCACCTGCGTCAAGTAAACCATCAATCCATGGAAGTAATTTTTTCGCTGCGTGGTCAGTGTGAAGAATAACAGGAACACCGTATTCTTTCGCTAAAGTATGAACGTGTTTCGCACCTGCGATCGCACCAAGTACATCAGGACGAGCACCACTTGCAGGTTTAATACCTTTACCCGCATAGAACGCCGCACCACCGTTAGAAAATTGAATAATAACTGGCGCTTTTACGCGTGCAGCAGTTTCTAACACAGCATTAACTGAGTCAGAACCCACGCAGTTTACTGCAGGGATAGCAAAGTTATGCTCTTTTGCATAAGCAAAGATTTTTTGCACATCTTCACCTGTTACAACACCAGGTTTCACGATATCTAATAATTTAGCCATACTTGTGTTTCCTTTTTATGTTTAGCGGGACAAACCCACAATTGGAGAATTTTTTTGACTTTTTATCGATGGCGCAATTTTTAATGCTCGCCATCGATATGCCACATAGGAAAAGTGCGGTTAGTTTTTCGCACGTTTTTCAAGAATTTCTACTGCAGGTAATACTTTGCCTTCTACGAATTCTAAGAACGCACCGCCCCCAGTTGAAATGTAAGAGATCTTGTCTGCAATACCAAATAAATCGATAGCCGCTAATGTATCACCACCACCTGCGATAGAGAATGCATCGCTGTTTGCAATCGCGTGAGAAATGATTTCAGTCCCTTTACGGAAGTTAGGGAATTCAAACACGCCAACTGGGCCATTCCATAAAACGGTTTTTGCATTTTTGATGATTTCTGCTAATTGTTCTGCAGATTTATCACCGATATCGAAGATAGATTCATCATCTTTAACTTCAGTCACTGATTTTTCTATAGCTGCTGCAGTTTCAGTGAACTCCAAACCAACACGTACATCAACTGGAACAGGAATATCTGTATTTGCTGCTAATTCTTTGGCGACTGGGATTAAATCAGCTTCATGTAAAGATTTACCTACATTGTGGCCAGCTGCCGCAATGAAAGTATTTGCAATACCACCGCCCACAATAATTTGGTCAGCGATTTTTGAAAGAGAATTTAATACTTCTAATTTGGTTGAAACTTTAGAACCACCAACAATAGCCACCATTGGGCGAGCAGGTTCTTTTAATGCTTTACCTAATGCATCTAATTCAGCAGCTAATAATGGACCGGCACAAGCGATTGGTGCAAATTCTGCAACGCCGTAAGTTGATGCTTGCGCACGGTGAGCAGTACCAAACGCATCCATTACAAATACATCGCAAAGTGCGGCATATTTTTTACCTAATTCTGGATCGTTTTTCTTTTCACCTTTGTTCACGCGTACGTTTTCTAAAACAACAATTTCGCCTTCTTTAACATCTACGCCGTTTAAATAGTCTTGTTCTAAACGAACATTAAAGCCTGCGTCTTTTAAGTAATCAACAACTGGTTGTAAAGAATCTTCTGGTTTGGATTCACCTTCAGTTGGACGACCTAAGTGAGAAGTTACCATCACTTTCGCGCCTTTTTCTAAGGCTAATTTTAAAGTAGGAATGGTCGCACGAATACGCGCATCTGAGGTCACTTTGCCATCTTTTACTGGCACATTAAGATCCGCACGGATAAATACACGTTTACCGGCTAAATCTAAATCGGTCATTTTGATTACTGACATAATCTATCCTCTTGTTAAGTTAAAATTAAAATTAAAATTGAAAACTCTTCGTATTATACCTACTTCGCGCTAGGTTGTAACGATTTAGATCAAAGAAATTCTTATTTGCTTTGGCAATTCATTACCTGCCATTTTTTATCATAACAAATGAATAATTCGTTTCGACTTGCACCTAAATAAGCATTTTTTAATTGTGGATTATGTTGTTTCATCCAACGAAAAAGTTCATTACGGCTTAAATTTTGATTCGGTAATTTTAATGAGCTAAATAATTCCTGCTCCTTAGCAAAATATTGCTGGGCAGAATCAAACGCACAGCTGCCGTGTTTTTCCCATTCGCCTTGCAATAATTGTTCACCTGGTGAAATAGCCAAATATCGTGCTAATAAATCTTTTGGCAATGCAGGTAAATCGCCCTTGCAAAAACGTGGATGATCCGTCACTGAAAGTGCATTTGCATTTTGAGGCCACAGCCCATGAACGACCCAACCTAAAGCGCGGTTACTTCCACATTGATATTGAGAGGAAGAAGGCAACTGATTACCATATTTTTCACGCTGAATATCACAAAATCCAGGCGACCAAGATAATGCCAACATATAATAATCGACAGGCACTTTTGCATTTTGCCCGATAGGATCATCGCGCATAATTACATCATAATTGACAAAAACATTCAGATTTTTCACCGCACTTTTTTCAATATCAGTCCGCTTTGTCTCAAATTGAGGCTCAAATTTAGGCTCAGATGCTTTTGTTTGCTTAGTCTGTTCGATTACGAGAGAAGATGATTGATTTTTAGTTTTGGTTGAATCGGTAAAATATTGCCAAATTGCTAATACAACGAGGACAATAAGAGAAAGGGTGGAAGTGAATTTTTTCATAAATTTTGTTTAGTTTTTGTCAATCAAGTTTTTGTCGGCTATAATTCGCCGCTTTCAACTTTCTATTAAGGGTCACAATGGCATTACTCATCACTAACAAATGTACCAACTGCGATATGTGCTTACCGGAATGCCCGAACGAAGCCATTTCCATTGGCGATGAGATTTATGTGATCGATCCTGTACTTTGCACGGAATGTGTCGGCCATTACGACACCCCAACCTGCCAAAAAGTTTGCCCAATCACTAACTGCATTAAGCCCGATCCTGAACATCAAGAAACCGAAGAACAGCTTTGGGAACGCTTTGTGATGATTCATCATTCAGACAAGTTGTAATTTAACTTGTTATATCTTTTAAGCTAAATAGTGCGGTTAATTTTGAGCTTATTTTTATTATCAAAAAACTGAAATTTTTCACCGCACTTTTATCTATAAAAAGAACTATATTGAGTGACTTTTCTTCACATTATCCCGCTACGGCCGGTAAATATCCCCATTGAATTAAAAATGGAATGACCATAATCACGACGCCAATCAATAACGCAAACACCAAAGCAAAATTACCGCCAGCAACACGATATGGCAATGTTGGATTTTCAATACGTGTACGCCATGCCAAGCCAATTGGTAAAATTAAGCAATAGAACGCACACAACAACCCTGCGTAACTTAATGCAGTAATAAATCCTTCAGGATAAAACAATGCAAATACAAGTGGTGGTAAAAATGCGGCAATGGTTAATACAAAGCGATTATTTGGCAAATGATAGCGTTTGAATAAATCACCTAAGCCTTCAAACACACCAAGCATTACGCCCAAGAATGAAGTAATTAACGCAAGTGATGAGAACACGCGCACCACTTCCCCCATAAAATGAGAACCTGTGATTTCACGTGTTGCATTCACTAAGCCATTTAGCGTTGGGTCAGCTTGTAAAATGCGTACAAATTCACTTTGACTTAATACACCATGAGTTGCTAACTGCCATACAAGATAAGCAGCTAATGGAATCGCGGTACCAATCAAAATAGCACGACGGAATTTTTCAACACGTCCACCTAAGTAGCTATTTACACTCGCCATAATAACGTGGAAACCGAAAGAGGTAAAAAATATCGGTGCAGCAGAAACTACAAAAGCATAATCCAAAGGCAATGCCATTAAATTATCTGTTGCCACTTTGGGAAGCATCATAAATAGTACAAAAGCAAAGGCGACTAACTTACCAATAAATAACACGCGAGTTAAACCATCCACGCCTTTCGTTCCTACAACCACGAAAGAACCTAATACCACAGTAAAGATAATAATCGCAGTTTTAAGCGACATCGCTTCCATTCCAAAAGCCGTTGGCAAACCTGAAAGCAAAGATCCACCACCAGTAATATAGGCGGCAGAAAGCGCATAAAGTAAAATTAACAAACTCAATGTTGCTAAAATTCGTCCAGGAACCCCAAAATATTTTTCAGCGAGCGTGGCGACACCATCATCCAACTGCTCCGCTGTTTGATACACTTCTACAAACAACAATCCACTGTAAACCAACAAAGCCCACAATCCCACGAGCAATAACACGGTATAACCAAATCCCATTCCCGCTGATGTAAGCGGCATAGCAAGCATACCTGCTCCAATGGTTGTGCCTGCAATAATCAGTGCACTCCCAAATGTTTTATTCTGTAACATAAAATTATCCTTATAGTGTTGTGTTTGAAAACTAATTTAAAGTTGACCGCACTTTTCTTTATAGTGTAAACGGCAAACAGAAAGGTAAGAGTCATTACCCCCAATTTGAATTTGCGCGCCTTCTTTAATAACCTCACCTTGATCATTTAAGCGCAAAACAAAGTTAGCCTTGCGGCCACAATAACAAATTGTTTTTAATTCTTCGAGTTGATCCGCCCAAGCCAGTAAATATTTACTCCCTTCAAAAAGCTCCGCTTGGAAATCTGTACGCAAGCCATAACAAAGCACAGGGATCTTGAGTTTATCAACAACATCACTCAACTGGTAAACTTGTTGTTTGCTAAGAAATTGAGCTTCATCCACCAGCACGCAATGCACTTTTTCTTTTTTTAAGTGCTCATTGATTTCATCAAACAAATTGGTTTCCGAGCGAAATAAAAAGGCGTCTTGCGAAATACCAATACGCGATGTGACTTTTCCCACGCCAAAACGATCATCAATCGCAGCCGTATAAACTAATGTGTTCATATCACGCTCACGATAGTTATAGGAAGATTGTAGCAACGTCGTTGATTTTCCAGCGTTCATTGTGGAGTAATAGAAGTAGAGTTTTGCCATTTTTTCTCCTAAATTGCCGGTAATTCCGTCATTGCCCAACGAGGCTTAACATCAATAGCCAGATCGCTATGCTGACCTTGTTTTAAACGTAAAAAACCTGTGTAAGCAATCATTGCGCCATTATCCGTACAAAATTGAGGTTGAGGATAAAACACTTCGCCACCTAAATTTTGCATTAAGTGCGCAAGCGTTTCTCGGAGTTTTTTATTTGCGCTCACCCCTCCGGCAATCACTAAACGTTTATAACCTGTTTCTTTCAATGCACGCTTACATTTAATGGCAAGAGTATCCACCACCGCATCTTGGAAAGCATAAGCAATATCTGATTTAGTTTGTTCTGTCAGTTCGCCCTCGTTTTTAATCGCTTGATTAATCGTATTCGCGGCAAACGTTTTTAAACCTGAAAAGCTAAAATCAAGGCCTGCACGATCTGTCATTGGACGTGGAAATGTGAAACGATTTGGCGAGCCTTTTTCTGCTAAACGAGAAAGTGCCGCACCACCTGGATAATCTAGTCCAAGTAATTTTGCTGTTTTATCAAAGGCTTCACCTGCAGCGTCATCAATGGATTCACCAATCACTTCGTATTTTCCTACGCCATCTACACGCACTAATTGGGTGTGACCACCCGATACCAACAAAGCAACAAAGGGAAAGTGCGGTGAATTTTCATCAAGCATTGGCGCAAGTAAATGCCCTTCCATATGATGAACACCAATCGCAGGAACATTCCACGCATAAGCTAAAGAACGCGCAATCGTAGCGCCGACAAGCAATGCGCCGACAAGGCCTGGGCCACTCGTATAAGCCACGCCATTAATATCGCTCGCCGTTAACTTAGCTTCTTCTAACGCAGCTTTAATGAGAGGAGCTGTTTTACGAATATGATCGCGCGATGCCAATTCAGGAACCACACCACCATAATCTGCATGTAGGGCAATTTGAGTATAAAGTTGATTAGCAATTAATCCTTTTTCTTCATCATAAATCGCCACGCCCGTTTCATCACAGGAGGTTTCAATACCTAAGATTTTCATTGATTTTCTTAATTTATTACCTAAAATGTTGCGCGATTTTACCCTGTTTAAGCGGTTTTAACCAGTTGAAACCACAAATATTAAGGTGAATTGGCATTCTTCCCTTTACTTTTTCCCTAAAAGTAGATTAGAATTGCGTCCTTTATTAAATTTACCATTTGCACAGTGGTGCTTTGGTAAAAATAAAATTTTAAATTGCAATTAAATTAAACTCATTGAGGTGATTGGCTTATGCCTGTAATTAAAGTACGTGAAAACGAATCATTTGACGTAGCTTTACGTCGTTTCAAACGCTCTTGCGAAAAAGCGGGAATCTTAGCTGAAGTACGCGCTCGCGAATTTTACGAAAAACCAACTACAATTCGTAAACGTGAAAATGCAACACTTGCAAAACGTCACGCAAAACGCAACGCTCGCGAAAACGCGCGCAATACCCGTTTATACTAATTTATAGTATTTTCTGACTCGAGTTAAGACAAACCGTGAATCCTTTGGACTCACGGTTTTGTTACTTTAAGCAAAACAAAAATCTACGCCAAAAACGACCGCACTTTCACACCACGATCACGGAGGCTCGACAATGAAAGGTTCTATTCCACGCCCCTTTATTGATGATTTGCTGACTAAGTCCGATATTGTCGATGTGATTAACACGCGCGTAAAACTAAAAAAAGCTGGCCGCGATTATCAAGCCTGCTGCCCTTTCCATCACGAAAAAACACCATCCTTCACGGTTAGTCAAAAGAAACAGTTTTATCATTGCTTTGGTTGTGGCGCACACGGTAATGCCATTTCCTTTTTAATGGATTATGACAAACTTGAATTTGTAGAGGCTATTGAAGAACTTGCAGCGATGGCAGGGCTTGAAGTACCTTACGAAAAACGCACGAATAACAGCGGGAAACCTCAAGCTAATTATCAAACCAAACGAAATCTCTATGAATTAATGCAAGAGATTGCCAAGTTTTATCAAAGCCAATTACCATTAAATACTCAAGCACAAGAATATTTACAACAACGTGGGCTTTCGACTGAAATTATTGAGCGTTTTCAAATTGGGTTTGTGCCGAATGCGATGGATACGGTATTGCGTAAATTTGGTGTTAATCGTGAAGAACAACAAAAACTCATTGAGTTAGGCATGCTTTCTCGAAATGATCGTGGCAATATTTACGATAAATTCCGAAATCGCATCATGTTTCCTATTCGCGATAAACGTGGTCGTACCGTCGCTTTCGGTGGGCGAGTATTAACAGATGAAAAGCCGAAATATCTTAATTCACCAGAAACCATTACTTATCATAAAGGTAACGAACTTTATGGTTTGTACGAAGCCTTACAAGTCAACGATGACCCCAAACAATTACTTGTTGTTGAAGGTTATATGGATGTAGTGGCATTAGCACAATTTGGCGTGGATTATGCGGTCGCTTCTTTAGGTACGTCCACGACATCAGAACAAATTCAACTTATTTTTCGTTCGACCGAACAAGTTGTTTGTTGTTACGATGGTGACCGTGCAGGGCGAGATGCGGCTTGGCGGGCATTAGAAAATGCATTGCCTTATTTAGAAGATGGCAGACAACTCAAATTTATTTTCTTACCAGAGGGAGAAGATCCTGATACTTACATTCGACAATATGGCAAAGAAAAATTTGAAGAATATATCGAAAGTGCGCAATCTTTAAGCGAGTTTATGTTTGCTCACTTAAGCCCACAAGTTGATTTTTCTAGCAAAGAAGGGCGCGGAAAATTAGTTGCTTTGGCTGCACCGTTAATTCGTCAAATTCCTGGAGAAATGCTACGCTTGTCGCTACGCAATATGCTTGCTCAGAAGCTAGGAATCTTTGACCAAACACAGCTAGAAAATCTTATTCCAAAACAATTAGAACAAGTCAATACACAACAAAAAGTCGCTAATAATAAGATCAAGAAGACACCAATGCGAATGGTCATTTCATTGCTTCTGCAAAATCCTGAATTAGTAAAACGTATATCTGAAAGCGGCGTGCAAGCATTACGTGCAGAAGCTGGTTTTGAAATTCTGGAAAATTTGACCGCACTTTGTCGCCAACGAGAAGGGATTACGACAGGGCAGATTTTAGAGCACTTCCGTGATACGCCTTACAGCAATCCCCTTGAAATACTGGCAACTTGGGATCATTTATTAGACGAAGCAGAAATGATCAATGCATTTTCACAAAACTATCGTCGCTTAAATATTCAAGCCATTGAGCGAGACATTGAAATGCTTATTGCTAAAGAACGAGCTGAAGGGCTTACTAACGAGGAAAAAACAGTGCTCGTTCACCTTTTAGCGGGTAAAGAACTGCAGAAAAAACAGTTAGTTAATCCGCAATAACAATGATAAAATTGTAAGTTCGTAACAAGAATTATATTGCTAATATCACATCAAGCAAAACGGATATAAAAATGGAAAAAAATCAACAATCTACGGCTGAACAATATTCAGAACAAATTGAACAACTGATGGAATTAGGTCGCACTCAAGGTTATTTAACCTATGCAGAAATTAATGATTTATTACCAGAAGATGTCATCGACCCTGAATATTACGATAAGTTGCTACAAACGCTGCAAAATGATGCAGGGATTCCGGTCTTGGATGAAGCCCCAGAAAGCGATGAGATGATGTTGAATGACACCATTCCAGATGAAGATGCGGTGGAAGAGGCAACCCAAATTCTTTCAAATGTAGAATCGGAAATCGGTCGAACAACCGATCCTGTCCGTATGTATATGCGTGAAATGGGAACGGTTGATCTTCTCACTCGTGAAGATGAAATCAGCATTGCAAAACGTATTGAAGAAGGAATTGATGAAGTTCAAACATCCATTGCCGCATATCCAGAAGCTTTAAATGGGTTGCTAAAAAATTATGATGATGTGGAAAAAGGAAACTTCCGTTTAGCTGACTTAATTACGGGTTTTGTCGATCCAAATGCAGAAATAGAAGAACATAATGTCATTGATGAAAACTTTTCTGAAGACGGAGAAGAATCAGAAAGTGCAGATGTTGAAGACAACGAAGATGAAGACGAAAACGAAGCAGAATCTACATCAGATTCAAGCGAGTCTGATAATAGCATCGATCCAGAAGTTGCAAGAGAAAAATTCCAACAATTAAAAGAGCAACACACCAAAACGCTTGCTGTTATTGAAAAACATGGTCGCTCAGGAAAACGCGCCCAAGATCAAATTGCGCTGCTTGGTGAAATTTTTAAACAATTCCGTTTAGTACCAAAACAATTTGATTTACTCGTTTTATCAATGAAAGAAATGATGAAATCTGTACGTCACGAAGAACGTCAGTTGCAAAAAATAGTAGTGGATATTGCAGGAATGCCAAAAGATGATTTTGAGAAACTCATTACTACTAATGGCAGCAATACTGAATGGGTACAAAAAGCCTTAAAATCAAGCAAACCATGGGCAAAACGCTTACCAAAATATGAAGCACGTATACTTGAGGCATTAAACAACTTAGCTAGCATTGAAGAAAATACGAAACTTACCATTACCCAAATGCGCGATATTTGTGATGCAGTCGCTCGAGGTGAACAAAAAGCTCGTCGAGCTAAAAAAGAAATGGTAGAAGCTAACTTACGTTTAGTAATTTCCATAGCGAAAAAATATACGAACCGCGGTTTACAATTCCTAGACTTAATTCAAGAAGGGAATATTGGTTTAATGAAAGCGGTAGATAAATTTGAGTATCGCCGTGGTTATAAATTCTCTACATATGCGACCTGGTGGATTCGCCAAGCCATTACACGCTCTATTGCGGATCAAGCTCGTACAATCCGTATTCCGGTACATATGATTGAAACAATCAATAAACTTAACCGCATTTCTCGCCAGTTATTACAAGAAATGGGGCGTGAAGCAACACCAGAAGAATTAGCTGAGCGTATGGGAATGCCTGAAGATAAAATTCGTAAAGTATTGAAAATTGCAAAAGAGCCAATTTCTATGGAAACGCCTATCGGTGATGACGATGACTCACATTTAGGTGATTTTATTGAAGATTCAACCTTAGAACTTCCTTTAGATTCTGCAACAGCACAAAGCTTAAGAGTTGCGACTCACGAAGTTCTTGAAGGCCTAACACCACGAGAAGCAAAAGTATTACGCATGCGTTTTGGTATCGATATGAATACCGACCATACGCTTGAAGAAGTGGGTAAACAATTCGACGTTACACGCGAACGTATTCGTCAAATTGAAGCAAAAGCGTTACGTAAATTACGTCATCCTAGCCGCTCAGAAACATTAAGAAGTTTCCTTGACGACTAAAAGTTACAAATAAAAAGGAGCTATAGCTCCTTTTTATTACGTTAAACTAATAATAAAAACCCGATCTAAGACCGGGTTTTATTTTGCCTATCTGACAAATTATTCTGCAACAACGATTACATCTAATGTTGCAAATACTTCACCGTGAAGTTGGAAACGAACATCGTGGTCACCAAGAGTACGGATAGGACCGTTTGGTAAACGAACTTCACTTTTCGCAATTTTAACGCCTGCTGCAGTTACTGCTTCTGCCACATCACGAGTAGTGATTGCGCCGAATAAACGACCTTCATCACCTGCTTTAGATGCGATAGTCACAGAACCTAATGCAGTAACTTCTGCTGCACGAGCTTGAGCTGCTGCAAGATTTGCTGCCGCTGCTGCTTCTAATTCTGCACGACGTGCTTCAAAGTGTTCAATGTTAGCTTTAGTTGCCATAACTGCTTTACCTTGTGGGATTAAGAAGTTACGTGCAAAACCTGATTTAACATTTACTTGATCGCCCACTTGACCTAAGTGAACAATTTTATCTAAAAGAATTACTTGCATTACCGTATCTCCTTAATTACTGATGATTGTCAGTGTATGGAAGTAACGCTAAATAGCGAGCGCGCTTGATTGCACGAGCTAATTGACGTTGGTACTTCGCACGAGTACCGGTAATACGGCTAGGTACAATTTTGCCGCTTTCTGAAATATAGTTCTTTAATGTAGCGATATCTTTGTAATCGATTTCAACAACATTTTCCGCTGTGAAACGGCAGAACTTACGACGACGGAAATAACGTGCCATTTGGCTAGTCTCCTAATCTATAAATTCGATTTGCTCGGCATGTAAAACTAATTGGCATAAACCACTTTGGGTTTTATGTGATGTAATAAATCCCACCACCAAAATTTTACTACCGACCGTAATGCTTTGAGTTTTTTCTATCAATTGATTACCACTAATTTGAACTGGCATTTTTAACCAAGCTTGACGTGTAAAACCACTTTCAATCTGATCAGAACGATGTTCTAACAAAAATTTGCAATGCTCAATTCCACTAGGGCTCTTTAATCGCTTTGGTAACTGAGAAACGACTCCCATAACCGAAAAACGATTATCAATTTTCAAATTACTCTTCAGCATCCTCAAAATCGTTGTTTTCAACTTCAGCTAAAGGTTTACGTTCTTCTTTAGCCGCTTTCATTGGGGACGCTTCTGTTACGGCGTGCTTAGTATGGATAACAAGACTGCGTAATACAGCATCGTTATAACGGAAAGTCGTTTCTAGCTCGTCGATGACTTGTTGAGGCGCTTCTACATTCATAAGCACATAGTGTGCTTTGTGTAATTTATTAATTGGGTACGCTAATTGGCGACGACCCCAATCTTCTAGGCGATGAACTTGACCACCAGCTTCTTTTACAGAACCGGTGTAACGTTCGATCATACCTGGTACTTGCTCGCTTTGGTCCGGATGAACCATAAACACGATTTCGTAGTGACGCATTACTGCTCCTTACGGGTTAATCAGCCTTTGACGTAGATCAGCCACCAATCTGCAAAGGCAAGGAACGAAAAATTCAATGTGGCTAAGGGTTGCGGATTATACCGATTTTTTTACGTTCCGCAACCCGTTTGAGTTCTTTTTGACCAAAAAGAAGGCCGATATTGTAATAATATCGGCCTATCTCAAATCTTCAGTGATTAACGACTGCGGAAAATAATACGACCTTTACTTAAATCATAAGGGGTCATTTCTACAGTCACTTTATCCCCAGTCAAAATACGGATATAGTTTTTACGCATTTTTCCAGAAATATGTGCAGTAACCACGTGACCGTTTTCCAACTCCACGCGGAACATAGTATTCGGTAAAGTCTCTAAAATTGTGCCTTGCATCTCAATGCAATCTTCTTTCGCCATTGTATCCTCTAAAAATAATCGATTTTTTATCCGCACTTTAGGCGGAAAAGTTAAGAAAAACGGGCGGATTATAGCCGTTTTTGGCTTTCTACGAAAGAAAAAATAATATTGTTCATAAAAAACTCAATTTAGCATAAGTTAACAATGATTTACAAAATCAAAACACTCCCTATAATCAACATAAATAATCCCATTACTAGGTAAATAAAAATGAATAAAACATTACTAAGTAATAATAATCACCCCAATATTTCATTAACCTGTCAAAAATTTCAATATGGCGGAGGTATGGAGCGATATCTTATTGATATTGTTAATGGATTATCTCAGGCAAGCATTACACCTAAAATTTACTCTGCCAAGTTTGATACTGCATTACCTGAATACGATTTGATTAAGCCAGTTAAGATTAATCTTTCTTTTGTGCCTAAAAAAATGGAGAACTTCGTTTCTTTCCTATTTTTCAAATAAATATAAAGAAACATCAGAAGTCTCACTTACCACCTCTTATACCCTATCTGACGTTGTTATTTGTGGTGGAAATCATAAAGGATATCTACAAGCATCAAAGAAAAAGCCAAGCATATCAGATCGATTTAAAATCATGGGTGAACAAAAATCTTTAAATCAATCCAAATATGTCATCGCTCATTCTGCATTGATGAAAAAAGAACTCGTTGAGTTATATCATATCCCAGAAAACAAAATTGATGTGATTTATCCCCCTATTAATACAGATAAATTCACACAAATCAATGAAGAAGAAAGAGTAAAACTCAGAGAAAAGTTGGGTTTCAAAAAAGATGAAATCATTTACCTATTTCCTTCTACTGGGCATACGCGAAAAGGTTTTGATATTTTAAAAAAATATTTTGAAAAAACTCAGTTACCTATTCGCTTAGTGGTAGCAGGAACGCCTGTAGAAGAAAATCCTAAAATATCTTCGCTTGGTTTTTGCAAAAATATGCCTGAATTATACCAATCGGCAGATTTCACCATTATGGCATCTCAATATGAGCCATTTGGGCTTGTTGGACTAGAATCCATATTATCTGGTACGCCAGTTATTTTTTCTGAAAACATGGGATGCCTAGAAGTATTACAACATGGATTTGGCTATACATTTTCTAGAGAAAACATGAATACATTGGATGATGCAATTCAAAAATCAGTAAAACAAGCATCTGAACATCAACATCGTATTCTCAATCCAATGGACTGTATTCGTTATAATCCAAGTTTGAGTCATCATATTAAAACAATACTGGAACTCATCGCTAAATGATATTGCCCATGACAGTTACACTAAAATTTACAAAAGAAATACAGGCTCTATAATAACCGCACTTTTCTTATTAAATAGTACTTATGAACTCAAAAAAACACTTAGGCCATACCGCCCGTAAACGCTTCGGACAAAACTTTTTACATGATACCTCTGTCATTCAAGGTATCGTGGCCGCAATTTACCCACAACCCAATCAATTCTTAGTGGAAATTGGTCCGGGACTTGGCGCATTAACAGAGCCGGTTGGTGAACTTGTCGATCACCTCACTGTGGTAGAGCTTGACCGAGACCTTGCAGAACGTTTACGTCATCATCCATTTTTACATCAAAAACTCACTGTTATTGAAACGGATGCGATGCAATTTGATTTTGGTGAGCTTTATACAAAAGAAAATTTGGCAGAAAAAGGTCAGAAATTACGTGTGTTTGGTAACTTGCCTTACAACATTTCTACGCCATTAATGTTCCATTTATTTAAGTATCATGATGTAATTCAAGATATGCACTTCATGCTGCAAAAAGAAGTGGTAAAACGCTTATGCGCAGGGCCAAATAGCAAAGCCTACGGCCGTTTAACCATTATGGCTCAATACTTCTGCCAGGTGATGCCTGTACTTGAAGTACCACCTTCGGCCTTCAAACCTGCGCCGAAAGTGGATTCAGCCGTTGTGCGTTTAATTCCACATAAAGAATTACCTCATCCTGTAAAAGATTTATATTGGTTGAACCGTGTTTGCTCCCAAGCGTTCAATCAGCGCCGTAAAACACTGCGCAATGCACTCTCAACATTATTTTCACCTGAAAATCTGACCTCACTAGGTATTGATTTAAATGCACGCGCAGAAAATTTGACTATCGCAGATTATGCCCGCTTAGCAAACTGGTTGGTAGATAATCCACCAGCTGATATCAATAAATATGAAATCTTAGATTCAGAAGGGTAAAAAGAGCGGTCAAAAATGGCAACCTATTTCGTCGGTGATTTGCAAGGCTGTTATGATGAATTACAGCTTTTATTAGAACGTGTAGATTTCAATCCTACGCAAGATAAACTTTATCTTGTGGGGGATCTTGTGGCTCGTGGAGATAAATCACTTGAATGTCTTCGTTTCGTAAAATCACTTGGTAATGCAGCACAAACCGTACTAGGTAATCACGATTTACACTTAATTGCGACCGCACTTGGTATTAAAAAAGTAAAACCGCGTGATCGCGTCGATGCCATTTTTAATGCGCCCGATTTTGATGAGCTGATTCATTGGTTACGCCATCAGCCATTACTTGTACATAATGAAGAATTAAACTTTCTGATGGCACACGCAGGTATTTCGCCTGATTGGGATTTGGAAACTGCGAAATCTTGTGCGGCCGAAGTTGAACAGATTTTACAGCACGGTGATTTTCATTATCTTATTGAAAATATGTATTCTGAACAGCCTGATCGCTGGTCGCCAGATTTACAGGGCTTAGCGCGTCATCGTTACATTATTAATGCTTTCACTCGCATGCGTTTTTGCTATTTAGATCATCGCTTTGATTTTGCCTGTAAATCTCCTTTAAAAGATGCGCCTACAGAGCTTACAGCTTGGTTTAATTTAGATAATCCTCTTTATAAACAAATTCCCATTGTCTTTGGGCATTGGGCAAGTTTAGTGGATGAGCCTACTCCACAAGGTATTTATGCCTTAGATACCGGTTGTGTGTGGAATAATCGAATGACCATGTTGCGTTGGGAAGACAAACAGTTCTTCACACAAAGTCCGGTCAAAAATTACAGTGATTTTTAAGGAAACGCTATGCTCTCGCTTACTGCCGAATCTTGTGAACTGTTCAATATTCCTTTCTATCAATTTGCCCAAATGAAAAAATTCTGTCCAGAAGATATTCCGGCGATTAAAGCGGATTACAAATTACATTGGGATAACTGGAAAGCGATTATTCAAGAAGTGGCAAAACAGCTTGGCACACCTTTTGCGAAACCGCATATTGAAAGTTGGACCAATGGTTGGCAAGTGCGAGCACATTTCTTCGCTTATTTTAAATACGAGTTTAATCAAAATTCTGCAGCGATCTTTTCTGTGCTATTAAATCGTCGTCGATTAAGAGTGTGCTTAGATTGGCATTGCTATCGCGCAGATCGCTCACAAATTAATGTGCAACAATATAATCGGTGGCTTGATCAATTTGATTTCAAACAATTTGCTGATTTTGATATTTGGCGAGAAGATGAAAGTGAATATGATGATTTTCGCAAAGTGAAACAAATGACTAAAAACGATCTCATTTTACGCTCAGAAGAAGATTTTTGGTGCATAGGAAAAAGCATTGAAAAATCGGAACTCAGTCAAATAAATCCCGTCTCTTTTATCATTCAAACTATTCAAGCATTACAACCAATCTACGAATATTGCCATCAATAAAAGTGCGGTTATTTTCATGAAAGTTTTTCGCCCTGTTTAGTTGTTATGTTATCATTACATTAATTTAACATTTTTAACAATTTAAACTTTTAGGAGAGCTTTATGAAAAACGTCGTGATCGTCGGCGGGGGCGCTGGCGGCATTGAATTAGCAACATTCTTAGGTGATAAATTAGGTCGAAAAAAACAAGCTAAAGTGACACTAGTGGATCGCAATGCTACGCATCTATGGAAACCCCTATTACATGAAATTGCAACGGGTGTAATGGATGATGGCGTAGATTCTCTTAGCTATCGTGCACATGGTAAAAATCACCATTTCAGTTTTGAACAGGGTTCAATCACTCGTATTAATCGTGAACAAAAATATGTTGAACTCGCCCCTGTTTATGGGCAAGAAGGCGATATGCTCGTCATTACTCGCCGAATTCCTTATGATTACTTAGTGATTGCGATCGGTAGCAAATCAAATGATTTCAACACAAAAGGTGTGGCTGATAACTGTATTTTCTTAGACAGCTCTGATCAAGCACTTCGCTTCCAACAAAAAATGTTGGAATTATTCCTTAAATTCTCTGAAAACCGTGCTTTAGATGATATTGGTGAAGAAGAATTTAAACAAAAATTAGTGGATGAAAATAATGTGAATATCGCTATTGTCGGTGGCGGAGCAACTGGTGTGGAATTAACAGCTGAGCTTTATCATGCTACGGAAGATTTATCTTCTTACGGCTATGGCAAAATTGATAACTCATGTTTACAAGTCACTCTCGTTGAAGCGGGACCTCGCTTACTGCCAGCACTACCCGAAGATTTATCTGCTGCGGTATTAGACGAGTTGCAAGAAATGGGCACAAACGTGAAATTAAATACAATGATCACCGAAGCTCAACCCAATACCCTTATCACCAAAGATGGAGAAGAAATTAAGGCAGATCTCATCGTTTGGGCCGCAGGCGTTCGCACATCAACAGTGACACAGCAATTTGATGGATTAGAACTCAATCGAATCAATCAATTAGTGGTAAAAGACACACTTCAAACAACCGTTGATGACAGTATTTTTGCCATTGGTGACTGTGCAGCATTAACACAGCCAAACGGTAAATTAGTCCCGCCAAGAGCTCAAGCCGCACATCAAATGGCAAAAGCTTGTGCAAAAAATATCTTTGCACTTTTTGAGCAAAAACCATTAAAACCATTTAAATATAACGATAAAGGCACCTTAGTTTCTCTGTCAGATTTCACCGCACTTGGTAGCTTAACCAATAAATTCGGTAAAAATCCACTTACCGTTCAAGGTAAATTTGCACAATTTGCCTATGTATCTTTATATAGAATGCATCAACATGCTTTGCACGGTTGTATTAAAATTGGTTTGATTATTCTGGTTGATAAACTAAATCGTTATTTAAAACCAAGATTAAAATTACACTAATCTTTAAAGATAAAAATGCGGTGAAAAATCACCGCACTTGTTATCGAAATTTAACTTCTTGTACAATTCGCTTAGCTGCAGCTATGGGCAATTGCCCAATAAAAGTAATTTCTTTTCCGCCACTCACTTCACTATAAATCGTATAAGCTCCTTGTTTCCAAGTATTTTCTGGTAGATTATTAGAGCCTGCATTAGAAACAAACAACGTAAAAGTAAATAAACCGTCGCTATATAATGCGCTATCTATGATTTCATTTTCCAATGTTTCTTGAGTATATCGAATTAAAGAAAAACCTTGTGGCAACCAACCTGCAGACCAAGTTATATCTGAATTTTGTTCATTTTTACTTTCTTTCAACAAAGGAGGCATTGAGACTTTGTTAATATACTCCGTCAACCCTCTTAGTCTATCGTCGATATAAAGCGTTACAACTCTAAACTGATCAAGTAATTTACCTTCACTATCAAGCATATCACCGCGTAATAATAAACCATTTTCTTCATCGACAAACACTAAATACTGATATCGGAAATCATCTTTAGGGATGATACGGATCGTGTCAGCAAAACGCCCAGCCACTCGATCTTTACCTATTTTTATAAAATCATAAACTGAAGAAAGTTTATCAAAATCAGCCCGAACAACAGCAGGCATTGCATCGACGATATTGCCACTATTAAGTGTAAAGGCTTGAGTATTCGGCTGAAAATAGCTGACTAAATTATCACGTTGAATAATTTCTTGTTGACGACCATCAAGCGTCACTAATTGCGCATAAGTTTTATTATCTTTCTTAATATGACGATAACGAAAGGAATCCATATTTGATGGGGTTGTTTGAACAAAGGCAAGCTCATAATTGAGATTATCCAATGCTTGTGTCATTTTATCTAAAGACTGCTTCGCAGAAAGCTCTTCAGCTGAAGTAATGTTACTAAATAGAAAAGAAAGAGAAAGTGCGGTGAGTTTTAACGCTATTTTTTTCATAAACATTAAATTTAAAGGATAAAAATTCACCACACTAAATAGTATATTAGGTGGTGAATTAACATAAATGCACAGGGCTAATCCATATTATTTTTGACTATTACTACTTACATTTAATGCATCTGCATTCATACGACGTTGTAATTCATAGTTCTGTAACATCGCACCAATACGGCGACTTTTTTGTTCAAGCTGCTCTGATGTCAATGTATCTTTACTCGGCGCATTGTAGCTCACCTCTTGAACCGTATTATTAAATGGCAAGGTTTGCAATACTGGAGTCTCAGGTAAATTAGACGCATCATTTTTATTATTGAAAGATTGAACACCAAGTACCGCCACTAAACATACACCGGCAGCAACAGCAACTTGTGTCATTGGAGCAAAGAACGCTTTTAATTTTTGCATAAATACAGAATTATGTGCGTCTTCTGGTTCAGGTTGAGACACAGCAATGACATCGACTTTCTTCACTTCTTCAGATTCAATTAAACCTGCCATTTTAGCGGTAAAATCAGCCCCTAGAAACAAAGTACTTTCTTTACGCATCACTGCACGTACAGCATGGAATGCCTGCCAAGATTCTTGTAATTCTTCGTCTTTCAATAAAGCATCTGTCAAGCCAGCCTCGACTTGTTCGCCATCCATATAGGCTGAAAGTTGCTCTTTTTGCATAGTAAACTCCGACTTTTTTATTCACGTTGCATCAGTGGTTGAATTTTATTCTCAATAATTTCCCTTGCTCGGAAAATACGAGAACGAACAGTACCAACAGGGCAATCCATAATTTCTGCAATCTCTTCATAGCTTAAACCTTCTAGCTCTCGCAAGGTGATTGCTGTTTTTAAATCTTCTGGCAAACTGTGAATCGTACTAAACACAATTCGTTCAAGTTCACTAGATAACATTTCATTTTCGGGTGTATCTACATCTCGCAAGTGCGTACCCACATCATAATTTTCAGCATCCTCAGCTAAAATATCTTCATTAGGTGGACGACGCCCTTGAGCCGTTAAATAATTTTTTGCCGTATTAACGGCAATTCGATAAAGCCATGTATAGAAAGCACTTTCGCCACGAAAAGATTCAATTGAGCGATAAGCCTTTATAAAGGATTCTTGCACTACATCAGGAATATCGTTACGTGATACATAGCGAGTCAAAAGCCCCGCTACTTTATTCTGATAACGAGAAACCAACAAATTGAAGGCTTTCTTATCCCCTTGCTGCACTCTTTCTACCAAAGCCTGATCTGTTAGCTGTTCAGCCATATTTCTCCTATGCCAATATCTAACACGCCTTAATATTCAAGACAGCAAGCTCTTGTTGCAATCTCAGACACAAGTGTGTGAAAAAAGTTCATACGTATCTTAATAATTTTAATTAGTTGAGATTTTTTGTACGTTTTGGATATATTCCACCATAGATTGAATGTCTGAATCTGATGATTGACCACGATTAAAAAACCAAGAAAACAGCTGCAGATCTGTACTTGCTAATAAACGAATAAATATATCTTTTTTATCATCTGTTAATTCATCAAAATGCTTCAAATAAAAAGGCATAATGATTTTATCCAACTCCAACATTCCTCGGCGGCAATCCCATTCAATACGGAGTTTATTATATTTTTCCATGTTTAATTCCTTAAATTTTAGGGGCCGATTATAGCCTAAAAAATAACAATAAAAAAAGGTTGGCATATCTACCAACCTTTATTTTTCAATTTCATTATTTATTCTTTAATAAATCACGAATTTCTGTGAGCAAATCTTCCGATGTATGTGGGGTAGTGACAATATTTGCATAAGGAAAAAGAAAAAATTTGGTGGGAAAAAATTGGCTGGAGCCCCTGTTTGTGGGGCTTTGGCGTTTTTAGGGGGAAAATTTATGCAAAAATGGAAAATGGTGTGGATTGGGGGAAAATGGTCGAAAATTGGGTTTTATTTTGCATAAAAGTTGGCGGTGAATTGTTAGGTTTTAAACATTTTTAAAAATTTAAAGTTCATTTTAAAGTTAGTTTAAAACGGCTTTAAACTGAATAGGTCATTGAGTTTTGCTACTAAGAATTTACCTTAAATTTCTAACCAGAGACGATAACTTAGAAGCTAACTTAGAACTCACTAAATAAAAAAGGCGGTTTTATGGGGCGAAATCGCCTTTTTTTGTTAGTTTTTGGGGCGATTTTGGTGCGTTTAGATGAAATCTAGCGGTTTGTTGTGTGTGATTATGGGTAGAATTTGCGAAAATGCGCCATTATTTGGCGGTATTTGAAAGGAACACAGGCTTCCTTGCCTTTGTGCTTTAAAATATTAAGAAAGCGCTTGTAATGCGGTTTCTTTGGATGTTACCGACATTGATGTCGGCGACATATTAGAAGTCACGATAGCCACGCACGACTTGCCCTATCACAATTAAGTTATTGGCTTGTTCTGCGTTGAGTTCTATTGGCGCGTATTCTGTGTTTTGGCTGATGAGTGTGATGCCGTTGTAGGTGATTTGCACTTTCTTCACTAGCATTGCACCTTCATTATTTAATACAAAGATTTTTCCGTCTTTTAATTCCTTTTTCGACCGATCTACAATAATTTCTTCGCCGTCTTTTAGCGTTGGGTACATACTATCGCCACTTACTAAGAACATCGCACAGTCTTCCGCCTTTAAGCGGCGTGAATCGAGCCAAGCCTTTTCTACTTTGGTGGTTTGGTAAGGTTTATATTCATCGTTAAAACCACCGCCACCGGCTGAAATACGCACTTCTCGGCAATCTTCAATCACTGAAAAGGTTTCGTCATTACTTGCTATTAAATTAACTTCAGATTTCTTTGATTGTGGTTCTACTCCATCCATATTACCCACGCCAAGGGCTAACCAATCAAGGCTTACACCACTAGCTTCCGCAATTTTCACCAAGTTTGTTCTTGTTGGATCTGCTTCTCCTTTAACCCATCTTGCCAATGATGGTTGTACTACTCCAACCGCTCTCGCGAATAAACTCAAATTGTCATTAAACTTTAATTTTGCAATTTTCATCATTCTTTCAGAGAACTCTTGATCGTAAATGTTTGGCTTGCTCATCTTTTACCTTTTAAATAAAAATTTATTATCTGTAAATGTTTATTGTAAGTGTTTGATATTCTTAAAATTAAACACAAAAGATGAAATAATTTTAAAAAACTAAACATTTACGCTTGCAATATTTAAACATTTACGATTTAATACACGCACTGGATACATAAAAGGAGGTGTATGTAATGAGTGTATTAAGCGACACAAAAAAAACCGCTATATGCGATTGGCATCGTGCGGATATTTTGGCTGCGTTGCGTAAAAACGGGTGGTCTTTACGTTCTTTGGCTGAAGCTGGGAACGTGAGTTACAACACATTAAAGACCGCACTTGATAAACCCTATCCGAAAATGGAAAGACTTATCGCTAATGCGGTCGGTGTTGCCCCTGAAGAGATTTGGGCTGCACGTTCTCAGGAACGAATTGAACGTAACCGAAAACCTGTTTTAACAAATAAGTTTTAATCTTAAAGGAATTTAAACGTAAAAGAAACAAAAAGGATCATTTATGAACGAAATTTCTTTAAAAACACATTATCCGATAGCGGAATTATTAAAACTTAAACTTTTAAACATGCCTACTGCACATAAAAATGCACTCGCATTGTTTGAACGTGAAAATGTGGAATGGCGTAAACGTGAAGGAAAAGGTGGGGGCAAAGAATATGCTCTTTCATCAATGCCACAAGCCTTACAAGATGAAATTCGTAACAAATTTGCAGTTTCTATCGTGAAAGCCAGACCCAAATCTCTTCCCGCCGATCTCCGTCAGGTGGAATTAAAAACTTTAACGGAAAAACAACGTGAAGTGGCAGGGGCAAGAATGGCTTTGGTTGCTCAAGTGGCACAGCTTGAACAAGCCCAACCTCGTTACAAGGCGATTAAGTTTTTTTGTGAACAAATCAAACATGGTGGCATTTCTTCTGATTTGATGAGATTGGTGGAAACCGCCAATAACAAGAAAGGAAAAAATCGCACTTTATCTGACCGCACTTTGAATCAATGGGTGTTGGATTATGAAAAGGCGGATACCCCTGAAGAACGATTAAAAGCCCTCGCACCAATGCAACGGGTGGCGAAAAAGGCTGAAGAAATTGTGTGGTTGCCTGACTTTTTGGCGATATATCGCCAAACCAATGGCATCAATGTGGCAGAAGCCTATCACTATTTTTCGGCTGAATGGGATGCACGTTTTGCAGACGAGCCGTTACGTTTAGAGATGAAACCGAGTATTGACCAAGTCCGCGCTGCGTTAGCGAAATTGCCAAAACACATTAAGGAAATTGGTCGTAAGACAGGTTCTGAATTTCGCGCCCTTAACACTTATGTGAAACGCGATTGGAGCGTGTTGCAGGTGAATGATGTGTGGGTGGGTGATGGCCATGCGATGAAATTGAAAGTCGCCCATCCTGAACACGGTCGCCCATTTATTCCTGAAGTAACGTTGATTATGGATGCCGCGTGCCGTTTTATTGTGGGTTGGTCGGCAAGTTTGGCGGAAAACGTTCTCGCAGTGGCAGATGCTTTGCGTTATGGCGTGGAACGCTACGGCATACCCGCAATTTATTACTCTGATAACGGTGGTGGCGAGAAAAACTGGATGCTTGATGGGGATATTACGGGGATGTTGCCACGTTTGGGGATTAATCACCAAACAGGGATTCCTGGCAATCCACAAGGGCGTGGGATTATTGAGCGGGTGCATCAAACGATTTTATATCGTATCGCTCGCCAGTTTGAAACCTATCACGGCACAGGGGCAGACCGCGACACTATTCGCCAAGTGAGCACAGCAGTGATTTCACTGGATAAAGCAAAACGTAAAGGTGCGACACAGCTAACGCCAAAACAACAATGGGCAGTGGGTAAATTGCCAAGCTGGAATCAGTTTTTACAAGCCTGCCAAGAAGGCATTGATGAATACAACAATAAACACGAGCACAGAGAACTAGGGGGAATGACACCTGCACAAAAACGCCGTCAGTTGATGGAAAAAATGAACCCTGCTGATTTGGTCTTTGTTACGCCAGTGGAAGCAAGGGATTTATTCCGCCCAAGTACATTACGTGTGGCACAACGTGGTTGGTTACAACTTTTCAATAATTATTACTTTAGCGCGAAATTGCTCGATGTTGATGGGCAAAAGGTGCAAGTGATGTTTGATATTCATGATCCAAGCCAAGTGATTGTGAGAAAGCAAGACGGCACTTTTGTGTGTTATGCCGAACTAGATGGCAATAAACGTGATGCGTTCCCAATGCCGTTTGTTGAGAAAACACGCCAAGAGCGTCATGCACGCCGCGCGAAATTGAAACAAGAACAGCTTGATGAGATTCATGAGGAACTTAACCCGATTATTACGATTGAGCATCAAGAAACGCAATGGGATCTTTTAGCAACCAAGGAAAAAGTGAAAGAGAAAGAAGTTATTCACTTTACCTATGCGGATAAAGAGGCGTGGGAACAGAAGAAGGTTAATCAGAGAGGTGGTTTTTAATTATAGATGATATTTCCACTATGGTGTTGTACTGATCTTCCGGAACTTTTCCATAGTAGAGAGAAGAATTTTCAGTAAAGAAATTATCGATTTGTTCTTTAGAAAGGATTTGCTTCTCAAGTAAAACTTTAAGAATAAATAAGATTAAATCAAAGGTTAATGCTTTTTGAGTAACCAGTTCATCAATGTGGTTACGTAAATGTTCAAGATCTAAATTTTGCATATTTCACCTCAAAAAAATTAGCCAAATTATAACGAGGTAAACAATGAAAGCACAAGAATTAAAAGCGTTTATGGATGCGCACAAGATGAGCCAAAAACAAGTGGCAACCTTGTTTGATGTGTCCATTACAACAGTGAGCCAATATTTAAATGGTAAATACCCGACTGATACCAAGTGGCTCGATGAAAAAGTGGATGAGTTGTTAGCACGCCATAAAGCGAAAGTGGTTGAAGCGAAATACAACAATGCATTTGTCCCCACTCAAACAGCAAAGCGTGGTATGGAAATTATGCACTTTGCCCACGCTGAGGGCGAAATTAATGTGATTTACGGTGCGGCAGGCTTAGGCAAAACACAAATGCTAAAACAATATGCGAAAGAACATAGTTCAGCCATTTTGATTGAGGTTGATCCAAGTTGCACACCGAAAGTGTTACTACGCAAGATTGCAGAAAATGTGGGTTCAACCAGCCGAGGGGTAAACAACGATGTACTTTCAGGAATTGTGGAAAAAGTAAATGGTGCGGAACGTTTGTTAATGATTGATGAAGCCGAGTTACTTTCTACCCGCTCTTTGGAATTTATCCGACGCATTCACGATTTAACGAATTGTGGCGTGATTTTAGCGGGTATGCCTCGCTTGTTGGTGAATTTAAAAGGGAAAAATAACGAACTAGCACAGCTTTATAGTCGAGTGGGATTTGCTTGTGACCTTGGTAATGCCCTACCTGATGACGATTTAGCCATGTTAGCGGAAAGTGCACTTAATACAAGTGAGTTTAACGCCCCTTTATTGAAGGCCTGTAAAGGCAACGCACGCCGATTAAGTAAGTTAATGCGAGGTGTTGTGCGTTCGGCAGAGATTAACGAGACCGAAATCAGCGCAGAGATGATTGAACAATACAGCAAAATGTTAATTAGTTAAGGAGATGACCATGTTACAAGCAAGAAAAAACAAACAATTAAACAAAAACAATGCCGTGATGTTGGCTTATTTAGAACAAGTGGAAAAAGCAGTAAGACGCTTAAATGAAATGGGGCTTACGGTGATTAATGTGCACTTTGAGAAGATAAAACCGACGGTGCGTGTGATGAATAATGCGGTAACAGAACAGTTAGAGAAAGACCAATGGGCTTATGTGTATCACGTGGGGCGTGATGTGGCTCGATACCAAGAAGCGCAATTTACGGTGGAAGGTATCCGTGTGGTTTGGCGGAAATATTTGAAATAGGAGGAGGAATGGCAATGCGTCGGCAAATTTATGCAGTCTATCGTGGCGAAGAGAATTTGGGTGACGGGACTGCAGAAGAATTAGCAAAGAAACTCAATGTGAGCGAAAAAACGATTTACAGCTCGGCAACAGTCGCCCGATGTAAACGTGATAAAGGTAAGCGACTTGTGGTGATTAAGTTAGGTAAAGAGGAACTCTAAATGAAGGTGATGATTGAAGGGAAAGAATACTGGCGTGATGCAAAAGGCAATTTAACGCCAGCTGAGTTAGTGAAAGACATCGACAAAGCACGTGATGTACTTGTGCGTGAATGGGCGGAAAAAGGCGTGTCCTTAAATAAGGAGATGCGCAATTTTAAAGATGGCATTTTCGGCGATATTCAGGCGTTTATTGAACTTTCAGCTGAAAAATACAATGCAAAAGTGGGCGGTAGTAAAGGCAATATCACGCTTTATAGCTACGACGGCAAATACAAAATCCAACGTGCGATTAACGACCATTTGCAATTTGATGAACGTATCCAAGCAGCAAAAGTGTTGATTGATGAGTGCTTAAATGAATGGAGCGAAGGCTCTCGCCCTGAACTAAAAGCGTTAATTGAACGTGCGTTTAATGTAGATAAAGAAGGTAACCTCAACACCTCGCGCATTTTAGGCTTGCGTCGAGTTGATATTCAAGATGAACGTTGGCAAAACGCAATGCAGGCGATTAGCGAAAGCGTGCAAGTGGTGAGTAGTAAGGCTTATGTGCGACTTTATGAACGTGTGGGCGAAAGCGATCAGTATGTGCCGATTGCGTTAGATGTAGCGGGAGTTTAAAGCTTATTTAAATGCCCTTTAAATCTCCCCTACCCCCTCTTTACAAAAGAGGGGGATGGGATGAGGGGCATTCATAATAGGTTTTAACAACAAAGGAGCAACAATGAAAAAATTGGAAAATTACCGAGATTTTAGCCAACACGCTGCTGAAATGGAACGTGTTGGTGCATGGGAACAAGCAGAAAGTGCTTGGGAAAAAGCGGCAACGGTGGCTCGCCGTCGAGAAAATCAAGAATGGGCGGAAAATCGTCGTTTATTTTGCGCACATTATGTGCGTTATCCAGCAAGAAGACCGGAGGTCAATCATGGCTAAGTTTGTGGCGCGCTTTTATTGTTTGGTTGAAGCAGTTGTGGAAGCTGAAAGCAATGAGCAAGTGTTGGAATTGTGTGATTTGAATGTGTGTGATGTGAATAAACTACCGCATACGATTACGGAAATTGATGATGTGGTTGAGGTGGAGGAAGTATGAGTGAACAAGAAAAAGTGCGGTTGGATGAAATATTGCAACAAGCAGCAATGCAGCTTATTAAAGCACAAACCTATCTTCGCACAGGGCAGGCTCAATATGCTGCCGTTTATGTGGGGAATGTGCAGAATTTGTTACCAGGGTTGAGAATGAGATTGGGGAAGATATGAAAGTGCTAGATGAACATATCCTTGAGTATATTTGGGATGAAACATTAGACCGTATTGCGCAAGAAACCTTAGTGAATTATATCGGTGGTAGCGTTGGTACATATAGCGATGATTATGCAGAGAAAAGAGCAGAAGACTTTGCAATATTGGGTGTAAGCCAACTTATTGCAGGCTCTGGATTAAGCGAAAGTCAATTTAGACGGCGGGTTAAAAAGCTTATGGCACAAGGTGTTTTGTTGCAACGCATTGTGCCAAATAGCTTTGTGATTAACTCGGGTGTGGTTAAAGACGCAGCGGTACACGCCGCACGATGTTGGCGCGCAATCGGTGTGCCGTATGGTATGGACGATAGCGGTAAAGCCTTTAAATCCTTACCTATTAACGCTCTGCCGAGAAGCATTTTTGAGTTAAAGACCAATTGTTATCGAATTTTGAGAAGTGAATATCCGAGTTACAAAGGAGCTGAAAATGAGTGAAAACAACGGATGGATTAAGTATGACTCTTGCCCGCCAAGTGAAGATGGCTTTTTTATCGCATATTGCCCGGAATATGCCATACCTGTGAATGTTGCATTTTTCTGTGCAGACTTGTGCGGATTTACTGAGTTTACAGATGATGAAGTAACACACTGGAAACCACTACCACAACCACCGGAGGAATAGATTATGGCTAAATATTTATATCGTTACGCATTGGAAAGTAACAATCCTACAAACAACGATGACGGAAACACCTGGGAAGATGAAAGTCGGTGTTTTGATGACGTCGCTTTACATATCGCAAAAGAAAACGCTTATGCTTGGGATATGTTCGAAGATCCTGAACGCGAAGTCTTGTATGTGTGGAGAGATGGTGATTTTGAGAACAGACTGCGTTTTTTAGCTAAATTTGAAGTTATTCAGCGACTTGATGTGATAGAGCTAGATAAAGACGACGACCCGAACAATTTTTAAAATCTATTTACAGTCCATTAAATCTCCCCTAACCCCTCTTTACAAAAGAGGGGAATAAGTTAGATGAAGTGGGCTGAGTAATGTGTTTTAAATTAAGTTTGAGGGAACAATAATGAAACTATGCCGTTGCCCTATTTGCCACAGTGACATTCATTTGGATGCGCTGTTGGAAGATGATGCGGGGCGTGAGATGTTGGGGTTAATATCCAATTTGGGTGGCCGTAATGCCCGTGCGTTGGTGAGTTATATTGGTTTGTTTCGTCCTGAAAGATCGGCGCTATCTAATGGTCGGGCATTGAGATTAATGAAAGATGTGTTGGAGATGTATCAACCCAGTCCACTACTCGCTCATGCGTTGAATGAAACGGTGCAAGCGGTGATGAAAAACCGTCGGGAAACCCGCAATATTCAAGCTCTAGCGAATCATAACTATTTGAAGAAAGTGTATGAAGGGGCGAAACCGTTATTTGCAGTGGTGCGTAATGAAGGCAAAGCTGAAATGCAAAGCGTTGCGGCGCAAGAAGAGGATCAACGTATGGCCGCTATTCAATATATTGAACGTTATGCCGCTATTGGGCAGTTGCAATTTGTGGAAAATATGCCTGAGTTTGCGGTTTGGAAAGCCTGGAAAGCGGAACAGGAGAAAGGCTATGTTGCGTAAAAATTTAATCGCTAGAATCCATATTGGAAAAAGCCAATTAGATCTTGATGATGAAACCTATCGTCAATTATTGGTAAGCACAACGGGGAAAACAAGTTGTAGTGAAATGACGGAAAGTGAATTGCAACAGGTGTTGAATATTATGGTGCAAAAGGGCTTTAAATCCAGTAGTCATTTTTGGGGAAATCGTGCGACACCACGTGAAGATAAGAAAATTTATTTGGCAAAAATTACCGCACTTTTAGCAAAACATGGTTTACCGAAAGAATATGCCGATGGCATTGCGAAACGCTCGTTTAAAGTGGATTTTGTGCATTGGTTACAGCCGTGGCAGTTGAAAAAGGTGGTGCAGATGTTGGCGGTGTATGATCGGAATAAAAAAGCATTGTAAGATGAAATTATCAGGTGTAAATTGAAGGCTCTTTGGAGCCTTTTTTATTGGAGGAAAATAATAATGAAAAAGCTATTAATTGCTATGGTATGTGGCTTAATTTCTGTTTCGGCCTTTTCAATGACAGATAAAGCTAAAGGAGAACTAAATAAAGCCTTACAGGGTGATTATCAGGCATTACGAAATGTTGCGTTCGGAATGAAAGATGGATCTTTTGGACAAGATCATAATCCAATTGCAGGTTGTGCATTACGTAAAATCACTTTAATTGTTGCACAAAATGAGACTGATACTGGTGACTATGGTAATGAATATGTAGATTGTAAAGCATTGTCACCAGATGAATCTGAAAAGGCATGGAAAATGACGTTGCAGTTGTTGCCTCAGGTGTTGAAGTTGAAAGGACAAAATTAAGTTGAATTCATCCCACTTCGGTGGGATTTTTTTTATCTTTTTTTTCAAAAACACCGCCTTTTTAAAATTTCCGTGCGACAATCCGCCTAAATGGTCACATAGGGGAAATGTTATGCAGTCAAAGTTAGAGAGCGTTGCCAACTATCTGCCTGAAATCGTACTGGAAATGGTGGAGTTAGTTGGGTTTGTTGACGTAGAAAAAATTATTAATCAGTTCGGAGGGGCAACGTTTCGTTTTACCGACGGAGCAGTGTATTTTCCGCGACTAAAAGCACTCATTGGGCAGGAAAGTGCAGTCAAATTGCGTCATTATTTTCAGGCGGAGGAAGTATATATTCCGCGTTGTGAAGTCGCTCTGCGGTTGTTACGCAACGAACGCCTAAAAGCGGATTTTGACTACATCACGCAAACCGAAAAGAAAAGTGGCCGCACGGCAATGCTTGAGCTTTGCCCGAAATATCATCTTTCCGACCGCCAAGCGTGGGAGATTGTACGCACGCAACAAACTCCGCAATATCAACAAGCTGCCTTATTTTAGAATTACAGGGTGTGTGGAACCGTCTCCCCCACCCATTCGACCTCATTTAACACAGAATACCCTCAATCATATCAACGAGCGAGGGTATTTTTTATGTCTTTAACTTTTCAGCAGATTTTTGACCGTCTTATCGGACGCGAGGGCGGTTATGTCAACGACCCACGTGACCCGGGCGGCGAAACCAACTGGGGTGTCACTAAACGCACCGCGCAGGCGAATGGCTATACTGGCAACATGAAAACCATGACGCGCCAACAAGCCTATGAAATCTATTATCGCGCATTTTGGTTGCGTTACAACTGTGAGCAAATGCCGGATGCCGTTGCCTATCAATTTTTTGATGCGGCGGTGAATCACGGTTTCGGCAATGCGAGCCGTATGTTACAGCGCGCAGTTGGCGTGTTAGATGACGGCATTATTGGTAAATACTCTCTAGAGGCCATCAATCGCAATCCAATCTCTGACACGTTGATGGTGTTAAACGGCGAACGCCTTAATTTTTACATCCGATTAAAGAACTTTGACCGATATGGCAAAGGTTGGGTGAATCGTGTGGCACAAAACTTGAGATATGGAGCACAAGACAATGAAGTTTAAGTTTTTAGGCGTGTTTAAACGTGTTTTAAATTGGTTTCAAAAGCCTCAAAAAGTCACGCAATATCGACCGCACTTTTACAGTAAAAATGCGTGGAGTTATGTCGTGCGTGGGAAAATGACACCTGCGGTAGCCTTAATGTTGAGATTAACCGCATGAAGAAATTTTTTGAACTCTTTACTAACGATAATGGGCGCGCCAGCACCACAGGCTTTATTCAGTTTTTTGGCTTTTTAGTGCTTGCTGGTGTGCTTGTGTATTCGGTCTATCTCGGTCGTGACAATGCGACCGATCTCTATTTGTATTTTGCGTTTTTCTGCGGCGGGTCCGTAGCAACAAAAGGCGCAGTGATGGCGTATCAATCCCGTGAGCGCGCGAAAGAAGTCGCGCAAGAACGTGCGGTGGAAGAATACGTGGAAAAACCGGAAGAACCTTACCGACCAAGGGGGATTTAATGGGATTGAATTTAATGTTATCGGTGGCTGTGTGCAGCGTTTTGGTGGTGCTTTATGTGGCGTATAAGCTAAAACGCGCAAGCCGTGAAATCGACCGATTATTAAAAAGCAATGAACAGCTGGCACGCGAAAAAGCCGTGGCAGACACACAAGTGAAACACTTTGAAACGAGAAAACAATATGAAGAAAACAGTCGCAATGCTGACCGTGACACTCTTATTGATGGGTTGCACAAGTCAGGGGATCTCCGTGATTAATGCAAGTTGTGCGGGT
The DNA here is from genome assembly GCF_003490595.1 of Haemophilus haemolyticus. Classification (GTDB taxonomy): domain Bacteria; phylum Pseudomonadota; class Gammaproteobacteria; order Enterobacterales; family Pasteurellaceae; genus Haemophilus; species Haemophilus haemolyticus_L. The sequence continues at coordinate 66,916 of NZ_QQGY01000010.1, forward strand.
TTTTCGTTGATATCCGCAAGCCGTCAAGATACGACAGAAACCTTGCGTCAAATTAAAGTGCATAATGATGTATACCGAACCATTTGTCAGCGAGGTGAAAATGGAAGTGCACATTAATGGGATGATGATTTTTAACGCGTTAGTGTCCATTGCGGTATTTTTTATCGGCCTTTGGTTTAAGCGGCTGGATGGCGAATTTAAGCAGTTACATGACGAGGTTGACCAAGTAAAGCGGGATTATCTCTCAAAGGAAGTCTCTAACATCGTCAACAAAAACGTGATGGAAAAACTGGACGCCATCACCAAGCAGCTAAACTCAATCACCGAAAAACTCGACAAGAAGGCGGATAAATAATGTCGGCAAGAGAACAAAAGCGGTTGGATCAAAAGGCCGAACAAGCCAAAACCAACCAAAAGTTAGACCAAATTTTAGATTTAACCCGTGAAGTTAGTCGCAAAATCGACAAGCTGGACGACCGCGTGGACGATATTGACGCCCGTTTAAAAATGTTGGAAACCCGCATGGATAAGTTGGGCATTAAATCCGTCATGGCGGGCGGTTTAGGTGGTTTAGTGGTGTCGGTTGGCTTTGAACTCATCAAAGCGAAATTCGGGGGCTGATGATGGCACACGATGAAAAAACTAAGGCGTATGTGCGCCGTTACTATGTGTTTGATTGCCTGACGCTTGAACAAGCGGCTGAAAAAGCCGGTGTATCGTACAACACCGCTCGCCGTTGGAAAAAAGAAGCGGAAGCCCGCGGAGACAACTGGGACACGGTGCGTGATGCCAACACTATGGCAAGCGGAAAAGTAGAAGACGTGGCGCGCGGTATGCTCACCACGTTTGTCATCTACTTTGAAAAAACCATGGAGGAGCTACGCCATGCGGAAGACTTGCCGGTGAGCGATAAAGCTAAACTGATCCAAGGTTTGGGTGATAGCTACTCGAAAATGGTGGCGAGCAGTAAGCGGTTATTGCCAGAGGTATCAGAGTTAGCAACAGCATGGAAAGTTATTGAGATGGTAACTAATCTAATTAAAACTAAACATCCTGACTTATTGCCTACTTTTTTGTCTGTTTTAGATGATTTAGAAAACATTGTTAAGCAGGAGTTTAAGTGATGGAAAAGCAAAATCAAACCATTGTGCATAAGCATTACTATTTTCGCTGGATTGTGCAATTTGTCTGCATTGTATGTGCTTTTAAGTTAATGGCTGCCGGTATCAAAGGTTGGGGCTGGCTTTTATTTATTGCGGTAATGTTATAGATGAAATACAAAGATTTCGAAAAACAGCTCGAACAACTACGTGCTGAATTACAGCGCAATATCGAAGCGAATTTTGAAGGTTGGGATGATAAACCGCATGCGATTGCAGAGCGTCGTAAGAAAGTCTTAGATAAAGAAAAAGGGTTTGAATATTTTGTTCAAGCCTATTTTCCGCATTATGTACGTTCTCCGCATAAATCCCAGTTACACGAATATCTGTTTAAAAATCTTCCGCTTTCGGTTGAAGAAATAGATAAATCCGTCCGACAAGCTATTGCCGCACCCCGCGGTGAGGCGAAATCCACTATTTGTACGCAATTATTCCCGCTTTGGTGCATGGTATGTAACCTTAAAAATTACATTATTATTGCTATGGATACCAAAGAGCAAGCCTATGGCATGTTAGAAGCCATTAAAGTTGAGGTTGAGTCAAACCCAAGACTTGCTATTGATTTCCCCGAACTTACGCCGGGCAAAGTTTGGCGTGCCGGTGCAATTCTTACGTCTAAAGGGCAAAAAGTGGAAGCGGTCGGTGCTGGGCAAAAGCTACGTGGACGTCGCCATGGAGCTTTTCGTCCTGATTTAGTTGTATTAGATGATATAGAGAACGATGAAACTGTTCAAACACCTGAACAGCGCAATAAATTACACAACTGGATTTTAAAAGCCGTTCTAAAACTTGGTGCCGCCGGTGAGAAATTTGACGTAATTTACGTCGGCACTATTTTGCACTATGACAGCGTATTGAACCGAATTTTAAATACTAAAGGCTGGAGAAGTGTCCGATTTAAAGCCATTTTGCGCATGCCGGACAATATGACGTTATGGGATGAATGGGAAAACATCTATTTGTCTGAAGAAGGCGACGACGACACCTTATCTGACTTATTTTATCAACAGCATAAATCGGAAATGGATGCTGGTTCCGTTGTGTCATGGCTTGCCCGCCCAATTTTATATTTAATGAAAGAACGCGCCAAAGACGGACATTCGGCATTTGATTCCGAGTATCAAAATGACCCGGTCAGTGGCGATGACGCCATTTTTGCGAACAGTCTTAAATATTGGACAGAATTACCTAATAACTTGATTTATTTTGGTGCGGTTGACCCGTCACTGGGTAAAGCCGGTGCAAGTCGTGACCCATCTGCAATTTTGGTCGGTGGATACCATCGGGAAACAGGTAAATTATACGTTGTAGAAGCTCAAATTAAAAAGCGTTTACCCGATTTAATTATTGAGGACGTTATCCGCCTACATACACAGTATAACTGCCACCGTTGGTTTGTTGAGACCGTGCAATTCCAAGAATTCTTAAAAACCGAGTTGGTTAAACGTTCAGCAGCACGCGGAAAACCTGTGCCTGCCACGGCAACAAAACCAAATAGTGACAAAATGCTTCGTATTGAGAGCTTGCAACCGCATATTGCCAACGGGTTAATTTTATTGCATCGCTCACAATCCACCCTTGAATCACAGTTGAGACATTTTCCAAAAGCTGATCATGATGATGGCCCAGACGCATTAGAAATGCTATGGCGTAATGCAGTGACGAGTTCCGTCCCTATTGAGTGGATAGGCTTAAACGATGAAGACTTGGGGCATGATGATTTTGATGCGGAAGATGATTTATATAGCATTTGGCGAGGATAAAACATGAAATTTTTGGAAAAAATTAAAACATTGGTAGGGGTAAAAACAGAACCAACTCAAACCGACGAAGCAATGGTGACAGCTAATGGGCGTGTTTTTTCAGACCACCCGAGCAATCGCATCACTCCGGTAAAGCTGAAAAGCATTTTAGAAGATGCGGAAAATGGCGATATTACGGCACAGCACGAGTTGTTTATGGACATCGAAGAACAAGACAGTGCCATCGGTGCGAATATCCAGACGCGCAAACGGGCGATTTTAACGCTGGATTGGCGCATTGCTGAACCGCGTAATGCCACACCGGCGGAAGAAAAACTGCAAACCGAAATTGACGAGTTGTTTTATCAATATCCGAACCTTGAAAACCTGCTGATGGATATGATGGACGCGGTAGGTCACGGCTTTTCTGCGTTGGAAATCGAGTGGAAATTGGAAAACGGTAAGTATATTCCGCACAACTTTATCGCTCGCCCTCAGTCTTGGTTTAAGCTAGATAAAAACGACAATCTCTTGTTAAAAACCCCTAGCAATCCCATAGGGGAACCTTTGCGTCCGTTCGGCTGGGTGGTGCATTCGCACAAGTCCCGTTCCGTTCAATTGGCGCGTATGGGTTTATTCCGCACACTGGCTTGGCTTTATATGTTTAAGCATTATTCTGTGCGTGATTTTGCCGAATTTTTGGAGCTTTACGGCATGCCGATTCGTATCGGGAAATATGGCGCAGGGGCAACCAACGAAGAAAAACGCACGCTATTACGCGCACTTGCACAAATCGGACATAACGCCGCAGGGATTATGCCTGATTCCATGACTATCGAATTGCATAATGCGGCAAATACTGGTGCTGGGTCGGCAAATAACCCTTTCTTGCAAATGGTGGACTGGTGCGAAAAATCCATTGCCCGCCTGATTTTAGGGCAAACGCTCACATCAGGTGCAGACGGAAAAAGCTCAACTAATGCGCTAGGCAACGTGCATAATGAGGTGCGCCGTGATTTGTTGGTGTCTGACGCTAAACAAGTGGCGCAGACCATCACGCAACAAATCATCTTGCCTTATTTGCAGATTAACGTTGACCCCAATATTGCGCTACATCGTGTGCCATACTTTGAGTTTGACACCAAGAAATACGATGATTTAAGCACCTTTGCTGATGCCATCCCGAAATTGGTGGGGATTGGCGTGCAAATCCCCGAAAAATGGACGCGCGATAAGCTCGGCATTCCAGAAGCACAAGAAGGCGAAGTGGTTTTAAAAGCCGTTCAAAATGATTTTAATCCCGATTTAAAAACACCGGGGAAATCTACCGCACTTTCTGCCCACGTAGTGGGTTGTCAGTGTGCGGGATGTCTTGGTAAAGGCACGCGTGTGGCGTTGTCTGCAGGCAATAATGGGGAGACGGAGCAGGATTTGTTGGATAGCTTGTTAGATCACGGTATGACACAGCTGGACTTTAACCAACAATTAGATCCGATGGTGCAAAAAGCCGTTGCGGTGTTGTCTGCGTGTAACAGCTTTGAAGAAGCCAGTGATAAACTGGCAGAACTTTACCCGGATTTAACCTCGGATGCCCATGAACGCTATTTAACCAGTGCCTTATTCTTGGCTGATTTGTTGGGGGCGTCCAATGCCAAACGTACCTAAATTCGTCATCGGCATGGAGCCGAAAGAAGCCATCGAATTCCTCCGTCAGAAGAAAATGCTAGCGGGGAAAGTCTTTACCAAAGAACTGCACGATAGCGCACTTGCCAAGGCGACCACTATTGCGCGGTTATCCAGTCTTGAAATGACCAAAGACATTTATCAGTCGCTGGAAACCGCTATACGCGAAGGCAAGGGATTTAATCAATGGAAAAAAGACTTGCTTAGCGAGTTTGAGCGCAAAGGGTGGGTGTTCGGCAAGGATAAAAGCGTTAGTCGTGGTATTGATGGGAATCTATTAGCTGACCCGAAAACAGGGGAGTATTTCGGCACTCCGCGCCGCCTGAATACAATTTACCGGGTGAATATGCAGTCTGCCTATTCTGCTGCGCGTTATCAACGCATGCGTGATAACGTGGACAATCGCCCTTATTGGCAATATTCCGCCGTGGGCGATGAACGCACACGCCCCGCGCATTTAGCGTTAAGCGGTAAGATTTATCGTTATGACGATCCGTTTTGGGTGACCTTTTACCCACCAAACGGTTTTAATTGCCGTTGCTCGGTGATTGCCTTATCCGACCGCGATTTAAAACGCCGTGGCATGGATAAGCCCGATGACAGTAGTGAATTTTTGGTTGAGGTGGAACGCCCGGCTGATAAACTGGGTAACCGTGAAAAAACCGTTGGCTTTAAGTTGTCTGACGGCACGGTGCGGGTGACGGATAAGGGCTTTGATTACAATGTCGGAAGATTGAACTATAAACCGAATTTGGATCTTTACCCGGAGAAGCTGGCACATCAGTTTGCTAAGGTGGAAATGAGCGGGGCGGAGTTTAAGTTAGATTATGCTAAGTTGTCAGCCTATTTAGCACCGCACATCCCGCATTACCTATCTCTGAAAGGACGAAAACCACGAAGTGATCTTTTGCAAGAGTTGCGTGATAAATATTCGCGAAATTTTAAATTTGCCGCAGGTGTATTAAATGAGGATACAAGGAAGCAAATTGGCACGGAGCTTAAGACTATTTGGTTTTCCGATGATTCTATGATTAAACAGATTGCAAACCGTTACGGACAGTTTGGCGTTGAAACTTATGAGAAGTTGCCAGATGTGCTTAATTCACCCGATGAAATTAAATCAAGCAAAGGTAATCACTTTGAATTTTATAAAACGATAAATGGCGAACGGTATATGGCGGTGGTTAAAATATTGGAGCATGTGAAAGAACTTTACATGCAGTCATTTAGACGTGATTAATTATGCGCACCATCAGGTGGGACTCGGACTCCCCACACGTATTTCCCGGGTCTATTTCACCCCATCGTTTAGCAGTTGCCGAGATTCGCTGCAACAAACGGTGCACAGTTAAAATATACCCCTCTTAGTTTAAAAAAGCAACGCTTATGATAGAAATCGAAGTCAATAATGCGCAACAGGTTGGTGCGATATTAGATAAACTAGCAAATGCCGCACAAGACCGCGCACCACTCATGCGTAGCATTGCCAGCACGATGGAGTCCGCCGTATTACAAAACTTTGACGTAGGTGGCCGTCCGAAGTGGCTTGGGTTGAAATACCGCCAAGGCACACCGCTAGTTGATACAGAAAATCTGATGGACAGTATCACAAGTTATTATGATAATGACGGCGCAGAGGTCGGCACCAACGAACCTTACGCGGCAATTCATCAATTTGGTGGCAAAGCTGGACGTGGGCGAAAAGTGGATATTCCTGCGCGCCCTTTCCTTGTTTTAACACCGCAAGACGAGGACGATATTCTAGAAGATGTGCAAGCCTATTTTCGGAGTGTAGTTAAATAAAACATAAAACCACGCTAAATCGCGCATATTTGCATTTTTATGATTGTAGGGGTAATTTATCGTTTTAAATTTTTTAAAACGATTTAAAAGGATTTAAAAAGGTTTTAAAAATAGTTTAAGATTAAATGCAACATCCAATTTCAATTTTTCAAAAATTCTAACCTAGAGGGGAGTGAGGAAGTCGCTCCCCTCTTTTCATTTTTCAAACTCCATTATTCTGAAAGCCTAGATTAACTTTTCAGGATTTTAAGAATGAAACTCACCCTTGCAGCCTGTAGTTTTGAAATTGACAAAGCGAAGTATGGACGCATCCAACTTTTGCCTTACGGCAAATTTAGAGCTACTGACGGCAGACCGACAGATGTGGAGGCATGGTATGTAACCGATACAAACGGGGCTGATGTTGTGGCATTGGCTAACAGTCAGAAAAATCCCCTACCCATTGACTACGAACACCAAATCTTACATTCCCAGCAAAACGGCAAAGAGGCTCCTAGCGCAGGTTGGATGGAATATCTCTATTTTAACCCGCAAGGGATTTTTGCTGATGTCCGTTGGACGGACAAAGCCGCGGAATACATCAAAAATGGCGAATATCGTTATATCTCTGCCGTGTTTGCATATGACACGAATGGTTATGTTCGCAAAATCTTTCACGCCGCACTGACCAATAACCCCGCTTTAGACGGTATGGATGAAGTGATGGTTGCCGCCAGTGTGCAACTTTTAAATCAACAAAAGGAAAAACCAGAAATGGATAAGAAATTACTTGCCGCGTTGTGTGCATTATTTGCTTTGAAAGCTGACGCCAGCGAAGCGGAAATTACCGAAAAAGTGACCGCACTTTCTGCTGCCAAAGGCGACAGCCAAGTGGCGGTGTTGGATGTGTATGCCAAGTTAGCCGAAAAAGAACAATCTGTGGCGGCATTAACCGCACAAGTGGGTACGCCTGACCCTGCTAAATTTGTGCCGGTAGAACAGGTCGCCGCCTTACAGGCTGATTTTAATAATCTGAAATCAAGCATTGATAATGATAAAAAAAGTGCACTAATTGAAGCTGCTTTGTCACAAGGCAAGTTATCCCCAGCATTAAAAGAATGGGCGCAAAGCCTAAGTATTGAAGCATTAACCGGTTATTTGGATAAAGCCGCGCCGATTGCGGCGTTAGCTGGCGGTCATCAAGCGAACGAAGATCCGACCAAAGGTAATGTGGTCGCATTAACCGCAGAACAACAAGCCGCCGCAAAAATGCTAGGCATTAGCGATGCGGATTATATTAAAAAATATCAGTCTCAGGAGGCTAAATAATGTCAATCAATAAAGCACAGGTGTTAAACCACATCACCGAAGCCTTTCGTAAAGAATTTATCAAAGGTTTAGAAAATCACCCAACTCAATGGGCGAAAATCGCCATGGAAATTCCTTCCACAACGAAAACCAATACTTACGGATTTTTAGGTAAATTTCCGAAAATGCGTGAATGGGTTGGCCAACGTCAAATCCAAAGCATGCAAGCGCAAGGCACAAGCATTACTAACAAAAAATTTGAATCAACCGTCGGCATTCCGCGCGAAGAGATCGAAGACGATCAGGTCGGTCTATATACGCCAATGATGGAATTAGCGGGTCAATCTGCCGCCGAATTACCTGATGATGAAGTATTCAGCTTGTTGAAAAAAGGTAAATCTACGCTGTGTTATGACGGTCAGAACTTCTTCGATACAGATCACCCGGTGTTTGAGAAAGTGGACGGCACAGGCAACAGTACCACTCAAGTGAACTTAACAGTGGGGACAGATAACGATGCGCCAACGTTCTACATCGTGGACGCCCGTTTGCCGATTAAACCGTTAATCTGGCAAAAACGCACCGCACCAGAAATTGAGCCGAAGTTTGACCCGGCAAAATCCGAACACGTCTTCATGGAAGATGAATACTTATGGGGTGTGCGTGCCCGTGGTGCAGCTGGTTTCGGTTTTTGGCAACTTATCCACCGCGTGGAAAAAACCAACTTAACAAAAGAAAACGTGCAAAAAGTCATCCAAACCATGAAAGGCTTAAAAGGTGACGGTGGAAAAGCATTAAACATTCAGCCGAATTTAATTTTGGTTCCGACCAACCTTGAGTATGCGGCAAAAGAATTGTTTAAAACTAAACAAATCAACGGCACAACCAACATCCTTGAAAGTGAATTAGATGTGCTTGCCTCTCCGTTCATCAACGAATAACCAATCAGGGCGGGAAACCGCCCTAGGAGTTAATTATGGCTAAGAAAAACCAAAAAGACGAAGTAGCGCAAGACGTGCAAACAACACCGGATGAACAGGCGCAAACCCAAGCCGAAACCGGTGCGGATAACGCCGAAAATGAGCCAAAAAGTGCGGTAGAAAAACACGATGAATCGGGCGACAAAGAAGGGCAAGTGATTGTTCCTATTGGTTATTCGGTGAAATTGCGTGAAATCCATCCACAGGCAACCTATGGTCGTTGCGGTTATCGCTTTAAAAAAACCGATGAAGTTTACATTGCAGCGGATGACTTAACGGTTGAACAAACTTTAACGCTTGCGGAAGACCCTTGGTTAGAGCTTGTTCCGGTGTGTGAGGATTAAACCATGTATGCAACGGTAAAAGATTTTGTTTTACGCATTGGCGAGTTTCAGACAATCCAACTGACCGACCGTGACCGCGAAGGCGTGGTAAATGAAAGCGTGCTGACTATTGCGCTTTCGGATAGCACAAGCCAAATCGACGGTTATTTAAGTGCGCGTTATCGCTTACCGTTGCCGACAATCCCGCAAAACTTAACCCGTATTTGTTGTGATCTCACCCGCTATCGTTTGGCAAGTATGTCTGAGGTAACGATTACTGACGAAATTATTACTCGCTATAAATTGAGTTTGAAAGAGCTCGAAGACTTGGCAGCTGGGAAGATTTCGCTCGGTATAGACATTGAGGAAGACCAACAAAGCGACGGCAATGTAGTGATGTTTACCAATCCGAACAACAGGATTTTTGGACGTGATAACCGAAATTGAAAATGCACTGGTTGACCGCTTAACACGCGGCTTGGGACAGCTTGCCAACACCGTGAAAAGCTACGGTGGCGAGTTGGACGATGAAAGCCTGGGTACCGGGCGTTTGCCCATGGTGCTAATAACATTTGGTGGTGCACGAATTGAGCAGATGACGGTGCGAGGTAATGTGTTTCGCACCACTGCCAAGTTTGTGGTGATTATGGCGGTGCGTTCACTGCGGAGTAATCTCGCAGCACGTCAAGGTGGTGTGGATAAACGCGAAATCGGTGCAAATCAGTTGATTTATGCAGTGCGCCGCTTGCTGGACGCGCAACGTTTGGGCGGGTTGGTTAAACCGTTAAAACCGCTGGCGATTCGGACGTTGTTTAACAATGCGCAGTTTCGCACAGAAAAAGTCACGGCTTATGCCATCGAGTATGAAGCGGTATTTGATGATGTTGCACTACTTGAAGACGGTTTGTATCCGGAAAAAACACAAGACCCGAGCAATCCTGATTTTGTGTTTACCCATTATGCGGCCGAACTCTCCCCGGCGTCGCCAACACTCGAGCAGGTGGACGGCAAACTGTATGACCCGAACAACAATGCCGAGGTCGGCTTTAGTGTAAAAACAAAGGATAAAAAATGATTGTAAAAGCAGCCCCTGGGGTGAAAGTCCCTTTAGAAAATCAGCCGTATGCCTACATCGAACAGGAACCGGTTGAAGTAGAAAATACGGTCTATTATCAGCGCCGAATCGCTGATGGTGACTTAATCGAAGTGCAACCAACCCGCAAGCAAAGAGGTGCAGGTAATGACTAACATTGAATTTGAAAAAATCCCGAATAGCTTACGCAAACCGGGTGTTTATACCGAATACAACGCCAAAGGCGCAGTAACTACACTGCCGACTAACGAGCAGGAAGTGCTAATTGTTGCGCCGATGATTGGTGGGACAACCGCATTTACTCAACCCGTGCGCGTGTATTCTGATCTTGATGCAGCAACAGTATTTGGCGCAGGTTCATGGGCGCATTTGATGACCCGCATGGCCATTACTAACAACTCACTCATCCGTTTATCTGTGATGGGTTTAGAGGATAGCTCTTCCGGTGTGGCGGCGAGCGGTAGTTTGGTGTTGACCGGAACCGCCACCACCCAAGGCGTTATGACAGCAACCATTGCAGGTATTGACTACAAAGTCGCTGTAGCAAACGGCGAAAAAGCCAAAGATGTTGCCGCCCGATTAAACGCTGTGATTAACGGTGCGACAGATTGCCCGGCAACGGCTTCTGTGAGTGAAAGCACGATTACGCTTACTGCTAAATGCAAAGGCGCTATTGGTAACGAAATTAATTTAACCGCAACAAATACGGCTAAAGATATAACTATTAGTGCGACAGCATTTGCTAACGGTGCAGAAAATGCGGATTTAGCCCCTGCATTAGCAAGCGTTGCCGGTACGCATTACCACGTCATTATTTCGCCATTTGCGGACGATAAAAACGCCAAAGCGTTGCGTGAGCACTTAGAATCCGTGTCTGCGCCACTTGAGAAAAAACCTGCCATCGGCGTGCTGGCATGGCGCGGCAGTATGGCAACCAGTACGACTTACACCGAAAAAATCAACAGCGAGCGTGTGACTTGCGGTTGGTACAAAGGCGCGATTGAATCCTGTGCGTTAATTGCGGCGGGTTTCGGCGCGGTGATTGCAGGCGAAGAAGACCCCGCACGTCCGTTAAATACCCTTGAAATTAAAGGCTTGACGGAAGTTGACCCGACACAAACCCCGTTATTGACTGAAGCAAATCAGGCGTTATATCACGGGTTAACCCCGATTACCGTTGTAAATCATCGTGTCCGCATTATGCGCGCAATCACGACTTACACAAAATCGGCGACTAATACCGATGATCCGAGTTACTTGGATTTAACCACGATTCGCACGCTTGACTATACGCGCAAAGCTATTGAACAGCGCATTGAGTTGCGTTTTCCCCGCGCTAAGTTATCTGCACGAACACCGGACAAAGTGCGGTCTGAAATCCTAGATGTTTTGTTGCGTTTGGAAAACGAAGAAATCTTGGAAAACGTGGCACAGCATAAAGCCAAATTGTTGGTAAAACGCAATGGTGTTGACCCGAACCGCTTGGATTGTGTAATCCCGACTGATGTCGTAAACGGATTGCATATTGTTGCTAACCGTGTTGATTTGATTTTATAGGAGGCATAAATGGCCCAAGAATTTGCCAGTCTTGGCATCGTCGAAGTGGACGGCCAAGAAATTGACTTAACCAAGTTAGATGTGCGTGTTACCACAGGTCGCAAGCCGGTGAAGACCATCAACCGCAAAGGACGTGTGAAAGGCTTTGCCAAAGGCATTACCGAATATGCGTTGTCACTCACCGTTGTTGTGCCTTTAAACGCACCAGAGCCTGATTGGGATAACGTGACAGATGCCAAAATTACGGTGGAAGAAGAAAACGGTAAACGAATCTCATATACCGGCTGTTTTACCACCGAAACCGGCACAAGCTATACCGTAGATAGCGAAGAAGTGCGCGATTTGCAAATGGTAGCGTTAGACAAGGTTGAAGAATAATGAAAACCCGTTTGAAACTTGGCGTGCTGTATAACGGCACGCTACATCATGACGTGTTAGTCAAGATTCTGACTGTAGGTGGCGAATGCCAAGCGTTGGAAGTCATTAATGATCTTGGATTAAGCGACAAAGAGACATTAAGTCATGCCGAGCAAATGCTGGTCGATTTAGCGTATTTGGCGCAGCAAGTTGAGTTTGATGGCATTCCGCGCGAGGCAGTGACTCCGGCATTCTTGCTGGATAATCTTGCCACTGATGATTACGTGTTTCTTAACAGCGAAATCAATCAACTGCGAAAAAAGCGCATGAGCGTTTCGGAAAGCCAAGAGACGGCAAACGAAGCGTAAAAAAACGCAATGTCAGCGAGGTGTGGCAGGCGTATGAAAACTACCGCTCAGCAACGATTTTACTGGGTAAGTTTGGATTTACCGCACAAGCCGTCTGGGAGATGTGCCACGCGGAAGTCAGCGCATGGATTAACAGCTATTTAGCGAGTCAAGGCGCGAAAAGCCAACAACACACCGAAGAATCTACGACGTCCTATGTTTTTAAGCGTCGTAAAAATAAGGGGGCGTAATGCCCCTTTTTTATTGCTGTTAAATTACGTTTAAACAAGGTTTAAAAATGGCAAATATGGATCTCTCTTTAACACTCAAAGCGAAAGACTACGCCAGTGGCGTGGTGAAAAGCGTGGAAAACAGTGTTAGCAAATCAACCAAAAATATTGAAAATCAAGCTCAACGAAGTGCCACTACGCAACAAAGAGCAGTGCGCCAAACGGCACAAGTGACGGAACAAAGCTACCGCCAAATCCAACAAGCCGCCCGCAATCGTGAAATGCTTGGCGTGCGCAGCGAACGCAGTATCCAAAATGAGATTATGCGCACTCGCGCAGCATACGACCAATTAAAACGCAGTGGTATTGCTTCTGGTCGCGAATTAGACCGTGCCGCTGTGGCGACAAAACGCCGTATTGCTGAGCTAAATGCGGAAATGGGCAAAGTCTCCATGGGGCAACGGTTAGGCAATATTGGGCGTGGCATTGCCGGTTTGGCAGCAGGTGCGACTGCAGCAGGCATGGTGCTGGCACAACCGATGAAAAAACAAATGGATTATGACCGCTCTCTTGCGATGACGGCTAACACCGCCTTCGCAGAGCGTGATGTGGCGGGGCGCATTGCAGGTAAAGCAGAGCTAAATAATGCCGTGAAAAGTGCGGTCGAAATTGGCGGAGGAACCAAGGAAGACGCTTTGGGCGCATTGGATACCATGCTTGCTAGTGGTGCAGTAAAAGCCGAAACCGCCATGAAATTATTGCCAACATTACAAAAAGGTGCCACAGCCACTGGCGCAAGTACCGATGACTTAGCGAAAATCGCTATTTCGGCGATGCAACAGTTTGACATCAGCGAAGATAAGATCGGCGAAGTGTTAGATAAAGCCGTGGCGGCAGGTCAGGCAGGTAACTTTGAATTGGCTGATATGGCGCGTTGGTTGCCGCAACAAATGGCCGCGGGTAAATCTGCCGGCTTAAAAGGTATGTCTGGGTTTGAGGCGTTATTAGTGGCGAACCAACAGGCGCGTGTAACTGCCGGCACATCAGACGAAGCGGGAAATAACTTAGTCAATCTGCTTGCCAAATTGACATCAAAAGAAACCAATGACCGCTTTCGAAAACTCGACATAAAAGGCAAGGACGGGAAAGACCACGGAGTAGATTTTATCGCCTCGATGGAAGCGCAAAAGAAAAAAGGTAAAAACTCCATTGAAGCCTTTATGAGTATTATGGATCAGGTGATTGGTCAGGATGGTAAGTACCAGGCATTGCAGAAAAAACTTAAAAACGCGAAAAAAGAAGATCAAGCTCAAGTCTTAAACGAAATGACAAATTTGGTGGAAGGCACGGCTATTGGTCAAATCATTTCAGATCGTCAAGCGTTGATGGCGTTATTGGGTATCCGTAACAATGTGAGCCTTGGTAAAGAGGTGAAAGAAAGTTTAGATAAAAGCGAAGGCGCAGTGGATACCTCTCATGCAGTGATTAAAGACACTAACAGCTACAAAACGGAAGATGCGAAAAATAACGTGGATTTCGCACAAATGGAAGGCATGAAGGGCTTTAATGACGCGTTGGGTGATGTAAGTGTGAAAATCGCTGAATATGCCAAAGCTTATCCTGATTTAACTGGCAAAATCGTAACTGCAGGCACAGTAGTTGCATCTCTAAGTGCTGCTGCCATTACGGCAGCGGGGTCTTTGCGATTATTGGGCGGAAAAGGCGGTTTAGGGCTTGGTGTGGGTGATGTCTTGAGTAAAGGTGTGGGTGTAACCGGTCCGGCTGGTGGCGTTGCAACTGCGGCTAATACAGCAAAAATGGGACGTCTTGCTAAGTTTGGGCGAGGCGGTTTGCCGTTGCTGGTGTTCGGGGCAATGTTGGAAGGATCAGAAAATTATGCCCCTTACATGGCACAGCAAGAAGAACAACGGGAAGCCTTTGACGCACAACACAAAGACGCAAAACAGAAATTCTATGCCGCTGCTTATCCGAATAAATCAGTGTTTCAATATGCCCCGTCTGTCCCAACGCCTGAAAAGTCAGTTTGGTCTTTAGCAAGTGGTGGTTATGCGCTTGGTGATGCCGCAAAACGTAAAGAGATTGCGGATGAACGCTTAAAACGAGGCACATTAACGCAAGATGAATATAATCGCCGTGTGCAAGTGCCTGACTATAAAACCGACTTTCAACAGCTTGGAAATACGATTACAGAAGGTATGAAACAAGCGGTGGAAAGCCAAAATTTCACCATTCAAAATCAAATCAGAGTGGACTTGGACGGACGAACGATTGCCGAAAGCACGTCCGAAAACCAATATCGCGAACTTAAACGGGGGTAAAAATGAAAGGTTGGACAATGCCGATTCAGCAGGCATCTTATCGCGGCGTACGGTTTGATGTGTTAAGTGTGGATGACAACTTAGAACGCGCCACAATTACGCACGCTTATCCGTTCGTGAACGGAGGCGACATTGAAGATTTAGGTTTAAATCCGCTCACTATCCAACTGCAAGCCGTGTTTTATGGTGAAGGGTATTACACCGATTTTAAACGCTTTTTATCGGCCCTAGAAAAACAAGGTGCGGCGGTGTTGGTGCATCCGATTCGGGGTCGCTTGCAAAATATGCTTTGCACCTCTGCTTATTTCCACCATGAAGCGGATTTTGTGGACTATGTCACAGTCAGTCTTAGCTTTCAAGAGGCTACGCCGGCAAAACCGATCTTCCTGTTTAACTTTTCCGTGCTTGGCTTGATTGATGAGTTATTAACTAAACTCGAAGACTTAGTAGATGATGTATTAGAGCTATATGGCACCTTTATGGAGGGGATTTCGTTTGCCGCTAATGTCAAATCACGTTTATTAGGCTCGTCTGGTGCGCTTTACGGCTGTTTTGAACAAGTACGCGATATGTTCGACATGGACAAGAAAAAGCATGTTATTTCCGCCAATACACCATCATCAAAAGACGCATTCAGACAACAAGGCGGTAATGCCGTGCGTGATATGGCGAGCATGATTCGGGAGGGCTTAACCACGATTGCCAACCGTGATGACTTAACCGTGCGGGCGAAATTTGATGAGGTCACTCGCACCGTGAAAGGCCTGTTAGAAATTGCACCGAATTTAAGCAATGGCAAAAATAGCAAGTCTAACAAATTGAAATCATTAACTTCATCTTTGACGGCGCAGGACACTAAAGAAATTTTCTGTGCCGTGCAGTTATTGACCACGGCGACTGTGCTAAAAATCGCTACGCAGTTTATTGAGGACGATTCGTTGGTTCCGTCCGAAATTGATTACATTGTGACGGAATCGCGCTTGCAAGCCTTGGCGGCGTTGAATACCGTGCGGGCGTTAGTGCAAGCGGAGCAAAACGCGATGACATTACATTACGTCAAAGATGATTTTGGTTTGATGTCATTAAATGCGAAAAAACAAGCGGGTGCAAGACATCTACAAACGCCAAATACGGGGCTTTATACACAAGCCTACAACACAGCGGAAAAACTGCGTCAACAAAGCCACAAATTGACGCAGTTAGCCTTGGCGGCTATTAACCGTAAACCGCCTTTAATCATTCGGACGGTCGAGTTTAACAGTACGATTCAGCAAGTGGCACACGCGTTTTACGGGGATTATACCCGTGCGGGTGAGTTGTTGCGACTTAATCCACATATCCGTTATCCAAACTTTATTGCACGCGGTGAGGTACTCAATGGCTACGCAAAATAACGGCTACCCGTTTAATAATGAGATTGTGGTTGAGATTGACGGCAAGCAGCACAAAAACTGGAAAAGCTACGACATTGACAGCGATTTCCTGATTCCTGCGGACGCCTTTAATTTCAGCATTGGTGTGCCGTCAGATAATACCGTACTGGCGGATTATTCGGGCAAAACCGCAAAAGTGCTGATTAACGGTGAATTGGTACTGACAGGTATTGTTGACACTACACAACATTCCATATCAAAAACTGACCGCACTTTTAGTTTAAATGGGCGCGACAAAGCGTCTATTTTAGTGGATTGCTCCGCGCCGATTATCAACGTCAAAGGCTTAACGGTGTTAGATGCGATTAAAAAAATCGTGGAGCCGCTAGGTATTAAAAAAGTCGAATTGCGTGCGGAATCTAACCCGACATTAGACAAGGTGGACATCGACATTGGCGAAACCGCTTGGAATGCACTAATTCACTGTGCCAATTCGGCTGGGTTGCATGCGTGGTTTGACCCTGCCGGTACGCTGATTGTCGGCGGTGCGGATTACTCCACGCCACCGGTGGCGACGTTATGTTGTGTGAAAGACGGCAAACGCAACAATTTCACACAGGCAAGCCTGACCAAGGATGTGTCCCAAAGCTTTTCAGAGATCACGTTTTTGGCGCAACGGCACGGGCGCAGCGGTGACGACAACAAGAACGATCTGAAATGGGTTTTTAAAGATGGCACTATTGAGACTTATAAGCCGAAAACCGTGATTGTGTCAGACGTGGAAAACTTGGAAGCCCTGAAAAAATGGGCAAAGAAATACATTTCGGACAGCATTTTAAACAGCTTTACTTTGACCATCACCGTGCCTGACCACAAAAACCAAGATGGTGTTTTATGGACGCCGGGGCAACGTGTGCATGTCATCTGCGAAGAATACGACATTGACGCGATTTTCTTTTTGATGGGGCGCCGTTTTTCATTAAGCCGCACGGGCGGAACAATAACGGAACTGCGCTTAAAACAAGATGGCGTGTGGACGCCGGATGCGTATGTGAATAAATCGAAAGCCGCACGCAAACGGAAGGGTAAAAAAGGCGATTTAATTGTATTGGATGGTGACTAATATGCGACGATTAGGACAAGCAATAAGACAACAGGCAGAAACCGCCTTGGGCGCAGTACGCCAAGCCTTTCGAGGAAAGTTGAATTTAGTCAAAAGCGCGGACAATATCCAAAAAGTGCAGGTATCCGGATTAGCGGACGAAACATTACAAGACGTGGAGTTGATGCAACAATTCGGCTTAACGTCCGTGCCACCTGCCGGCACGCAAGTTGTGGTGTTACCGATGGGCGGAGCCACTACGCACTCCATCGTTATTGCGACCGAAAACGGATCTTTTCGTGTTAAAAACCTAAAATCGGGCGAAACTGCCGTTTATGATGAAAGCGGAAGCACAATTATTTTAAAGCAAGGTCGATTAATCGAAATTGATTGTGATATATTAAAAATCACCGCCACCAAGAAAGTCGAAATTAGTAGCCCGCTTGTTGAAACCGACCGCGTATTGACCGCGCAAGGGCAAATCAACGGCAACGGTGGTATGGCAATTCAAGGCGGCTCCGGTGCGTCTTTTACGGGCGATGTGACGCAAACCGGTGGCAGTATCACTACTGACGGCGATGTGACGGCAAGCGGTAAATCCCTTGTTACCCACACTCACCAAGGCGACAGTGGCGGCATGACAGGACAGCCACAATAATTCAAACAAGGCGGTGAGGAAGTCTATCACCGCCTTTTTTCTACTCATTTCTTTTACTCTGCCGGCATGGACAGAGAAATCAGCCCGCTTACCGGGGACTACACAAATCAACACATCAGTACACTGCAAAATGCCGTGTATATCAGACTGACTACGCCATTAGGCTCGTGGTGGGCAAATGGGCGTGTAGGTTCTCTGCTCCATACTATCCAACGAGAAAAAGATTTAAGCCGCGTGGGCATGTTGGCGCAACAATACGCCGAAGAGGCGTTGCAACCGTTACTTGATGACGGCCGCGCAAGCGAAATCATTGTAACGCATGAACAACCGCATAACGGCAAAGTGATTCTTTCTATTTCCGTGACCGACAGCCGGGGCGAACAATACACGTTTAAACACCCCGTAAACGTCATTTAAAAGGTGTTTAAATCGTGTTTATTGTACCCACACTCGAAGAAATCCGCGACAGTATCTTGCGGGATTATCAAACTTATTACCCAAACGCCGACATATCCGAAGATTGTGATGCTTATGCACGTGCTAGTAGTTTAGCAGCATGTGCGGAAGGGATTTATGCACATCAAAAATGGTTAATTAAACAGTTTTTCCCGGATACCGCCGACACCGCGTTTTTAGAAAAACATGCGGGATTGCGCGGTTTGCGCCGTCGAAACGCCACTTATGCAGCAGGTAAAGGTGCTACCGTGAGTGGCAATCCTAATGCGGTGATTGCCGTAGGGTTACAAATTAAAACCGAAGATGGGCGCTTTTATGAGACAACCGAAAGAGCGGTGATTTCCGCCGATGGCACTGCGGTTGTTGCAGTGCGCTCTCTTGCTACTGGCGCGGCGCAAAACATTAAAACCGCTACAAAAGGATCGTTTATGGCTGCGCCTGTGGGCGTTAGCTCGGATGTTGTATTAAATGACGTGGTTGGCGGGACTAATAAAGAAAGCGATAGCTCATTGTTGGAGCGTTTGCTCAATAAAATCCGCCGACCTGCGGCAGGCGGCAACCGATACGATTACAAAGACTGGGCGTTAGATGTGGACGGGGTTGAACAAGCGTATGTTTACCCGCTACGCCGCGGACTTGGCACAGTCGATATTGCTATCACGGCAGACAATGATGTGCCAAATGATGACACAGTGCGTCGCGCGCAGGCTTATATTGATGATGAACGCCCAGTGACGGCAAAAGAAAGCAAAGTTGTTAAACCGGATGTGACAAAAGTCAATTTTAACATCCAAGTCAAAATCAGTGGCGTGGCATTAAATGACATTAAAACCGCTATTCGCAATGCTCTGACTGATTATTTTAATGGTTTGATTCCGGGCGATGATTTAATTGTGTCGCAGTGTGAAGCTGTTGTAAGTGATTTAATCGGCGTGGTTGACCGCCATTTTGTTACCCCAAATGCCAACCGCAAAGCGGACGTTATCAACAAAATTGAGTGGTTTCGCTTAGGCGAAATCACCATGACGGAGATGAGCTAATGCAACACGCAAACGCGCTAAAACAGCTTTATCCGCCGGTGAGCTACAACATCAATGGCGAACATTTTGTTGCGCAATGCGAAGTGGACGGCAATGCGTTTGACCGCTTACAACAAAGTGCGGTGGAAATTTTAAGCGTTATTGAGCCCGCTACATCAAACAAAATGTTAGCCGATTGGGAGCGCGTATGCGGGATTAAAACGGATTTAAGCAAGTCTTATCAAGAGCGTGTTAAACGCGTCATCGTGCAACTTAATGCCGTTGGCGGCTTGTCTATTCCGTACTTTACGCGCATCGCTGAAAGCATTGGTTATCAGATCCAAATTAAAGAGTTTTCCCCTCTACAAAATGACCTGCCTAATCCTGGCGACTTGGTGCAATTTCGCAATGAGCCGCGTGAGAGCTTGATTTATATGTGGCGGGTGACAGTGTTAAACGGTGATGACAATATCGTGTATTTCCGTGCCGGCAGTTCGTTTGCCGGTGATCACTTGGTTGAGTTTGGTGATCCGATTATTGAGGAGTTCTTTCGCGATTTAAAACCCGCTCACACATACTGTTACTTTGCATATCAATAGAGACCAAAAAAAATGAAAACTTTACTACCTGAAATTGATTCCCTGGATAAACGCTTTCACGCCGGCAACCCTGCTACTGGAGAGCAAGGCACACGCGTAACCGACACATGGCTAAATGACGTGCAAGACCACGTGCGCGACGTGCAAGCTGAAGCGCATTATGTGTTGCTAAAAGCTGGCTTTAAACCAGTAGAAAATCAGCAAACTCAACTTTATGATGCGATTGTTAAGATTATTGATGACAACCGAAAGACGGCAAGTTTAACTCAAAAAGGCGAAACCAAACTCTACACTGGCTACGATAGCCAAAGCGAAGATTTAGCATTGACGCCTAAAACCGCCTATCAGCTAAAACAGCTTATTGACTCCAACACACGCTCGCTTGGCAATGTTATCCCAAACAGCAAAAAATCCTCTGCGGTAGATAGTAATAGCGAAGACACCGTCGCAAACAGTAAAGCGGTTAAAAAGGCTTATGATAAAGGTGTGGCAGCCAAAACTGCTGCAGATAATGCCCAACGCACTGCAGATAGCAAACAATCCCCTGCCACAACCTTAGCGGGCTATGGTATCGGGAACTTTAAAATTGAGTCTTTTGTTGGCAATGTAAACACGCTACAAACAGACGGTATTTATGCGGTTACACAAGCAAGTCGGTCGCAAAATCTCCCTGTAGCTGACAATGATTGTCACATCCAAGTTATTGCAGGAGGCGATGACCGTTGGTGTCGTCAAATTGCCTATATTGCTTATAGCACAGATATGTATGAGCGACATCAGACAAGTTATCAGACAGATAGTTGGTCGGCTTGGGCGCGAATTGATGTTAGAAATGAATTTGATGCATTAAAAGATATATTTATTGGTGTCCCAATCCCCTATCCACTCTCTACTGTCCCAACAGGTTGTTTAGCCATGAACGGACAGCGGTTTGATACTAGCCGTTATCCAAAATTGGCGCAGAAATATCCGTCAGGGCAACTACCAGACATGCGCGGTGAATTTATTCGTGGTTTGGATAATGGGCGTGGAGTAGATGCTGGGCGTGAGATGTTGTCGGTGCAATCTGATGAAATCAAATCACATAATCATAAATTTAAATATATAGGCCAAAATCGAAGATCTGAGTCAAACAGAACAGATATCTTTAACCAACTGACTGTAGGTGATTCAGTCTATAGACATGATAGAAGAGATGATTTAATCATCAAAGTCGCAAATGAGTCTGATGTGAAGTATGGGAAAACACCTTACAATGATGTTTCAATCTATATCAATAACACAGGTGGGGCTGAAACCCGCCCACGCAACATCGCCTATCACTACATCTGCCTAGCCGAATAAGGAGTACAACATGACCGTAACATTTAATCAAGGCGGCTTTGCCGAAACCAGTGGCGAAATCATCGTGTATTGCATTGACAACCAAGGTATTTACAGCCACAGTACAACCGAATATGTGAACGAAGGAGGCAGCCTTTCCGCAGGCAGTTATTTAGATGCACCGCCGCAAGCCAAATCAGGCTTTGTGATTGTACGACAAGATAACGGCTGGGGTTATGTTGCGGACCATCGCGGCACATATTACAACATAGAAACAGGTAAGCAGGCAGAACACACGGAACTGGGGGAACTGCCGCAAAACTTAACCAAAATGAAACCGCTTGATGTGCCTTGTAAGTGGGATGGTTCGCAATGGGTGAAAGATGAAGCCAAACAAGCCGAACTCAATGCCCACACCTTACAGCAGCTCACCGAAAGCATTGATAACAAAGCGACCACGATTTACACCACGTGGACACGCTTCGAATCAGAATATAAGGCCCGTCAAGCGGCGGCAGAAGCTTTCAAAGCCGCAAATTATCAGGGTGAACCAAGCATTTATATCACCAGCTTTGCCGTGCCTGCAGGCGTGGATAACAAAACCGCCACCGACATTATTTTGCAACAAGCCGCAGGATTACAAAAACTGCAAGACCACTTGTCGGTATTGCGTATGCGTAAATATGAGTTAAAACACCCCGATTTAACCACCGCCCAAATGCAGGCAATCCACGACGATATTATCAAGCAAATGGATGATTTAATGGAGGCATACCAAAATGGCTAACTTGTATTTAGCTCTCTACAAACACAAACGCAGCTGGCGAAAAGAACCCATTAAAGCCTTGGCTGATGCCGCCACACGATTTTTCACGAAAGGTGTTTATTCACACTGCGAAATTGCCGTGCAACGCATTGAGTTTACCAATGGGCATCATTATGAGCATGCGACAGTATATGACTGCTATTCTTCATCGGTGCAAGATGGCGGCGTGCGTTGCAAGCAAATTGATGTGTCCAATAATACTAAATGGGATTTAATCCCACTCAACGATGTCACCGAAGCACAAATCAAAGCTTATTTTGACCGCACTTCGGGCTGTAAATACGACTGGTGGGGAGCGTTAGGTATCGTGCTGGGTATCAAACAAAAACGCTCAAAATATTTTTGCAGCGAATGGTGTTTTAATGCGATTTGCGGTGGGGAAAATGGCTGGCGGTTTAGTCCGAATCAGTTGGCGACAATGTTTAAGAAAGGGAAAATTTAATGATTGAAACAATAAACAAAAATCAAATAATTTCGGCAAGCAAGCAAAGTGTAGTACAATTTAAACAAGCCCCACTACCTTTTGTGGGGCAAAAACGGATATTTTTGAAACATTTTGAGACTATTCTCAATGAAAACATCGAAGACGATGGTGAAGGCTGGACGATTATTGATACATTCGGCGGTTCGGGCTTATTAAGCCACGCAGCCAAAGCGATTAAGCCAAAAGCTCGTGTCATCTACAATGATTTCGACGGCTATGCAGGGCGATTAGCACATATTGATGACATCAACGCCTTGCGTTTACAATTATTTGCGGCAGTTGGCAACGCTACGCCCCAAAAAAAACGAATGCCAAAGGAATTAAAGGCAGAATGCGTCAAAATCATTCAAAACTTCAAAGGGTATAAAGATTTGAATTGCTTGGCGAGTTGGTTGCTGTTTAGCGGGCAGCAAGTAACGACCATTGATGAGCTATTCCAAAATGATTTCTGGCATTGTATTCGCCAGTCAGATTATCCAAAGGCGGATGGTTATTTGGATGGTGTAGATATTGTGCGGGAGTCATTCCATACGTTGCTACCGAAATTTGCGGATAATCCCAAAGCGTTGTTTGTGTTAGATCCGCCTTATCTCCGCACCAAACAAGAAAGTTACAAGCAAGCTACGTATTTTGGCTTGATTGAATTTTTTCGACTGGTCAATATCTCCCGACCACCTTATATTTTCTTTAGCTCAACAAAATCCGAGTTTGTGCGGTTTATTGAGTACATGCAGGAGGATAAGGTCGATAACTGGCAAACCTTTGATAATGCGAAACGAATTGTAGTCAATACCTCAGCAAGCCATTCAGGTAAGTATGAGGATAATATGGTTTACAAGTTCTAAACTGTAAAATTTAAACGCCCTTTAATGATGATTTAAAGGGCGTTTTTGTTTGGTTTAAATTTGAGGTTTATTTTGCATAATAGTTTAATTGTTTATGCAAAATAAATTTCGATTTTATGCAAAAAGATTCGCGAACTTATATGTAGGACCTGCTTTTTTCTCTTCTGGTTTTCTCACTTTATTAAGTGCCTTAATCATCATAAAGATTGCAAAAGCAATAATAATGAAATCGATCACATTCTGAATAAACACACCGTAGTTTAAAGTAACAGCTGGAACATCGCCTTGTGCTTGAGCTAATACAAATTTCATATCTTTAAAATCAATGCCACCCGTTAAAATACCAAGAACAGGCATAAAAATATCACTAACAAGTGAACTTACGATCTTACCAAACGCACCGCCGATAATCACACCGACAGCCATATCTACAACATTACCGCGCATTGCAAATTCGCGAAATTCTTTAATAAAACTCATAATAATTTTTCTTTTAGAGATTGAATAAAAGAGCGCCTATTATAATTATAATGAGTCACTCTTAAAAGTAAATAAATCGTTAAATGAAGAATGCACTTGGCTGGAACAATTTTTCAATTTCAGGCACATTCTTCTTATCACTCAAATAAATCACCACATGATCGCCTTCTTCAATCACAACTTGGCGTCGTGCAACAATTACATCATTTCCACGCAATAAAGCACCAATAATTGTCCCCATAGGCAAACGCAGCTCACCAATTTTGCGCCCGACCACATTGGAGGTGCTTTCATCACCATGCGCGACAATTTCAATAGCCTCAGCAATACCATGTCGTAATGTAGCCACATTTTTCACATCCCCTTTACGAACATGACCAAGCAAAGCAGAAATTGTCGCTTGTTGTGGTGAAACTACAATATCAATACTTCCACCTTGAATCAGGTTTATATATGCAATTCGTTGAATCAGCACCATTGCTTTCTTGGCACCCAAACGTTTTGCCAATAAAGCAGACATAATATTCGCTTCATCATCACTACTCAATGAAAGGAACACATCGACATTTTCAATATGCTCTTCAAACAATAAATTTTGATCAGACGCATCACCATAAAAAACCAAGGTTTTTGAAAGTTTTTCAGCTAGCAAATTAGCCCGTTCTTCATCACGCTCAATTAATTTTACAGTACAAACATTTTCCAAACATTTCGCTACGCCAGCGGCAACATTTCCGCCCCCAACAATCATTACACGTTTATAAGGTTTTTCTAAGCGTTGAAGTTCACTCATTACCGCTTTTATGTGCTCAGTTGCACAAATGAAAGTAATTTCATCACCGGCCTCAACAATAGTAGAACCCTGCGGGCGAATCGGTTTGCCGTTACGCAAAATAGACATAATACGGCAATCAATATGTGGCATATGTTCACGAAATGCGGAAAGCGCATATCCAACCAAAGGACCACCATAATAAGCTCTTACCACAACCATGCTAATACGATTATTAGCAAAATGGGCAACTTGTAATGCTCCTGGATAAGCAATTAAGCGTGTAATTTCATCTGTTACAAGATTTTCAGGCGAAATCAAATGATCAATAGGTACATTCTCATCATTGAATAACTTATCTTTTTCACGTAAATATTCTGAATTACGGATACGGGCAATACGCGTTGGTGTATTAAATAATGTATAGCCCATCTGGCAGGCTACCATATTGATTTCATCAGAGGCTGTTACGGCAACCATTAAATCTGCATCAGCCGCACCTGCATCACGAAGCACTTTTGGTGATGATGGCGAGCCTTGCACCACACGCAAATCATGCTTTTCTTGTAAGGCTTGTAACTGTGGAGACTCGTTATCAACGAGTGTGATATCGTTATCTTCACTAACCAAATTTTCGGCAAGCGTTGTTCCTACCTGACCTGCGCCCAAAATGATGATTTTCATTATCGCCCTCCCTTATGATGCTCGTTTAAGTAATTTCGCATAATAGAACCCATCACCACTATTTGGTTGTGGAATGAATTGAAAACCTACCGCACTTTTATCATCACTAAAGGGTAATGGCAATAACTCCGCATCCACGCGAGCATTTAAAAAAGCTTGAATTTGTTCGCAATTTTCTTCTGGCAGTACAGAACAAGTCGCATAAAGCAAAACACCGCTTGGCTTCAGTTTTTCCCAAAGCGCACTCAGGATTTTCTTCTGTAATTCAACGAGCTGAGCGATATCGGTTTCTTTACGTAACCATTTTATATCGGGGTGGCGTCGAATCACTCCTGTTGCAGAACAAGGTGCATCAAGTAAAATTCGGTCAAATTTCACCGCACTTTTACCGATTTCAGCTAACCATTCGTCAGGTTGACTCGCATCACCACACACCACTATCGCTTGCTGATTTAAACGTTCAAGATTTTCTTCTACTCGTTTTAAGCGATGAGATTCTACATCTAATGCAATCACATTAGCTTGAGGTGCCAATTCCAAAATATGAGTTGTCTTACCGCCCGGTGCAGCGCACGCATCAAGGATCCACTCCTCATTTTTTGGCTCAAGCAACGTTGCCGCCCATTGTGCACTCAAATCTTGTACCGTAACCGCCCCTTCTTCAAAGTGCGGTAATTTTTGCACAGCAATCGGTATATCTAAACATAGCGCATTAGGATGATGGCTTGTTTTCGAAGAAACACCTTGTTCTTCAAGTAAAGTGCGGTAAGTTTCGAGGGCGTTTTTTTGTGAATTCACACGTAGCCACATTGGTGGTTTCTGATTGTTCGCCTCAATAATCTCACGCCAATTCGGATAGGCTTTTTTTAATTTATTCACGAACCATTCAGGGTGAAGCGTTTGCCAATTTTTATCGATAATTGCCAAAATTTCACCTTGCTCACGTAAAAATCTACGCAAAACCGCATTCACTAATCCTCTAAAACTATCAGATTTTAATAATTTTGTTGCATTCACAACTTCATCAACTGCCGCATGAGCAGGCACTCGCATATAAAGCAATTGGTATAACCCTACAAGTAACAGACAATGAACAATTCGAGTTTTACCTTTAAGCGGTTTATCCACAAGACGTTTGATAATTTGCTCTAAGCGAGGCAATACTCGACACACGCCAAAACAAATTTCTTGTAGCAAGGGCAAATCTTGGGCTTTTACAGAAAGTTGCACTTCTGGAATTAACGCCGACAAGGATTTGCCTTCATCTAATACTTGCAAAATTAAGTTTGCTGTAATAGCCCTGGTCGAAAGTGCGGTCATTTTTACTGAATTTTTTGCTTTGATTGTTTTAGAAGAAAATTTTTTCATTATGCAAGCACCTTACCAATAGTAAACCATTCTGCACGGCCATTTAATAAATCTTGTGCAGACATAGGCTTTTTACCTGCAGGTTGTAATTGCAATAAGTTTAAGACGCCATCGACAGTCGCAATTTGAATGCCATTTTTATCCGCACTTAAAATAGTTCCCGCTGGTTTATCTTGATGAGGCAAAACTTCCGCTTGATACACTTTTAAAGTTTGTGCATTGCCATCCTTATCTTCTGTTGAAAAATAAGCAATCGGCCAAGGATTAAAAGCACGAATATTACGTTCAAGCTGTATTGCAGGAAGCGACCAACCTAATTGAGCCTCTTCTTTAGAAAGTTTTTCTGCATAATTGCTTTGGCTGTCATCTTGTTTTTCGGCTATAAATTTACCGTTTTCAAGATTATCTAAAACATCGATTAATGCCGATGGAGCAAGCTCTGCCAGTTTGTTATAAAGACTTGTTGAAGTTTCAGTCGGTAAAATATCACAATAGACCTTGTGTAACATATCACCTGTATCTAAACCCTCATCCATTTGCATAATGGTTACACCAGTTTGTGCATCACCAGCCCAAATTGAGCGCTGAATGGGTGCCGCTCCTCGCCAACGAGGAAGAATAGAACCATGCACATTCAAACAACCTAAACGAGGGGCGTCTAATACAGCTTTCGGTAAAATTAATCCATAAGCGACAACAACCATTACATCTGCATTTAACGCTTTTAATTCGGACTGCGCCTCTTCTTTGCGTAAGGATTTTGGTTGATAAACAGGAATTTGATGCTGTTCTGCTAATTGCTTTACAGGACTCGCTTGCAATTTTTTACCGCGGCCAGCCGGTTTATCAGGTTGAGTATAAACAGCGATCACGTTATGTTGAGAATTTAGAATGGCTTGTAAATGCTGTGCAGCAAAATCTGGCGTACCAGCAAAAATAATATTAAGTGATTTCATAATGTTCTACGTTATGGCGATTGATAGGAAGTAGGGTGGGCTTCAGCCCACCATTTTTTGAAATGATTGGTGGGCTAAAGCCCACCCTACGTTTTAGCTTTTCGCAATCTGCTTCTTGTATTTAATCAACTTTTCTTTAATGCGCTGGCGTTTAAGTGGGGAAAGGTAATCAACAAATAAAATGCCATTTAGGTGATCGATCTCGTGTTGAATACAGATCGCAAGCAAACCATCCGCATCTAACGTAAATTCTTTACCATCACGATCTAACGCTCTCACTGTCACTTTTTCTTTACGAGGAACCAACGCACGGAACCCTGGAATGGATAAACACCCCTCTTCAATTCCCGTTTCTCCTTCAGAAGCCAAAATTTCAGGATTAATCAAGACAAGCTGATTTTTTTTATCACCTTCAACATCAATAGTAATAATACGTTGCAAAATATCTACTTGAGGTGCAGCTAAACCAATACCTTCCTCTTGATACATCGTATCAAACATATCATCAACAATTTTACGAATTGCATCATTAACTTCAGTAACAGGCTCACAAACAACCTTTAAGTGATCATCAGGATAAATTAATACATTAAGTGCGGTCATAATTTCTCTTGTTTTTAAGGGTAGAATTTTAGCGGGATTGTAACACAGCTAATAAAACATTTATAGGAATGTGACTTCATATGAGTTGAAAAATCACTTACTTATTGAAAATTAAAATTAGACTCTTATTTCTTTAATATTATGAATAAATTATAAAAAAACAAAAACCCCAAGCTCTTCAGCCTGGGGTTCTTCTCTTTTATTCTGTTTTACTTTATTCTATTTATTTTAAATAGATAGATTCAGATATATATTTGGTAACCTGGCGGTGCCCTACTCTCACATGGGGATGCCCCACACTACCATCGGCATTACAGCGTTTCACTTCTGAGTTCGGTATGGTGTCAGGTGGTTCCACCGCACTATCGCCGCCAGGATAATTCTTTGATAACTTGTCTTTTCTCTTCTATCTCTCGCTACTCAGTACTTACTCTACCTTTCACTCGTTCTTATTGGCCACAAGCTGAACGTTTAGTTAATTTCTTTTACTCTGTTTTCCAAAAACACTTGAGCGTTGTATAGTTAAGCCTCTCGGGCAATTAGTACAGGTTAGCTCAATGACTCACATCACTTACACACCCTGCCTATCTACGTCTTAGTCTTAAACAACCCTTACAATCTATAAGATTGGGAGAACTCATCTCTTGGCAAGTTTCGTGCTTAGATGCTTTCAGCACTTATCTCTTCCGCACTTAGC
>NZ_QQGY01000011.1:0-72663 GCF_003490595.1 Haemophilus haemolyticus
TTGTAAAAACGCGCAGCTTCTCTAATACTCATTTTTCGATTCAGAATAGGTTGGAGAGCCTGTAATTTAAATTCGATTGTGTAGTGTTTACCCATAAAAAAATCTGCACCTCAATTGTTGGTTTGTTGAGTCCAACTTTTGGGGTGCAGATCATTTTTCACCGCACTTTAGGCTTTTTAATTTATTCAAATAAAGATTTGTGTAAGGAACGAACGACTTCGTCAGCATGTTCACTTTGTACTAGCATACAAATATTATTAGTACTTGCGCCATAACTAATCATACGCACGTTGTAAGATTGAAGCGTATCAAAAATACGTTTTGCTACACCGGAGGCAATATGTAAGTCGTTGCCGATTAATACAACTAATGACAATCCAGTATCGACTTTTACTGCACAATATTGACGAAGCTCATCTAATAATTCGGTTGAAAGTAATTCCGCTCCTGAAGATGCTGAGCCAGTTTTGTCTAATGTCAATGCAACGCTCACTTCTGATGTGGTGATAGTATCTACTGAAATTTTGTGTTTAGCCAAAATGTTAAATACATTCGCTAAGAAACCTTGAGCATGCAGCATACTTAAGCTTGAAAGAGTGAGTAAAGTTTGATCTCGGCGTAGTGCGATAGCACGGAAAGTTGGACGAGGCTGAGGATCGCGAGTAACCCAAGTTCCACCTGCTTCTGGTGCTTTACTTGAACCCACATAAACCGGGATATTGCTGCGTACAGCAGGGAGCAATGTGGCTGGGTGTAGCACTTTTGCGCCAAAGGTTGCCATTTCAGCTGCTTCAGCAAAGCTCATTGTGTCGATGCGTTGTGCAGCAGGAACAATGCGTGGATCGGTTGTGTAAATACCGGCAACATCAGTCCAAATTAAAACGTCTTTTGCATTTAATACTTCGGCTAACAAAGCTGCAGAGTAGTCGCTACCACCACGGCCTAATGTGGTTGTTTTACCGCTTGGTTCACGTCCGATAAAACCTTGGGTGATGACTAATTCGCCGCGGTCTATTAATGGTTTTAAAATGCTATCGCTGTTTGATTGAGTTTGTTCATCATTCGGTGCGGCTTTACCAAAATGGTTATTGGTTGCAATAATTGTACGTACATCAACCCAAGTGCCCGATGCGTTTTGTTCACGTAAAATCTCAATAAAGATTTGAGTGGACATCATTTCACCGTGGCTGATGAGTTCATCGGTTAATGCGGGAGAGGTTGCAAGACTGGCCGCTTCAGAAAGTGCGGTAATATTTTCAAGATATTTTTCAATAATTGGACGAACACGGCTGTCGTCTTTTAATTCATTCAAAATATTCTCTTGAATTTGATGGATTTCACCGATTAATTTTTCACGTTCTGTCGCTTCTACACCATTTGCTAACGCGACTAATAAATTCGTCACCCCAGCTGATGCAGAAAGCACGACTACGCGTGTATTGGGATCGGCTATCACAATTTTTGCACAAGCCGTCATCGCTGCATGATTGGCTACAGATGTTCCGCCAAATTTGGCGACAGAGAGATGGGACATAAGGTACTCCTTGATGTTGTGTTTTTAGAATAATGAACATTAGAAATAACGATTTAGGCATTTTTTGTCAAATAAATTTTAATTAAAAATAAATAGATGAGCGAGTAAAAGAGAAATAGCGATTAAAGTGCTAAAAAAGCTAATATGATATTGTAGAAATGTATAAAAAATAATTGATGTGTTTTATTAATAATCAAATGAAAGGGAAAATCCAAATATTTTAAAAAAAGTATTTGACGAGTATCGCCAAAATCAGCATAATACGCCCCGCAAAGCCGATATGGTTAGGCAAATTAAGGTAATGGCTACATAGCTCAGTTGGTTAGAGCACAACACTCATAATGTTGGGGTCGCAAGTTCGAATCTCGCTGTAGCCACCAAATTTGCGGGACTGGCGAAATTGGTAGACGCACCAGATTTAGGTTCTGGCGCCGAGAGGTGTGTGGGTTCAAGTCCCTCGTCCCGCACCATTTATCGCTTTGTAAGTCAAATAGTAGTTGGGGTATCGCCAAGCGGTAAGGCACCGGGTTTTGATCTCGGCATCCCTAGGTTCGAATCCTAGTACCCCAGCCATACTATCAAATAAATTTTCTTTATATCTAATCAAAGATTTCTCTATTGGGGTATCGCCAAGCGGTAAGGCACCGGGTTTTGATCTCGGCATCCCTAGGTTCGAATCCTAGTACCCCAGCCATATTTTTTAAATTCTCATAGTCCTAATAAAAGCTAGTTTTTCACCTTATTTAAGGTTGTTTTTGCGATCCAGATCTCAAATACGTTTATTTGTAATATAAAGTAATATTCTATTAATGCTACCTTGTTTTCCTGTTCATTTAGGAGAGCAATATGGAATTTTCTTTACAATACATCATTATTTTCATTTTTGTTATTTTATTTCTAATTGGCTTATTTTCATCTAAATCGGGATCAACTCGTCGTAATGCAAAGAAGAGTCGTCTTTATCTTTCGAGAGAAAACAAAATTAATATTGTGAATAAAAATGATCATCTTGATGTCGTCATATTGAGTAAGTATAAAAGAAAAGCCTTGATGAATAAGACTGAATATCAACTTTTTCTTCGTTTAGAAAAGTTGTTGTCTAAAGGTTATCAAGAGTTCCGTTTATTTACTCAGGTTTCAATGGGAGAGTTTTTAGAATCAATAGATAAAGAAGCCCATTTTGCGATAAATAGTAAACGAGTAGATTTTTTGATTGTAGATAAGAAAGGCTATGCAGTAATAGTAATTGAATATCAAGGGCAGGGACATTATCAGGATAGTGCGGCGAAGCGTGATGCAGTGAAACGGGAGGCTTGTCGAAAGGCTGGGGTGATTTTTTTAGAATTTCAGCCAAACTATGGAAAAGCAGAATTAGAATTTGTTGTTGAAAATTTAAAACGTTATTTGATAAAAAATTAAAGTTTAGGTATTTATTAAGAAATAATTAAAATACTCAGAACAAAAAAGCTAAGACTGATATCTTAGCTTTTTTACTTTGTTCAAACTTGTAAATTACGCGCGTTTGAAGTCAATGTGAACCAATTTGGGCTTGAATGGGTGACGTTGCATTGCTTGTACTTTAACTGCAACTTCTTTGCCACCGATCACTAAAGTAATAACTTCAGAATAGAAAGATTCATGTGCTTGCGCGTTGTTTAATTCATCATGGTTTAAGATGATTGAAACTGGCTCTTCGCTGCCACCATAAACGATTGCAGGAATTTGACCATTGTGACGCAGGCGGCGGCTCGCACCCTTACCTTGCGCTGTACGAACTTCAGCGTTAAATTTAAATGCCATTTTAATGTTCTCTTTAAATTAATGTTAAAAGAAAGAAAATTGCAGGCGACCCAGCAATTTCCAAATATTGTTCTCAAAGACAAGCACTGGACACGCTTTGAGAGGGCGAATTATAGAATATCCCTCTTTTCAAAGCAAACTTTTTCTAGGTTTTTTACCCTGAAAAGATTAGAATGCTTAGCAGTTTTTTACGATATTTATAAAAAAATAAAGTAGGAAGATTATGGAATTTCTGATTGGATTTTTTACTGATTACGGCTATTGGGCTGTTCTTTTTGTTTTAATTATTTGTGGATTTGGTGTGCCGATTCCGGAAGATATCACGTTAGTTTCTGGCGGTGTCATTGCTGGGCTTTATCCAGAAAGCGTTAATTCACATTTGATGTTGCTAGCCAGTATGATTGGTGTACTTGCGGGCGATTCTAGTATGTATTGGCTTGGTCGTATTTATGGCACAAAAATTTTACGTTTCCGCCCAATGCGTAAAATCGTGACATTACAACGTTTAAGAATGGTGCGTGAAAAATTCAGCCAATATGGTAATCGGGTGTTATTTGTCGCACGTTTTTTACCCGGCTTGCGTGCCCCAATTTATATGGTCTCTGGCATTACTCGCCGTGTTAGTTACACACGCTTTGTTTTAATTGATTTCTGTGCTGCCATTATTTCTGTGCCAATTTGGGTTTATTTAGGGGAACTTGGCGCAAAAAATTTAGACTGGTTACATGCTCAAATTCAAAAAGGTCAAATGGTGATTTATGTGCTTATCGCTTTACTTGCCCTATTCCTTTTCTGGAAATGGAAAAAATCGAAAAAATAAGCGAAGTTATCAAACAAAAGAGCGGTTAAAAAATCCAGTGTTTTTTAGCCGCTCTTCTTATTTTAATATGCTATAAATTTCTTGCTTTCAGATAATTTTCCACTGTATCCACAATGGCTTGTGTTTGAGGATCAATTTCAATATTCACAATATCACCCACTTTGCGTTGCCCCATTAAGGTTCGTTGCAAAGTTTCAGGAATTAAATTCACACAGAATTGCGTGCCTTTTACTTCGCCAATAGTCAGACTGATTCCATCTACCGCAACAAATCCTTTTGTTAAAATATATTTCATCACATCCGCACTTGGCAATTCGAACCAAATTTGTCGGTTATTTTCACTGGCAATAATATCTGAAATGGTTGCGGTGCAATACACATGACCAGATAACAAATGCCCGCCGATTTCTGTTCCCATTTGCATGGCTCGTTCTATATTTACATTATCACCTACTTTCAACAAGCCAAGATTCGTAATTCTTAAGGTTTCTTGCATGAGATCAAAGCTAACAAGCTCGCCGTTAATTTCAGTCACGGTTAAACATACACCATTATTTGCCACCGATGCGCCAATTTCTAGGTCTTTACGCATTTCAGGTGGTAATTTTACCACTTGTGTTCTAAAATTAGCCTTTTCTGTAATTGAATGAATAGGCGCAGTGCCTTGTACAATTCCAGTAAACATATTTTCTCCTTTTCTAAAAATTTTTCTTAGTATATCAAATTTATGAATTTTCGTCTTTTATCCCAATATCACGCTGATATTAAAAAATTAATTAAAATTTCTTTACCCATTTTGTTAGCGCAAATCGCACAAAACTCAATGGGATTAGCGGATACCATTATGGCTGGTCGCGTGAGTTCCACTGATATGGCGGCAATTTCTGTTGGCGCATCTATTTGGATGCCATTGGTGCTTTTCGGTCAAGGCTTATTATTGGCGCTGCCACCGACAATTTCTTATTTAAACGGTTCAGGCCAACGCCATCGCATTGCCCATCAAGTTCGCCAAGGCATTTGGCTTGTGTTAGGCGTAAGTATTCCTTTAGGTTTGCTAATTTATTTCTGTGAAATTCCGCTGCAATATATGCAAATGGAAAGCAAAATGTCAGATTTAGCACGCGATTATTTACACGCCATGTTGTGGGGATTACCTGCTTATTTAATGCTGATTAATTTTCGTTGTTTAAATGATGGGATTGCCAAAACCAAACCAGCAATGGTCATTACC
Organism: Haemophilus haemolyticus; assembly: GCF_003490595.1. Classification (GTDB taxonomy): domain Bacteria; phylum Pseudomonadota; class Gammaproteobacteria; order Enterobacterales; family Pasteurellaceae; genus Haemophilus; species Haemophilus haemolyticus_L. The sequence continues at coordinate 5,386 of NZ_QQGY01000011.1, forward strand.
TTTTTAGGTTTACTGCTGAATATTCCGCTTAATTACATTTTTATTTATGGAAAATTTGGTATGCCTGCTTTTGGTGCGGTGGGCTGTGGTATTGCGACAGCGATTGTGAACTGGGCAATGTGCTTAATGATGATGTTCTATTCCTACACGAATACTCAAGAACGTTCGCTAAAAGTATTTAGCCAATTAATTGAAATGCCGAATCCCAAAACGCTTAAAAAACTACTGCGTTTAGGCTTGCCCATTGCTATTGCACTTTGTTGTGAAGTGGCATTATTTGCCCTCACTTCGTTAATGCTTTCTCCGCTAGGCTCAACCGTTGTGGCGAGTCATCAAATTACATTGAATACCAGCTCTTTCATTTTTATGTTCCCCCTGTCAATTGGTATGGCAACAACGATTTTAGTCGGACAAGCATTAGGCTCTGGCTCACCACAAAATGCGAAGAAAATTGGCTATGCCGCATTATTATTAGGGCTAACGGTGACGATTATTACTGCATTAATTACGATTTTTTTCCGTTATGAAATTGCCTCTATTTTCGTAACCGATGAAATTGTCATCGCAATGGCGGCAAATTTATTATTATTTGCCGCACTTTATCAATTTTCAGATACCATTCAAATGGTAGTTGGCGGCATTTTACGGGGCTATAAAGATACCAAAATGATTTTATACATTACCCTTTTTTCTTATTGGGTAATTGGTGTGCCACTTGGTTATACGCTCGGTCGTACAGATTGGCTTGTGCCACACATTGATGCGAAAGGTTTCTGGATTGCCTTTGTGGTCTCACTCACTTTCGCCGCAATCTTGCTTTCTTTTAGAATGAAAAAAATGCAAGCCATGAGCGATAACGCCATTTTACAACGTTTAGAAAAACTCAAATAAGGAACTTTATGCAACTTCCAGCTTTACAATCGGCAAAATTAATTCGTCGTTACAAGCGCTTTCTTGCGGATATTGAATTACCAACTGGTGATGTTATGACAATTCATTGTGCCAATACAGGTGCGATGACTGGATGCGGTGAAAAAGGCGACATAATTTGGTATTCACATTCCGATAGCCAAACCCGCAAATATCCCCATTCTTGGGAACTCACTCAACTTGAAAATGGGCAACTTTGCTGTATCAATACGCATCGTTCTAATCAGCTTGTCTTTGAAGCATTGCAAAATAAGCAAATCAAAGAATTGGCAGTGTATGATGAAATTTATCCAGAAGTGAAATACGGCGAAGAAAACAGCCGAATTGATTTCTTACTAAAAGGTGAAGGCTTACCTGATTGTTATGTGGAAGTGAAATCCATCACCTTAGTGAAAGGAAATTTAGGCATGTTTCCTGATGCGATTACTACGCGTGGGCAAAAACATGTCCGTGAATTACTGGCAATGAAAAAACAAGGTCATCGCGCAGTGGTACTATTTGCTGGGTTACATAATGGTTTTGATCGTTTCAAAATCGCAGAATATATCGATCCCGAATACGATCACTTATTAAAAGAAGCAATGGAACAAGGCGTTGAGGCCTATGCTTATGCGGGACAATTTGAAATTTCTAATGGAATTCCTACCGCACTTTCCTTAACAGAATCGGTGCCTTATGTAAAATAATATTTTTGAGAATTATTTTCATTTAATTGTTGACAAGGTTATTGATAACAATTATCATCTAATCATTCCAACAACAATATTAGATAATCACTCCAACATTCCCGCCTATTTCCCCACAAATAGGCGTTTTTTTTATTCACAAATCGCCAAGAATCCCTATAATAAAACCTTTCAAAAAACATAATTAGGAAATAATAATGACTGACATTAATACCGTTCTCGCGGAACTAAAGCGTGGTACTGATGAAATCCTTTCAGAAGCGGATTTAATCGAAAAACTGAAAGAAAATCGTCCATTAAAAGTAAAATTAGGCGCAGATCCAACCGCACCAGATATTCATTTAGGACATACTGTTGTATTAAACAAATTACGTCAATTTCAACAACTCGGTCATGAAGTCTATTTCTTAATTGGTGATTTCACTGGAATGGTGGGCGATCCATCAGGTAAAAATGCCACGCGTCCTCCACTTAGCCGTGAAGATGTATTGCGTAATGCTGAAACCTATAAAGAACAAATTTACAAAATTCTCGATCCACAAAAAACTAAAATCGTCTTCAACTCTGAATGGTTAAGCAAACTTGGTACGGAAGGTATGATTCGTCTTGCAAGCAACTACACGGTTGCGCGTATGCTTGAACGTGACGACTTCAAAAAACGTTTTGGCAACAATCAACCCATTGCCATTCATGAATTTATTTATCCATTACTGCAAGGCTATGATTCTGTTGCATTAGATGCAGATATAGAGCTAGGCGGTACAGATCAAAAATTCAACTTACTTGTTGGTCGTGAATTACAAAAATCAGCAGGCAAAAAACCACAGGTTGCGATTACACTCCCATTGCTCGTTGGCTTAGACGGCGAGAAAAAAATGTCCAAATCACTTGGTAACTATATCGGCGTAACAGAAGCACCAAGCGATATGTTTGGTAAAGTGATGTCCATTTCCGATGAACTGATGTGGGATTGGTATAACCTTCTTTCATTCCGTCCATTAAGCGAAATTGCACAATTAAAATCGGAAGTAGAAAACGGCAAAAATCCACGTGATGTCAAAATCTTACTAGCAAAAGAATTAATTGCACGTTTCCACAACGAAGAGGCAGCAAACACCGCAGAACAAGAATTCATTAATCGTTTCCAAAAAGGCGCGATGCCTGATGAAATGCCTGAATTTACGTTTTCTGGCGAAATTGGTTTAGCCACTTTATTAAAAGAAGCGGGACTTGTTCCGTCTACTTCAGAAGCAATTCGCTCTGCTCAACAAGGTGGCGTGAAAATCAACGGCGAAAAAGTAGATAACGTGAAAGACAATGCACCAAAAGGTACAAATGTTTACCAAGTGGGGAAACGAAAATTTGCGCGTGTAACGGTTAAATAAAGTAGATACAGCTAAATAAAGTAAATAAAAAAATACCGCACTTTGGCAATAAAAGTGCGGTATTTTTTATTGAAGTTTTAACTTAGTTAAACATCGCAGAAATAGATTCTTCGTTGCTAATGCGACGAATGGCTTCTGCTAGCATGGAAGAAAGCGTAAGCACGCGAACTTTACCGATCGCTCTCATTTCTTCTGATAGTGGAATGGTGTCAGTCACAACAATTTCATCAATAGCGCCACTAGCTAAATTTTTCGCTGCAGCACCAGAGAATACAGCATGAGTCGCATAAGCAAATACGCGTTTTGCACCACGTTCTTTTAATGCTTCAGCTGCTTTGCAAAGCGTACCGCCTGTATCGATCATATCATCGACAAGAATACAATCACGACCTGCTACATCACCGATAATATGCATTACTTGTGCTACGTTTGCACGTGGACGACGCTTGTCAATAATAGCCATATCAGTATCGTTTAATAATTTAGCTACCGCACGAGCGCGAACAACACCACCAATATCTGGAGAAACAACAATTGGATTTTCAAGATCAGATTTTTTCAAAATATCATGAATTAAAACAGGAGAACCAAACACATTGTCTACTGGTACATCAAAGAAGCCTTGGATTTGTTCTGCGTGTAGGTCGCAGGTTAATACGCGGTCAATACCAACAGTTGAAAGTAAATCTGCCACAACTTTAGCGGTAATAGGTACACGTGCTGATCGTACGCGACGATCTTGTCGAGCATAACCAAAGTAGGGAACAACAGCCGTGATACGACCTGCAGATGCACGACGTAATGCATCTACCATCACAATCAATTCCATCAAGTTATCATTAGTTGGCGCACAAGTTGATTGGATGATAAATACATCCGCACCACGCACATTTTCATTAATTTGAACTTGGATTTCACCATCACTGAAACGGCCAACAGTGGCATCGCCTAGTGAAATATATAAACGTTCAGAAATATGTTTTGCAAGTTCTGGTGTTGCATTACCCGCGAAGAGTTTAATGTCAGGCATTTTATAAAACCTCAGGTTTAGATTGTCGATGAGTATGAATTGGTGATAGCTGCTTCAACATTGCGTGCAAGGGAGAAACATTGAGCCCTTTAGCGATAAAGCCAAAAAATTCTTCTGGTTTTTGTCTAAATACCGCTTGTGCTTCCGTTTCATGATCAAATTCAGCAAAAACACATGCTCCCGTTCCTGTTAATCTTGCCTGCGCATATTGTAGCAACCAGTTTAGCGCTTTTTCAACGTTTGAATAATGATTTATCACAACTTTTTCGCAATCGTTTACATAAGGTTCACTCAAAAGTTGTTCTAGGGATTTTTTCGGTGTATTACGTGGTAAATTTGGATCTTGAAATATGACAGCCGTCGATATTGAATTATCGGGTTTTAGTACAACAAACCATTTTTCTGATGGTTCACAATAGGTGATTTTTTCCCCGACACCTTCAGCAAAAGCAGCGTGCCCATGTACAAATATTGGCACATCAGCGCCTAGTGTTAATCCTAATTTTGCTAGTTCATCAATGGATAAATTCGCTTGCCATAAATAATTTAAAGCGACCAATGCGGTTGCTGCATTGGATGAACCACCACCAACACCGCCTCCCATTGGAAGAATTTTATCTAAATGAATATTTGCACCCAATTGGATATTGGCTTTTTCTTGTAAAAGTTTTGCAGCTCGATAAATTAGATTATCTTTTGTTTTTAGATTTGGAATTTCTGGCGTTAAAACAATTCGATTATCTTCTTCACGGATACTCATTTCTAACCAATCGCCGAAATCTAAAAATTGGAAAAGTGTTTGTAATTCATGATAGCCGTTCGGCAATTTTCCGTTGATATAAAGAAATAAATTCAGTTTGGCTGGGCTAGGGAAGCGCAATGGCTTCCCATTTGATTGTGTTGTATTTTGACAAAGTGCGGTAGAAAATTGATGTGATTTCATTAATGTATTCATTAGTAAATCCACTCATCTACGCGAATTTTTAGAGTTTGTTTCGTGCTGTCATTTTTTAGCAGAATATTTTCAGGCATCGAATTATTTGAGTGATAAGTGAGATAATCTGCTGTCCATTGAGAACCATCTACATGATAAGTAAATGCGCCAAGTAAATGGTTGGTACCGACTTGATAATCTGCATTTATTGCCGGTTGACCTTTTAACCAATAAGCTAAATGCTCTAACGGCACATCCATTCCAATGATCTCTTGTAATAATAGTTTAGCATTGGCTGCAGATTGTTGATTGCCGTTGTTATCGGAAATTGTCATTCCACTTTGATGCATTTGAATCCAAAGGGTAGATTTACTGATTAAAGAATAGAGTTTAAGCGTATAAGATTTTGGATTTTGGTATTGCCATTCAAAGCGGCTAGAAAAACGTTCTGTAGGACTGATATAACCAATTTGTCCTTTAGCTTGATAGGATTGAATTTTTTGAATCTTTTGTAGATGCTGTTGCCATGTGGCATCCGTTTTATCGATATATTGCACGTTAACTGGACGTTCAGCATCCATCGTACAGGCTGTAAGTATGCTGGTTACAAAAAGTGCGGTGATAAATTTAAACGTTTTCATATTATTGATCAAGTTAATAAGCTCGCGTATTTTAAGGATTTAGTTTAATTGAGTAAAGTTACTTTTATTTATTAATTTTTTGGTAATTCGCTTTTGTTTGTTTAACCGCTAAGATTCTTCGTTTTGTCAATTCATTTCTGATTTCTTGTTTCTCAAATCCATCTGCAATAACTTGCTGGACATCTACTTCATTTGCTGCGTGTAATAATTGATTGATGTAATCTATTTGTGGATAGTCCTTATTTTCAAAACCTGTTCTACCTCGAGTATCAGCTAGACATACTTGTAGAAATTCTTGAAAGCGTTGTGGTTTTCTCCACACATCAAAACGATTAAACAGCGTTATGACGGTTTCAGCTCGAAGCTCAAAGGCTTTGTGAATATGCGTGTGAAATTCACAAGTCAGTTCTGCAAGTTCTTGAAAATAACTTGGGACCTTTAAGCGTTTGCACAATGATCTAGTCGGTTTTATGCCAGCTTGTTCATGCCCATAATGATGAGGAAGAATATTTTGAGGCGTAAGAGCCTTGCCAAGATCATGACAAATTGCGGCAAAACGGACCGCACTTTTATTTAGGATAGGGTTATTTTCAGTCAAATTAACCGCTTGTTCTAATACCAACATGCTATGAATAAAACTATCCACTTCTGGATGATGTTTTACTGGATTTGGCACGCCATAAAGGGCATCGATTTCAGGAAATAAAACGCTTAATGCGCCTGTTTTATGTAAGGTTTCAAAATAAATTTCAGGATTTTTTTCGTTTAAGGCTTTTTCTGTTTCTAGCCAAACGCGTTCCGCCGTGAGATGTTGTAATTCTCCCGATTGTGCAAGTTCTGCCATTAGGGATAGCGTTTCCGATGCGATTTTAAAACCGAGAGAATGATAACGAGCTGCAAAGCGTGCCACGCGTAATACTCGTAAAGGATCTTCTGAAAAAGCGGGAGAAATATGGCGTAAAATTCGATTTTCTAAATCTTGTTTTCCGCCATAAGGATCGATAATTTCACCGTCTTCGCTTTGAGCCATGGCGTTAATAGTGAGATCTCGTCGAATTAAGTCTTGTTCTAATGTAATTGTTGGGGAGAAATCACAAATAAAGCCTGTATATCCTGCGCTAGATTTACGTTCTGTTCGGGCAAGCGCATATTCTTCTTTTGTTTTAGGATTGAGAAAAACCGGAAAATCTTTGCCTACTTGTTGATAACCGAGAGAGAGTAGTGTAGCGGGGGTTGCGCCTACTACAATCCAATCACGATCTTTTACTGGTAGGCCCAATAATTGATCGCGAACAGCCCCACCAACCAAATAAACTTTCATTCGTGATTATGCCCAACCATCATGACGGCGACGTTTTGGTAATACATAAGGAATAAGCAAGCCGAAGAGTAAGCCTACACCCAATACTGAACCGCCATAAATAAACCATTGAATCGCAATTTCTCGTTTACCTGCATCAAGCATCGCTTCTAAATCACGATTTTTATTTTTGGTCATTTCAAGTTCACGTTTCAATTGTGAATTTTGTTCTAAAAGATCCGCACTTTGTTGCTCAGCTTGTTTGGTTCGACGTTGCATTTCGACAGTACGTTGTTGCCAATCGCCATCTAAACGACTAAGTTTTAAAGTTAATTCTTGGACTTGAGCTTTTAATTTTGGATTTTCTTCTTTACTACTTGGCGTGTTGCTTAAGTCTGAATTTAAAATCCAAGCTTCACGATTTTTATTGTCGCGAATGAGTGTGTATTTGCCTTGACGATCTAATACATTCACCGCTTCTCCAGCTTGAATTGAACCTGCAATTTTAAATTGTTCACCGGCACCGCGGCGTAAGAACGTACTGAGATTTTCAGTAACATATTGCGTTTCTGCATGGGCAGTTGCAATACCTGTACCAAGTAATGCGCAAGATAAAAGAGTATTGTAGATTTTTTTCATGCTTTCTCCTTAAAAATAAAAACAATAAAAGTGCGGCTGAATAAACCGCACTTTTTGTTGCAATAAATTAATTAAACACCGCACGCAGTAAATAGAAGATAATAATTGCGAAGAATGCGCCGGCTGGTAAAGTGATTATCCAAGAACTAATGATGTTTCGGATAACCGTTAAATTGAGTGCCGCGATACCGCGAGCAAAACCGATACCTAAAATTGCTCCAACAAGTGTTTGTGTTGTTGAGATCGGCAAGCCTGTACCAGATGCAACTACAACCGTCATCGCAGTGGCAAATTGAGCGGCAAAGCCACGGCTTGGCGTTAAATCGGTGATCCCAGATCCAACAGTCGCCATTACTTTTTGTCCCATAGTAATTAAGCCTACAGCAATACCTAATGCACCTAGTGGTAAAATCCACCAAGTTAAGGTTCCGCCTGAAACAATTTTACCGCCTTGTTCTACGATTGATACAACCGCTGAAAGTGGGCCAATTGCATTGGCTACATCGTTCGAACCATGAGCGAAAGCCATCGCACAAGCTGTTAATAACATTAAAATGCTGAAGACTTTTTCTACCGCACCAAAAGTCCCTTTGCTTGCAGATTGAGTGAATGTTCTGCTTTTAAAATAGAAGTGGAAAAACAGCATGCCTACAAGGCTAATGACAAGTGAAATGACCAAAGTTTCTTTATTGGAAAGATTTAAACCAACATGTTTTAAACCTTTTGTCATTGTTACGATACACAGCACAAATACGGTTATCCCCATGTAATAAGGACCATATTTTTGTGCATTTTTCAGCGGATGTTCGGTATCAAAAATAAGTTTTTGCGTACTCGCAAAGATTGCATAAGCCAAAATACCCGCGATGACAGGCGTGATGAACCAGCTACCAACAATGCTGCCAATATTTGACCAATCTACTGCGCCAGGACCAATCGTAATACAGGCAAATCCAATAATTGCACCGATGATAGTGTGAGTACCTGAAACTGGCCATCCCATTTTGGTTGCAATAAATAACCAAGCACCCGATGCAAATAAGGTTGAAAGCATACCTAGAGCTAAAATATCTGGCGTATCGACAAATTGCATTGGATCGATTACACCACTTTTAATCGTTTCTGTTACTTCACCACCGGCTAGATAGGCACCAGCTGATTCAAAAATTAACGCAATAATAATTGCTTGTTTGGCTGTTACGGTACCAGATCCTACGGATGTTCCCATTGAGTTTGATACATCATTCGCTCCAATTCCGAACGCCATAAAAAAGCCAAAGGCTGCTGTGATCCACACCAACCAAGAACCATATTGACTAATAATTTCCATAGTTTATTTCCTATGTTTTGTTGATTATGAACGCGCGAGCATTAATTCTATACGCGAGCCAACACGTTGTGCTTGGTCAGCCAAAACGCCAACCCATTCAATAATTTTATATAAGAACATTACATCAATTGGATTATAACGGCTTTCGATGGTGTAAAGCATTTTACGCAATTTGATCTGCATTTGGTCGGTATCATCTTCAATGGCATCAAGTTCTTGAATCATATCATTGACTAATTTGAGTTCACGGCCTTTAAAACCGGTTTCCAAAAGTTGATCCATTTCTTCGATTACGCGATGTGCTTGATGAATGGCATCTAAACTACGTTTTACGTAATGTAAGAATTCTTCCTGCATTTCTTCAGGAATACCAAATTGACGCCCAATCATACGGCCTGCAATATCTTTGGCATAATTGGCAAGTTTATCTTGTTGCGTGACTAATTCTAAAAGATCAGTACGATCGATAGGTAAGAATAAACCACGTGGCAATTTCAATCGAATTTCACGTTTTAAACTATCTGCCTCGCGTTCACATTGAGAAATTTCTAAGCGTTTTTCTTCCGCTTGTTCCCAATTCTTTGAGAAAGTAGTTTGAAAAAAAGGAATCAAAAGATCGCTACATTCGGTCACTTTTTCAGAGTGTTTTTGTAACGGTTTGAGAGGCGAATGGGCAAATAATCCGAGAATATTATTCATTGCCATAAGTGATTTACTCCAAATTAAGGGGTTAAAAATTCGTGCGCATATTACCCGATTTTTATTAATAATTAAATGTATTTTAGGAGGGCATCCCTTTCCTGAAAAGGAAAAGACGAATTTTTCATCTTTTCAATGTATCATTAATATTTCTTACAACGCGATGAACCATATTTACTACCGCCAGGCAAACATTCACAGGCTTCACCATCGCGATCTCGATCTAAATGATAAGCATGGTGGTTTTCATAATAGCGTTGTGCTTCTTCTTGTGTATTAAAATCTGAACAACGAACGCCAGCATGTATAGGTAATGTGATGCTTAGAAGCATATAAAATAGAAATAATTTTCTCATAGAGATCCTTCATTAATTAGTTATTTAAAATTAAGTCAAATTATAGCCCTTTATGTTTATTTTACGATGTTTAATTTAAAGGAATATAAATCTATAAAACGCTTGATTTATCTATTTTTATCTGTATATTTGAACAGTTTTAAGTTAAAGGGAGTATAATTTTATGAGTAATGAAATTGAAATTAAATTAGCTGTATTTGACCAAGCATTTTATGAATTAGAAGAACATTTAAAAAACTTTAGTTGTTTAGCACACAAAAAACAGTTTCTGAGCAATACTTATTATGATTATCCTGATCATTTCTTTGCTAAACAAAAGATGGGATTACGTATTCGTCAAGAAGATCAGGAACTTACATTAACGCTTAAAACTAACGGCGAAGTTGTTGGTGGATTGCATAGTCGCCCAGAATATAATTTACCATTAACTGAAAAAGAAACGCCAACCAATGGCCAATTAAGAGAACTTTATCCTTTTGAACAATTACCTGGTTCTACACTACAACCTATTTTCTCCACAGATTTTAACCGCACTTTTTGGTTAGTTGAATTTCAACAATCCAAAATTGAAGTGGCGTTCGATCAAGGCAAAATTATTGCAGGCGAATCTGAGCAGCCTATTTGTGAAATTGAGTTTGAATTAAAATCTGGCAATGTGCAGGATCTTTTTGATTTTGTAGAAATCTTGCCTTTCGAAAGAGATATTTATTTTAGTAGCGCAAGTAAAGCGAAGCGGGGTTATTTGTTAGGTTCAAAACAATTTTTGACGGATTGGCTCAATAAATGGCGTGATTTCTTAAAAGAAGAACGAGAAGAAAGTGCGGTAGATTTTTGTGCAAAATTTAATACGGTGCTTAAAATGGAACAGAAACTTTTGGAAGAAACCTTATCCTTTTCTCCCGCACTTTTTAGCCAAGATTTTATGAAAACAGTGGAGCGAGTAGGGGCATTTTTTAATCTTTATCATTATTATGATGAAAATGGAAAAATCCTAGAAGCGGTGGCAATAGAGAAACAAAAAGAAACGCTATTACCAGCTTTGTTAGAAAGCAATCAAACAATCTTTGCTGAAATCCGTGATTTAATTCGTTTTCATAGTGAAACGAAAGACAATGAAAAAACTATTGCAAAATTGACCGCACTTTTGAAAAGTCGAGTTTATTTTGAGCGAATGATCAAATTAATGGAATTATCTTATGACCTAGGGTAGGTATACCCTAGGCTAATCTCAGTGTTACCCCGTTGGGGTAGTTTGATGTTCCCCAAAGGGGATGTAAAGTGACCTAGGGTAGGTATACCCTAGGCTAATCTAAGTGCTACCCCGTTGGGGTAGCTTGATGTTCCCCAAAGGGGAACCACTATAACTATAATTAACCGTGGGTACACTTACCCACGGGAAGTGCCACCCCGTTGAAGCGGCTTGATGTTCCCCCAAAGGGGAACCACTATAACTATAATTAACCGTGGGTATACTTACCCACGGCAAATACGGAGAATAAAATGGCTAAAGCCCCGAAAACAGCTTATGTATGTAACGATTGTGGTGCGGAGTTTTCTCGTTGGCAAGGGCAATGTTCGGCTTGTAAAGCATGGAATACAATCACGGAAGTGCGGTTAATTTCCACGGCTAAATCCAAAAATGATCGTTTTAGCGGCTACGCAGGTGAAACTCAGGCAAAAATTCAAACGCTCTCTGAAATTAGTTTGCAAGAAACTCCTCGTTTTTCCAGTGGCTTTAATGAGTTAGATCGCGTACTGGGTGGTGGGATTGTACCGGGCAGTGCGATTTTAATTGGTGGGCATCCTGGTGCAGGGAAAAGTACCTTGTTATTACAAGTGATGTGCGGTTTAGCGAAAAACATGACAGCACTTTATGTAACGGGAGAGGAATCATTACAACAGGTTGCGATGCGTGCAAGTCGATTGGGATTGCCAAACGATCAATTAAAAATGCTGTCAGAAACCTCTGTGGAACAGATTTGTAATTTGGCGGATCAGTTAAAACCGCAAATTATAGTGGTGGATTCGATCCAAGTAATGCATTTGGCGGATATTCAATCATCGCTAGGCAGTGTGGCTCAAGTGCGTGAATGTGCTTCTTTCCTCACTCGTTATGCGAAAACCCGACAAGTTGCCATTATTATGGTGGGGCATGTAACGAAAGACGGTACCCTTGCTGGGCCTAAAGTGTTAGAGCATGCCATTGACTGTTCATTACTATTAGAAGGCGAAGCCGATTCTCGCTATCGTACTTTGCGTAGCCATAAAAACCGTTTTGGTGCGGTGAATGAATTAGGCGTATTTGGTATGACCGAGCAAGGCTTGCGAGAAGTAAAAAATCCATCGGCGATCTTTTTAAGTCGTGGTGATGAAATTACATCGGGCAGTTCAGTTATGGTACTTTGGGAAGGAACTCGTCCTCTTTTAGTTGAAATTCAAGCCTTAGTGGATCATTCAATGCTAGCGAATCCTCGCCGTGTTGCGGTGGGATTAGAGCAAAATCGCTTAGCGCTATTATTGGCGGTGTTACATCGACATGGTGGCTTACAAATGGCTGATCAAGATGTTTTTGTCAATGTCGTGGGTGGTGTAAAAGTCAGTGAAACAAGTGCGGATTTGGCTTTGTTGCTTGCATTAATTTCTAGTTTTCGTAATCGCCCTTTACCACAAGATTTAGTGATTTTTGGTGAAGTTGGATTAGCGGGAGAAATTCGCCCTGTGCCAAGTGGACAAGAACGTATTAGTGAAGCGGCAAAGCATGGATTTAAACGTGCGATTGTTCCTTTTGGTAACAAGCCGAAAAGTGCGGTCGAAAATATGCAGGTTTTTACGGTGAAGAAACTTTCCGATGCGCTAACTGTATTGGATAATTTCTAAATAATTCCATTAGAGATAATTAATAGTCTCAATAGAAATGAATTATCTAATTCCGTTGTACTGAAAACGTTAGCAAAATTTGTTAAAATAAACATACTTTTTATTCAAAGAAAAATAAGAAAATGGAAAAAAAACTGAATAAAGCGCTGGATGCGATTGATATAAAAATTCTTAATGAATTACAACGCAACGGTAAAATTTCTAATATTGATTTGTCGAAAAAAGTAGGGCTTTCACCTACGCCTTGTTTAGAACGAGTGAAACGTTTAGAAAAACAAGGCGTAATTATGGGATATCGTGCGTTGTTGAATCCTGAATTATTGGAAGCGCCTTTGCTTGTGATCGTGGAAATTACGTTAGTTCGTGGAAAACCTGACGTATTTGAGGAATTTAATGCTGCGATTCAAGAGTTGGAAGAAATTCAAGAATGCCATTTAGTATCGGGAGATTTTGACTATTTATTAAAAACTCGTGTTGCAGACATGGCTGAATACCGAAAATTTCTGGGGACGACATTATTGCGTTTACCTGGTGTAAATGACACTCGCACTTATGTTGTGATGGAAGAAGTAAAACAAACCAATTTCCTTGTATTGAAATAATATGATTAAACAAATAACAGAACGATTTACACCCAGACAGTATTTAGCTGAACTTTTGCTTGGATTGACCGCACTTTTCGGGCTTTATTTAGTTATTGCTTGGTCAAGTTATACTCCGCTTGATAATTCTTGGGCAACGGCAGGTGCGCATGGTGAAACAATTAATAAAGTCGGCGCATTTGGTGCGTGGATTATCGATCTTTCTTTTGTTTTCTTAGGCCATGTCGCCCATGTTATTCCTTTTACAGTTTTTTTTGTACCTGTCTATTTATTGAAAACGAAAGCAGTTAAAAATCTTTCCTGTACTCGAATTATTTTACGTAGTTTTGGCTTTACTATGTTGATTATTGGGCTTTGTGTGATGAGTATGTTGCTTTTATCAAGCAATGCCTTTTATTTAAGTGGTGGAGTAGTAGGCGGTTCACTCGTTGTAAATTGGCTTTATCCAGCATTAGGTAAATTCGGAGCGATTTTAATTGGTTTTACATTTGCTTTAATCGGTTTTATTTTTTGCTCTGGCGCTTCATTAATTCGACTGATTGTGGCCTTTTATCATTGGTTGACAATGAAAAATGAGCAGAAAGAACGTGTTGAGCAAGAAAAAATAACGGACGAATTAGAGCAAATCGTGATTGTAAAATCAGATAGTTCAGCAACAGAAAGTTTAGACGAAAATAATCTTAATGTAGAACCAAATAGTGAGATTGAAACTCAAAAATCATCTTTAGAGGTTGAAGGCAACTCTGTTGAGCATCCTTCGCATTTAATTAATATTCATGGTTTAAATCCAGAGGTCTCGATTAAATCAGAATATGAAGTTTCTCCTGAAGAGAGTGTAAAACCTCAGTTTTCTCTTGAGTTTGAATCGGAAACCTTGCCTAGCGTGAATTTATCGAGTGATTCACATGGACAAACAGTAAGTAAAAATGATTTTGTGCCAGTGTGGAATAAACCGATAAAGCCTGCTATTCAGGATAATCCCTTAACGAATCAAAGTGCGGATGATTTTACTAAGGTTTCCTTGCTTACAAATGATGAAATGCCAACAGTTTCATTAAGACCCAGCCATGAATCTTTGAATACGGAAATGGCGGATAATAATTTTGATGTTCAAGCTGATGAAAAAGTCCGTTTGGGTGATGATGAACTAAAATTTAACGTATCTTTACAGGATGATATGAGGAATGTTCAATTAGATAAAAATCAAGAAGAATCGCCTAACTATAAAGGTTATAGTGGCAGCTTGATTCATCCAGCATTCCAACAGCAAACAACTAAACGTGAAAAGCCTAGTACACCATTGCCAAGTTTAGAGTTATTATCAAAACATCCAGCAGTGGAACAAAATATTACGCAAGAAGAAGTTTTGGAAACATCTCAACGTATTGAGCAACAATTACGTAATTTTAATGTGAAAGCGACAGTAAAAGATGTGCTTGTTGGCCCAGTTGTCACTCGCTATGAATTAGAATTACAACCTGGGGTGAAAGCGTCAAAAGTAACGAGTATTGATACTGATTTGGCGCGTGCATTAATGTTTCGTTCGATTCGTGTGGCAGAGGCTATTCCTGGTAAGCCTTATATTGGTATTGAAACACCTAATCTTCATCGTCAAATGGTGCCATTACGTGATGTGTTAGATAGCAGCGAATTCCGTGATACTCATGCCACTTTGCCAATGGCTTTAGGTAAAGATATTAGCGGAAAGGCAGTGATTGTTGATTTAGCGAAAATGCCACATTTGTTGGTCGCAGGATCAACGGGATCAGGTAAGTCTGTTGGCGTGAATACGATGATCTTAAGTTTACTTTATCGTGTTCAACCAGAAGATGTGAAATTCATCATGATCGATCCTAAAGTCGTTGAACTTTCAGTTTATAATGATATTCCGCACTTGCTAACGCCTGTTGTAACAGATATGAAAAAAGCCGCTAATGCGTTGCGTTGGTGTGTAGATGAAATGGAACGCCGTTATCAGCTGCTTTCTGCGCTACGTGTACGCAATATTGAAGGCTTTAACGAAAAAATCGATGAATACGAAGCAATGGGAATGCCTATTCCAAATCCAATTTGGCGACCTGGTGATACAATGGATGCTATGTCACCGGCATTGAAAAAATTGAGTTATATTGTGGTTATTGTCGATGAGTTTGCTGATTTAATGATGGTAGCGGGTAAGCAAATTGAAGAACTCATTGCTCGCTTAGCACAAAAAGCGCGAGCTATCGGTATCCATTTAATTTTAGCGACACAACGCCCTTCTGTAGATGTAATTACCGGTTTAATTAAAGCGAATATCCCAAGTCGTATTGCCTTTACCGTTGCAAGTAAAATTGACTCACGTACTATTCTTGATCAAGGTGGGGCAGAGGCGCTTTTAGGTCGTGGTGATATGCTTTATTCGGGGCAAGGCTCATCGGATTTGGTGCGTGTTCATGGTGCCTTTATGAGCGATGATGAAGTTATTCGTATTGCGGATGATTGGCGAGCACGTGGTAAACCTGATTATATTGATGGTATTTTAGAAAGCGCAGATGATGAGGAAAGTTCAGAAAAAGGAATATCAAGCGGTGGAGAACTAGATCCTCTCTTTGATGAAGTAATGGATTTTGTTATTAATACCGGTACAACCTCAGTATCTTCTATTCAACGTAAATTCAGCGTGGGTTTTAACCGAGCCGCTCGTATTATGGATCAAATGGAAGAACAAGGGATTGTTAGCCCAATGCAAAATGGTAAGCGTGAGATTTTATCGCGTCGTCCGGAATACTAATTTAAAAGGAAAGTAAAATGAAAAAAACAACGTTAAAATTTGCCGCACTTACCTTACTTGGTTTGAGTAATTTGGCATTGGCTGATGCGGCAAGTGAACTGCAAATGCGTTTAGCCAAAGTCGATGTGTTAAGCGCTGAATTTGTGCAAACAGTGACTTCTGGAAGTGGCAAAAATGTTCAACAGGGAAGTGGCAAACTTCAAATTAAACGTCCAAATTTATTCCGTATGGAGACTAAAACCCCTCAAGAAACCCAGATTATTTCTGATGGTAAAACTTTATGGTTCTACGATCCATTTGTGCAACAAGTGACAGCACAATGGGTGAAAGATGCCGTGAATAACACACCATTCGTATTGCTCACAAGTAACGATAAAAGCCATTGGGATCAATATTCGGTCATGCAACAAGTGGATACTTTCGTATTGAAACCCAAATCTTCAAAAAGTAATATCAAGCAATTTGATATTCGCGTCGATGCAAATGGCGTATTAAGAAATTTCAGTACGACAGAGAAAGATGGGCAAACCAATCTTTATGTTTTACGTAATATTACGAATCAAACCTTGTCTGATAGCTTGTTCCAATTCAAGCCAGAAAAAGGCGTTGAAGTGGATGATCAACGCAAAAAATAATGAATGATTATTTGAAATAAGGGCGTAGAAATACGCCCTTCAATTTTGTGAGAAATAAACATGTCGAACCTCAATTTTGATTTTGCCGAGAATGATTTTCGTCCACTGGCAGCCAAGATGCGTCCAACGAGTCTAGAGCAGTATTTTGGGCAAACTCATCTTATTGGTGAGGGTAAGCCACTGCGTAAAGCTATTCAAGCTGGGCATATTCATTCTATGATTTTTTGGGGGCCACCAGGTACGGGAAAAACAACACTCGCAGAAATTATAGCGCAACGTATTAATGCAGAAGTTGAGCGAATTTCTGCGGTGACGAGTGGTATCAAAGAAATTCGTGAAGCCATTGATCGTGCAAAACAAAATCGTCTTGCGGATCGTAAAACCATCTTGTTTGTGGATGAAGTCCATCGTTTTAATAAAAGCCAGCAAGATGCATTTTTACCACACATTGAAGACGGAACCGTTATTTTTATTGGGGCGACAACAGAAAATCCATCTTTTGAGCTAAATAATGCGTTGCTTTCTCGTGCTCGAGTTTATGTGCTGAAATCACTCACAACGGCTGAAATTGAACAAGTTTTGCAGCAAGCTGTAGAAGATCCTGAACGAGGATTGGGTAAAGAGCGGTTAATTTTAGAAGATAATTTACTGCAAGTGCTTGCCGAATATGTCAATGGAGACGCGCGATTAGCCTTGAATTGCCTCGAATTAATGGTGGATATGGCGGATGAAACGGAAAATGGAAAGAAAATTGACCGCACTTTATTAAAAGAAGTCTTAGGCGAACGCCAAGCGAGATTTGATAAACAAGGTGATCGTTTCTACGATTTAATTTCTGCGCTACATAAATCTGTTCGAGGTTCTGCACCAGATGCTGCATTGTATTGGTATGCGCGAATTTTAACAGCGGGTGGCGATCCTTTATATGTTGCGCGCCGATTACTTGCCATTGCTTCAGAAGATGTGGGAAATGCAGATCCTCGCGCTATGCAAGTCGCATTGGCTGCTTGGGATTGCTTTACTCGCGTGGGCGCTTATGAAGGGGAGCGAGCGATTGCTCAAGCCATTATCTATCTTGCGGTAGCGCCAAAAAGTAATGCAGTTTATACCGCATTTAACACTGCAAAACAGCAAGCGAAAGATTTGCCAGATTATGATGTTCCACCACATTTACGCAATGCGCCGACTAATTTAATGAAAGAGCTTGGCTATGGTGCTGAATATTGTTATGCTCATGATGAACCTAACGCTTATGCGGCAGGTGAAAATTATTTCCCGCCTGAATTAAAAGATACTCAATATTATTTTCCGACGAATAGAGGTATGGAAATTCAGATTAAGGAAAAACTAGAACGATTACGCGAGCAAGATAAAAGTGCGGTGAAAAAACGGTATAAATAATCTCAATTTGGGATTTTTTTAAGAATGGAATGAAAGTGCGGTTAATTTTGAAAACTTTTTTGAAATTTACCGCACTTTTTTAATTTAACCTCTTAAGCAGATTTTCTCAAATTCACTAAAGAATGTTGGAAAGGTTTTGGCAGTACATTTGGGATCTAAAATTGTCACTGGTGTATTGGACAGTGCGATTAGAGAAAAACACATTGCCATGCGGTGATCGTTATAAGTTTCAATATCAGCATGTTTAAACTGATTGAGCGAAAGTGGTTGAATACGAATAAAATCTTCACCTTCTTCGACTTCTGCGCCGACTTTACGTAATTCGGTTGCCATTGCTGTTAAACGATCTGTTTCTTTCACGCGCCAGTTATAAATATTTCGAATGACGCTTTCCCCTTTAGCAAAAAGAGCAGTGGTTGCAATCGTCATTGCGGCATCTGGAATGTGGTTCATATCCATATCAATGCCATGCAATTCATCACGTTCGGCTTGAATAAAATCCTCTCCCCAAGTGATTTTTGCCCCCATTCTTTCTAATACATCAGCAAATAAACGATCGCCCTGAATAGAGTTTTTGCCAATTCCCGTTACTTTCACTTTTCCTTTAATGGCGCCAGCTGCGAGAAAGTAAGATGCCGATGAGGCATCACCTTCTACCAAATATTTTCCAGGTGAAATGTAGGATTGATTTCCCTTAACTTTAAATTTTTGGTAGTGATGGTTTTCAACCTGAACACCAAAAGTTCGCATCATCGCAAGGGTGATATCAATATAGGGTTTAGAGACTAGTTCACCGATAATTTCGATTTCTGTGTCATTTTCTGCAAGTGGTGCAGACATTAAAAGTGCGGTCAAAAATTGGGATGAAATAGAGCCATTAATTTTTACATTTCCACCTTTTATTCCTTTGTTGCGAATTGCGAGTGGAGGATAACCTTCATTTTCTAAGTAGCGAATATCTGCACCCGCTTGACGTAAAGCATCGACTAAATGGAGTATTGGACGCTCTTTCATACGAGGTTCACCCGTTAAGATGATTTCAACTTCGGAGGTGCCTTTTAAGCAAAGCGCAGCGGTTAATGGACGCATTGCCGTCCCCGCATTGCCAAGAAAGAGCGAAAGATTATCCTGTATATTGAATGCTCCGCCTAATCCCTCTATTTCACAAATAGTTTTGTCGTCAGAAAGCTGATAGCGTACGCCT
The DNA here is from genome assembly GCF_003490595.1 of Haemophilus haemolyticus. Taxonomy (GTDB): domain Bacteria; phylum Pseudomonadota; class Gammaproteobacteria; order Enterobacterales; family Pasteurellaceae; genus Haemophilus; species Haemophilus haemolyticus_L. The sequence goes on from NZ_QQGY01000011.1 coordinate 24,808, forward strand.
AACGCTTTGAGGGCGTTAAGCATATGTCGAATATCATCGCTATCTAATAAATTGGTTACTTTTGTTGTGCCTTTAGCTAAGGCGGCTAAAAGTAATGCGCGGTTCGATAAACTTTTAGAACCTGGTAAATTAATTGTTCCTTCAACCGCACTTATTGGTGCAAGGGTGATTTTTTCCACTACAACACCACCGTTTTGTTTTTATAAACGAAAATTCTATCGTGTAAAGCAAGATCAAGGGCGCGACTTAGCACGGTTTTTTCTACATCACGGCCAGCACGCATCATTGCTTCAGCGCTATAAGTATGATCCACATTAATGACATTTTGCATAATGATTGGGCCTTGATCCAATTCGTTATTAATGAAATGAGCTGTTGCGCCGATAATTTTTACACCTCGTTCATAGGCTTGTTGATAAGGCTTGGCGCCAATAAAAGCAGGTAAGAATGAATGATGGATATTAATCACTCGATTTGGATAACGAGCGACAAATTCAGGATTTAACACACGCATATATTTAGCGAGGACAATATAATCTGGCGTGTATTCATCAATTTTTTCAGCTAATAATTTATCGTGCTCAATACGAGTTAAGCCTTCATGACTAACCAAATGAAACGGAATATTAAAACGCTCAACGAGTTTGCGTAAATTATCATGGTTGCCGATCACTGCCGCAATTTCTACATCAAGCGCACCATAATAATTTTTCATTAAAATATCGCCGAGACAGTGAGCTTCTTTGGTGACTAAAATAACAATTCGTTTACGTTGTGTACTAATTAATCGACAATGCGTTCTTTCGGGTAAGCTATATTTTAGATCTTCTAATAAAGTAGCTTCGTTAAAAATACCTTCCAATTCTGTACGCATAAAGAAATGCTTGGTTTCAAAATCTACAAATTCATTATTATGCAGAATATTTAGTTGGTGTTTGTAACAGATATTGGTTATTTTAGCTATTAGGCCTTTATCATCGGGACAATCGGTGAGTAATATTTTTTTTTCGATCATAATGTTGTGTGCTACGTTTAGATAAAAAAATAGAACCCATAAAAATGGGTTCTAGTTTCAAATAGAAAAATTAAATTTCGAAATCAGATAATGATTTACCAGAATTCAATGCATTTTGAATTGGGCGTGGTGTGCGACCTTGGCCAGTCCATGTTTTACGCTCGCCATTTTCATCAATAAATGCATATTTTGCTGGGCGAGGTGGACGTTTTGCTCTAGCAGATGTTGCTGCTGTACCAAAGATCTCTTGTAATTCTTCAGGTGTAATACCTTCTTTTTCCATTAATTCTTTATATTTAGCTAAACGTTCTTTTCGCTCTGTTTCTGCTTTAATTAATTCTGCTTCATTAGCACGTTTCTCTTCAACAGCAGTTTGTAATTTTTCAAGAGCACTTTCCGCTTGTTCTAAAGTTAATTCGCGCACTGCCGCACGTAAACTACGAAGATTTGTCAAACCTTTTGCTAATTCGCTCATAATAAACCTCGATAAAATAATCTTGTATGTGGAAAAACTTATTTAATAATAGAGAAAATAATATTTATTGTAAATATCTATTTTAAATAAATGGTCGGAGCAGGTATATATCTTTAAATTTCTTTTTGTTTATTTTTTATATTTTTAATTCAATCTAATAAAAAATTTTATAAAATCTGTTGGCATTTGGACTTTTTTACGGTAATCTCTTGAATCACTACAAAAGTAGAGGTGCAATCATTATAAGTATTTTTTCAGAGTGGATAACGATGAAGAAAAAAGAAAGGAATGATTGCCGAAATCAAACAAAAGTCGTTTTGTTTGGTTGGTGGCGTACTTGAAAGGGGCGACACTGTCATAGTTTTTTGATTAACTATGGAGCGCTACGGTTGTTCTGGTCTTATTCTGTCCTTTGCTTTCCGTTCTCTCCATTAATTGTAGGTATCTCTTAATGGAACTTATCGATTTTTCATCTTCAGTTTGGTCAATCATTCCGGCTTTATTGGCGATTGTCTTGGCCATTGCAACTCGTCGTGTATTGGTGTCTCTCAGTGCAGGGATTATTGTTGGTGCGTTAATGTTAGGTGGCTGGAATGTTGGCTCATCTTTCAGTTATCTATCAAGCAACGTGATTTCACTTGTTTATGCTGATGGCGCAATTAACTCTAATATGAACATTGTCTTGTTCTTATTATTGCTTGGTGTTTTAACCGCACTTTTAACTGTATCAGGCAGTAATCGTGCATTTGCTGAATGGGCACAAAACCGTATTAAAGGTCGTCGTGGTGCTAAATTATTAGCTGCATCATTAGTTTTTGTTACTTTTATTGACGATTATTTCCACAGTCTTGCTGTAGGCGCAATTGCTCGTCCAGTGACAGACCGTTTTAAAGTTTCTCGTGCGAAACTTGCTTATATTTTGGATTCAACGGCTGCGCCGATGTGTGTAATGATGCCAGTTTCAAGTTGGGGCGCATACATTATTACCTTAGTAGGCGGTTTATTAGCGACTTATTCGATCACTGAATACACACCAATTGGTGCATTCGTGGCAATGAGCTCAATGAACTTCTATGCAATTTTCTCAATTATCATGGTGTTCTTTGTTGCATATTTTTCTTTCGATATTGCTTCAATGGCACGCCATGAAAAATTAGCTTTGGAAGATTCTGAAAATGAATTAGAAGAAGAAACTGGTGCAAAAGGTCACGTACGTAATCTTGTATTGCCTATTTTAGTTTTAATTATTTCAACAGTTTCAATGATGATTTACACGGGTGCAGATGCATTAGCAGCGGATGGAAAAGAATTTAGCATTCTAGGTGCATTTGAAAATACTGTTGTTGGAACTTCTTTAGTTGTTGGTGGTACTTGCTCTATTCTTGTTTCTACTTTATTAATTATTCTTGATCGTCAAGTCAGTGTTCCAGAATATGCACGCTCTTGGATTTCAGGTATTAAATCAATGTCTGGTGCCATTGCGATTTTATTCTTTGCGTGGACAATTAATAAAGTCGTTGGGGATATGCAAACTGGTAAATATTTATCTTCTCTTGTTTCTGGTAATATCCCAATGCAATTCTTACCAGTAATTTTATTTATTCTTGGTTCTGCAATGGCGTTCTCAACAGGTACGAGCTGGGGGACATTTGGCATTATGCTACCAATTGCAGCGGCTATGGCTGCAAATGCGGCGCCAGAATTATTACTCCCTTGTTTATCAGCAGTAATGGCGGGAGCTGTATGTGGTGACCACTGTTCGCCAGTGTCGGATACAACGATTTTATCTTCAACTGGTGCAAAATGTAACCATATGGATCATGTGACTACTCAGCTTCCTTATGCTGCCACAGTTGCAACAGCGACTTCTATTGGTTACATTGTGGTAGGGTTTACTTATTCAGGTTTAGCTGGTTTTGCTGCGACAGCGATTTCATTATTTTTAATCGTATTTGCAGTGAAAAAACGTTAAAAATGTGATCTTGCTCAAGAATATAAATAAAATATAAAATTTTGGTAAGTTTATAAAATGCGACATAAGGTCGCATTTTTTTATTTAAAAGTGTTATTTTTTTTATAAAAATCTGATTTTGTATTATTTCTTGATTTTTTATTCTGTTTTGTAGGTGTTTTTAGCCGTTATGTAGACTAGACAAAAACTTTTTGCTTAGTATGATGTAAATCATTGATACAAATCATGGGCACTTTTGAAAGTGCGGTGAATTTAAGGAGTAAAAAATGAAGAAGTTATCTGGCGCAGAGATGGTCGTTCAATCTTTACGTGATGAAGGCGTAGAGTATTTATTTGGTTATCCAGGTGGGGCTGTATTAGATATTTATGATGCGATCCATACACTAGGTGGTATTGAACATATTTTAGTTCGTCATGAACAAGCGGCTGTGCACATGGCGGATGGCTATGCACGTTCTACAGGTAAAGTTGGATGTGTGCTAGTGACTTCGGGGCCCGGAGCAACAAATGCAATCACTGGCATTTTAACGGCTTATACAGATTCCGTACCAATGGTCATTATTTCTGGTCAGGTCATGAGTAATTTAATTGGCCGAGATGCATTCCAAGAATGTGATATGGTGGGGATTTCTCGTCCAGTTGTGAAGCATAGCTTTATTGTCAAAAAAGCGGAAGATATTCCATCTATTTTGAAAAAAGCTTTTTATATTGCCTCAACTGGTCGTCCAGGTCCTGTTGTGGTGGATATTCCAAAAGATACCGTAAATCCGAATTTTAAATATCCTTATGAATACCCTGAATCTGTAGAATTACGTTCTTATAATCCAACAGTAAATGGGCACAAAGGCCAAATTAAAAAAGCATTAAAAGCACTTTTAGTAGCGAAGAAACCAATACTTTTCGTCGGTGGTGGTGCAATTGCTGCTGAATGTAGTCAACAGTTAATTCAGTTTGCACAACGTTTAAATTTGCCAATTACTTCATCATTAATGGGGTTAGGGGCTTATCCAAGTACAGATAAACAATTCCTTGGTATGTTAGGGATGCACGGTACTTTCGAAGCCAATACGGCAATGCACGAAAGTGATCTTATTTTAGGGATTGGCGTTCGTTTTGATGATCGCACAACAAATAATTTAGAAAAATATTGCCCAAATGCCAAAGTGATTCATATTGATATTGATCCAACCTCGATTTCTAAAAATGTTCCAGCAGCGATTCCAATTGTCGGAAATGCGAAAAATGTCTTGGAAGAATTTTTGAGTTTATTGAATGAAGAGGGATTGAAATCTCAAACAGATCTTGAAAGTTGGTGGCAAGAAATCAACCAATGGAAAGCAAAAAAATGTTTGGAATTTGACCGCACTTCTAGCGTGATTAAACCACAACAAGTTATGGAAGCGGTATATCGTCTTACTAAAGGACAGGCGTATGTGGCTTCTGATGTAGGGCAACATCAAATGTTTGCTGCGTTACATTATCCGTTCGATGAGCCTCGTCATTGGATTAACTCTGGTGGCGCGGGCACCATGGGATTTGGTTTACCCGCTGCATTGGGCGTGAAATTGGCTCATCCGGAAGGAACAGTTGTTTGTGTTACTGGCGATGGAAGTATTCAAATGAATATTCAAGAGCTTTCTACCGCAACCCAATATGGTATTCCTATTGTTATTATTTGTTTGAATAATCATTTCTTAGGAATGGTAAAACAATGGCAAGATTTGATTTATTCAGGTCGCCATTCGCAAACCTATATGAATTCCTTGCCTGATTTTGTGAAATTGGCAGAATCTTACGGTCACGTAGGAATAAAAATTGCTACGCCCGACGAACTTGAAAGTAAATTGCAAGAAGCCCTCAGCATTAAAAATAAATTAGTATTTGTGGATATTAATGTAGATGAATCTGAGCATGTGTATCCAATGCAAATTCGTGGCGGCGCAATGAATGAAATGATTTTAAGTAAACCTCAAGAGGAGACAAACTAATGCGTAGAATTTTATCTGTTTTACTCGAAAATGAGTCCGGTGCTTTATCGCGTGTTGTTGGTTTATTCTCCCAACGTGCCTTTAATATTGAAAGTTTGACGGTGGCGCCAACGGATGATCCAACACTTTCTCGAATGACTATTGAAGCAGTGGGCGATGCTCAAGTATTGGAACAAATTGAGAAACAACTCCATAAATTAGTGGATGTGTTTAAAGTGATTAACTTGAGTGAGCAAGAGCATATAGTCCGTGAAATTGTTTTAGCGAAAGTAAGAGCAGTGGGTTCATCTCGCGATGAGATTAAACGTTTAGCCGATATTTTCCGTGGTCAAATTGTAGATGTCACACCTAAATCTTATACGATCCAATTAAGTGGAACAAAAGACAAAATTGACGCATTTATTTCTGCGTTGAAAGAAGAAACCACATTGTTGGAAATTGTTCGTTCTGGATTGATTAGTGTGTCTCGTGGAGAAAAGAATATTCTCTAAAGTAGGGGCGTAAAGTGCGGAAATATTGTAATAGAATCTTACCGCACTTTATTCGAAATATATTTGTTTTTAGTTTTTTTATAAAAAAATCGTGACCAAGTTCACAAATCTAAAAATATGTATTTGCATAACTGATCGGATTTCTTTATTCTGAAACCACTAAAAACAAGTGCTATCTTAAATAGCCGACATCTATTTTGCTTTCCGAGTAGTGCCCCATTGGGGCACTTTTTTTATTCTGTAAATAAGCATAAAAAATCCCTTTCGTAAGAAAGGGATTTTAATTATCTAAATTACATTTTTTCTACGGTTTTAATACCGAGTAACTCTAAACCTTGTTTTAAGGTTTTTTCCGTTAATAATGCCAATTTCAAACGGCTTAATTTTACGGACTCATCTTCAGCATTTAAAATTGGGCAATGCTCATAGAATGACGAGAATATGCCTGCTAGTTCGTATAAATAAGCACAAAGCACGTGTGGTGTGCCTTCTTTTCCGACAGTTTGCACCGCTTCTTCAAATTGTAGTAGTTTAATTGCAAGCGCTCTTTCTTTATCCTCTTCAAGCGTTAAAGGTGCAGCCAAAAGTGCGGTCGAATTTATATCTGTTTTATTAAAGATCGAACGAATTCGAGTATAGGCATATTGCATATAAGGTGCAGTGTTACCTTCAAAGCTTAACATATTATCCCAATCAAAAACGTAATCAGTAGTACGGTTTTTGGAGAGATCCGAATATTTCACCGCACCAATACCGACAGCCTCAATCACAGCTTCTTTTTCATCATTAGATAAATTTGTATTTTTTTCATTAATTAATACAGTGGCGCGTTCAATGGCTTCATCTAATAGATCGGCTAATTTCACCGTGCCACCAGTACGGGTTTTAAATGGTTTGCCATCTTTACCAAGCATCATCCCAAAGTTTTTATGCTCTAAAGAAAAACTGTCTGGTACATAACCTGCTTTACGAGTAATTAACCAAGCTTGTTGCATATGTTGGCTTTGGCGAGTATCTGAAAAAACAAGTGCGCGATCAGCTTTTAATGTTTCATAACGATATTTTGCTGCAGCAATATCGGTTGTAGTGTAAAGGAACCCGCCGTCTTTTTTCTGAACAATCACGCCCATTGGGTCGCCTTCTTTATTTTTGAATTCATCCAAATAAACAACCAGTGCACCATCATCTTCTACAGCTAAGCCTTGTTTTTTAAGATCTTCTACGATGCTTGGTAACATTGGATTATAAAGACTTTCACCCATCACATCTTTTTCGGTTAAAGTCACATTCAAGCGATCATAGTTGTGCTGATTTTGTTGCATCGTGATGTCAACTAAACGTTTCCACATAGCTCGACAATATTCATCACCACCTTGTAATTTCACGACATAATTACGCGCTTTTTCTGCGAAAACTTCATCTTCATCGTAGTGTTTTTTGGCTTCTCGATAAAAGGCTTCAAGATCTTGTAATTCCATTTCACTGGCATGTTCATTTTGCATTTTTTCAAGATAAGCAATAAGCATTCCGAATTGCGTTCCCCAGTCACCAACATGGTTTGCACGAATGACATTGTGACCTAAAAATTCCAGGGTTCTCACAACCGCATCACCAATGATAGTAGAGCGCAAGTGACCTACATGCATTTCTTTTGCTACGTTTGGCGATGAATAATCAATTACGACAGTTTGTTTATTAGTAGCTTGAATACCTAAATTTTTTTGGGAAAGGGCTGTTGAAACTTCACTTGTTAGCCAAGTTGGATTTAAGAAAATATTAATAAAGCCCGGTCCTGCGATTTCTAATTTTTCTGCAATATCAGATAGTTGAGCATTATCTAAAACTTTTTGAGCAAATTCTCGTGGATTTAAACCTAATTTTTTTGCCGCAGCCATAATGCCATTGGCTTGATAATCGCCAAATTGTGGTTTTCCTGATTGACGAACAAGCGCATCGCAAGATTGATCTGCTCCAGCAAGAATCATAGCTTGTTTGATTTTGTCGGATAAAATAGATTGAATATTCACGTTTTTTCCTATGTTCAAATTGAATAATGAAAATAATCGGCTATGATACCGTTCTTTATGAGTTTCTCAAAGGGACAAAATGACAAATTTACAGGAAAAATCACCCGCACTTTTTTCTGATTTGGCGGAATTTGAAAAAAAAATTCAACAATTAGCTCAAATGATGTCAATTGATTTTTCAAATTATGAAATCGATCACCTTGCTGTGCGTGTGAATAATGAACAAAATGCAAAAGACTGGCTGACACTTTTATTGAAATACGGTAGAATTTTGTCTGATAATGTTGTCAACGGACGTAAGATTTATCTAATTCAGTTAGAAAAAGCAGTGAAATTCGCTAATCAGTTCGTTGATGTTATTGAACTTCCGTTCCCTAAAAATAAGCAGTATCCCGTAGAAGGTTGGGAGCATATTGAGGTTGTTATGCCATTTTTACCGAATGAATCGATAAATGAATGGGGACAGCGTATTAATATGCATTTTTTATGGAGCGAATTAACTCAATTAACCATTAAAGTGAGCGAGCCTAAAGTGGATGGTGAGAGATTGCCTAATCCATCTATTGCAGTAAGTTTTGTTGATAAGACATCAAATCATACTTGTATTAAGGTTCATCCTTATTCTATAAAGAAAATACTCGAGGTTTAGCAAAATGAAAAAATTATCTCTTGCATTAGCGGTTTTAGCAGCTGTAGGTTTAAGCGCTTGTTCTTCTTTCCAAAAAGATGAAAATGCTTATAAAGGTCAAATCGTTTTTAGCCAAATGGACGGTGAAAATCTTAAATTAACCATCCGTAAAAATGATTGTTCAGGTAATCAACAAGAAGGTGAGCAAGTTGTGCTTACTCACAAGTATGATTCAACCTTAGTTGTGGGTGCTTGTGTTTTAGTATCAGAGAATGGTAATACTAAAAATATTTCAACTTTCTCTCCAAGAAATCCACTTTAATTACTTTCTGTAAATAAGGAGCGTAATATATGAAAAAGACAACAGTAGCTTTTGCATTGTTAGTCGCCTTTAGCGTAACAGGTTGTGCGAATACCGATATTTTCAGCGGTGATGTTTATAGCGCATCTCAAGCTAAAGAAGCTCGTTCAATTACTCATGGTACAATTGTTTCTGTGCGTCCCGTTAAGATCCAAGCAGATAATCAAGGCGTAATTGGTACGCTTGGTGGCGGTGCTTTAGGTGGTATTGCAGGTAGTGCAATTGGCGGTGGTCGTGGTCAAGCTATTGCAGCAGTAGTTGGCGCGATCGGCGGTGCAGTAGCTGGAAGCAAAATCGAAGAAAAAATGAGCCAAGTAAACGGTGCTGAACTTGTAATTAAGAAAGATGATGGTCAAGAAATCGTTGTCGTTCAAAAGGCTGACAGCAGTTTTGTAGCTGGTCGCCGAGTTCGTATTGTTGGTGGTGGCTCAAACTTAAATGTTTCTGTGCTATAACTAATAGCGTTAACGTCTAATATATTATTAATCAGCGTCTTAATCAGTTAAGGCGCTGATTTTTTATTATTAAAAATAAAAAAAAACAATCAATTAAAAATTTTTACGTCTATTCATAACATCTTAAAGATAAATTTAAAGGACTAAATCCTATAATAAATAAGGAATTTAGTCCTTTATATAAAATTATAATTGCTTAAATATTTTATATTAAATAAACAATTAACGCCATGCTTTAAATTGATTAATTAATCCATTGGTTGAACTGTCATGAGTTGCTACTTTTTCAGAATCTGTTAATTCAGGAAGAATTCTGTTTGCAAGTTGTTTGCCTAGTTCTACACCCCATTGATCGAAGCTAAAGATATTAAAAATGACACCTTGTACGAAGATTTTATGTTCGTACATAGCAATTAATGCCCCTAAAGTAAATGGCGTGATTTTTTGAACGAGAATCGAATTAGTTGGCTTATTACCAGTGAATACTTTAAATGGAACAATATTTTTTACATTATCTAAAGATTTACCTGCTTTTACAAATTCAGCCTCGACTTCCTCTTTTGTTTTTCCGAATGCTAATGCTTCTGTTTGTGCGAAGAAATTAGAAAGCAATTTATTGTGATGATCCGCCAAGGAATTATGGCTTTGGGCCGGCGCGATAAAATCACAAGGAATTAAAGTGGTGCCTTGGTGAATTAATTGATAGAACGCATGTTGTCCGTTTGTACCTGGTTCTCCCCAAATGATAGGGCCAGTTTGGTAATTGTTAATGACATTGCCATCACGATCCACATATTTACCATTTGATTCCATATTACCTTGTTGGAAATAGGCTGCGAAGCGATGTAAATATTGATCATAAGGTAAGATCGCTTCTGTTTGCGCACCAAGGAAATTAGTATTCCATAGGCCAACTAATGCTAAAGTGGTGGGGATATTTTTTTCAATTGGAGTAGAGCGGAAATGTTTATCCATTTCATGTGCGCCATTCAATAGCTCTTCAAAGTTTTCAAAGCCAATTGATAGTGCAATTGAAAGACCAATAGCTGACCATAAAGAGTAACGACCGCCAACCCAATCCCAAAATTCAAACATATTATTTGTATCAATACCAAATTTTTCTACATCTTTAGCATTGGTTGATAATGCTGCAAAATGTTTTGCAACCGCACTTTCATCTTTCGCAGCTTTCAGTAACCAATCACGCGCGCTTTGCGCATTTGTCATGGTTTCTTGAGTGGTAAAAGTCTTAGATGCCACTAAGAAAAGAGTGGTTTCTGGATTTACTTTTTTTAAGGTTTCCGCAATATGTGTACCATCGACATTTGAAACAAAGTGCATATTTAAGTGATTTTTATATGGGCGAAGTGCTTCGGTTACCATATAAGGGCCTAAGTCAGAGCCACCAATACCAATATTCACAACATCAGTAATCGCTTTGCCTGTATAGCCTTTCCATTCACCAGAAATAATACGCTGACAGAAATCTTTCATTTTAGCTAGCACAGCATTGACTTCAGGCATAACATCTTTACCATCAACAAGCACTGGCGTATTAGCGCGATTGCGGAGTGCGGTATGTAGCACGGCACGATTTTCAGTGCGATTGATTTTATCGCCAGTAAACATCGCTTCTTTTGCGCTATCAAGCGCGCATTCTTGAGCAAGTTGGCGAAGAAGTGAAAGGGTTGTTTGATTGATGTTGTTTTTGGAAAAATCTACAAGAATCTGGTTATTGAATGTTAAAGAATAATCGTCAAAACGATTTTTTTCTTGTTTAAATAAATCTTGGATAGTACTGTTTGATAATTCAGCTTTGTGTGCTTCAAGAGCTTTCCACGCATGGGTGTGAGTTGGGTTAATATTTTTCATAGTATTTCCTTTCATTAAAAATAATTGAAATTTTAACCGCACTTTCTGGGATTTTTATTAGGGAGAATGACTCCCTCTGTTCAAAAAATGCAGTGATTAATCAACATATTCAGTTATAACACGCGGCGTTAATTTTGTAATTAGCTCGTAGCTTAAAATTCCTGTGAATTTAGCTACGGTTTCAATAGGTAATTCCTTACCCCATAGAATCACTTCGTCACCTACTTGATCTTGGCTATCAGGTCCTAAATCAACGGTTAACATATCCATTGAAACCCTTCCAACGATTGGCACGATACGACCATTCAAATAAACAGGCGTGCCTTCAGGAACATCTCGAGGATATCCATCGCCATAGCCAATAGCCACAACGCCAATTTTTGTATCATGTGAACTTGTCCAAATGCCACCGTACCCAACTGGTTCACCTTGTTTATGGTTGCGAACAGCAATCAATGATGAAGTTAAATTCATCACTGGTGTTAAACCAAATTCAGCGCCTACAGTATCAGTTGGTGAAATGCCATACATAATAATACCAGGGCGGATACATTCCAGATGAGATTCAGGCCAGAAGAGAATGCCGCCTGATGCCGCAATAGTACGTTCACCTTGCTTATCTTTTGTAGCGGATAAAAAGCGGTTGATTTGAAGTTGGGTATAATTGGAGTCTAATTCATCAGCGCGGCTAAAATGGCTAACAAAGCCTAAGTGCGGTTGAATATATGGAAGTTTTTTAAGTTCATTATAGAAAAAATCCACTTCATCTAATGCAACACCTAAACGATGCATGCCTGTGTCTATTTTTAACCAAACTTTAATTGGGCTTGGTAAATTCGCACGTTTTAGTGCTTCCAATTGTTCACGATTATGTACGATAGTTTCAATATTATTGACCGCTAAGACGGGCAAATCTTGTTCATTAAAAAAGCCTTCAAGCAATAAAATTGGTTTAGTAATACCATTGGAACGTAATGCCAAAGCCTCTTCTAAACGAGCCACGCCAAAGCAATCGACATTTTGTTCTAAAGTTGATGCGACAAACACAACGCCGTGACCATAGGCGTTTGCTTTAACCACAGCGATGATTTTACTATTTGGTGCTTTTTGTTTAATTATTTCTAAATTTTGTTTTAAGGCGTGCGAGCTAATTTTCGCTGTCGCCGGTTTTACATTCATTGTTATTCCTTAATAATCATCATGATATTCACGTTGTTCGGCAAGATTGTCAAAGCGTGAGAATTGTCCATTAAATTTTAACCGCACTCGACCAATAGGACCATTACGCTGTTTACCGATAATAATTTCTGCAACCCCTTTATCTTCCGAGTTATCGTTATAGACTTCATCTCGGTAAATAAACATAATCAAGTCTGCATCTTGTTCAATGGAGCCTGATTCACGTAAATCTGAGTTTACAGGGCGTTTGTCTCCACGTTGTTCTAAAGTACGATTTAATTGAGAAAGGGCGACGACTGGCACTTGTAATTCTTTGGCTAGTGCTTTGAGGGAGCGAGAAATTTCTGCGATTTCTAGTGTTCGGTTATCTGAAAATGCGGGTGAGCGCATTAATTGCAAATAATCCACCATAATCATACTTAATCCACCATTTTCACGATAAACTCGTCGTGCGCGCGAACGAACGTCGGTAGGCGTTAGGCCTGAAGAATCATCGATATAAAGATTATTTTTTTGCTTGAACATCCCAACTACGCTAGCAATTTTATTCCACTCGATTTCATCTAAATTTTGACCTGTTCGGATTTTAGTTTGATCAACGCGAGCAAGCGATGCGATCATACGCATCATAATTTGTTCTGCGGGCATTTCTAAACTAAATACTAAAACGGGTTTTTCACTTGCCATTGCCGCATTTTCGCAAAGGTTCATGGCAAAAGTGGTTTTACCCATTGACGGACGTGCTGCAACGATAATTAAGTCAGAAGGCTGTAAACCTGCCGTTTTTTTATCAAGATCAGTGAAACCTGTCGTGATGCCTGTTACGCCAGAATGATTTTCAAGTTTGCTCAAAATATCAATTTTTTCAATGGTGCTTTCCAGCACATTGATCACATTTTGTGGGCCCTCGCTAGAAGTAGTTCGTTTTTCTGCAATCGCAAATACTTCACGCTCAGCTTCATCAAGAATTAACTTAATGTCTTGCCCTTTGGGAGAATAGCTATTTTCAGCAATGCGATTTCCTACCGAAATAAGTTCTCGTAATATGGCTTTCTCGCGCACAATATCCGCATAAGCCAAAATATTAATCGCGTTCGGAGTATTATTGGAAAGCTCTGCTAGATAGGCAAATCCACCCACTTCATCGCTTACACCACGGCTTCTTAAGGCTTGATCTAGCGTAATTAAATCAATAGGTGATTGATTACGCATTAGATGTTCCATTTCTGTAAAAATTAGACGATGCTGAAAAGTATAAAAATCGTCAGCAATCACACGTTCAGCAATGCCATCCCAATGTTGATTGCTCAGCATGATGCCACCCAACACGGCTTGTTCAGCCTCAAGTGAGTGTGGTGGAATACTTATTTGTGCCGTTTTTTTGTCAGAAGATTTGATTTGAGGTTGTGATGCCATAGGACTTATTTCGATACTAGAATGTTGTCTATGATACCGCAAATATCTATTGGATTTAAGTGAAAAGTGCGGTGAAAAAAGGAAATAAAAAACGGTGGAAAAATCCACCGCTCTTTCATTTTAACGTATTTAGATTGTTGATTATTCAACAATTAATGTACGACATACGTTGGTTTGTGTCGCACCTTGACCACCGTGGGTAACAAGCACTAAATCACCAGTAGATAAGTAACCTTTTTCTTTTAATGATTGAAGTGCTGCTTTTGCACTGGTTTCTGTGCGGCTATCTTCACCATGATAAACTGGAGTTACACCACGGTATAGTGCACAAAGGTTTAAGGTTTCTTGATTACGAGATAAAGCAAAGATTGGTAAACCTGAGCTGATACGTGACATTAATAATGGAGTACGGCCTGTGCTAGTTAAAGTGACGATTGCTGCCACACCTTTCATGTGGTTTGCTGCATACATTGCAGACATCGCAACAGATTCTTCAATGGTTTCAAATTCTTTATCCATACGGTGACGAGAAACGTTAATGCTTGGCATTTTTTCTGCACCTAAACATACGCCAGCCATTGCTGCTACTGTTTCAGAAGGATATTGACCAGCAGCCGTTTCTGCAGAAAGCATAACTGCATCAGTACCATCTAATACTGCGTTTGCAACGTCCATTACTTCAGCACGAGTTGGCATTGGGTTGCTAATCATTGATTCCATCATTTGAGTCGCTGTAATTACAGCACGATTTAATTGACGTGAACGACGGATTAATTTTTTCTGTACACCGACTAATTCAGGATCACCGATTTCTACACCTAAGTCACCACGAGCAACCATAATTACGTCAGATGCTAAAATGATATCGTCCATTGCTTCCTCATTAGCCACTGTTTCTGCACGTTCAACTTTAGCAACGATTTTTGCATTTAAACCAGCTTGTTGTGCAAGTTCACGTGCATAATTTAGGTCAGCTCTTGAACGAGGGAAAGAAACGGCTAAGAAATCAACGCCAATGCGTGCAGCGGTAATAATGTCTGCTTTATCTTTTTCTGTTAATGCTTCTGCAGATAAACCACCGCCTAATTTATTGATACCTTTATTATTTGATAAGGGACCACCAACGGTGACTTCAGTGAAAACTTTTGCACCATCAGTTGATAATACTTTTAATTGAACACGGCCATCATCTAATAAAAGAATGTCGCCAGGAACAACATCTTGTGGAAGCGTTTTATAGTCTAAACCAACAGATTCTTGTGTACCTTCGCCTTTTGGTAATTCTGCATCAAGAATGAATTTATCACCAACGCTTAAGAAAATTTTACCGTCTTTAAAGGTAGAAACACGAATTTTAGGACCTTGTAAATCACCTAAGATCGCCACGGTTTTACCTAATTTTTTCGCGATAGAACGTACACGTTCTGCTCGTTCGATATGATCTTCAGGTGTACCGTGAGAGAAGTTCATACGAACTACGTTAGCACCCGCTGCGATAATTTTTTCAAGATTGTTATCACGGTCAGTTGATGGGCCCATAGTACATACAATCTTCGTTCTTCTTAGTCTTCTAGACATTATTTACTCCGTCAATAATTACAAAATTTTAAAGATACTATTTTTACTTGGCTATATATTAGCCAGATGAAAAATTGGTGCGCATTATACGCTTAAAAATTTGGGAAATCAAAAACAGCCCTGTTATTTAAGGCAATACTGTTTACTTTTTTGTCAGTTATCTCGAGTTTTAAGAAAAATACTTGTTTTCAGATTAAAAATATCTATAATTCCAAACACTTTATGCAGTGCGACTATAGCTCAGTTGGTTAGAGCACCACCTTGACATGGTGGGGGGCACTGGTTCGAGTCCAGCTAGTCGCACCAATTAACTCTTTCATAACCCCGCGAAACTAATCGCGGGGTTTTGTTTTATCTAGGTTTTATGAGTGATATAAGAGAACAATAAATTGTTCCTATATAAAAACGGCTAAAAACATTTCTATTTTTAGCCGCACTTTTTAATTTTCTTCTTTATTTTCTTTAAATAAACCTGATGCGCCCTCAGAATAATCTCTTGGTTGTTCATTTTGAGATTTATCTGTTGCAGTAATTAACTGTTGAGTGAATAAACCTTTGTGATCTTTTTCGCCCAGTAAATTATTGGAGGATGTTGCGTAGTGGCGATAAAGTTTTTGATAATCGTTAATGAGAGTTTTGAATAATTCAGCACTTTCTGCAAAGTGTTTTTCGATTTGTGCCTTTTGTGTATCAAGTTGGGTTTTGACTGTTTTTAATTCAGCTTCTGTTTTAGCTTGATGTTTTACGGAGCCTTTGGTTAAACGCACAATAATGTAACCAATAAATAATCCAACAATAAAAGCGATACCAATCGCTACCCAAATTTCATTTGTCCAATTTTCCATAATATTCTCCTGTTTATTTGTCTTAAAAACTAACAAGTTGCAATAATAACAATTTCAACTTTCCAACGAGGATCCGCTAATTTAGCTTCCACTGTCGCTCGACTTGGTGGGCTAATATGATCGACCCATTCATCCCAAGCTTGATTTAATTGTGCATAATCTTGCATGTCTGCCAAGAAAATCTGCGCGGTTAAAATGTTGCTTTTATTGGAGCCAATTTCTGCTAACAATTTATCAATTAAACCTAATACTTCTTTGGTTTGTTCGTAGGCATTTTGCTCTATGGTTAATTCTGGAACTTGCCCTGCAAAATAGGCGAGGTTGTTATGAATTGAAACTTCACTTAAACGTGCGCTGGGTAAAATGCGTTGAATTGTCATAGTGTTCTCCTTTGGGGTATTTTCTTCTATTCTAAATAGCGTTTACCACTTTGTAAAATCCTCTTTACTAGGCTAGAATAGCCGACAATTATTCTCAATTATTTAATCATTATGAAACTGCTTATCTCTAATCAGCATGGCGCTATTGTTATGGCATTGGTGCCTTTTATTTACGGCATGTTACTTGCGAATCCTGTATGGGCGCACGTATTTTTACTATTAGGATGGTTTTCGCTTTATTTGATGACTTATCCTTTTTTAAATTTGTTTAAAGGTAAAAATCTTGAGTTATATAAAAAATGGTCTGTGATTTATTTTGCTGCCGCAGTGATTTTTGCGATTCCCGCGTTAATTTATAATTGGCAAGTGCTGTATTTTATGTTTGCCATGCTGCCGTTTGTTGCGGTAAACATTTATTTCACCAAGAAAAAAGATGAGCGTAACTTATGGAATGACTTGGCTGGGATCTTAATTTTTGCCCTAGCAGGAATGGGATCTTATTATTTTTCTGACCGCACTTTTGATGAAAAAATGCTTTGGGTAGCGATTTATCCAACATTATTTTTTATTGGAACAACACTTTATGTGAAATCTATGATGCGTGAGCGAAAAAATCCACGTTATTTTTGGGCGTCAGTAATTTTTCACTTATTATGTGTGCTGATTTTTGTGGTTTCGCAACAATTTATTTTAGCATTAGCTTTTGTTCTTGGATTAGTGCGAGCGGTTTATCTGCCCACTAAAAAGCTTTCTGTTATGCAAGTTGGACTAACAGAATTTGCGATTACTGCTGTGTTTTTTATTTTACTTTTAATAGCAACGTTATAAATGAAACTGAAGTTATTTTTTCATACAGTATTACTTTCTTTTAGTTTGCCTATTTTGGCGATGAAAACCGTTGATATTACAGCAAGTTCGAAAATGGATGATCAAGCAAGAATGAATTTGGCACAAGACTTTGCCAATAAACAGCAATGGATCTCTGTTTTCGATATCATGTATCCGATGGCGTTAGAAGGAAATATAACCGCTCAAAGCAATCTAGGCATGTTATATAATCTTGGGCGTGGCACGGTGAGAGACTACGAAAAGGCTTATTGGTGGTTTAGCGAAGCGGCAGAGAAGGGCAGCGTGAAAGGGCTAAATAACCTTGGCGTTATGTATCTACGTGGCGATTACGTCAAACAAAATACAGAGCAAGCCATTAAGCTTTTTGAACGTACAGCTCGAGCTAAAGATACGGATGCGATGATGATGTTAAGTAATATTTATCGCTCGCAAAACCAACCCGAAAAATCATTGGAATGGCTGAAGAAAGCCGCTGAATTAGGCAATAAGGAAGCAAAACAGCGTTTATCTAGTCAGCCATAATCTTTAAAGTGCGGTTATTTTAATCGCACAAATTTCACGCCACTATGTTGCAATAGCAATTTCATTGGATCTTCATCATTCGAGACAGTTTTCTCACGTAATTCAATTAATTTCATCCGTAAATGGGCGAGTTCGTGAATCCTTGTTGCCACCTCTTTAATGTGTTTATCTAACACACGATTAATTTCTTCTGCTTGTTGTTTTGAGGCATTTTCTAAATTCAGTAGGCTTTTTATTTCACTTAATGAAATATCTAAATTTCGGCAGTTACAAATAAATGATAAACGTTGCAAGTGTTCTTCATTATATTGGCGAAAATTGCCTGAAGTGCGTTTTGGGGGCGGGATTAAACCTTGTTGTTCATAATAACGAATGGTTTCTACGGTACAGCCTAGGGCTTTAGCAAGTGCTCCAATTTTCATCAATTTCCTTAAAAAATGACTTGACTCTAAAGTTACTTCATATTTTATCATGCGTTTAGATTTTCTTAAACAAAAACAAACAAGGAGCATCCAAAATGGAATTAAAAAAAATCGCAGTGGGATTAACCGCACTTTTAGGTATGTCTGTTGCTGACGCGCACAATGTTTGGCTTGAACCTGCTTCAGCCAAAGGTGAATACGTGGTTAAATTTGGGCATGAACAAACTGAAACCTATCCAGAATCTAAACTTAAATCTATTCAAGCCTTAAATACGCAAGGAAAATTAACCGCAGTTGACTATCAATTCAGAAATGGTGAAGCATATCTTATGCCTAAATCTGATTTAGTATTCGTTCATTTCGATAATGGTGTGTGGTCAAAATTACCAAGCGGTAAATACGTTGAAAAAACAAAACGTGAAGAACCAACAGCAGAATTTAGTACCAATCCTGTTAAATTTGGTAAAGCGATTTTGAAATGGGATGCTGAATCTTTCAAATCTCATCAACAAGCTTACGAATTGATTCCTCAAGAAAAAGCGCAAGCGAACAAACCACTTTCTATCCTTGTTTTACATAATGGTAAACCAGTTCAAGGCATTAAAGTGGGCGTGAGTGAAGATGCACCGTTCAATTTAACTAATGAAAAAGGTATCGCTCAATTTACGCCAGCTAAAGGCTTCAACAAAGTATGGGCAGAGTTTGAGGAAAAAGTAACTAATAATGCGGATTACGATCGTCGATCTGTGGAATATATGCTAACTTTTGATGCACAATAATATGGATTTGGGATGAAAAAATTTGCTTTTTTAACCGCACTTTTTGCGGCTTGTTATCTCCCGAATGCTTATGCCCACGCGCTTTATGTGTTTGCCCAATATGATGGGCAAACACTCTCTGGCAAATCCTATTATTCAGATATGACCCCAGCAGCTGAAACTTATTTAGAAGTTTTCCGCTCAGGTGTTTCTGAGCCCGTTTTAACTGGAAAAACTGACCGCCAAGGTGCATTTAAGCTTTCTATTGCTGATGTGCCACATACAACCTTAAAAGTTGTGGTGGAAGGGGATGAAGGACACCGTGCATCAGTTGTTGCTGCTCATACCTCTGCCGAAAATCAAAGCGGTGCAGATTTAATGCTGCTTCGTGAAGATATTGCGCATTTAAAAGATAAAATTTATTTGCATGATATTTTAGGCGGAATTGGTTATATCGTTGGTATTGCTGGACTCATTGCTTTACGTAACGCGCGTAAAATTAAACAAGGACGTATTTAATGCATTTATCTGAAGGCGTGTTACATACGCCTATTTTATTGGCTGGCGCAGTGCTTGCTGTTGCGGGCATCGCGGTGGGGTTGCGTCGTTTAGAATCAGAACGTTTACCGCTCACTGCACTTTTTGCGGCTGCATTTTTTGTGGCAGGAACCATTCATGTGCCCGTCGGAATTGGTAGCGTGCATTTAATTTTAAATGGCATGGCTGGTTTATTCCTTGGGTGGGCTGTTTTTCCTGCATTCCTCATCGCACTTTTATTGCAAGTCATCTTCTTTTCTTTTGGCGGATTTGCAGTGTTGGGCGTCAATCTCTGCGTGATGGCAACGCCAGCGGTGATCGCTCATTATCTTTTCCGTTCTCGTTTACAACCGAACATGGCTTTAAAAGATCGCTTATTAGTCGGTATTGGTGCTGGCGTAATTGGCGTTGGCGGGGCAGGCGCGCTTGCTTCTTTTGTGTTGATGTTAGATGGTGGAAAAAGTTATCTGAATCTTGTTTGGCTCTTGCTAGTCTCTCATATTCCGGTATTTATTTTGGATAGTATTATCAGCGTAGGGGTGATTACCTTACTTGGTAAAATGTATCCTGAAGTCATGAATCGTACTCAGAATGTCTCTTAATGAAAATTCATCGCTTATTTCAACCGCACTTTAGGTTGATTTATCTGTTTATCTGGGGGCTAATCATTAGTGGATTGAGTGATCTTACTTGGCTTATCCCCCTTAATGCGCTTGCAGTTTCTCTCTTTTTTATTTCACTGCAGTTCAGTCAAAAATCTTTTTTGTCTTACCTTAAACGTTGGTTTGCTTTAATCATTTTTATTGCTTTAATGTGGGCGACATTAAGTTGGAAAATTGGAGAAAATGGAATTGAACTCAATTTTCAAGGCATCGAATTAGCAGAAAAGTTAAGTTTACGGACTCATTTATTGCTGATTTCTCTCTGGATTTTTTTGTGGAATATTAATGATGCGGTACTTGTTCAAGCCATTGGTAAATTGCCTTTGCCAGAAAAATTAATTCAACTTTTTGTGCTGACTGTACGTTACATTGCACTGCTTGGCGAACTGCGTCAAAAAATGGATATTGCCATGCGAGCTCGTGGATTTCGTCCTGGGCTTAATCGCCGAACTCTTTATGTGACGGCTCAAAGTGTCGCTTTATTATTGATTCATGCTCTATTGAAAGCCGAAACGGCACAAATGGCTTTAAAATGTCGTGGTTTTCAGTTTGGTAAAAAGAGAGAAAAATAACATGTTAGCTGTAAATAATCTTTATATAGAACGTAATGGTAGAGCGATTATTCAAGATTTGAGTTTTACCTTGGAAGGACAAAAACGTCTTTTCGTACAAGGGGAAATTGGTTCAGGAAAAACGACGTTACTTCTTGCTTTGTTGGGATTTGTTCCTGTAACCAAAGGTGAAATTAAACTATTTGGCCAAGTTTGTCGTGAAGAAAAAGATTTCGCACCGTTTCGTGGCACTATTGGTATTTGTTTTCAAAATGCCGATGACCAACTTTTTGGCCCAACAGTATTGGATGATATTGCCTTTGGACCATTAAATCAAAATGTGCCTAGAGAGCAGGCGTATCATATTGCAGAGCAGCAATTAGAACGTCTTGGTATCACACGTTTAAAAGATCGTATGGTACATACCTTATCTGGTGGTGAGAAAAATTTCACCGCACTTGCGGGTGTCTTAGCGATGCAACCAAAAATCTTATTATTAGATGAACCCACCAATGGATTAGATCGAAAAAATACTGAAAAATTGACCGCACTTTTGCGTGAACTTTCCTTACCCATTTTGATTTCATCCCATCATCATGGATTTATTAACGAATTAGCCACAGAAATTATCAGTTTATGATCTTCATCAAAAAGCCGAATTTTGATTGTGCTATGCTTGTTGCAAATTTGTTGACAAAGCTAAGGGCTTTGAGTGTTTTAAACATTATTTCTGTTGAAAGTCAGTTTGAAAACTCAGCCCAAATAAGTATATTAAAACGGAGGATTTATGTGTACAACCTGTGGCTGCGGACATCCAGAGCAAGTCCGTATTGGTGAATTGCCTCATACTCATGATGATCAAGGAAGTCATCAATCAGGTACGCCAAACTTTTCACATTCAACATTTCATTTCAATAAACCAGTCGATGCAGACGATACTCAAAAACGGTTGTTAAAAATCGAACAAGATGTTCTCGGAAAAAATAATCAACTAGCGGATCACAACCGAGCATTCTTCGCTAAACAACATATTTTAGCCTTGAATCTTGTATCGAGTCCGGGTTCAGGCAAAACCACCCTTTTAACGACGACGCTAAATGCCCTCAAAAATGACCGCACTTGTTATGTCATTGAAGGCGATCAACAAACTGAAAATGATGCAGATCGTATTCGTGCTACTGGCGTGCCAGCTATTCAAGTGAATACAGGCAAAGGTTGCCACTTGGATGCTCAAATGATTAGCGAAGCAATGGTGAAATTAAGACCGCAAGCTGACAGCATTATGTTTATCGAAAATGTGGGAAATTTAGTTTGTCCATCTGAATTTGATCTTGGCGAAAAAGCGAAAGTGGTGATTTTATCCGTGACAGAAGGCGAAGATAAACCGCTTAAATACCCACATATGTTTGCTGCATCAAGTTTGATGATTTTAAATAAAGTGGATTTATTACCTTATTTGAAATTTGATGTAGAACAGTGCATTGCTAATGCGAAACGTGTGAATCCCAATATTGAAGTGATTCAACTTTCTGCTACAACTGAACAAGGTCTCAGTGAGTGGTTAAATTGGCTAGAACAACAACGTAAACAAGGATAATCGATGAAATTTGTTGATGAATTTCGCGATCCTGAACTTGCCCGTAGTTTAGTGGCGCAACTTGAAAAATTGATGGAAAAAATGCCGCACTTTACGGCGCAGAATCCATTGTATTTAATGGAAGTATGTGGCGGGCATACCCATACGATTTTTAAATTTGGGTTGGATCGGCTATTGCCAAAAAGTATCGAATTTATTCATGGTCCTGGTTGCCCTGTCTGTGTGCTTCCGATGGGGCGTATTGATGTTTGTATTGAAATTGCGCTGAAACCAGATGTTATTTTCTGTACTTTTGGGGATGCAATGCGGGTGAAAGGTCGTAAAGGTTCGCTTTTAGAAGCAAAAGCGAAAGGCGCAGATGTTCGCATTGTGTATTCACCTTTGGATGCATTGAATATTGCACAAAATAATCCGAATAAAAAAGTCGTCTTTTTTTCCTTAGGATTTGAAACGACGATGCCGAGCACGGCAGTGACGCTTCAGCAAGCCAAAAAACTAGGAACAAAAAATTTCTGGATTGTTTGCCAAAACATCACCATTATTCCAACGTTACATAGCTTGCTGGCACAAGATCAAGTCAAAATTGATGGTTTTCTTGCGCCAGGGCATGTGAGTATGGTGATTGGTTCATCGCCTTATCAAGGGATTGTCGATAAATATCACAAACCTTTCGTGATTACAGGTTTTGAACCTTTAGATATTTTGCAGGCGATTGTGATGTTAGTGCAGCAATTTGCTGATGGCCGTTGTGAAATCGAAAATCAATATAAACGCATTGTGGACGATCACGGAAACGCTTTAGCCCAACGTTCAATGCAAGAAGTATTCCAGCTTAAAGCAAGCAGTGAATGGCGTGGCTTGGGAGAAATTGAACAATCAGGCGTGGAATTGACGGAGGCTTATCGTGAATTTGATGCCGAAATTTATTTCCAAAGCCAAGCGCAAAAGGTGGCGGATGATCCTAATTCTCGTTGTGGTGATGTCTTGACTGGGCGTTGTAAACCATCTGATTGCCCATTATTTGGCACAGGTTGTAATCCTGATAACGCTTATGGCGCATTAATGGTTTCTTCCGAAGGAGCATGTGCAGCCTATTATCAATATCGGAGAGAATAAAATGAGCGAATTTATCACTATGGCGCACGGCAATGGCGGTGCAGCCATGCAAAAATTGATTCAAGATTATTTTTTTGAAGCCTTTGCTAATCCTATTTTGGCGCAAGGGGAAGATCAGGCAAGAATTCCATTAACAGAATTAGCAAAGCAAGGTGAAACACTGTCATTTAGTACGGATAGTTTTGTCATTGATCCCATTTTTTTCCCTGGTGGTAACATCGGGAAATTAGCGGTGTGCGGTACGGCAAATGATGTGGCTGTGTGCGGTGCGATACCAAAATATTTATCTTGTGGTTTTATTTTGGAAGAAGGATTGCCACTTGCGGATCTTAAAGCAATTATTCAATCAATGGCTGAAACCGCAAAAGCGGCAGGTATTCAAGTTGTTACTGGCGATACAAAAGTGGTACAAAAAGGTGCAGTGGATAAGATTTTTATCAATACCAGTGGAATTGGTGTTATTCCTCAAAATTTGGATTGGGGTGTTCATAACATTCAGGCTGGCGATAAAATCATTGTTAGCGGCACCATTGGGGATCATGGTGCAACAATCTTAAATTTACGTGAAAAACTGGGTATCCAAACGGATCTTCATAGTGATTGCGCCGTTCTGTATCCATTGATTGAACATTTACACGAAGTAGATGGCGTGAAAGCGGTTCGAGATGCGACCCGTGGGGGAGTTAATGCTGTTTTGCATGAATTTGCACAGGCGCAACAGCTAGGCATGAATATTGATGAACAAGCCTTGCCAATTCGCCAAGAAGTGCGCGGAATTTGTGAATTACTTGGTCTTGAAGCATTAAACTTCGCGAATGAAGGGAAGTTGGTTATTGTTGCCTCTGCTGAAAAAACACCAGAAATTTTGACCGCACTTCGTCGTCATCCATTAGGTGAAAATGCGGCTGTGATTGGTGAAGTGACAACCTATAAAAAAGTCCGTTTAGTGGGTGTTTTTGGACAAAGTCGATTGTTAGATTTACCAACAAATGAACCTTTGCCAAGAATTTGTTAATGATTAGATAAAATTAAAGCCTTGATAATCAAGGCTTTATTTTTTTATTTGGTGGAGCTGGCGGGAGTTGAACCCGCGTCCGAAATTACTCTACCTTCAGCACTACACGTTTAGTCTAGTCTTTAATTTCACTTAAGCATGCGGACAGACACGCTAAACTTAAGCTAGTTTGATTCAATTTAGTGCTTCGATCCTCAAACGGTGGCTTCCACACGATCTCGTTTTGGTTTGACTCCGCGTTATCCCCGTCTTACGAGCGGAAGCTGGGGCGCGAAGGCTAAATGCAGGTTATTAAGCTGCTAAAGCGTATTGTTCGTCGTTTGCGACTATTTTTTGCGGTTTATTTACGAGGCCTACCGCACCTCGACGTGCACCTTGGGCTTCGCTAATCCCGTCGAATCCAGAATCAGCCCCAAAATTGGGCATAGTCTAGCAAAAAAAGAAAAGTAGGGAAAGTCGAGATTGATTGAATTGCTTCGTTAAAGGGCATTTATAAAAGATTAAATTGCTAGGTTATTAAATTTAATGTATATTTAAACAGTTGTTTACTTGATTAATATTAGAAAATATTTAACCGCACTTTTTTTTATGCTACAAGATAAAAAAATTATTCACATTGATATGGATTGTTTTTACGCATCAATTGAGATTCGTGAAAATCCTAATTTGCAGGGAAAGCCTGTTGCTGTAGGTGGTTCTTCTCGTCAACGTGGTGTATTAACAACTTGTAATTATGAGGCGAGAAAATTTGGTTTGCATAGTGCAATGCCAACGGCTCAAGCCATAAAAAAGTGTCCTAATCTCATTCTTGTGCCCGTGAATATGGCTTTGTATAAACAAGTTTCGGCACAAATTCATCAAATCTTCCAGTGCTATACAGATATTATTGAACCACTTTCTTTAGATGAAGCTTATTTAGATGTTACGCACTGCCAAAAATGTTCTGGCTCTGCGACTTGGATCGCACAAGAAATCCGCCAAGCTATTTTTGATGAATTGAAATTAACGGCTTCAGCGGGTATTGCGCCTCTAAAATTCCTTGCCAAAATTGCCTCGGATATGAATAAACCTAATGGGCAATTTGTGATTAAGCCGAATGAAGTCGAGGAATTTATTAAAACCTTATCTTTAAATAAAATCCCTGGTGTGGGTAAAGTGACATCGCAACGATTACTTGATATGGGATTAGAAACTTGTGCTGACATTCAAAACTTTGATCAAATTGTCTTATTAAACCAATTTGGTAAAGCGGGTAAACGAATTTGGGATTTTAGCCACGGCATTGATGAGCGTGAAGTACAAGCCCATCGTGAACGTAAATCAGTTGGCGTAGAACAGACGTTGATTGAAAACATTCACACAGTTGAGCAAGCTTTAGCCTTATTAAATAATCTTTATGAAGAGCTACTTCGTCGCCTTGAACGTGTTAGTCCTAATATACCATTATCTGCATTTCGTAAAATCGGCATAAAGCTTAAATTTGAAGATTTTCAAGTAACTACTTTGGAGAAAACTGGTTTGTCACTTTCTTTGGAGAGTTTTCAACAATTACTTCCTCAAATTTTTATGCGAGCAAAAGAGCGATCGATTCGTTTGATCGGGCTACATGTCAATTTACCCGAAGAAAATAAACAAGAACAAATGAGCCTCTGGTGATATAATCTCGCGGTTTTTTAGGAGTCGATACCATGGAACATAAATTAGAAGATATTATTGCAATTTTTAATCAATGTTTTGAAGAGGAATACAACACTCGCTTAGTCAAAGGCGGTGAAGAACCCATTTATTTACCCGCAAATGATGAAGTGCCTTATAACGCGATTTATTTTGCGCGAGGATTTTACAGCAGTGCATTGCACGAAATTGCCCATTGGTTAGTGGCAGGCAAAGAACGCCGTAAACTAGAAGATTTTGGTTATTGGTATGAGCCAGATGGACGTTCTGAAGAACGTCAGCGTGATTTTGAAAAAGTTGAAGTTAAACCGCAAGCATTAGAATGGATTTTGGCAACGGCGGCAGGTTTCCGTTATTTTGCTAGTGCGGATAATTTGAATGGCAATCCGGGCGATACACAGCCTTTTAAACAAGCCGTGTATGAGCAAGTGAAAATCTACGCGGAAAAAGGTTTACCAAAACGAGCTGAAATGTTACGTCATGCCCTTGCTATGTTTTATGGCACAGAAGATGAAATTGATTTGGCGAAGTTTGATGTCGCGCGTATTTAATAGCAGAAAGTGAGCAAGATGGCTCACTTTTTTCAGTCTTAAGCCCCTCCCCAATTCCCTTCTAATTAAATAATTCAAATTTTAATCATTTCACACCCAGTATACTGGGTGTTGTGCTCTCTTTACAGAGAGCACAACAAAACATAATGCCAAACAAAAAAACATTTTTTTGTTTCAATTGTTGATTAATAAATGGACGGTTTCTATGCGATTCACAAAAACACTTCTTACCACCGCACTTTTCGGTGCTTCTGTATTTTCTTTTCACTCCACCGCTTGGGCGGATACGCTGGTACAGCAATACGAACAAGGTTTAACCGCTTATAAGCAAAGCGACTATCAAACTGCCTTTAAACTTTGGTTGCCTTTGGCGGAGCAGGGAAATGCAAGTGCTCAATTTAATTTGGGTGATATGTATGCCGACGGACGTGGGGTAAAACAAGATGATGTTGAAGCCGTGAAATGGTTTCGCAAAGCGGCGGAGCAGGGAAATGCAACGGCTCAAGGTCGTTTGGGCAATGTGTATTCTGATGGGAGAGGCGTCAAACAAGATGATTTTGAAGCCGTGAAATGGTATCGCAAAGCCGCGGAGCAAGGAAGTGCACCGGCTCAAGGTATTCTAGGAGCTGCATATATTTTAGGAAAAGGAGTTCAAGTAAATAAATCTTTAGCTAAAGAATGGTTTCGTAAGGCTTGTGATAATGGAGAACAAAAAGCATGTGAATTTTACGGTAAGCTAAATAGAGGGGAACTCTAATGCCAACTTTACAATGTGAATTTTGGAATGTAGGGCAAGGGTTATTTTCAAGTGGGCGTATTCAAATGGGAGACGCCCCAGCCTTTCATTGGGTTTATGATTGTGGCACGAATTCAAGTCCGAAACTTATTCAAAATGCCATACAAAAATATAACCAGCAAGAAAATAATGCTGATATTGATTTATTAGTGCTTTCGCATTTTGATAAAGATCATATTAGTGGTGTAAAAGAACTACTCAAAAATGGGCGAAAAATAAAACGCTGGGTTGTGCCTTATTATCCTTTATGGCAACGCTTAGTAATTGCTTCTCTTTTAGATATTCAGCCAGATGATGAAGAATGGAGATTTTATCAGAACCCTATTCAATATTTAAAAGCTGATTTTGCTGAAGAATTAAAAGAAACCCAATTTCTCTTATTACCTGCAAAAGAAAATGAGAGTGAAATTTCGAGAAGGCTTGAACCAAGTAATTTTGATGATGTACTTTCTTTTGAAACTACTGAAAAATTATCAAATGAATTTGATAACTTAGAACAAAATGTACATTGGCTCAATCCTGATAAAGCCCTTTTATTTAGAAAATACGGAGATCTGTTTGAATTTGTTTTATATAACGTGCCATTTCATTTGCTTGCAAAAGTGCCAGCAAGTTTGACTGCTTTTCAAAAGCAGGTTAAACAAATTATTCAATCTCATCACTTTAATTCCACAGATCCAACGCCAGCCTTAAAAACACTCTACACTCTCACATTTGGAAATGGAGGTAAAAACAAAAATATCATTTCTCAATATTTATATATTCGAAATATAAACCCCCTTTCTTTTTGGAGAATGGGAAATCATCATATTTTTGATGTTTCGACAGACAATGAAAATGAAATAGTGGTTATTCCAAAGAATAAAACAAAAAATGCCATTTTATACACTGGCGATGCGTTTTTAAACGATTTGCCATTATTAACCGATTTAACGCAATCATTAGGTGTAGAACGAATGGCGAGAATTTATTGCTTACAAGTTCCCCATCACGGTTCAAAGCATAATTGGCAGCAAGGATTAGCGAACATATTTTCGCCTTGTCTTAGTGTGTTTTCAGCAGATGGCCAGCGACGAAATGGGCACCCACATAGCGAAGTACTTAAAGATTTTTCGACTTATACGCCAATTTTAGTGAATAAAAATAAAAGATTATCCATTCATTCAATTTAATAGGAAAACAAAATGAAACTAACAAAAACACTTTTTACCACCGCACTTTTCGGTGCTTCTGTATTTTCTTTTCAATCTACTGCTTGGGCAATAGAACAAAGCCAAATAATTCAACTTCAGCAGCTATATAAGCAAAAAGACCTCAAAGCGATGTTGGCAATTATTCACCCCTTGGCAGAGCAAGGTGATGCGAGCGCCCAACTTCTTTTGGGAAGTATGTATGAAAAAGGAGAAGGCGTAAAACAAGATGGTTTTGAAGCGACGAAATGGTATCGCAAAGCGGCGAAGCAAGGACATGCAGGTGCTCAGGTTAGTTTAGGTTCGGCTTATGTTGCAGGGCGTGGCGTAAGAAAAGATTATACCGAAGCCGTGAAGTGGTTTAAGAAAGCAGCAGAAAATGGTAGTGCTGATGGTCAGCTTAAGTTAGGTCTGATGTATTTTAGTGGACAAGGTATTCAGGAAGATAGAACACTCGCCAAAGAATGGCTTGGTAAGGCTTGTAATAATGGAGAACAAACAGGATGTATATATTACGATAAGCTAAATAGAGGGGAATGGTAATAATGAAAATTGGCAATTAAAAAGAAGAGACTCATAAATAGTAAGTAAGTCACCAACACAAAGCGTCTGAGATTCTTAATCTCCTTCGCTGTCAATTTTCCTTAAAATCGGCTAGAATAGGCCGATTTTATTTTTGGCTTTAACTTTATAAAAATATGAAAGATTCTATTATTGCAAAACTTGAAAGTTTAAAAGAACGTTATGAAGAGCTAGAAGCCTTATTGGGCGATGTTTCTGTAATTAGTGATCAGGATAAATTCCGTGCATATTCTAAAGAATATTCTCAACTTGAAGAAGTGGTGAAATGTTTTAATCGTTGGACGCAATTAAATCAAAATATTGAAGAAGCTGAAATATTGCTCGACGATCCTGAAATGAAAGAAATGGCGCAAATGGAAATCGAAGAATCCAAAGCGGAAATTGAAGAAGTGGAACAACAACTTCAAATTCTTTTACTGCCGAAAGATCCTAATGATGAATATAACTGCTATTTAGAAATCCGTGCGGGAACAGGCGGTGATGAAGCGGGTATTTTTGCGGGTGATTTATTCCGTATGTACAGTCGCTATGCTGAAAGTAAACGCTGGCGTGTAGAAATGCTAAGTGCTAACGAAAGTGAGCAAGGCGGTTATAAAGAGGTGATTGTTAAAGTCACTGGCGAAGGTGTGTATGGTCAGTTGAAGTTTGAATCTGGCGGTCATCGTGTGCAACGCGTACCAAAAACTGAATCGCAAGGGCGTATCCACACTTCTGCTTGTACTGTCGCGGTAATGCCAGAATTGCCAGAATCTGAAATGCCAGAAATTAATCCTGCAGATTTGCGTATTGATACTTATCGCTCATCAGGCGCAGGTGGTCAGCACGTAAATACAACGGATTCTGCGGTGCGTATTACACACATTCCAACAGGTATTGTGGTGGAATGTCAGGATGAGCGTTCACAGCACAAAAATAAAGCGAAAGCAATGTCAGTATTAGCGTCACGTATTGTTCAAGCAGAGCAAGAACGCCAAGCCGCAGAACAAACAGATATGCGCCGTAACTTATTAGGTTCGGGCGATCGTTCTGATAAAATTCGTACATATAATTATCCGCAAGGTCGAGTCACAGATCACCGTATCAATCTCACTATTTACCGTTTGGATGAAGTGATGAATGGTAAAATTGATGAACTGATTCAGCCGATTATTACCGAATATCAAGCGGATCAGTTGGCGGCATTGTCTGAACAGAATTAATGATAGGGGCATCTGATTTCAGATGTCCTTTTTAACTTTAAAGGGAAATAAAATGATGATTGAAAATCAAAAAGATGCTGAATTTTCTTCTGCTTTCAAGCCTTCTCAACCTGCTCAAGCGAGCCGTTTTAAACGTTGGCTTGCAAGTATAATTAATGGGCTTGTGTTTTGGGTGATGGTTGGTCTTGGTTTTGCATTGGGGGATTTTGCTGGTGTATTAGGGACGATGGTATATATTGGTTTTCAGTTATATTTCATGAAAACTTATGGCCAAACAATGGCAAAACGTTGGTTAGGCTTGCGCGTATTTAATTATCATACTAATCAGCCTGTTGAATTTGGTAAATACATCGGCCGTGAGATTATTGATATTTTATTGGCATGGACAAGTTTCTTATTGATTATTAGCGGTATTGTTGCACTTGTGCGCGATGATCGTCGTTCTTTAACTGATTTATTGGCTGGCACGATTGTGTTAAAAGACGAAAAATAATGAATTATAAAGAATGGCTGGCACAAGCGATTGCGGATTTAGCACAAAAAAATCCCACTGAAAATAGTAAAATTGATGCGCTTGTGCTTCTTCAACATGCTACTGGTAAATCGCGTACGCGAATCCTTGCTTTTGATGATACCGAGATTGATGAAAAAGTGCGGTTAAAATTGACCGCACTTTTAGATCGTCGTTTAAAAGGCGAACCTATCGCTTATATTCTTGGCGAAAAAGAATTTTGGTCATTGCCATTAAATGTCTCAAAAGGCACATTGATTCCAAGACCAGATACTGAAATTCTCGTAGAGAAAGCATTACAAATTGCGTTAGAAAAACTGGAAGAAAATCCACCGCACTTTCGTATTCTTGATCTTGGCACAGGCACAGGCGCTATCGCGTTAGCATTAGCATCGGAGCTTTCCTCTATTTGTCAAAAACGACAAATTTTATTAGAGATAATTGGGGTTGATTTTATGCCCGATGTTGTGGCGTTAGCCCAATCTAATGCGGAAAGAAATCAGCTAAATGTGAAATTTTTACAGAGCCGTTGGTTTGAAAATATAACAGGGAAGTTTGATCTTATTGTCAGCAATCCGCCTTATATTGATGCGCAAGATGAACATTTACGTCAAGGCGATGTGCGTTTTGAACCGCTTTCTGCATTAGTTGCCAATGATGCTGGTTATGCTGATTTACGTCATATTATTGAATTAGCGCCGAGTTATTTGAATTCTAATGGGGCATTATTGCTTGAACACGGATGGCAACAAGGCGAAAAAGTGCGGTCAATTTTCCAAGAAAATCATTGGGAAATGGTTGAAACCGTGCGTGATTATGGCGACAATGAGCGCGTCACTTTAGGTTTTTGGAAGAAGTAATGAAATATTATCGACGTGCGTTATACGATCAATTTGTGCATTTTTATCTTGTTATCTCAGATGATGGCAGCTCAGAAGCACAACTTCGGGGAACAATTGGTGGGCTTGTGCGTAAAGCGCGTAAAGCAATTTCGCTAGATTGTCCGAAAGAAGAGCAGATTCATCAGTTACTACAGCTATTTTATGGTGATTGGGGCTTTCATTGCGATCCAGAAGATTATTTTTATGCTCGCAATTTATATTTGCCTTATGTGTTTCAACATCGTCAAGGTATGCCAGTGACTCTTGGGGCGATAGTGCTTTATTTAGCTGACGTATTAGATTTACCAATTTATCCTGTCAATTTCCCAACACAGCTCATTTTACGTGCTGAAGTAAGAGATGAAGTGGCTTTTATTGATCCTTGGGATGGTACTTATATTTCACAAGAAAAATTGCAGCAACTTTATGAAGGTGCATTTGGGTTTGGGGCGAAAATTCAACCCGAAGAACTTGAAAGAGCCGATCTTTCTTTGCTTTATTCTCGTTTTGAGCAACTGGTGAAAAATGCGCTTATTCGTGAAGAGCATAACGATATGGCATACCACTATATTAAGAGTTTAATGATTACTGATGCTGAAAATCCTTATCACATCCGCGATCGCGGTTTAGTTTTAGCTCAGATGGGCGCTTACCCTTCAGCATTAAAAGATTTAGAATTTTTTGTGGAACGTTGTCCAGAAGACCCAACTGCGACTTTAATCCGAACTCAACTTTTAGAACTTAAGGGCGAGATTGATAAAGACTCTTTTGCCCTCCATTAATTTAAGGAAAATTTATGCAAAATAAAATTGTAAAAATCGGCAATATTGATGTTGCAAATAACAAACCTTTCGTGCTTTTTGGCGGAATGAACGTACTTGAAAGTCGCGATATGGCAATGCAAGTATGTGAAGCTTATGTGCAAGTGACAGAGAAACTTAGCGTGCCTTACGTATTTAAAGCTTCTTTTGACAAAGCAAATCGTTCATCTATTCATTCTTACCGTGGCCCTGGCATGGAAGAAGGATTAAAAATTTTCCAAGAATTAAAAGATACGTTCGGTGTAAAAATTATTACCGATGTACACGAAATCTATCAATGTCAGCCCGTTGCAGATGTTGTCGATATTATTCAACTTCCAGCCTTTTTGGCGCGTCAAACAGATCTCGTTGAAGCGATGGCAAAAACAGGTGCAGTGATTAATGTGAAAAAACCACAATTCTTAAGCCCGGGTCAAATGGGCAATATCGTGGAAAAAATCGAAGAATGTGGTAACGATAAAATCATTCTTTGTGATCGTGGAACAAATTTTGGATACGATAATTTAATTGTGGATATGCTTGGTTTCAGCGTGATGAAAAAAGCATCTAAGGGCAGCCCAGTTATTTTTGATGTAACCCATTCACTTCAATGCCGTGATCCATTTGGGGCTGCATCAGGTGGCCGTCGTGCACAAGTCACTGAATTAGCGCGTTCAGGTTTAGCTGTAGGTATTGCAGGTTTATTCTTAGAAGCGCATCCAAATCCAAATCAAGCGAAATGTGATGGCCCATCAGCTTTACCACTTTCCGCTCTTGAAGGCTTTGTCTCTCAAATGAAGGCGATTGATGATTTAGTAAAATCTTTCCCAGAATTGGATACATCTATCTAAGAAAATATTTAAGCAAAAGTGCGGTTAATTTTGACCGCACTTTGTATATAAAAGGAGAAACAATGAATATTGTCTTTTTAGATAGCACGGCTATCCCTAAACATATCCCTATTCCTCGTCCAAGTTTTGCGCATACTTGGATTGAATATGATCATACATCTTCTGCAGAAACGATTGAACGAGCGAGAGATGCTGATATTGTTATTACGAGCAAAGTTATTTTTGATCGAGAAACGTTAAAACAATTACCTAAGTTAAAGTTGATTGCGATTACCGCAACTGGTACAAATAATGTTGATCTTGTGGCTGCCGAAGAAATGGGAATCGCCGTGCGTAATGTGACAGGTTATTCCAGTACAACCGTGCCAGAACACGTAATCGGCCTGATTTTTTCTTTAAAACACAGCTTGGCAGGTTGGTTACGCGATCAATCGGAAGCAAAATGGCCTAAAAGCAAACAATTTTGTTATTTTGATTACCCAATTACAGATGTGCGCGGTTCCACATTGGGCGTATTTGGTAAAGGTTGCTTAGGGACAGAAGTGGGGCGTTTGGCGAATGCACTGGGAATGAAAGTACTTTATGCAGAACACAAAGATGCCACTGTTTGCCGTGAAGGCTATATGCCCTTTGATGAAGTCTTAAGACAAGCGGATATTGTGACGTTGCATTGTCCATTAACCGAAACAACCAAGAATTTAATTAATGCAGACACCTTATCCAAAATGAAAAAAGGTGCATTTTTGATTAATACAGGGCGTGGGCCTTTGATTGATGAAGTTGCCTTAGTTGATGCGTTAAAAACGGGGCATTTAGGCGGAGCGGCGTTGGATGTAATGGTAAAAGAGCCACCAGAAAAAGATAATCCGTTAATTTTAGCGGCAAAAACTATGCCTAATTTAATTATCACCCCGCATATTGCTTGGGCGAGTGATAGTGCAGTGACAACATTAGTTGGCAAAGTAATGCAAAACATCGAAGAATTTGTACAACAATTAAATCAAAAATAATGAATTTTCCTATTTCTCTTTATATTGCGCTACGTTATTGGCGTGCGAAAAGTGCGGATCGTTTTGGGCGATTAGTGACTAATCTTGCAAGCCTGGGGATTGTACTAGGTGTGATGGCGTTGATCATTGTGCTTTCTGTGATGAATGGTTTAGAGAATTACCAAAAACAACAGGTGTTATCTTCCATTCCTCATGCGATTGTGAGTGAAGAACAGCCTATTTCTACAGAAAAAACATTAGAAAATTTACCGCACTTTGTCCAAAAAGCAGTGCCGATCAATACAACAAATGTGATTTATCAAACGACAAAAGGCGTAAGTGCAGGACAAATTATTGGTATTCAATCATTTTCTGATGATCCTTTGGTTGATTCTTTCGATCAGGCTAAATTTAACGAAATTTTACCTGCTGGTGAATTTAAACTGGTCATTGGTGATCAACTTGCGCAAAAACTGGGCGTGAATATTGGGGATAAAATCCGTTTGATGATTACGGAAAATAGCCAATATACACCATTCGGTCGGGTGCCAATGCAGCGTTTATTTACGGTTAGCGATATTTATTATGATTATGGCGAAGCATCGGGTTATGAAGCCTTTGCTAATATTACAGATATTGGTCGCTTAATGCGTATTCAACCGCAGCAAGCGCAGGGCTATCGTTTATTTTTGAATGATCCTTTTCAAATTACAGAACTCCCTCAATATTTCCCAGCACAAAAAATCACGGATTGGCGCGTACAAAAAGGTGAATTTTTCCAAGCGGTGAGAATGGAAAAAAATATGATGGGATTGCTGATTAGTTTGATCATTGTTGTGGCGATTTCCAATATTGTCACCTCTTTAAGTTTAATGGTGGTGGATAAACAAGGGGAAATTGCGATCTTGCAAACTCAGGGCTTAACAAAATCCCAAGTGCGTTCAGTGTTTATTTATCAAGGATTACTGGTGGGATTTGTTGGCACATTGCTCGGTGCTATTTTGGGTGCTTTAGTCACCTTGAACTTAACAGAGATTGTAAGTGCGGTAAATCCACAAGGTGTTTTTTTACCGACAGAATTATCCTTTGTTCAAATGATTTTTGTCATTGGATTTTCCTTGTTGCTTTCTTTACTTTCTACACTTTACCCCGCTTATCGAGCTGCGAAAGTAGAACCTGCCGCTGCCTTGCGATACGAATAAGTTTTTAATGGTAAATGAATGATGGATGAACAATCACTTTTAGCTTTTGATACACAACATATTTGGCATCCTTATTCTTCAGTTTCTTCAGATATGCCACTTTATGCGGTAGAACGTGCTGATGGCGTGATGATAACCTTAAAAGATGGCCGTCGTTTGATTGATGGCATGTCTTCTTGGTGGGCGGCGTTGCATGGTTATAATCATCCTCGTTTAAATTCGGCTGCACAGAATCAGTTGGCAAAAATGAGCCATATTATGTTTGGCGGTTTTACCCATGAACCTGCGGTGGAATTAGCTCAATTATTAGTACAAATTTTGCCAAATGGATTAGATAAGATCTTTTTTGCTGATAGTGGTTCTGTTGCTGTGGAAGTAGCGATGAAAATGGCTATTCAATATCAGCACGCTAAAGGGGAAGTACAACGACAAAAATTCGCCACCATCCGTTCGGGTTATCATGGCGATACCTGGAATGCGATGTCTGTGTGTGATCCAACCACGGGTATGCATCATTTATTTCATCATAGCCTGCCCGTACAATATTTCCTTCCTCAACCCAATATTCCATTTAATGAATCTTGGAATGATTGTGTGATGGAACCTTTAGCTGATTTACTTAAGGAAAAAGGTCGCGAAATCGCCGCACTTATTTTAGAGCCTGTCGTGCAAGGTGCGGGCGGCATGTATTTTTATTCGCCAATTTATTTAGTGAAAGCGCAAGCGCTTTGTAAACAATATGGTGTATTGCTAATTTTTGATGAAATTGCTACAGGTTTTGGCCGCACAGGGAAATTATTTGCTGCTGAGCATGCTGGGATTTCGCCAGATATTATGTGTATCGGTAAAGCCTTAACCGGTGGTTATTTAACTTTATCGGCAAGCATTACGACCACTGAAATTGCGCAAACTATTTGCCGCGGTGAGGCTAAATGTTTTATGCATGGACCCACTTTTATGGCAAATCCGTTGGCTTGTGCGATTGCAGCAGAATCTATCCGTTTATTGTTGGAAAGCCCTTGGCAACAAAATATTCAGCGAATTGAATCTTCCTTAAAACAACAGCTTTCACCTTTAGCTGAAAAAGATTACGTCAAAGAAGTTCGCGTATTAGGGGCGATTGGGGTGGTCGAAATGAAAAGTGCGGTAAATATGAAAACTTTAGTCCCACGTTTTGTGGAACAAGGTGTTTGGATTCGGCCTTTCGGAAAATTGGTTTATGTGATGCCGCCCTTTGTGATTAAAGATGATGAACTTCATAAATTAACGAAAGGCATGATTCTGGCTTTAACGCAGGAATATGAACATTAGGATAAAAAATGGATGCTTTTAAACAGCAACTGGAAAAGCTTAGCGCACAAAATCAATATCGTTCAATTCCAGATTTAGTTCATCAAGGACGATATATTACGCGAGAAAATCGCAAAATGCTGAATATGTCATCTAATGATTATTTAGGTTTGGCATCAAATGAAAACTTGCGCCAGTCTTTTTTACAACAATATGGTGATAATTTCCCTTCTTTTACCAGTTCTTCGTCTCGTTTATTAACGGGAAATTTTCCGATTTATACCGATCTTGAGCAGCTCATTGCTCAACGTTTCCAACGAGAAAGTGCTTTATTATTTAACAGTGGCTATCACGCCAATCTTGGTATTTTACCAGCGTTGACGACAACAAAAAGTTTAATTTTGGCAGATAAATTAGTGCATGCCAGCATGATTGATGGCATTCGTTTAAGCCAATGTGAGTTCTTTCGTTATCGTCATAATGATTATGAACATCTAAAGAGTCTGCTCGAAAAAAATGCCGGAAAATTTGACCGCACTTTTATTGTGACAGAGTCCGTTTTTAGTATGGATGGCGATGTAGCTGATTTGAAGTATCTTGTTCAATTAAAAAAACAGTTTCCAGATACTTATCTTTATGTGGATGAAGCCCATGCAATAGGCGTTTACGGTAAAAACGGATTAGGTATTGCCGAACGAGCTAATGTGATAGCTGATATAGATTTGTTGGTTGGCACTTTTGGCAAGGCCTTAGCTTCAATGGGGGCTTATGTCGTCTGTGATCAAATATTAAAAGAATGTTTGATTAATCAAATGCGTCCATTGATTTTTTCAACCGCGCTTCCGCCATTTAATGTGGCTTGGACTCATTTTATTTTTGAACGATTACCACAACTTTCAAAAGAAAGAACGCATCTTGAGCGGTTAAGTGCATTTTTACGCCAAGAAGTGGAGCATAGAACGCAAATAATGCCAAGCCAAACTTGCATTGTTCCCTATATTTTAGGTGAGAACGAAGCAACCCTTGCCAAGGCGAAAGATCTGCAAGAGCAAGGTTATTATTGCTTGCCGATTAGACCACCGACAGTACCAAAAGGTACATCCAGAATACGATTGTCTTTGACGGCAGATATGACAATAGATGAAGTAAAACAGTTTGTGGCATGCTTATAAGGAAATAATGTGAAAACGAAATTTTATGATCATCAAGGTGAGCATTTAATAGTTTATTTTGCTGGCTGGGGAACACCTCTTGATGCTGTGGCTCATTTGATTTTGCCAACAGATCATGATTTATTAATTTGCTACGATTATCAAGATTTGAAGTTAGATTTTGATTTTTCTGCCTATCAGCAAATTCGTGTAGTGGCATGGTCAATGGGTGTTTGGGTGGCAGAGCGAGTATTACAAGGAATCACCTTACAATCAGCAACAGCAGTGAATGGCACAGGTTTACCTTGTAATGATAGCTTTGGTATTCCCTATGCTATTTTTAAAGATACGTTAGATAATCTCACAGAAAATACTCGTTCAAAGTTTGAACGTAGAATTTGTGGTGACAAAGTATCTTTTGAACGTTATCAACAATTTTCTGCACGACCATTTAACGAAATTCATCAAGAACTCACCGCACTTTTTACGATGATTCAGAAAGATAAACGTGCCGATCTTATTCACTGGACAAATGCATGGATTAGTTCTCGCGATAAAATTTTTATGCCAGCTAATCAGCACCAATATTGGGCATCGTGTTGTGCGGTTCAGGAAATAGAGGGTGAGCATTATGTGTTTTCAAGATTTACCCACTGGTCGGCATTATGGAATCATTAACTTCCGTAAATAAATCGCGTATTCAACAAGCCTTCCAAAAAGCTTTAAATAGTTATGATGAACATGCGTTAATTCAACAAAAAATGAATATTAAATTAATGATGCATTTGCAAGACTATTTACCAAATGGATCATTAGATAGCGTTTTGGAACTCGGTTGCGGGTCTGGTATGTTGAGTGCATTGTTGCAAAAACAGATTTCAGCCAATTATTGGTTATTTAATGATTTGTGCGATGTACGCTCTCTACTTGCTGAAAAGCTGATTCAACCCTTTGATTTTTATTGTGGTGATGCAGAGAACTTTCCTTTTCAACGACAATTTGACTTGATTGCAAGTGCATCAGCTTTACAGTGGTTCCATCATCCTGACAATTTTATTTCCCATTGTAAAACAGGATTGAAACCTAATGGTTTATTGGCGATTACGACTTTTGGTGAAGACAATTTAAAGGAGATTCGCCAAATGACGAATGTGGGGTTAAGTTATCCGAATTTATCTCAATGGCAAAATTGGTTAGCCAATGATTTTGAGCTTTTATGGTGTGAGGATTTTAATGTAATACTAGACTTTGATACACCATTGGATGTACTCAAACATCTGAAATATACAGGTGTAACAGCGACTAACCAGAAAAATTGGACAAGAAAAAATTTCAACAAATTTATTGATGATTACTTGAAGGCTTTTAGTTTGCCATCGGGTAAAGTTCGGTTAACTTATCATCCATTGTTTTTTATCGCACGTTATTCTCGTGCTGGAAATCAGTAAGGCGTATTTATGGGCAAGGTTATTTTTGTATCGGGCATTGATACCGATGTAGGTAAAACGGTTGCAACAGGCATTTATGCCAAAAAGTTGATGGAACAAGGCTTTTCCGTTATTACACAAAAAATGATTCAAACAGGCTGTAAAAATATTTCTGATGATTTGCTTGTACATCGAAAGATTCAAGGCATTGATTTGACGGAAGAAGATTTACAAGGCGAAACCTGTCCTTATCTTTTTGAATATCCTTGTTCTCCTCATTTAGCTGCAAAGCTCGAAGGGCGAGAAATTAATGAAAAAATGATTGAAAAATCTACCGCACTTTTGGCAGAAAAATATGATTATGTATTGTTGGAGGGGGCTGGTGGGTTAATGGTGCCTTATTATGAAGAGGCGACGACGTTAGATTATATCCAGTCAAACAATTACCCTTTGATTTTGGTGACATCGGGAAAATTAGGGAGCATAAACCACACATTATTAAGTTTAGAGGCTTGTCGTTCTCATGGTGTGTCAGTGCTAAGCGTAATGTATAACGGTTATCCAGAATATGATCCTATTATTAGTCAAGAGACACAAGGCTATTTAAAGGGTTATCTTAAAAGATATTTTCCTGAAACGGGATTTGAATGCTTTGGGCGCATTGAAATTTAAGCTCAGGGAAAAGTGTGGTAGACTCGCGCAAGTTTTTAATGAGATGATTTGCTGCTAAAGAGCGGTTAAAACGAGTAAAAAATGAATAACTATTTATTAAAATGCGAAAACATCAATAAATTTTATCAAGAAGGTGAAAATCAAACGCAAGTATTAAAAGGCGTTTCTTTTTCTATGGAACCTGCAGAGTTGGTTGCGATTGTGGGAAGCTCTGGTTCAGGGAAAAGTACGTTATTGCATACTTTGGGTGGCTTAGATCAGCCAAGTAGTGGGGAAGTGTTTATTAATGGACAATCCTTGCAAAAAGCATCGGCTAATGAATTAGCTGCTTTGCGTAATCGTTATTTAGGATTTGTGTATCAATTCCATCATTTAATGGCGGACTTTACCGCACTTGAAAATGTGATGATGCCGATGTTGATTGGTCATCAAAATAAAACAGAAGCGAAAGATCGTGCCGAAAAAATGCTAAGTGCGGTGGGATTAAGTCATAGAATGACGCATCGTCCATCAGCGCTTTCTGGTGGAGAACGTCAGCGAGTGGCGATTGCACGAGCTTTGGTGAATAATCCATCGTTAGTTTTAGCGGATGAGCCCACAGGAAATCTCGATCACAAGACCACTGAAAGCATTTTTGAACTCATTCAACACCTCAATCAAGAGCAAAATATCGCTTTTTTATTAGTCACTCACGATATGGGGCTTGCTGAAAAATTATCACGTCGTTTAGTTATGCAAGATGGTATTTTGAAGGAAGGTGTGTGATGAATACGCCGTTTTTTATTAGTTGGTGTTATCAACGTGGCAAGCAGAAAAATCCTTTGGTTGCATTAATTGCAAAATTTTCAGCTATCGGTATTGCGCTGGGGGTTGCAGTTTTAATTGTTGGTTTAAGTGCGATGAATGGTTTTGAGCGTGAGCTTAATCAACGGATTTTGGCAGTCGTGCCGCATATTGAGATTTTTTCTGCGCCTCAAGCGAAAGATCCCACAATTCATCATTGGCAAAATTTAGAAAAACGCCTACAACAAAATCCACAAATTAAAGGAATCTCTCCTTTTGTTAGCTTTACGGCATTGGTAGAA
Source organism: Haemophilus haemolyticus (assembly GCF_003490595.1). Lineage (GTDB taxonomy): Bacteria > Pseudomonadota > Gammaproteobacteria > Enterobacterales > Pasteurellaceae > Haemophilus > Haemophilus haemolyticus_L. The sequence goes on from NZ_QQGY01000011.1 coordinate 66,370, forward strand.
AATGGCTCAAAATTGAAAGTTGTTCAGGTGAAGGGCATTGAAAAACAAGCAGAAGATCGCGTGAGCTCTCTTGGTAATTTCGTACAAGAGCAAGGCTGGGATACATTTGGGAAAGAAGGTGGATTAGTCTTGGGATCAGGTATTGCTAGAGAACTTGATGTAAAAGTTGGGGATTGGATTACTTTACTTATTTCTCAACAAAACGGCGATGAACAACTTTCTCAACCCACTCGTGAACGCGTGCAAGTCACTGCAATTTTACGTTTAGATGGGCAACTGGATTATAGTTATGCCTTATTACCGCTTGCTCAAGCGCAAGAATTTTTGGCTTATAAATCAGATCAAATAACAGGTGTTGAATTGAAATTAGATGATCCTTTTTCTGTGAAAAATCTGGATTTATCTATGCTTAATGATTATCCGCAGATGCTTTATATTCAAAACTGGATTGGTAAATTTGGTTATATGTATCGCGATATTCAACTTATTCGAACAGTGATGTACATCGCCATGGTGCTCGTGATTGGGGTAGCATGTTTTAATATTGTTTCTACGCTGATTATGGCGGTAAAAGATAAGCAGGGCGATATAGCCATTATGCGCACGCTTGGAGCGAATAATGCGTTCATTAAACGTATTTTTATTTGGTATGGCTTACAGGCAGGAATGAAAGGTTGCTTAATTGGTATTGTATTAGGCATTATACTTGCATTAAATCTTACAACTTTTATTCAAGGTATTGAGTGGGTTATCGGCAAGAAATTATTATCGGGAGATGTGTATTTTGTGGATTTCTTGCCAAGCGAGTTACATTGGTTGGATGTTTTGATGGTGTTAGTCGCAGCGCTTGCATTGAGTTTAATTGCTAGTCTTTATCCAGCAAGTAGGGCAGCTAAATTACAACCAGCACAAGTATTAAGTAGCCATTAATTTTGTGAATACCGCATGAAAGTGCGGTATTTTTTTGTCTTTTATTCACTCAATATTTCACTTTATTCGGCTTGCAAGCATGCACCAAAGATAGTTTAATAGAGAATCTGTAGGTTTTGTTCTAAAAAAAACACGACGAACTAGTTTACTAGTACAAAAAATAAGTGTAGATTACCTACATAATTAAAACACAACATTTGAAAGTTTGAGAGTGATATATGGCTAAAGAGAAAATTGAAATTGTCGTGGCAAACGACGATACGCGAATTGAAAAGGTCGATCAGGTGTTACCACCCATTGCCTTATTAGAAAAATACCCTGCTAGTGAACATGCTGCGGCATTAGTGAAGCAAACTCGTCATGAGGCACATAATATTATTCATGGTAAAGATGATCGTTTATTAGTGATTATCGGTCCTTGCTCTATTCATGATCCGAAAGCGGCAATTGAGTATGCAAACCGTTTAAAACCATTACGTGAAAAATATAAAGATAGCCTTGAAATTATTATGCGTGTGTATTTTGAGAAACCACGTACAACTGTGGGCTGGAAAGGTTTAATTAACGATCCGTATTTAAATGATACTTATCGTTTAAATGATGGTTTACGCATTGCACGAAAATTACTTTCTGATATTAATGATTTAGGTGTGCCATCTGCCGGTGAATTTTTAGATATGATCACGCCACAATATGTGGCAGATTTTATGAGCTGGGGCGCAATTGGGGCGCGTACAACAGAATCACAAGTTCACCGTGAGTTAGCCTCTGGTTTATCTTGTGCGGTTGGATTTAAAAATGCAACTAATGGTGGCGTGAAAGTTGCTTTAGATGCAATTGGCGCAGCAGAAGCCCCTCATTATTTCTTATCTGTCACTAAATTTGGTCATTCAGCGATTGTTTCTACAAAAGGGAATGAAGATTGCCATATTATTTTACGTGGCGGAGATAAAGGACCGAACTATAGCGCTGAAGATGTGGCAAAAGTTTGTGCAGATATTGAGAAATCTGGCCGAATCCCTCATGTCATGATTGATTTTAGCCATGCAAATAGCTGTAAACAATTTAAAAAACAAATGGACGTTTGCCAAGACGTATGTAATCAGATTGCATCTGGTTCTAAACAAATCTTTGGCGTAATGGTGGAAAGCCATTTAGTGGAAGGTCGTCAAGATTTAGTTGATGGCAAAGCACAGACTTATGGACAAAGTATTACAGATGCGTGCATTGGATGGGAATCTTCTGAAAGATTATTGCAACAACTTTCTAATGCAGTGATTGCTAGACGTAAAGCGACGAGTCATTAATTTAAATATAATCTAGATACTAGATAGAAGTGCGGTTGATTTTCACCGCACTTTTTTTATTTGCTTTTAACTATGCTGCCCATTTCATTTTATCGCGACGTTTCATTTGATGAATCGTATTGGTTACGGTGCCGACAATAGGTAAATTCGACCAATCTTTGGTATTTATATTTGGTGTAGTGGAATCCAATGCCATGAAAAGGTAATTGCCGCTATGCGCCATAAATTCATAGACATGAAATTCGTTATTTTCTTCTAGCACAACAAGATCGCCTGAATAAAGATCGTCATTTTTTTCGACGACTAGCATATCTCCAGTTTCAATTCCCCAAGCTAACATATTTGGATTGGTTACATGAATAAAACAGGTTTGCTTTGGACGCTTAATGCAATAAAGATTCAAGTCTAGTTTTTTATTGAATTTAAGGCTGTCATCCATATCACTGAAAAAAGGGAGCGGATTATAAGAAAAATCCATTTCATATTGTGCAGTCAAAGTTTGGTTGTTCATTCTCTTATCTCCTGTTAAATAATATGGATAAATAACCTTTTACCTTGTTTTTTTGTACAGTTAAATTTTACTGGTGTTTCATACAGGATGTCAATAGGTTAAATAAAAAATTTTTTTATAAGTATGTTTTTAGAAAATATCTAACAAATTTAGAAAAAAGTTCACTTATTGGATAAAAAATAACAAAAAATATTTTCTTTCGATAAGAATTTACGCTATCTTTAATTCCCTTGTAGGTGGATTGGTAACAATCTGAAGTTAAATTTATTAAAAAGAAAGATAAAAGTATGAACACATCTCGTTTATTTCGTCTGTTATTCCAGGGCAATTTAGTAAAAAGAATTGCAACTGGTTTAGTTCTAGGGATCATTATTGCGCTTGTTGGACCTGCACTTGAAGGTGCTTTAGGTTTTAATATTGCGGAAAAAGTAGGCGTTTTAGGTACCATCTTTGTTAAAGCATTGCGTGCTGTTGCGCCAATTTTGATTTTCTTCCTTGTTATGGCTGCGCTTGCAAACCGTAAGATTGGTACGAAAAGCAATATGAAAGAAATCATTGTGCTTTACCTTTTAGGTACATTCTTAGCTGCATTTGTTGCTGTTATTGCTGGTTTCGTATTCCCAACAGAAGTTGTACTTGCAACCAAAGAAGATGCAAGTTCAGCGCCGCAAGCTGTTGGGCAAGTTTTATTTACCCTTATTTTAAATGTGGTAGACAATCCATTAAATGCGATTTTCAAAGCAAACTTTATTGGTGTATTAGCATGGTCTATCGGTTTAGGTTTGGCGTTACGTCATGCATCTGATGCAACTAAGAACGTATTATCTGATTTCGCTGAAGGCGTATCAAAAATTGTTCACGTCATTATTTCTTTTGCGCCATTTGGTGTATTCGGTTTAGTGGCTGAAACCTTATCTGATAAAGGATTAGTCGCATTAGGGGGGTATGTGCAATTACTTACAGTATTAATCGGTACAATGTTATTTACTGCTTTTGTTATTAACCCAGCATTAGTTTATTGGAAAATTCGTCGTAATCCGTACCCATTAGTATGGACTTGTGTACGCGAAAGTGGTGTAACCGCATTCTTTACACGTAGTTCTGCGGCAAATATCCCTGTGAATATTGAATTAGCAAAACGCTTAAACCTTGATGAAGAAACTTATTCTGTTTCTATTCCATTGGGTGCGAACATCAATATGGCGGGTGCTGCAATCACGATCACAATTTTAACGTTAGCGGCAGTACATACATTAGGTGTGGAAGTGTCTTTTGTTAGTGCGATTTTATTAAGTATCGTGGCTTCTCTTTGTGCTTGCGGTGCATCTGGTGTGGCAGGTGGTTCATTATTATTAATCCCATTAGCATGTAGCTTATTTGGTATTTCAGATGATGTAGCAGCACAAATGATCGGTGTTGGTTTCATAATCGGTATTTTACAAGACTCAACTGAAACGGCATTAAACTCATCAACTGACGTATTATTTACTGCGGCAGTATGTATGGAAGAAGAACGTAAAAACGCAGCATAATGATGATGCAAATAAGAGAGCGGGCTATGCCCGCTTTTTTTATGTGATTTTATATGCAAAGTGCGGTCTATTTTGATAGACTTCTGCCACGTTTTATTTCCCTACAAATAGGTAAGAAAAATGAACCACTTAATTATTTTTGCTCATCCTAATTCAGAGCGTAGTTTTGGGCGAGCGATTGCCAATCGTATTGAGCAAATTAGTCAAGAAAATGGTGTAAATGTATTTTTTCGTGATCTTTATGAAATGAATTTCAATCCAATTTTATCTCATGAAGAATTGCAGAATGCTAACAAAGGTATTATTCCAGAAGATATTCAGCAAGAGCATGATTTTATTCTTCAAGCGGATTTAATTACGTTGGTTTATCCCCTTTGGTGGATGGGGTTTCCATCGATTTTGAAAGGCTATTTAGATCGCGTATTAAGTCATGGCTTTGCTTATAAAACGGAAAATGGCGAATCAGTGGGATTGCTAAAAAATAAGCAAATGCAGCAATTTATTACGATTGGCAGTAATGTTGATAAATATAAAGAATTTGGTGTAGATAAGTCCCTCAATCATTGTTTGATTAATGGATTGTTTAATTACTGTGGCATTGAAAATGTTGAGTTTGAATTATTCGGTGATATTCATTTAATTGATGATGAGGCGCGTAAGGCAATGATTGAACTTGCAGCTCAAAAAACAAAAGAAAAATTGACCGTACTTTTAAAGGAAAAAGCGTAATGTCTGAAAAACAAATTAATAATTTTTCATTAATTAGTCGATTATTCGGTAATCTTTTTTATCGTTCTCCTACCGATGAAGTACTTGCAGGTGCGTTTGATTGGTTACAGCAAAAAGGTTTGAGTCAAGTTTGGGCGTTAGATACTGATAAAGAGAGTGAATTAGCGCTGAATAGTCTGCAAGCTAAAATTGCTCTCAATTTATTGAACCAAGAGTATCAAAAATTATTTAGTACCAATGGCAAAGTCATGACCGCTATTTCAGCTTACGAGATTGATGTTGAAGAATTTATGAATTTTCGCCTTGTGCGCAATATGCCAGAGGTGGAAAGTGCGGATCATTTTGCTTTATTATTGCTCACAGCCTCTTGGCTTGAAGATAATTCGGATTCTTTAGTGGCTCAACAAGAATTCTTTGAAACCTTTTTATTACCTTGTGCGGCGAAGTTTTTAACTCAAGTAGAAAATCAAGCAACTTTGCCTTTTTATCGTGCATTAGCCCTTCTTACACGAGAAATATTGGCAGCGATGGCGGATGAATTAGAAGAAGAGTAGAGCAATATTTTGCCTTCCTCAGAGTTTCGAGGAAGGCAAGAAATGTTTTATAGATAGGTTACAAAATCTTTGGTATCGATAACTCGGCATTCGCGTTCTGCTTTCTCTATACCCGTGCCAATCATGACTAATGCAATCACACGATCTTGTTCACGACATCCGAAAGCTTCTCGTAATGCAGTGCCATTAATCCATTTCCCTGAAATCCACACATTATCAAATCCTTGTGCTTGTGCAGCCAGTTGTAATCCATAAGTTGCACAGCCTGCACTCAACATTTGTTCCCATCCAGGTACTTTAGCGATAGTTGGATCGATTTTTGCTACCACACCAATAACTATAGGTGCGCGATGTGCTAAATTTTCAGCTTTCTTTAATTTTTCTTCACCTAAATCAAATTCCTCAACGGCTGCTTTAAGTAGCGTTTCCAATTTATTTAATCCATCATTTTCCATTACAACAAAATGATAAGGATGTAATTTTCCATGATCTGGTGCGTGCATTGCTGCTTGAAAAATTTGTTCTAATTGTTCAGCATTGGGCGCTGGTGCGGTTAATTTTTTATTTGATTTTCTTGTGGTTAAGAGAGTAAGTGCATCCATTTTGATCTGACCCCAAAAAGTTAGACTGTTATTTAAAGGATTGTTTTCGATATTGTATCGGACTCAGTCCTTTTAATTTTAGTTGAATCCGTCGATGATTATAGTAATCCAAATAATCTCTGACAGCAT
>NZ_QQGY01000012.1:0-69489 GCF_003490595.1 Haemophilus haemolyticus
TTGTAAAAACGCGCAGCTTCTCTAATACTCATTTTTCGATTCAGAATAGGTTGGAGAGCCTGTAATTTAAATTCGATTGTGTAGTGTTTACCCATAAAAAAATCTGCACCTCAATTGTTGGTTTGTTGAGTCCAACTTTTGGGGTGCAGATCAAAATTCACGAATTTTTTAATAAAAAGAACATAAACATTCAAAAAAAGCCAATTTTCACCGCACTTTTTTCGTTTTTTTTCGCTCTAAACCCTACCAATGACTCGAAATTTCGCTACAATGCTGAACTTATCCCAAAATAAAAACAACAGGAAACAAACACAATGACAGGTGCACAACTCATCATGGAGTGCCTGAAAGCACACCATGTCACGACTCTTTTCGGCTATCCAGGCGGCGCAATCATGCCAACCTACGATGCCCTTTATGATGCAGGCTTAGATCACTTACTATGTCGTAATGAACAAGGTGCAGCCATCGCAGCGATCGGTTATGCTCGATCCACAGGAAAAGTCGGCGTATGCATTGCAACATCAGGCCCTGGCGCAACCAATTTAGTCACAGGATTAGGCGATGCCATGATGGACTCCATTCCAGTTGTAGCCATTACCGGTCAAGTTTCCTCGCCATTAATCGGCACGGATGCGTTCCAAGAAGCCGATGTTCTAGGTCTTTCCCTTGCTTGCACTAAACACAGCTTTATCGTTCAAAGTGCGGATGAATTAGCTGATGTTTTTGCGGAAGCCTTTGAAATTGCCCAAAGCGGACGTCCAGGCCCTGTTCTTATTGATGTGCCTCGTGATATCCAAATCGGTGAAGTACCTGAGAATGTAAAAGCCTACGTTAAAACACCAGAAAAACCGACCGCACTTTCGACAGATAAACTTGCTGAAGCAAAAGAATTATTAAAAAATGCTAAAAAACCGGTGCTTTATGTTGGTGGCGGTGTTGGTATGGCGAAGGCTGTTCCTGCCTTACGCGAATTTTTAGCCCAGACCCAAATGCCATCAGTCTCAACTTTAAAAGGTTTAGGTGCAATTGATCCAAATGATGATGTGTATATGGGAATGATTGGTATGCATGGCACAAAAGCTGCTAATTTTGCCGTGCAAGAAAGCGATTTATTACTCGTATGCGGTGCGCGTTTTGACGACCGTGTAACAGGTAAACTCGATACTTTTGCGCCTCATGCCAAAGTGATTCATTGTGATATTGATGCGGCAGAAATCCATAAATTACGCCGTGCAGATGTTGCACTACAAGGGGATTTAATCCAAGCACTTAATGCACTCAAACAAGAGCTTGATATTGAACCTTGGCGTGAACAAATCAGAGATTTCAAAGCAAAATTAGATTTCACTTATATTGAAAATCAAGGCAATCGCCCGATTGATCCTTGGGCATTACTCAACACCCTATCTAATCGCAAACCAAATAATGCAATAATTTGTACCGATGTGGGGCAGCATCAAATGTGGTCAGCGCAACACATGAAACATTTTGCACCAGAGAACTACATTACATCGGCAGGTTTCGGCACAATGGGCTTTGGCTTACCCGCTGCTGTAGGTGCAAAAAAAGCACGCCCGCAAGATGAAGTCATTTTGGTTACTGGGGATGGCTCACTCATGATGAATATCCAAGAATTGGGTTCAATCAAACGTGGCAATTTACCTGTAAAAATTTTGCTCTTGGATAACCAACGCTTAGGTATGGTTCGTCAATGGCAGGATTTATTCTGGAATAAACGTCGCAGTGAAACTATTTTAGACGACAACCCAGATTTTGTGATGCTTGCTAACGCGTTCGGTATTCCTGCAGAACGTATTGCGTCAGCCGATGATGTGGATGCTGCACTCAACCGATTATTAAACAGCAAAACAGCCTATTTATTACAAGTATGTATTCCACCTGATGAATGTGTATGGCCACTTGTTCCACCGGGGGCATGTAACGCGGATATGGTAGAGGAGATGAACTAATGAATGAATATAAACTTGAACTCGTCGCTCGCCATCGTCCTGAAGTCCTAGAGCGCATTTTACGCGTAGCACGCCACCGCGGATTTACCGTTACAACAATGGAAATGACACTGATTGAAACCCAAGTGCGGTTAAAAATCACCGTAAAATCTGACCGCGCTTTAGATCTATTAGTGAATCAGTTGGCGAAATTGCCAGATGTGATTACTGCTCCAACATACTAAGAGAAATACTATTATGTTGCCAATCAATATTGAATCATTGCTCACACATAAAACGATCGAAAGTAATCGGATTGAATTTAAATCTGGTTGGAACCCAGATTCGATTTATCGTTCTATTTGTGCTTTTGCAAATGATATTGAGGATATTGGCGGAGGATATATTTTTATTGGCGTTGAAGAAGAAAATGGAATTGCAAAAAGACCAGTTAAAGGACTTGATGATTCTGATATAGATCGTATTCAGCGTGAGATGTTGGGTTTTAATCATTTGATAACACCTAATTATTTCCCAAAAACTTATGTAGAAGAACTAGATGGTAAAAAAGTTATTATTTTATGGGTTATTAGTGGCTCAAATCGGCCTTATCAGGTTCCTCAATCAATTACATCTAGACAAAAGCAATATGAATATTATATTCGATATAATACATCATCTATCATTGCTAATAGCGAACAGGAACAAGAATTAAAGGAATTAGCAAATAAAATTCCTTTTGATGATCGTATTAATAGACAGGCTAATATCAATGATATTTCATTACTCCGTATTAATGATTTTTTAGTCAAAACAGAAAGTAAATTAGCATCTTATGTACTAGAAACAGATAAAATATCCTTATTAAAACAATTAGACTTAGTAGAAAATATAGGTGGTGTATATTATCCTAAAAATATTGCATTAATGATGTTTTGTGATAATCCCGATCAATTTTTCCCTCAAACTCAGGTTGATATTACTATTTTTCCTGAAGGGAAAGTAAATAACCCAGATTATTTTGTGGAAATTCCATCAATAAAGGGCCCTATTGATTCTATTATTAATGATACGCTACGCTATCTCAGAAATAATCTAATCAAGGAATTTATATTAAAACCAAAAGAACAAGCAGAATCTATTCGGTTATTTAATTATCCATATCAAGCTCTTGAAGAGGCTGTAGTTAATGCGTTATATCATCGAAATTATCAAGAAAGACAGCCAGTAGAGATCATTATTCAACCAAATTCACTAGAGATCATTAGTTATAATGGACCTGATAAATCAATTCAAAAAGCAGATTTAATTGCGGGTAATGTTAGAGCGAGACGTTATAAAAATCGCCGTCTTGGAGATTTTTTGAAAGAACTTAAGCTATCAGAAGGAAAAGGAACAGGATTACCCACGATTAAAAATGAATTGCGTAAAAATGGATCTGAGCCTGCAAAATTTGAGTTTGATGAGGATAGAACCTTTTTTCTTATTGAATTCACAGCAAAAAATGAACATATAAAATCTAATTTACCCTTATGTACCGAAACAGAACAAAAAATTATTGAGTTTCTACTTATGGGAGAAAAAAGCCGTAAAGATATTTTAGCTTTACTCAATAAAGCTAACAGCACTTATTCATACCAAAAATTTATAGAACCTTTAGTTTTAAAAAACTGGATTGAGAAAACAGAAAAAAGTAATAATAATCCGAAACAGCGGTTCAGACTAACTGATTTTTTCTATCGAAACTATGAAGTTACTCAGAAGTAATAACTTAAGAGCTAACATTTTGATTTAAAAGAAAAATGATTCAATACTTCAGACTACTTTTAAGTAAAGTCTAACGAATAAAATATACTTTTAAAACTCGGAGAGATTATTTATGCCAAAACTACGTTCAGCGACCAGTACACAAGGTCGTAATATGGCAGGCGCACGTGCCTTATGGCGTGCAACAGGGATGAAAGAAAATGACTTTGGTAAACCGATTATTGCGGTGGTGAACTCTTTCACCCAATTTGTGCCAGGGCATGTACATTTAAAAGATATGGGACAGCTTGTTGCCGCAGAAATTGAAAAAGCGGGCGGCGTAGCAAAAGAATTTAACACCATTGCGGTGGATGATGGTATCGCAATGGGTCACGGTGGGATGCTTTATTCCTTACCAAGCCGTGATTTAATCGCTGATAGCGTAGAATATATGGTCAATGCGCACTGCGCAGATGCTATGGTGTGTATTTCCAACTGTGACAAAATCACCCCGGGAATGTTAATGGCGGCAATGCGTTTAAATATTCCAACTATCTTCGTTTCAGGCGGCCCAATGGAAGCGGGTAAAACTAAACTTTCTGATCAATTAATCCGCTTAGATTTAGTTGATGCGATGATTGAGGCAGCCGATCCAAATGTGTCAGATGAACGCATTGATGCCATCGAACGTAGTGCTTGCCCAACTTGTGGTTCATGCTCTGGTATGTTTACCGCCAATTCCATGAACTGCTTAACTGAAGCGTTAGGTTTATCTTTACCTGGCAATGGTTCCATGTTGGCTACTCACGCAGACCGTAAAGAATTATTCTTAAAAGCAGGTCGTCAAATTGTTGAGCTTTGCAAACGTTATTACGAACAAGATGATGCAAGCGTATTACCTCGTTCAATCGGTACCTTTGATGCCTTTGAAAATGCAATGAGCCTCGATATCGCAATGGGTGGTTCAAGCAATACTGTTTTACACTTATTAGCGGCTGCTCAAGAAGCGGGCGTAGATTTTAAAATGGAAGATATTGACCGTTTATCGCGCAAAGTACCTTGTTTAAGCAAAATTGCACCAAACACCAATAAATACCACATGGAAGACGTACACCGTGCAGGCGGTATTATGGGATTGTTGGGGGAATTAGATCGCGCTGGATTAATTCATAAAAATACGCACACCGTGCTTGGAATGAGCATGGGAGAACAACTAGACCAATACGATATTATTCGCAATCAAGATGAAGAATTACATAAATTCTTCCGTGCAGGCCCTGCAGGCATCCGCACAACTCAAGCATTCTCACAAGATTGCCGCTGGGATACCGTCGATAATGATCGTGTAAACGGTTGTATTCGCAATAAAGAAAATGCGATCTCGCAAGAAGGTGGCTTAGCCGTATTATTCGGTAATCTCGCGGAAGACGGATGTATCGTTAAAACCGCGGGCGTAGATGAATCTATTTGGAAATTCACCGGCACTGCAATCGTATTTGAAAGCCAAGAAGATGCAGTTGCAGGCATTTTAGGTGGCAAAGTTAAAGAAGGTCATGTCGTTGTTATCCGTTACGAAGGCCCTAAAGGCGGACCTGGTATGCAAGAAATGTTATACCCAACCAGTTACTTAAAATCGATGGGATTGGGCAAAAAATGTGCTTTATTAACGGATGGTCGTTTCTCTGGTGGTACATCAGGCTTGTCTATTGGACATGCTTCACCAGAAGCTGCCTCTGGCGGTGCAATAGGCTTAGTACGCGATGGCGATATTATCAACATTGATATTCCAAATCGTGCAATTAACTTAGAAATCAGTAATGAAGAACTCGCAACACGCAGATCTGAACAAGATCAAAAAGGTTGGCAACCCGTTCACCGTGAACGTGAAGTATCTTTCGCGTTGAAAGTATTCGGTCACTTTGCGACCTCAGCGGACAAAGGTGCGGTACGAGATAAAACATTATTAAAATAATTTAACGGTTCCCCCTCCTTCATAAGAGGGGGATAAAACAAAGGAAAAACTAACCGCACTTCATCATCAAAACAAACACTATGAAAAACCTACTTACCAATCCTCAACCTTCTCAATCAGATTATATCAATGCCATTGTTAAACTTGGTTCGCGCGTATATGAAGCTGCGCAAGTGACCCCTTTACAAAAAATGGGAAAACTTTCTGAACGACTGCACAATAATATCTGGATCAAGCGCGAAGATCGCCAACCAGTAAATAGCTTTAAACTACGCGGCGCTTACGCAATGATTTCTAGCCTTTCAGCAGAACAAAAAGCAGCAGGCGTAATAGCGGCATCTGCAGGTAACCATGCGCAAGGCGTGGCATTATCAGCGAAACAATTAGGCTTAAAAGCATTGATCGTCATGCCACAAAATACTCCAAGTATTAAAGTGGATGCGGTGCGTGGTTTTGGTGGTGAGGTGTTGTTGCATGGTGCTAATTTTGATGAAGCCAAAGCAAAAGCGATTGAACTTTCCCGAGAAAAACACATGACATTTATTCCACCATTCGATCATCCATTAGTGATCGCAGGACAAGGCACGTTAGCGATGGAAATGCTACAACAAGTGACAGATTTGGATTATGTGTTTGTACAAGTCGGCGGTGGTGGCTTAGCTGCGGGTGTGGCAATTTTGCTTAAGCAATTTATGCCAGAAATTAAAATCATCGGTGTAGAATCAAAGGATTCTGCATGCTTAAAAGCCGCTCTCGACAAAGGCGAACCAACAGATTTAACCCATGTTGGATTATTTGCGGATGGTGTTGCCGTAAAACGCATTGGTGACGAAACATTCCGTCTATGCCAGCAATATCTTGATGATATGGTATTGGTCGATAGTGATGAAGTGTGCGCAGCAATGAAAGATTTGTTTGAGAACGTGCGTGCTGTTGCAGAACCATCTGGTGCATTAGGTTTAGCTGGTTTGAAAAAATATGCAAAACAAAACCATATTGAAGGCAAAAATATGGCGGCAATTTTGTCTGGCGCGAACTTGAATTTCCACACATTACGTTATGTATCTGAACGTTGTGAAATTGGTGAAAACCGAGAAGCTTTATTAGCCGTGACCATGCCTGAACAACCCGGTAGTTTCTTAAAATTTGCTTATGTATTAGGTAACAGAGCTGTAACCGAATTCAGTTACCGTTATGCAGATGATAAACGTGCTTGCGTGTTTGTTGGGGTAAGAACGACAAATGAGCAAGAAAAAGCAGATATTATTGCAGACCTCACAAAAAATGGTTTTGATGTTGAGGATATGTCTGATGATGATATTGCTAAAACCCACGTTCGCTATTTAATGGGGGGGCGAGCAGCCAATGATAATGAACGCTTATATACGTTCGAATTCCCAGAGCAAAAAGGTGCGTTATTGAAATTTCTAGAAACCTTGCAAAATCGTTGGAATATTTCCTTATTCCACTATCGTGCCCATGGTGCGGACTATGGAAATATCCTTGCAGGTTTCCAAATTGAAGAATGCGAACAAGCAGAATTTGAACAGACACTTGCCCAACTCAATTATGTTTTTGAAGATGTAACAGAAAGCAAATCCTATCGTTATTTCTTACGTTAATCTTATAAACTTATAAAAAAGGCGCGATATTTTTCACGCCTTTGTATTATTCAAACTCTAATTCCACCGCACTTTCGCCGAGTAAATTCACCAATTCCGTCAGAATTTCATCTGTTGGAATGATCGACCATTGCACACCCAAACGTAACAACGCACGACCTTTCAGACTTTGGTAATACACGTTAATAGGCAAGGTTCCACCACTTACCGGCTCAAGTAATGCTTTAAGTTGTTTAATGAAACTTGGTGTAATTTGATGCTCAGAAAGGCTGATAGCTAAGGATTTGACATAACGAGAACGAGCCTCATCTAAAGTCATTAATTCTCGCACCGTCATTTTTAAGCCACCAGAGAAATCATCAAAGCTCACCTGCCCAGAAGCAACAATCACTGTATCTTTTTGTAATTTTTCACCAAATTGTTCTAGGCTTTCACCAAATAATGTTAAATCTAAGCGACCTGAGCGGTCATCCAATGTAGCAATACCTAGCCGATTGCCTTTTTTCGTCATCGCAATTCTCGATGCTACAACTAGCCCCGCCACAGTGCTAATTTGTCCACGACGATTTGGTGCAAGATCTTTCAACCGCGTTGATGTGTAATGGGAAAGTTCTTTCAGATAACGGCTAACAGGATGGCTACTTAAATAAAGTCCCAAGGTTTCTCGTTCACCATCAAGGATTTGTTTTTCGGTATAAGGCGGTGTATTGGCATAGGCATTTTCCACTTCTTCATGGGTTTCCGTCAGTACACCGAACATATCCGTTTGTCCCATTGCTTCATCTTTCGCATGCTGATCGGAAGCTCTAAGCGCATCTTCTAAATTCTTAGAAAGTGCGGCGCGATGTGGGCCTAATTTATCAAAGGCGCCCGACATAATTAAGCTTTCAAAGGTACGGCGGTTAATTTTTTTCAAATCTACACGAGCGCATAAATCGAATAAATCTTTGAAAATCCCCCCTTCATTTCTTGCCGTCACAAGTGCGTCAATCGGGCCTTCTCCTACCCCTTTAATCGCGCCAATACCATACACAATTTCGCCTTGTTCATTGACGCTAAAATGATGTTTGCCGATATTAATATCTGGTGGCGTTACTTTTAAGCCCATACGTAAACATTCGTCGTACAAACCTACGATTTTATCCGTATTATCCATTTCAGATGTCATCACTGCAGCCATGAATTCTGCAGGGAAATGGGTTTTGAGCCAAAGGGTTTGGTAAGACACCAAGGCATAAGCGGCAGAGTGAGATTTATTAAAACCATAGCCAGCAAATTTTTCCACCAAGTCGAAAATCTTCATGGATAACTCACCATCAACACCGTTTTTCTCTGCACCTTCTTTAAATACGGAACGCTGTTTTGCCATTTCTTCTGGTTTCTTTTTACCCATTGCTCGACGCAATAAGTCAGCCCCACCCAAGGTATAGCCAGCCAACACCTGCGCAATTTGCATCACTTGTTCTTGATACAAAATAATACCGTAGGTCGGCTCAAGAATAGGTTTCAAGCTTTCATGTTGATATTCCGCATCAGGATAAGATACTTCTTCTCGTCCATGTTTACGGTCGATAAAGTTATCCACCATGCCTGATTGCAACGGACCAGGACGGAACAATGCCACCAACGCGATGATATCTTCAAAACAGTCAGGTTGCAGGCGCTTAATCAAATCCTTCATTCCACGCGATTCCAGCTGGAACACGGCTGTAGTTTCGGAACGTTTAAGTAATTCAAAAGATTCGGGATCATCAAGTGGAATGGCGGCAATATCCACTAATGGTTTGCCTTCACGAAGCATACGAGCATTAATCATATCTAATGCCCATTTAATAATAGTGAGTGTGCGCAAGCCTAGGAAGTCAAATTTCACAAGACCCGCATATTCCACATCATTTTTATCAAAGTGAGTAACCGGATGTAAGCCTTCATTATCACAGTAGAGCGGTGCAAAATCAGTAATTAAGGTTGGTGAAATGACCACGCCACCAGCATGTTTACCTGCATTACGTGTCACGCCTTCCAACTTGCGCGCCATATCAATCAACGCTTGCACTTCTTCATCACTATCATAGGCGGTCTGTAATTGTGGTTCGGCTTCAAATGCTTTCGCAAGCGTCATACCAGGATCGGGCGGAATTAATTTCGAAATACGATCAACGAAACCATACGGATGCCCTAATACGCGCCCCACATCACGAATCACTGCTTTTGCTGCCATGGTTCCAAAAGTGATAATTTGTGATACCGCGCCGCGGCCATAGGTTTCAGCAACGTGCTCAATCACTCGGTCTCGACCATCCATACAGAAATCCACGTCGAAATCGGGCATAGACACACGTTCTGGATTTAAGAAACGTTCAAAAAGCAAATCGAATTCTAGCGGATCTAAATCAGTGATTTTTAATGCATAAGCCACTAATGAACCCGCACCAGAACCTCGACCCGGACCAACAGGAATGTCGTTATCTTTCGACCATTGAATAAATTCCATTACGATCAAGAAATAACCTGGAAATCCCATTTGGTTAATCACATCCAACTCAACTTGCAAGCGTTCATCATATTTTGGTCTTTTTTCTAACCGCACTTTTTCATCAGGGAATAAAAAAGCTAAACGTTCTTCCAAACCTTCTTTGGCTTTTTGCACCAAGAAATCTTCTGTACTTAAATCTCCAGTCGGGAATTGAGGCAAGAAATATTGACCAAGGCGCAAAGTCACACTACAACGCTGCGCAATTAATAAGGTATTTTCGAGAGCGGAAGGAATGTCAGCGAATAACTTGCACATTTCCTCTTCGCTGCGGAAATATTGTTGTGGGGTATAACGTTTTGGACGTTTAGGATCGTCTAAAGTATAGCCATCGTGAATCGCTACGCGAATTTCGTGGGCCTCAAAATCATCAGATTTCAAAAACATCACATCGTTCGTCGCGACCAAAGGCAATCCATGACTTTTAGCTAATTTTAATGCTGCTTGGATATAACGTTCTTCATCAGGTCTTCCAGTGCGCGTAAGTGCAAGATAAAAATGATCAGCAAAAAACTCTTGGTAAAAAGCAATCGCACTTTCAATTTCGGCTACGTTTTCTTTCAACAATTTTTTACCTACATCGCCTTGCGTCCCTCCCGATAAAATAATCACGCCCTCGCGATGTTCAATTAACCAATTTTGATCGATATAAGGATAGTCATCGTAACCGCGCTGATAGGCTTTTGAGAGTAATAATGTAATGTTTTTATAGCCTTCGTTATTTTTAGCCAGCAAAGTAAGATCAAAGTATTCATCGCCACACAATGCGCTTTTGACCTTTACATCTGCCCCGATAATTGGCTTCATCCCCGAAGAAAGCATTTCGCCATAAAAACGCACCACACCACAAAAATTAGTAAAATCCGTTAATCCCATAGCAACCATTTCATTGGCAGCACAAGCTTTCACAAGAGGTTTCACTTTGACAATACTGTCGATCATCGAGAAATCTGTGTGCGTGCGAAGATGGACGAAACGAGGTTGGGATGACATTGAAAATCCTTAAAGTGCGGTTAAATTTTGCCGTAAATGTTAAGGCGGTATTATAGCGAATTTTTCAAATAAATGCCTATGCAACAAACGGCTTTCCTAATTCGCTCAGATAACCGATTGCGTGAATAAAAAATGTTAAGTAGATCAAAATTTTGATAATTATCCGTTCCCATTTTGGGTGATTTCGGCTAGTCTAGCAGCGATTTATTTATTTCAAGAGAATAAGGATGATCCTATGACAACTCTTTTTCATGTAGCGCAAAATTGGTTAAACCAAGATCCTGACGCAGAAACTCGTGCAGAATTAACCGCACTTTTAGATGCGGCAAAAGGCGGAGATAAAGCGGCAGAAACAGAATTACATGCGCGTTTTGATGGTCGTTTACAATTTGGTACGGCAGGTTTACGTGGCCGTTTACAAGCTGGCTCAATGGGGATGAACCGAGTGTTAGTTTCTCAAGCTGCTGGCGGTTTAGCGGAATATTTAAAAGGCTACGATAAAGAGCCGTCTATCGTAATTGGTTACGATGGCCGTAAAAACTCTGATGTATTTGCCCGTGACACAGCTGAAATTATGGCCGGTGCAGGCGTAAAAGCTTATTTATTACCACGCAAATTACCGACTCCAGTTTTAGCTTATGCTATCCAATATTTTGATACCACTGCTGGTGTAATGGTAACAGCAAGCCATAACCCACCGGAAGATAATGGCTATAAAGTGTATTTAGGTAAAGCAAATGGCGGCGGTCAAATCGTTTCACCAGCAGATAAAGACATCGCAGCATTAATTGATAAAGTTGCGGCAGGCAATATCCAAGATTTACCACGTAGCGATAATTATGTAGTGTTAAATGATGAAGTGGTAGATGCGTACATTACAAAAACTGCATCATTAGCTAAAGAGCCAGCTTGCGACATTAACTATGTTTATACCGCTATGCACGGTGTGGGTTATGAAGTTTTAAGTAAAACGCTAGCAAAAGCAGGCTTACCACAACCTCACGTAGTCGCAGATCAAGTTTGGCCAGATGGCACATTCCCAACTGTGAATTTCCCAAATCCAGAAGAAAAAGGCGCATTAGATTTAGCAATTAAAGTGGCAAAAGAAAAGAATGCTGAATTTATCATTGCTAATGACCCAGATGCAGACCGTTTAGCCGTTGCGGTGCCTGATGCGCAAGGCAACTGGAAATCACTACACGGCAACGTAGTAGGCTGTTTCTTAGGTTGGTACTTAGCAAAACAATATCAAGGCAAAAAAGGCACATTGGCTTGCTCACTTGTTTCTTCTCCTGCGCTCGCTGAAATTGCAAAAAAATACGGTTTCCAATCAGAAGAAACCTTAACTGGTTTCAAATACATCGGTAAAGTATCTGGCTTATTGTTTGGTTTTGAAGAAGCATTGGGCTATTTAGTTGACCCAGACAAAGTACGCGATAAAGACGGTATTTCTGCGGCAATCGTGTTCTTAGATCTTGTGCGTAACTTGAAAAAACAAGGCAAAACTTTAGCAGATTATGCTGATGAATTTACCAAAGAATTTGGTGCTTATGTAAGTGGACAAATCTCTATTCGAGTAAGCGATCTTTCAGAAATCGGAAAATTAATGACCGCACTTCGTAACAATCCACCAGCAGAAATCGCTGGCGTGAAAGTGGCGCAATTTATCGATCATACTAAAACAGATCGTCAAAGCGATATCCTTGTATTTAACTTGGAAAATGGCGGACGCTTAATTGCTCGTCCTTCAGGTACTGAACCAAAAATTAAATTCTACTTAGATGCGCGCGGTAAAGATCCAAAAGATGCAGATCGCGTATTAGCAGAATTTGATGAAGGTGTTCGTCATATTCTTCGCCAAGATGCTTATGGCAAACAAGATTGTTAATTGCTTCTAACAACAAACCGCACGTTTTACATGCGGTTTGTTGTTTAGTTTAATTTAGTATTAACCTGCAACGGCGATACGTTTCATATCTGTCATATAACCACGTAATTCTTGACCGATTAATTCAACAGGGTGGTTGCGAATTGCATCGTTTACATCGCGTAAGGTGATGTTGTCGATTTCCACTGCTGGAGTTGGCTCGCCCAAGTCACCTTTTTGAAGGTTAGGGATAATTTCTTTTGCAAGAATTGGGGTCGCTACGTTAGAGAATAAGTAGTTACCATATTCTGCAGTATCAGAAATGACCACGTTCATTTCGTATAAACGTTTACGCGCGATGGTGTTTGCGATTAACGGTAATTCGTGAAGTGATTCGTAGTAAGCTGATTCTTCATAAATACCGCTTGCAACCATAGCTTCAAAAGCTAATTCCACGCCAGCTTTCACCATTGCGATCATTAATACGCCGTTATCAAAGTATTCTTGTTCACTAATTTTGCCATCATATTTTGGTGCATTTTCAAAGGCTGTTTTACCCGTTGCTTCACGCCATGCGAATAAGTCTTTATCACCATTTGCCCAGTCAGCCATCATTGTTGCAGAGAAGTGGCCGCTGATGATGTCATCCATGTGTTTGTAATATAAGAAACCAAGGCTTTCTTTGATTTGTTCAGCTAGTTCAAATGCACGTAATTTTGCGCTGTTTGATAAGCGATCCATCATTAATGTGATACCGCCTTGTTTTAATGCTTCGGTAATCGTTTCCCAACCGTATTGGATTAATTTACCTGCGTATGCTGGATCTTTACCGTCTGCCACTAATTTGTCATAACATACGATAGAACCTGCTTGTAACATACCGCACAGGATAGTTTGCTCACCCATTAAGTCAGATTTTACCTCTGCCACGAATGAAGATTCTAAAACACCCGCTTTATGACCGCCAGTTGCCGCAGCCCATGCTTTTGCAATCGCCATGCCTTCGCCTTTCGGGTCATTTTCAGGGTGAACCGCGATTAATGTTGGCACACCGAAACCACGTTTGTATTCTTCACGCACTTCAGTACCTGGACATTTTGGTGCAACCATTACAACTGTAATGTCTTTACGGATTTCTTCGCCAACTTCAACAATGTTGAATCCGTGTGAATAACCAAATGCAGAGTCTTTTTTCATTAAAGGCATCACATCAGCAACTACTTTAGAGTGTTGTTTGTCTGGTGTTAAGTTTACGACTAAATCTGCAGTTGGAATTAATTCTTCATAAGTACCAACTTTAAAACCATTTTCAGTTGCACGTTGGAATGACGCACGTTTTTCAGCAATTGCTTCAGGGCGTAAGGCATAGCTAATATCTAAGCCAGAATCACGCATATTCAAACCTTGGTTTAAACCTTGCGCACCACAGCCTACGATAACGATTTTTTTGCCTTTTAAGAAGTTTGCTTCATCTGCAAATTCTTCGCGATCCATAAAACGACAACGACCTAATTGGTCTAATTTTTGACGTAAATTTAAAGTGTTGAAATAGTTAGCCATTTTGTTGTCCTTAATTGTGTAAGGTGAATAATTGTATGATGTTGTGTTTGCATATTTTTTTGTTGTGGTTTGATTATAGGATTTTTTGTTGTTGCGTAAAGTGATATTATGGGAATGTAATGTTGCGATTTGTGCAATTATTTTGGATTTTGTTTTTTTGTGAATTAGCATCGTATTTCGCTCGATGAGCGACCTACTTTCTTTTACTCGTGTAAAAGAAAGTAGGCAAAGAAAACACGCCCCAATTAAATCGCTGATCTTTGCTTTGTTTCAATTTTCTTAACGGCAATTTGCTGAACTCGCTACGCTCAAACAGACGCAAATTGCCTGAAAATTGAAAGTCGCAAAGGCGATTTATATGGGGCTCAGAATATATCAGAGCGTTATTAAAAAGTGCGGTTAGTTTTCTGGTATTTTTTTAAATACGCTAAATTTTACCCGCACTTTAAATTGAAGAAAGAACAAATTAGTTCCCTTCTTTGCCGCCTGAGAAATTGGAAACTTGTAGGAAATTTTCGTCTGTTTGAGCGTAGCGAGTTCAGAAAATTTCCGTTAAGCAAGTTTTCAATTTCTCAGGAAATAAGGCAAAGCAGGGCGTGTTTTCTTTTTGCCTACTTTTGCTTTGCACGAGCAAAGAAAAAGTAGGTCGCCATCGGCGAAACCCGATATTAAATAAAATAAAAGAAGAAATTATGGAATTTACCGATCTACAAATATTCATCCACCTTAGTGATACAAAAAACTTTGCTAAAACCGCCACCCAAAACCACATGTCCCCCTCTACGCTTTCCCGTCAAATTCAACGGTTGGAAGATGAGTTAGGGAAAACACTTTTTATTCGTGATAACCGTCAAGTTAAACTCACTGAATATGGTGAGAAATTTTTGCAATTTGCTAAAACAGAATGGCAAAACTGGCAACAATTTAAACAACAGCTCAAGGATGAATCCGATGAACTTTGCGGTGAAATTAAACTTTTTTGCTCTGTAACCGCATCTTATAGCCATCTTCCGCACGTACTTAAACAATTTCGCCAGCGTTATCCTAAAGTAGAAATTCAGCTGACGACGGGTGATCCAGCGCTTGCATTAGAGTTGATTCAAACCCAACAAGTTGACCTCGCTATTGCGGGTAAGCCGAATAATCTGCCATCCAGTGTGGCATTTCATAAAATTGATGATATTAGCTTATCTTTAATTGCACCGCGCGTGGCTTGTTTGGCGACACAATTACTGCAAGAAAAAACCATTAATTGGCAACAAATGCCTTTTATTTTCCCTGTTGAAGGGCATGCTCGACAACGGATTGAGCAATGGCTACGGGAGAAACATATTAAACATCCGAAAATTTATGCTACCGTTGCGGGGCATGAAGGGATTGTTCCGATGGTAGGATTGGGGTTCGGATTAGCGATGTTGCCTGATGCGGTGATTGACAATAGCCCAATGAATAACCAAATTTCCAGACTTAATCTCGATAAGCCTATTGAGCCTTTTGAATTGGTTATTTGTACCCAAAAAAGGAATCTCGAACAACCCTTAATCCGTGCATTTTGGGCGATGTTAGAATAGAATGATTGGCTGTTTAGAATAAGGATTTCTTATGTTTAAAGGTGTTCTCGTTTCATTACTTGCCTCATTTTTATTTGGCTATATGTATTATTTTTCTACGCTGCTGAAACCTTTGAGTGGCACGGATATTTTCGGTTATCGGATGATTTTTACGTTTCCCTTTGTTGTCCTTTCCGTGTTTATGTTTAAGCAGAAAAATGCGTTGATTAATCGCTTAAAACTCATCAAAAAACAACCGCACTTGGCATTACCCTATCTGTTTTGTGGCTTATTAATGGGTTTTCAAATGTGGCTTTTTCTTTGGGCACCGAATAATGGCAGTTCGTTGAGCGTGTCTTTTGGTTATTTGCTTTTGCCAATTGTGATGGTGGCGGCTGGTCGCTTAATTTTTAAAGAACGTATTTCAACATTTAAATTTATTGCAGTCGTGATTGCCGCATTGGGTGTGATTTCTAATATCGTGCTAAAAGGCGGGCTTTCTTGGGAAGCCATTGTGATTTGTGTTGGCTATACCACCTATTTTTCCATTCGAAAAGCATTAAAAAATAGTGATCTCGCCTCTTTTTGTTTAGAGATGTTGAGCCTAATCCCAATTAGCATTTATTTTGCGTTACAAACAGATTTCGCTGTGGTAGAACAAAGTAATCCTAATATTTGGGGACTACTTGTGTTGCTTGGATTAATTAGCGGCACGGCATTAATTGCTTATGTGATCGCTAGCAATATGCTACCAATGAATTTGCTTGGGCTACTTGGTTATGTGGAAACCATTATGATGATTTTCGTATCGTTTTTTATCGGTGAACAAATTGACGCCGAAAGTTACCCGCTTTTTATTTGTTTAGTGCTCGCTATGATTCTTGTTGTGATTGATGGTGTGTACAAACAGCACGCAAAAGGAAGTTTATAAATGTCATTTAAAGAAATTACGCCACAACAAGCTTGGGAAATGGTTCAACAAGGGGCGGTGTTAGCTGATATTCGCGATGATGCCCGCTTTACCCACTCGCATCCTAAAGGTGCTTTTCATTTAACGAATCAAAGTTTTTTGCAATTCGAAGAATTAGTAGATTTTGATTCACCTATCATTGTGAGTTGTTATCATGGCGTAAGCAGTAAAAATGTAGCGACCTTTCTAGTGGAACAAGGATATGAAAATGTGTTTAGTATGATTGGTGGATTTGATGGATGGGAGAAAGCAAATTTACCAGTAGAAAGAGAATATTAATTTAAATTGTAAAACTATATTGAATTAAGAATTTTATTCATGATTGTATTTAGTAACTTATCCTTAAAACGAGGGCAAACGGAACTTCTCGAAAATGCTTCTGCTACGATTAATCCCAAGCAAAAAGTCGGTTTAGTGGGGAAGAATGGTTGCGGTAAGTCGTCTCTTTTTTCCTTATTAAAAAAAGAATTAACGCCAGAGGGTGGCGAGATAAATTACCCAGCAAATTGGCGGGTATCTTGGGTGAATCAAGAAACGCCTGCATTGGATATTTCTGCGATTGATTATGTGATTCAAGGGGATCGTGAATATTGCCGTTTGCAACAAGAGCTTGAGCAGGCAAATGAACGTAATGATGGCCATGCGATTGCGCGCATTCACGGGCAATTAGAAACCTTAGATGCTTGGACAATTCAATCTCGTGCAGCTTCCTTATTGCATGGTTTAGGATTTAGCCAAGAAGAAACAACTCAGCCAGTGAAAGCCTTTTCGGGTGGTTGGCGGATGCGTTTGAATTTGGCGCAAGCTCTGCTTTGTCCGTCAGATTTATTGTTACTGGATGAGCCAACCAACCATTTGGATTTGGATGCAGTTATTTGGTTAGAACGTTGGTTAGTGCAATATCAAGGTACCTTGGTATTAATTTCTCACGACCGTGATTTTCTCGATCCAATTGTGACAAAAATCCTCCATATCGAAAATCAGAAGCTCAACGAATACACGGGCGATTATTCTTCCTTTGAAGTGCAACGAGCAACCAAGCTAGCGCAACAAACGGCTATGTATCGCCAGCAACAACAAAAGATCTCTCATTTACAAAAATATATCGACTGCTTTAAAGCGAAAGCGACCAAAGCCAAACAAGCACAAAGCCGTATGAAAGCCTTAGAGCGTATGGAACTGATTGCACCGGCTTATGTGGATAATCCTTTTACCTTTGAATTTCGTCCGCCGCAATCCTTGCCGAATCCGTTGGTGATGATTGAGCAGGCGAGTGCAGGTTATGGTAGCGATGAAAGTGCGGTAGAAATTTTAAGTAAAATTAAACTGAATTTGGTGCCAGGTTCGCGCATTGGTTTACTCGGAAAAAATGGTGCGGGAAAATCAACCTTGATTAAACTTTTAGCGGGAGAACTGACCGCACTTTCAGGCACGGTACAGTTGGCAAAAGGTGTACAGCTTGGCTATTTTGCCCAGCATCAATTAGATACTTTACGCGCAGACGAATCTGCCCTGTGGCACATGCAGAAACTCGCACCCGAACAAACGGAGCAACAGGTTCGAGATTATTTGGGCAGTTTTGCGTTCCACGGTGATAAAGTGAATCAAGCAGTAAAATCATTTTCAGGAGGAGAAAAAGCTCGATTGGTGTTGGCTTTGATTGTTTGGCAACGCCCGAATTTGTTACTACTTGATGAACCGACTAACCATTTGGATTTGGATATGCGTCAGGCATTAACGGAAGCGTTGGTGGATTACGAGGGATCTTTGGTGGTGGTTTCCCATGATCGCCACTTACTACGTAATACCGTGGAAGAGTTTTATTTAGTTCACGATAAAAAAGTGGAAGAATTTAAAGGCGATTTAGAAGACTATCAAAAATGGCTGAGTGAGCAAAATAGCACATCTGAAAATAAAGTCTCAGAAAAAGTTGGCGATAATGAAAATTCGGTTCAAAATCGTAAGGAACAAAAACGCCGTGAAGCAGAGTTACGCCAACAAACTGCGCCATTGCGTAAAAAAATCACGCAATTAGAAGAAAAAATGAATAAATTTTCTTCTGAGCTTGCGAACATAGAAAATCAACTGGCCGATGCCGAATTATATAATGCCGAAAATAAAGAAAAATTGACCGCACTTTTGGCTCAACAAGTGGATGTAAAGAAAGCATTAGGTGATGTAGAAACGGAATGGATGACCGCTCAGGAAGAATTGGAAGAAATGCTTCAAGCATAAGGATAGATTATGAATCAAAGCCTTTTTCATCATAGCAAACAACAGGAATATTGCCCTCAATGTGGAGCGCCTTTGCAAATTAAACAAGGCAAAAAAGGGCTGTTTTTAGGTTGCTCTGCTTATCCTGAATGTGATTATTTGCGTCCTTTGCAGCGAGCGGAACATAAAGTATTAAAAACACTTGATGAAATTTGCCCAAAGTGCGGTAATTTATTGCAGTTGAAACAAGGCAGTTTTGGGATGTTTATTGGTTGTAGCCATTATCCTGAATGCGATTTTGTGGTGCGGGAAGAATCTGAATCTGAGGAAGAAATTGCTTGTCCTGAATGTAAAATGGGGCATTTGATTTCTCGTCGAGGTCGCCAAGGAAAAATTTTTTACGGCTGTGATAATTTCCCTAAATGTAAATTTTCCTTGCCTACCAAGCCTTATACCGTGCCTTGCCCAACCTGCCATTTCCCACTTTCTTTGTTAAAAAGTGAAGATGAGGAAAAACAAATTTTTCAGTGTGCAAATAAAACTTGCCGTCATATTTTAGAGCAATAAAAGTAAAAGAGTGAAATGAATAGAGAACAGATCGCCGAGGCCCTTCGACAAAATCAAGTGGTCGCTTATCCCACTGAAGCTGTATTTGGCTTGGGCTGTAATCCGCAAAGTGAAAGCGCGGTAAAAAAATTACTTGATTTAAAGCAACGCCCAGTAGAAAAAGGATTGATTTTAGTGGCGCCTAGCTTGGATTTTTTCCGTCCTTTTGTTGATTTTGAGCAGATTAACGATGAACAGCTTTCTCGCCTGCAAGGTAAATATGAACGTCCAACGACTTGGATTGTGCCAGCTAAATCCACCACCCCGCATTTTCTCACAGGCAAATTTGATAGCATTGCAATACGTTTGTGCGATCACCCATCTGTGAAAGCCTTATGTGAAATCACGGGTTTTGCATTAACTTCAACGAGTGCAAATCTAACAGGAGAGCCCCCTTGTCGCATGGCTGATGAAGTGCGGTCACAATTCGGTGCAGATTTTCCTGTATTGGATGAAATGGTAGGCGGGGCGCATAATCCATCCGAAATTCGAGACTTGCGCACAAATCAACTTTTTAGACAGGGATAATTTATGGATCTTTATGCTGTATGGGGGAATCCGATTGCGCAAAGTAAATCCCCATTGATTCAAAGTCAGTTAGCCGCACAAACCCATCAAACCATAGAATACATTGCAAAATTAGGTGATCTTGATACTTTTGAACAACAACTTTTGGCATTTTTTGAGGAGGGCGCAAAAGGTTGCAATATTACTTCGCCTTTTAAAGAACGAGCTTATCAGCTGGCAGACGAATATAGCCAACGAGCAAAACTGGCGGAAGCCTGCAATACGCTAAAAAAACTCGATGATGGAAAACTTTATGCGGATAACACCGATGGGATCGGTTTGGTGACAGATTTACAACGTTTGAATTGGCTTCACCCAAATCAGCGCGTATTAATCTTGGGGGCGGGCGGAGCGACAAAAGGCGTATTATTGCCACTTTTACAAGCCAAACAAAACATTGTGCTTGCTAACCGCACTTTTTCGAAAGCCAAAGAATTAGCTGAAAGATTTCAGCCTTACGGCAATATTCAAGCTGCCTCAATAGATTCTATTCCGCTACAAACTTATGATTTGGTGATTAATGCAACTTCAGCTGGATTAAGTGGTGGAACGGCTCCAGTTGATGCTGAAATTTTAAGATTAGGTTCAGCTTTTTACGATATGCAATATGCGAAAGGTGCGGACACGCCATTTATTGCATTATGTAAAAGTTTAGGTTTAACCAATGTTAGCGATGGCTTTGGAATGCTGGTCGCGCAAGCAGCACATTCTTTCCATTTATGGCGAGGCGTAATGCCAGATTTTGTGGCGGTTTATGAGCAGCTTAAAAAGGAGATGTTATGACTACTCGATGCCCTTGGGTTGGCGAACAACCTATTTATATTGATTATCATGACAAGGAATGGGGAAAACCTGAATTCGACAGCCAAAAGCTATTTGAAAAAATTTGTTTGGAAGGGCAGCAAGCGGGGCTTTCGTGGATTACGGTTTTGAAAAAACGTGAATCTTACCGTGAGGCTTTTCATCAATTTGATCCGAAAAAAATCGCAAAAATGACCGCTCTTGATATTGATGTTTGCATGCAAAATACAGGATTAATTCGCCATCGAGCCAAGTTAGAGGCCATTGTCAAAAATGCGAAAGCTTATTTGGAGATGGAAAAGTGCGGTGAAAATTTCAGTGATTTTATTTGGTCATTTGTGAATCATAAACCAATCGTCAATGATGTGCCTGATTTGCGAACTGTGCCGGCTAAAACAGAAGCATCGAAAGCACTTTCTAAAGCCTTAAAAAAACGTGGTTTCGTCTTTGTTGGTGAAACCACGTGCTATGCGTTTATGCAGTCCATGGGGTTAGTAGACGATCATTTAAATGATTGTCCTTGCAAAACTCGCTAGTGTTTATGCTGATCGCGCTCCCATAAATCGGCGTATTTTACAAAGGTTGAATGCGCCGATAACACCGCTAATAAAAATCCTTGTTTGCCATCTAAAAAACCCGCTTTTAACAAATACATCTTCACAAAACAACCGATGGCGTGCGAAATTCCTTGCCAAAGTGTGGCTTTTTTTCCTTTAGTTTGACGTTGATCTGCCCAGGCTTTGGCATAACCCGCTGATTTCACTAGATAATGATGGATACTTTTATAAG
This sequence comes from Haemophilus haemolyticus, assembly GCF_003490595.1. GTDB lineage: Bacteria > Pseudomonadota > Gammaproteobacteria > Enterobacterales > Pasteurellaceae > Haemophilus > Haemophilus haemolyticus_L. The sequence continues at coordinate 21,743 of NZ_QQGY01000012.1, forward strand.
TGAAATGTTCTAAATCACCTGTCAATTTTTCTACTTTTGTGCCAGCTGGAAATTCCACTTTTTCATGTACAAGCGAATCGTTATATTGCGCATAGTTTGTGCGATAGAGACGAACCACATAATCTGGATACCAGCCTGAATGGCGAATTTCACGTCCAAATACTTCACTAACCCGTGGAATTTCATAAACGGTATTTTCTCGATCATTTTTAACCGCACTTAAGATAGCCTGTTGTAGCTTGGGCGTAACGCGTTCGTCAGCATCTAACCAGAGTACATAATCACTAGTTACATATTGTTGGGCTAATTGGCGTTGTTTACCAAAGCCTTGCCAGTTGCTATTTTCATAGAATTTCGCCCCATAACTGAGTGCAATTTCTTTAGTGTTATCTGTGCTGCCAGAATCTAGAATGATAATTTCATCCACCCAATCTTTTACGGTGTCTAAGCAATTGGCGAGGTCTTGTGCTTCATTTTTTACAATCATCGCAACGCTAATTGTAGGCATATTTTCAATCCTTTTTTTGCTATACTAGCCGAAATTTTTTCAAGTATAACCGAATTTCATTTATGTGGCGTTTTTTTTATACCAGCTTGCTTTTAATCTGCCAGCCGTTGATATTGTGTTTTATTGGCTTGCTCAGTGTTAAATCTCCACGTTATCGTCAGCGTTTGGCTGAACGTTATGGTTTTTATGGCAATGCGTCTTGCCCTCCACCACAAGGAATCTTTATCCACGCCGCCTCCGTAGGGGAAGTGATTGCTGCGATACCGCTGGTTCGTCAATTGCAACAAGATTATCCACATTTATCCATTACTTTTACGACTTTTACGCCCACAGGTTCAGAGCGCGTCAAAGCCACTTTTGGAGACAGCGTTTTTCATTATTATCTCCCCCTTGATTTACCTTTTTCGATCCATCGTTTTATTAATTTTGTACAACCTAAATTATGTATCGTGATGGAAACAGAACTTTGGCCTAATCTTATTCATCAATTATTTTTACGCAATATTCCATTTGTTATCGCTAATGCACGTTTATCTGCGCGTTCTGCACATCGTTACGGAAAAATAAAAGCGCGCTTACAAACAATGTGGTCGCAAATTAGCTTGATTGCAGCGCAGGATAACATTAGCGGAAAACGCTATGCCACTTTGGGCTATCCAAAGGAAAAATTGAATATCACGGGCAATATTAAATATGATCTCAATACGAATGATGAACTATTACGTAAAATTGATTCATTGCGCACGCTTTGGAAGCAAGATCGCCCAATATGGATTGCTGCCAGCACGCATAATGGAGAAGATGAAATCATTTTAAAATCTCACCGCGCTTTGTTAGCAAAATACCCAAATTTATTGTTATTGCTCGTTCCGCGCCATACAGAGCGTTTTAATGTGGTGGCTGATTTACTTAAAAAGGAAAAATTCCAATTTATTCGTCGCTCCACAAATGAGTTACCAAATGAGAATACTCAAGTGATTTTGGGTGATAGTATGGGCGAACTGATGTTGATGTATGGCATTTCTGATATTGCTTTTGTGGGTGGAAGCCTTGTGAAACATGGTGGACATAATCCACTGGAACCTCTTGCATTTAAAATGCCAGTGATTACTGGCAAGCACACGTTCAATTTCCCCGAGATATTTAGAATGTTGGTGGAAGTGCAAGGTGTGTTGGAAGTTAATTCAACCGCAGATGCCTTAGAACGTGCAGTAGAAGCCTTATTAAACTCAAAAGAAGCTCGCGAACGTTTAGGCAATGCAGGCTATGAAGTGCTGATGGAAAACCGAGGGGCATTACAGCGTTTGTTAGATTTATTAAAACCTTATTTGGAGCGCAATGTATGACGAGCGTGATTTATCCCGGTACTTTTGATCCGATTACGAACGGTCATTTAGACATTATTGAAAGAAGTGCGGTAATTTTTCCTCGTGTTTTAGTGGCGGTGGCAAATAGTCCAAGCAAAAAAACGCTATTTTCTTTGGATAAACGCGTGGAGCTTGTTCGTCAATCTGTTGCACATTTATCCAATGTTGAGGTGTTTGGCTTCTCTGATTTGTTGGCCAATGTAATTAAACAGCATAGTATTTCCGCTATTATTCGCGGCGTACGCACGACAACAGACTTTGAATATGAACTTCAATTGGCGGCACTGAATCGTTTACTCACACAAGGCGTAGACAGTCTGTTTTTCCCGCCAGCAGAAAAATGGGCGTTTGTTTCTTCCACCATTGTACGTGAAATTTATTTGCACGGCGGCGATGTGGCAGAGCTAGTTCCTGTGTCTGTGTTCAATGCGTTAAAAGCACGATGATAAAAACCTTTATTTTTTTAACCGCACTTATCGCTTTATCTGGTTGTGGTTCCGTGATCAAACTTATCGATCCAACAGAAAAATATACCGCCTATGCAGGGGTTGCTTATGATCTTGAAATGGCGCAACAATGGGGATTGCCAATCTTAGATTTGCCTCTCTCATTTTTATTAGACACCGTGTTACTGCCCTATGTGTGGGCTCAATAATTCTTATGAAACTCAATCCTCAACAACAACAAGCCGTTAAATATGTGACAGGCCCTTGTCTTGTGCTTGCTGGCGCAGGCTCAGGCAAAACTCGCGTAATCATTAATAAAATTGCCCATTTAATTGAAAAGTGCGGTTATTCTCCAAAACAAATTGCTGCTGTTACTTTCACCAACAAAGCCGCACGTGAGATGAAAGAGCGTGTTGCTCATTCCATTGGCAAAGAACAATCCAAAGGCTTGCTTGTTTCTACTTTTCATACGCTCGGTTTTGACATTATTAAGCGCGAATATAAAGCGTTGGGCTTTAAATCAAATATGACCTTGTTTGATGAACATGATCAATTTGCGTTGTTAAAAGAGCTAACCGCTGATGTGTTAAAAGAAGATAAGGATTTATTGCGTGAGTTAATTTCAGTGATTTCTAACTGGAAGAACGATTTGATTTCGCCAAAACAGGCATTTGCGTTAGCGTGTGATGCAAAGTATCAAACTTTTGCAAAATGTTATGAGCGTTACGCCACACAAATTCGAGCCTACAATGCCCTTGATTTTGATGATTTAATTATGTTGCCGACATTATTGTTCAAGCAAAATGAAGAAGTGAGGTCAAAATGGCAGGCAAAAATTCGTTATTTGTTGGTGGATGAATATCAAGATACCAACACCAGTCAATATGAACTGATTAAACTTTTAGTGGGTGATCGTGCATGTTTTACTGTGGTGGGCGATGATGACCAATCTATTTATTCATGGCGTGGCGCACGACCAGAAAATATGGTGCGTTTACGCGATGATTTCCCTCGTTTGCAAGTGATTAAGCTAGAGCAAAATTATCGTTCAACCCAACGTATTCTGCATTGCGCCAATATTTTGATTGATAACAATGAGCACGTGTTTGATAAGAAACTCTTTTCAACCATTGGTGAAGGAGAAAAATTGCTTGTTATCGAAGCAAAAAATGAAGAACACGAAGCAGAACGGATTGTCGCCGAGTTGATCGCCCATCGTTTTAGCCGTAAAACCAAATATAAAGATTATGCGATTTTGTATCGAGGCAACCATCAATCCCGATTACTCGAAAAAGTACTGATGCAAAACCGTATTCCTTACAAAATTTCGGGCGGTACTTCTTTTTTCTCTCGTGCAGAAATCAAAGATATGATGGCGTATTTGCGCTTGGTGGTGAATCAAGATGATGATGCCGCATTCCTGCGTATTGTGAATACACCGAAACGTGAAATTGGTACCGCGACGTTACAAAAACTTGGAGAGTTGGCTCAAGAAAAACACATCAGTTTGTTTGACGCTATTTTTGAGTTTGAGCTTATTCAACGCATCACGCCAAAAGCCTATGATTCATTGCAAAAATTTGGCCGTTGGATTGTAGAACTTAATGATGAAATTCAACGTTCTGAACCAGAACGTGCGGTACGTTCTATGTTATCTGCGATTCATTATGAAGAATATTTGTACGAATACGCAACAAGCCCTAAAGCGGCAGAAATGCAAAGTAAGAATGTCGCCACGCTATTTGACTGGGTTGCGGATATGTTAAAAGGTGATGAAACCAATGAGCCGATGAACCTTAATCAAGTGGTAACCCGCCTGACATTACGGGATATGTTAGAGCGAGGCGAAGACGATGACGAGAGCGATCAAGTTCAACTGATGACATTGCATGCATCTAAAGGATTGGAATTTCCTTATGTTTATTTGATTGGTATGGAAGAGGGCATTTTACCCCACCAAACTAGCATTGATGAAGACAATGTGGAAGAAGAACGCCGCTTGGCTTATGTGGGTATCACAAGAGCGCAAAAAGAACTTACTTTTTCTTTATGTCGTGAGCGCCGTCAATATGGCGAATTAGTTCGCCCAGAACCCAGCCGATTTTTAGCTGAATTACCTAATGACAATGTGCTATGGGAACGCGATAAACCAAAACTAACCACCGAGCAAAAACAAGAAAAAACACAAAATCAACTAGATCGATTAAGGGCGATTTTGAAAGGAAGCTAGAAAATCTAGCTTGGAATGAAAAGACAGGAAGAAAAGTGCAGTCAGGTTTTAAAGTATTTTTGCAAATTGACAGCACTTTAGAACATAAAAGACCGTCTGAAAAAAACATCTTTCGTTTTAAAAAGTGTATTAATTCACTATTTTTCATTTAAAAAAATGTTAATTTGTTCCTATCTATTGTTAGAAAAAATGCATAATTACTCTACATCCCTTGTTTTAGAGAAACATTATGCAGCGTAAGATCATACAATCCTTAGAAAAGTGGAAGCTCAAAACAAACCGCAAACCATTAATTATTCAAGGAGCAAGACAGGTAGGAAAAACCTGGGCGATGAAACATTTTGGCGAGCAATCATTTGAAAAAGTGGCGTATATCAACTTTGATAATAACCCTCGCATGAAAACGCTATTTTCTGGCGACTATGATATTGATCGCTTAATGCTCGGTTTGAAAATTGAAAGCGGTGTCGATATTCAAGCAGAAAACACTCTGATTATTTTTGATGAAGTACAAGAAGTCCCGCAAGCATTATCATCACTCAAATATTTTTACGAAAATGCACCTCAATTTTATATTGTCTCGGCAGGCTCATTGCTTGGGGTGTCGCTACATCATCAAGTCTCTTTTCCTGTCGGCAAAGTGGACTTTCTACCACTTTATCCCATGGATTTTCATGAATTTTTAACCGCACTTGGCAAACAAGATTTGGTGAAATTGCTTGAGCTGAAAGACTGGTCGCTAATTTTAGCCATGAAAACCACCTATATTGATTTGCTCCGTCTATATTATTTTGTGGGCGGTATGCCCGAAGCGGTAAAAGTATTTATCGAAACACAAAATGTCGATGAAGTGCGCCAAGTACAACGTAATTTATTGATGGCGTATGAACAAGATTTTTCCAAACATATTCACGATGGTCAAACTGTGCAAAAAGTGCGGTCAATTTGGGCTTCCATTCCTGAGCAGCTTGCCAAAGAAAATAAAAAATTTATCTATGCTCAGCTACAAAAAGAGGCGAGAAGCAAAGACTATGAAATAGCTCTGCAGTGGCTAAAAGACAGCGGCTTAGTGCATAGCGTGCCTCGAGTAAAGAAACCACATTTGCCGCTTTCCGCTTATCAAGATAATTCCTTTAAATTGTATGGTTTAGATGTGGGCTGCTTGCCGTGCAAAGCAATTTGGAGCCAGCGTACTGCTAGAAGGTAGTCGTATTTTTACCGAATTTAAAGGCGCTTTAACCGAACAATACGTTTTACAACAACTGATTGCCACGCAAGAAAATCCTGTTTTTTATTGGGCAACTGAAAAAGGTACAGCAGAGGTTGATTTTGTTGTGCAACGTAAGCAAGCTGTGATTCCGATTGAAGTCAAAGCAGAAGAAAATTTAAAAGCAAAAAGTTTGAAAGTGTATATAGAACAATTTCAGCCAGAACAAGCAATTCGTTTTTCAATGGCGGATTATAGGGAGCAGGATTGGATGGTGAATGTGCCGTTGTATGGGATAGATTTTATTAGTTTATAGTTATAGGAAGTAAAATGAAAACATACGAAATTAGTAGTATCAATGAGTTGAATAATCTTATTCAAAAATTAGGAGAACCTAAACAGGGAACCACTCGTTTTTTAGAGGACAAGCAGACGAAAAGTGGGACATGAATCCAAGTATCTTTAGAGAGCCATATCTTATTGAGAATGAGGATAAAATTATTAAAGATGTATTAACTAATTGTCCAGATGATTTTTTACCTACTGATACTTTGTTTGAGAAGCTGGTGAAATTACAGCATTATGGTTGTAAAACAAGGCTTTTGGATTTAACCACAAATGCTTTGGTTGCTTTATATTTTGCTTGCCATGAGAAGAAACATCATCAAACAAATGGAGAATTAATCATTTTAGACATTCCGAATGATCAAATAAAATATTTTGATAGTGATACAGTTGCAATCTTAACCGCTATTAGTGTACAACCTAGTAATTTTGAAATAATGGAAGCTATTAAAATTGCAGAAACGCAAAAAATAGTGAAAGAAAATAATTATTTACTTAGCCAGGCAGGGAATGTTAAGAACTTTAACGAAGTTAAAAGTTATTTAAGTCAAAATCATGGTATTAGCATGATGAATATAGATAAATATGTAAAATTAATTTTATCTGAATCAAAAGAAGAAGGGAAAGATGCATTCAAAAAATCATTTAATGAACAAAAAGAAATAATAAAATTACTTCATGATGTGAGGGCGGATAAGCCAAGTTTTCGTCCTGAAATAGAATGTAGTGATCTAGAGAGAGTGATTTGTGTGAAAGCTAAACTTAATAATGCTAGAATATCACGCCAACAAGGTTGCTTTTTATTATATGGACTTGATAAAAACAAATTACAACCTGCAAAAGTTCCTGAAGAATGGCAGCAAAAAATAGATGGGAAGAAAATTATTGTAAAAAAATAAGGCTAAAATAATGGAAGAACTTAAATCCTTTGGAATTAGCACTCAAACTTTATTTCCTGAATTAGAAAAACAAACTATAGAAATAATGGAACGATATAAATCGTGAAATAAACAAAATTTGATTTTCAAAGACCTATTTCTGTCTCTCAAAAGTGCAACCATCAGTTTTTTCATCATTTAATCTTCTTTAGATGATGTATTTAAGGTTAGCAATTATGTTATTTACAAACATAAAATGAGACATTGCATGGGTTTCTTTAATAGGAAATTTAAGAAGAGTTAAGGAAACATGATCTGCCCCCCAAAAGTTGGACAGGTTAGTTAACTTAAATATTGAGCTCGGTATTGCACTGGGCTCAATCCTTTTAAACCAAGTTTAATTCGTTCTTGGTTGTCATACACTAAATATTCTTCAATTTCAGCCTGTAATTCAGCAATTGAATGATAAGTTCGAGAGTAAAAACACGCTGATTTTAGTATCGCCAAAAAACTTTCAATCACCGCATTATTGTAGCAATTTCCTCGGTGGCTCATACTTTGCACCGCTTTACCTTCAACATCTTTACCCATTCCTCCGTGCCATACAATACGCCTTGGTCGCTATGAATAATCGGGCATTCTGTCGGTTTAAGCCGACTAAGCCCTTGTTCTAACATCTTTTTTAGCAATGAAAACTTCGGGCGTGTCGCAAAGTTATAGGCAATAATTTCTCGGTTAGCCAAGTCCATCAACGGTGAAAAATAAAGCTTTTCTTGCCCAACCTGAAATTCCGTTACATCCGTTACCCATTTTTGATTGAGTGCCGTTGCGGTAAAATCACGATTCAGCAAATTCGGGGCAATATGAGATGTTTTTCCTCGTTTTCCATGTCTTTTTTTGCGTAAAATAGAATGAATGCCTAACTCGTTTTAGCTACACGAAGTAAATCATTTAATGCATGGTTTGGCTTCAATCTTTCAATGATTTTTCTTTTTTCTGTCGTTGTTTTTGACGGTCGAACGCCTTCAACTCCTTTAGATAAGCAATCTCCGCTCGAGCCAAGGCGAGCTCTCGTTGTAACTTTTTAAACGCTTTAGGTGAAAAGTCTGTGGTTTCTGGAATTTCAATGTCTTTCTTTTTCATCTTTGGCTTCACTATTTTCGGTGTTTGAAGGTTTGTATGAGGCGATTTTACGCCATCAAGCCCTCTTTCCCGAAATGCTTTTAGCCAATAAATGACGAGAGCGTGGGAAATTTTATGAAGTTTAGCCACCTCACGGATACCATAATCCTGTTCGGTGACGAGTTTGATAATTTTCAAACGAAATTGATAAGAGTAGGACATAATCTGCACCTCAAAATAGGTGTCCAGATTTTGTGGTGCAGATCACTTGGAAGAAAAAAGGTCGTCTGAAACTGTAATTTCAGACATCCTTTTTTATGGCAGTTAAATTGTAGATTTAAGAGTTAATTGAATTCAATTTCCTCATTAAGTCTGTTATAAATGTCAACTTGAGTTTCAACTCGCAGTTCATTTACAAGCCAGCCTCTTAGTAAAGCTTGTCTAATAAAATCATCAATGCGATTAACTCCATTTATTTCTTTTAAGGTTACAACCACTCCAAATCGTATCCCATCTCCATCTCTTCTCCTTAAACGTTCAATAGTCTTAACACTCATTCCCCATTGTGGGTTGGATATATTAAGAACAGATTTAGAGCGTTTTTTCGGGGTAAAAGATTCACCAATATGCTTTACGTTATCCCATTTTCTAAAAATAGACCGTGCAGAATTTTCTTTAATATATCCAGGAGCATCATCAAAATGCTGCCTATCGCCATTAATTGGTTTTATGTCTTTTCCAGTTAATCTTCCAAAAGTGATATTTAATTCAGTATTGGTATAATCAACGCCTTGATTTCGAGAGCATTTAGGAAAATAACACATTGTTGCTTTAGCTACATAAGGATATTTATTTTCAGATAATGGTACCGGAAAATTGTAATTATAAGAGTTATATTTTTCTGAAATATCTGAAACAATAAACTTAATTTCATCATCAGGCGTTGAAAGAATATCCTCTATTCTAACTGGAATAATTCCATTACCAATCAGTATTCTTTCTTCAAAAGTTTTTTTGTCATTCCAGTTAATGGCAGAATCAATCAATAGAGCCTTAGCCTCTTCACGGCTTAATCCCATAATATAAATTAAGTATGCCAACTTTCGTGCAACAAGGGGAGCCGCATAACTTGTACCGCTGACTCTTGCAGAGCCTAAAGGTTCACATACATTGATAAATTGGCCATTTCCACCACCATAATAGGCAATATCTGGTTTAATAAAAAATGATAAGACAATCCCTTTGCGGGAATAATCTGCCGGATTATTATTAAAATCAACCGAATTTACGATTAATGAATTTAATGAATCGGCGGGAGAACCAATTTTTTTTCGTTGTTCTCCACTTATTTTTCCATTAGTACCAGCAATCACAAAAATAACATCATATTCAAATTGAATTTCATCTAAAACTGCCGCTTCAGCAGAAATGAAATTATCTTTTATTTCGTCATTGGAACCGAGTGATAAATTCCATACTTTGATGTCTGTATTTTGAGATACGATTTCTCTAATTTGTTTAATGATATTAAATGAATTAAATCCTTTATGAAGAGCTACACCAAAATGTCTTACTTGAAATCTACCACAGCCATCATCAAGATTTTTATTCAGATTAGGAGCATCTACAATTAATGATGATACTGCTGTTCCATGTTTGTAATCTGCAGCTTCTTTACGAATATCATCTGAAATCCAATCGTGATACTCAACCCATTCACTAAAATAGACATTTCGATCAAATAAGGTATCAATGACACCTATAACAGGCTCTGTTTTAGGCAAAGGGATAGGGATTTCAACTTGATTTACTATACCTTGAAAATCTTCTGGTGCTAACGATGAAAAATTTTCAACCGCCATAGATACTAGATAAGGAACCTTGGATAAAACTATATCCACTTTTTTTTCATCTAGTAGAACGGTAGTTCGATCTAATATATTGGCAGCAGATATATCAATATTGATTTTTTTTAATAGATCATGAATATTGGTATTAACATCATAAAAAGTAACAATAGAATTTCTTAAATCTTGCCTTTCTACTTTTTCAACACTAAATTTCTCAACAAAAAAAGCGTCTCTTAAGTATTGTTTAAAAGTACTTTTTGATAGTGAATAATCACTATACTGCAACTTATCAAATATAAATGGTTTATTAAATAACTCGTCAGTTATAATACCTTCTGAAAATGACTTTTCAAATAGATCAATAACTTTACTAGAGATATTAATCGTTTTATCTAGAATATCCTTAGAAATATAGTGCGTAATAATGTGTTTTGTTTTATCTGGATTAAATTTTGCACCAACCACTGTATCAATTGGTGTTGAATTTCTACCACCATCTAAATACCCATTAATACGATTACTTTTAGCAACTATTCTATCGTAGTACACACTAATTAAAACACCTTCAATGATTTTATTATCAAACCAAAATTCTCTCGTAGCTACTAAGGAACTATGAAGATTTTTCAGGTGAGATAGTTTTATTTTTGAATGTTTAGGTAATGTAATCTGTACAGTTTGATTTTTTCTATTTTCTTGCTTAAATTTATTCCCCTTTAATGCCAAAATATTATTCATTATTTATCTCCATTTAATCCTCTTGACACACTACTTTTTGATATTCCTGTTAAAATCTCTATTTCGCGTACTGTAAATCCTAATTTATGTAGCTCTTCTATACTAGGAATTGTACCTCCATATATACTTTTTAAAAAACGTTTAAAATAGTCATAAGGATCATTGATATCACTGAATGCCAATGATGTCCTGATGATATTTTTTAAATTCCCAGGATTTGGAATCTTTTTAGCACTCTTTATAATTTTTTTGAAAAGACGTGTATCTCTTGCTGCATATTTGAACTGTTTCAAGAAATAATTAAGAATAACCTCTGCCACTTCAACCTTATCATCATCTGAATATCTGTCGAAATCTATGATTGCATCAAAACGTCTGACCAGTGCTTTATCTAAATTTTTATATAAGTTTGTAGTGGCAATAATCACGGCTTCATTACTTAAATTGTCTAGAGCTTTCAGGAAAGTTGATGTTACACGTCCCATTTCACGAATATCATTTTGATTGATACGATCTAGTGCAATTGTATCAATTTCATCAAATAAAATTATGTAACTATTTAAAAATGGTAGTTGGTTAATTTCATTAAATACATTAGTTAAATTCTTAGCCGTTTGTCCCAACTTACTATCGACTAAATGGCTAAAATCTACCATCAATAATTCTCGATTTAACAGTCGAGCAATCTGTTTTGCACTCTCAGTCTTGCCTGTACCAGGAGAACCTACAAACAAGAACTTATTAATACCAATATTATGATTCACCGCATTAATTATACCTTTCAAGTCATTCATAATGGTTGTTGGTAAAGGCAATGGATCAGTATTCAACTTCACTGGAATAAGATTCTCATTGTAGTCTTCTCGTTGAGGGATAAATCTATCTGATTGAGACATTATTCCCATAATATATTGAGCAAGTTGAGAATCGCCTGTTTTATCAAAGTATCGTGCAATTGCAATCGCCTGATTCCGAAACTCGGTTTTTTTATTTTCAAAATGATATTTGATTAAATCAAGTACATCAGCTTTTTTCATTACTATAACCTCTCTTTTTTAATAGATTATACCCCTTAAACGGGACAAATTAAAATATTTTGGGACAAATCATTCTTGTGTGCGTAATATTAAACCTATATTTCATTTGTTTTATCTATTTTTCGCACTTTTACTAATGTCATGATAAATATGGGACGCTTATTTTGTTATCTGCTAAAGTGGATAACATCGAAATGTAACGCCTCATCTTGGTGCGATCGCTAACTGCTAAGATCGCTGTTGTGCTGGATAAAATCAGCGTTACCCGCTCGCTAATTGTAAAAAGTAGTAGTTTCACCATCCAAGTGTCATTTACCAAACAAGCCTAAGCTATGATAACGAGGGATAGAGCTACAAGGCTACCTCAAAAAACTCGCTGAAAATGGAGTGGAATCGTTATAGCAAGCAGGCTTTGATATATCAATGGTTAAATATTGCGCTATCTATGTTGTTTGTAAACTAATTCCAGAAGTACATAATCAACAAGAGCATGATCTTTTCATAGGCGAAGTCCTGGCTACTTGAACAGATGACTGACTATTCCATAATAGACATTGGAAATGTGATGACGTAATTGATGGGTTAAAAAGTTTGCATTATGTTGCTGCTGGGCAGTTCTTCATCACAGGGAAAAGCATCAACGTCCAAATGATTGATGTTTTAAGCAAAAATATTTCAAAATCTGACCGTACTTTTGAAGAAAAATGTCGTCTGAAAATGGTTTCAGACGACATTTTATTATAGACAGACGAAAGTCTGGCTATAAAAACCATACGCTATGCGTATGGAGCCAAATAGCTTAAGCGATGAACGGAAAAAATCCTCGCTATATAATGAACAAGGCTGACAACCAAAATTCAACATATAGGAGGATTATCATGGTAAGTAAAACCAGTGACAATTTAAGTCTATCACACACAAAATGGAATGGTAAGTATCACATTGTATTTATCCCGAAGTACAGAAGAAAAGCAATTTATGGAAAGTTAAGAGCAGATATAGGTCAAATATTGAGGCAGCTATGTGACTATAAAAATGTGGAGATAATAGAAGCGCATGCAATGCCAGACCATATCCATATGCTCTTAAAAATCCCACCTAAAATATCAGTATCAGGTTTTATGGGCTACCTGAAGGGGAAATCAGCGCTGATGATTTTTGAAAGACACGCGAACTTAAAATATAGATATGGAAATAGGCATTTCTGGGCGAAAGGATTTTTTGTAAGCACAGTAGGGTTAAATACAAAAGTAGTAGAGGATTATATAAGAAACCAAGAAAAAGAAGATATGGTTCAAGATAATTTATCAACGAAAGAACATGTTGACCCCTTTAAGGGGTAATCAAGGAAATAATTAGACGCGGTTGTCAGTTCTCACAAGCCCCTTGAGGGGATTGTGAAGTATAGGCCCTTATAGGGGAGCCTAAAAACCGCACGTTTTACGTGCGGATTGTTATTCTACTAGAAAATTTTTTCTAGATTTTTTGTTTTATGAAATTATAGATTTACTTTTTGTTTGGTACATGAGTTTTTCTATAATATGCAAGGTTTGCAGCTAAAAAAGCTGGAATTCTTTCTTTCATAATTTTCTCCTTAGTTTGAATTGAAAAAAAATCTTTTCGATTATAGTGAAAATTCTTTAAAGTCAAGTTTTTAAAAAAAGAAAAATCCCCATTTTTGGGGATTTTTTCAATTTTGCAGTATTTAATAACTAGAGTAAGAAAGTGTAATATAAGGTGAATATGGAGCAAAACCTAGACGACGAACTGATTTCTTCATTGCTTCATTTACACCTACAATTGTACTAGTATATTCATAATCTTTAATTATAAATTTATCCCCCTTTCTTATTAAAGAATATTCTTTACCACAAGCTTTAAATTTTAGTCGATTGTTAACTATTTCATAAACTCTTGAATCTTGTTCACAATCAATAACAATTTCATTTTTTTTCAAAATTGCTGCTTGAGTGCTAACACTAACAGAAATAGCAGCTAAAGCCAAAATAGCTAATGTTTTTACTTTCATAAGCTTCTCCTTGTTTGTTTAAAAGTTAAACAACCCTTATCTATAACTTATTTTATAATAAAGTCAAATAAAAATCCCCTAAATGGGGATTTTTTTAAAAATTTATTTTATAAAATAGCTACTATACAATTATCTTTATCTTCTTCATAAGGAGCTATTTTTTCATCAAAAATTTCTTTTAGAGTCTGTCAATCAATTCTAAAATTTGCCAAGAAATCTACAAGCTTTTCAGATTCATTAAAAAGACAAATTCTACAAGAAAATTTATTTACTTCATTTCAGACTTTTCAAAAATACCAATAACTTTTTCAATCAGACTTATCATGTCAATTAACAATAAAATAATCTTCTCATTTATACCTAAATTCTAACTCTATTCAATGAGTTAAAAGTATAGCTATATTTCTAAAATTTATTTCTCTTTTATCATAAATTTCCTCAAAATCATATTCTCATAAATTCATAATATTTTTTATTAAAAAATAAAAGGCACAAACAAAAAATAATTTTTTTAAATTATATTTTGCTTATGTCTAGAAAATGTTATATTAGGTGGTTATAAAATAAAATTTTTTATAAGCTTTTAATATAATTCATATTTTTTAATTGATTTTATTTCTTTTTTCTAAAAAATCAAGTTATTTAAAAAAATAAAAATCCCCTAAATGGGGATTTTTGAAGAAAGTTATTTTATAAAAAATTTATTTTCAGATTTTTTATAAAAAAGTTCTAAATCGCAAAGTGCAGTCATTTTTCGTTTGATTTCCACCAATTTTTTACCGCACTTTCAATTCCAGCTAATGTAGTCAATGTAGGGTGGGCGTAAGCCCACGCGTTTAACTAGGGTTTATTCCCACCCTATGGGCTGTAGTCTTCCTTATAGTCTAGAAATAACGTGGCAGACAAATATACTTTTAAAAATTAACGTAAAAAGGCATAATGGCAACCCCATTTTTTATAATTATTTGTTTTAGGAGCAAAAAGATGAATATTTTATTATTAGACGGTGGAAAAGAGTTTGGTCATTCACATGGCGAGTTGAACCATACGCTTCATAAAAAAGCGAAAGAAGTTTTGACCGCACTTGGACACAATGTAAAAGAAACTGTGATCGATGCTGGCTATGATGTTGAAGCAGAAATCGAAAAATTTTTGTGAATGGATGCCGTAATTTGGCAGATGCCAAGTTGGTGGATGCACGAACCTTGGACAGTGAAAAAATACATAGACGAAGTATTAACCGCCGGACACGGCAAGCTTTACCACAGTGATGGCCGTCATCGTGTCAATCCGACAGAAGGTTACGGCACAGGTGGCTTGTTGCAAGGCAAAAAACACATGCTTTCGCTTACTTGGAATGCGCCGATTGAAGCGTTCACCCGTGAAGGCGATTTCTTCGAAGGCAAAGGCGTAGATGCTGTGTACATGCCTTTCCACAAACTTAACGAGTTCATCGGCTTGACCCGTCTGCCAACATTCTTATGTAACGATGTGATTAAAAATCCACAAGTAGAACAATATTTAGCAGACTATCAAGCACACTTGGAAAAAGTGTTCGACTAATAAAAAATCCATCTTCAATACGAAGATGGATTTTTTGTTTATTTCGTTAAGATTGTTGTTATTTAACAACTTCCCCACAAATCATATTCATCAGAATTTGTGATGGTTACTTTAATTACATCGCCGACTTTTACATTGATTCCGCTTAAATTATCGACATAAACTAACCCATCCACTTCAGGGGCATCTGCTTTGGAGCGCCCAATAATGCCTTCTTCGTCAATTTCATCCACTAATACATCAAGGGTTTTGCCGATTTTTTGTTTTAAACGATTTGCAGAAATTTCCTGTTGTAATTGCATGAAACGATGGAAACGTTCTTCTTTCACATCTTCTGGTACTTGGTCAGCCATCTCTGTTGCAGGTGCACCTTCAACAGGGCTGAATTTGAAACAGCCTACGCGATCAAGTTGGGCTTCTTTTAAGAAATCGAGCAATAATTGGAAATCTTCTTCTGTTTCACCTGGGAAACCTACAATAAAGGTGGAGCGTAATGTTAAATCTGGGCAAATTTCACGCCATTGTTTAATGCGTTCTAAAGTGCGGTCAATACTGCCCGGTCTTTTCATTGCTTTTAAGATTTTCGGGCTGGCGTGTTGTAATGGAATGTCTAAATACGGCAAGAGCGTGCCGTCTGCCATTAATGGAATTAAATCATCCACATGCGGATAGGGATACACATAATGTAAGCGGACCCAAATGCCAAGTTTGCCAAGCTGTTTACAAAGCGTCATTAAATCATTTTTAATTGGTATACCATTCCAGAACGCCGTTTTTACACCGCCCTCTTGGCGTTTTAAATCCATTGAATAAGCGGAAGTGTCTTGTGATACCACAAGCAATTCTTTTACGCCTGCTTCGGCTAAACGTTTTGCTTCGTCCAAAACTTGTGTAATAGAACGGCTTTCCAAATTACCACGCATAGATGGAATAATACAGAACGTACAACGGTGATCACAGCCTTCAGAGATTTTCAAATAGGCATAATGTTTCGGTGTGAGTTTTATGCCTTGTTTTGGTACTAAGCTGGTGTAAGGGCTATGTGTCGGTTTTGGCACGTATTTGTGAACTTGCGCCATCACTGTTTCATAACTATGTGGACCGCTGACTTCCAAAACTTTGGGATGCACTTCACGAATTTGGTCTTCTTTTGCCCCCAAACAGCCAGTCACGATAACTCGCCCATTTTCTTCTAATGCTTCGCCAATCGCTTCGAGGGATTCCTGCACCGCACTATCAATAAAGCCACAAGTGTTCACAATCACTAAATCCACATTTTCATAGCTTGGCACAATGTTGTAACCATCGGTGCGTAGTTCCGTTAAGATTCGTTCAGAATCTACTAAGTTTTTGGGGCAACCAAGGCTTACAAAGCCAATGCTTGGGGTTGAATTTTGCATAAAATAACCGTTCTTTCGCTCTATAAAATTTCAAACGCAAGATTTTACTCAATTTTCGCAAGAAAGGCGATAAATTAAAGGCTTGGAAGGGTAAAGATTTTAATCTAAGTGATGTAGAATAGACGATTATGTCGGACTTATTTTTATCATTATGGAAAATTCATCTTTACCTTTAACCGCACTTTTCGATCCTTATCACTTAATTATTTTTAGCAAAATGCTGTTGGCAATGGTGCTTGGTAGCGTTATCGGCTTAGAGCGTGAGCTTAAGCGCAAACCTGTGGGCGTGAAAACTTGTGCCATTATTGCCGTCACCACTTGTGTGTTAACGATTGTTTCGATTCAAGCCGCAGAGCATTATGCGCAAGTTTCAGAAAATATTCGTACGGATCCGATGCGTCTTGCGGCTCAAGTGATTAGTGGCATCGGTTTTTTAGGTGCAGGTGTGATTTTGCATAAGAAAAATGATGCGATTTCAGGTTTAACCACCGCGGCGATTATTTGGGCTTCTGCGGGGATCGGTATTGCTGCTGGAGCGGGCTTCGTGTTTGATGCGGTCATCGCCACTGTGATGATTTTGGTGTCTATTCGATTAAGTCCTCTGGTTCAACATTGGGTTCATCGTAAATCACAACGTCGTCGAACAAAATTCAATATTCTTGTCAATGGTGCGGAAAGCATTGGAAAAGTCACCCAATTGTTAGTAAACAATCAGTATCGTATTGAACATATACAGGTGAAAGATCAAAGTAGTGGTGAAGTGCGGTTACAAATTCGCTGTTTTTCCATTGATTCCACAATGTTGAAAGATGCGTATGCATTGTTGAAAGCGGAAGAAGGCGTGATAAGTGTCGAAGTAGATAACTAGAAAAAGAGCGGTCGAGTTAAATTTTCTTTTAAATTGACCGCTCTTTTTTATTTCTTATGTAATTTCTTTCGCAAAATGTAAATTTCCATGAAAAATACTTGATTTTGCTAACGCTATCTTGTAATTAATAATGCTATTCAAACACAACAAGCTAAGGAAACAACAATGAAAAATGTAGGCTTTATCGGCTGGCGCGGGATGGTGGGTTCCGTATTAATGGATCGTATGTCGCAGGAAAATGATTTTGCGAATCTTAATCCCGTATTTTTTACAACTTCACAAGCAGGTCAAAAAGCCCCTGTATTTGGTGGCAAGGATGCAGGCGAACTTAAAAATGCATTCGATATTGAAGAACTCAAAAAATTAGACATTATCGTGACTTGCCAAGGTGGCGATTATACCAATGAAGTTTATCCAAAATTAAAAGCAACAGGCTGGGATGGTTATTGGGTTGATGCTGCTTCTGCACTACGCATGAAAGATGATGCAATTATTGTGCTTGATCCTGTAAATCAACACGTGATTTCTGAAGGTTTGAAAAAAGGTATTAAAACCTTCGTGGGCGGTAACTGTACCGTAAGCTTAATGTTAATGGCTATCGGCGGTCTATTTGAAAAAGATTTGGTGGAATGGATTTCTGTGGCAACTTACCAAGCGGCTTCAGGTGCTGGCGCAAAAAATATGCGTGAGTTGCTTTCACAAATGGGCTTATTAGAACAAGCTGTTTCAAGTGAATTAAAAGACCCTGCTTCTTCTATTTTAGATATTGAACGTAAAGTGACTGCAGAAATGCGTTCTGATAGTTTCCCAACAGAAAACTTCGGTGCTGCATTAGGTGGTAGCTTAATCCCTTGGATTGACAAACTTCTTCCAGAAACCGGACAAACTAAAGAAGAATGGAAAGGCTATGCAGAAACCAACAAAATCTTAGGTTTAAGCGACAATCCAATTCCTGTAGATGGTTTATGTGTGCGTATCGGTGCATTACGTTGCCATAGCCAAGCATTCACCATCAAACTGAAAAAAGACTTACCATTAGAAGAAATCGAACAAATTATTGCATCACATAATGAATGGGTGAAAGTGATTCCAAACGACAAAGAAACCACATTGCGTGAATTAACGCCAGCGAAAGTAACAGGTACATTAAGTGTACCAGTGGGTCGTTTACGTAAATTGGCAATGGGCCCTGAATATTTGGCTGCCTTTACTGTGGGTGACCAATTATTATGGGGTGCAGCAGAGCCAGTTCGCCGTATCTTAAAACAATTGGTAGCATAATTGGCAGAGTGCGTGAGGTAAAATCTCACGCACTTTTTCTTTCTTTTGTATGCGTTGATGTATCCCATCTAAAAACTTATGAATCGAGAATCCGACTTTACTCAATTTGCCTTTACTGAACTGTTACCTTTTTTTAATCAATTTCCAACGAAATATTTCACTGGCAAAAATAATGTCCAAATCGCTTATCGTCATTTAATCCACGCAAAAAGTGCGGATAGAAAATTGATGATTTTAGTGAGTGGTCGTGCTGAAAATATGTTGAAATGGTCGGAGCCAGCTTATGATTTTTATCATCAAGGCTATGATGTGTTGCTATTTGACCACCGTGGTCAAGGCTATTCAACCCATTTATTGAAGGATTCTGAAAAAGGGCATTTAGACGAATTTCGTTTCTATGTCGATGATATGGCGAAAATCATCGAAAAAGTGACCGCACTTTTTAATTATTCCACACAGCATTTGCTTGCTCATTCGATGGGCGCATTGATTGCAACCTATTATTTGGCAAATTGTGATCATCGCATTAATAAGGCGGTACTTTCTTCACCTTTTTACGGTATTCCTTTAAAACACCCTATTAGAGATGAACTGATTATTGCCCTGATGAATATTTTCGGACAAGGCGAGCGTTATGTTTTTGGTAAAGGGCCTTATCAACAAGCCCATTTGGAATACAATGAACTAAGTTTCTGTAAAACCAGAATGAAATGGATGAATCGTGTCAATCGTAAGAATCCAGCAATTCATCTTGGCGGACCAACATTCCGTTGGGTGCATTTGTGTTTGAATGCAATAAAAGCGCTCCCTAAAATCATTCCAAGAGTGGAAACACCCGTGCTTATTTTACAAGCGGAAAAAGAAAAAATTGTGGATAACAAAAATCTTGAAAAATTGACCGCACTTTTTCCGCATGCAGAATCCATGCTTGTACCTCAAGCAAAACATGAAATCCTTTTTGAAAAGGATAACGTGAGAAAAGCAGTGTTTGAGCGAGTGAATCAATTTCTTCATTCTTAAATTTTCCTAATTAGATTAAATACAAAACATTATATATTGATTTATATAATGTTTTGTATTTCTATCTTATGAGTGTTTAGCCTTTTATTGAGCAAGATCATAGTTTCTTTCTCACTATATCCCTACAATCCATAATACTTATTTGTAGTTATGTTTTTTGTCGTTTGTATCGTTGGAGTATCTATGTCAAAAATGAAGAAAATCGCCACCGCACTTTGCTTGGCTGGTGTCGGCGCTGTGGCATTGTGGGGAACGCAGTGGGTTATGCATAAAACAAGTTCACCGGAGTTTTGTGCTAGTTGTCATTCAATGAGTTATCCACAACAGGAGTGGGAAGGCTCTAGCCATTTTGCTAATGTAAAAGGGGTTAGAGCACAATGTTCAGATTGTCATATTCCAAAAGAAGGCTGGCATTATGTGAAAGCTAAATTTATTGCTTTAAAAGACTTGTGGTATGAAACACAAGGCAAGATTGAGAATAAAGAAAAATATGAAGCCCACCGTGCAGAAATGGCACAACGAGTGTGGGAGGATATGAAAGCCAATGATTCAGAAACCTGTCGTAGCTGTCACAGTTTTGATGCAATGGAGCTTTCAAAACAAACTAAATTAGCAAAACAAACTCATACGGAGGCGCAAACAAACGGTCAAACTTGTATTGATTGTCACAAGGGAATTGTGCATTTCCTCCCTGAGGCGCACGGTGATCAAAATGTACAAAAATCCTATGAAGCAAAAGGTGGATCTATCTCTGATGGTTCAGCGATTTTTGCTACTGAAATGGTAAAAGCGACCAATACTAAAGGAAATGAGGTTCGCTTAATGCCTTATGTTGAATTAATGCAATGGAAAGTGGATGGTAATCAAATTCAAGGTACTTTACATGGCTGGCAACAAGTGGGGGCTGAAGCAGTTGTGTATCAAGAATTAGGTAAACGTATCACGCTTGCTTTAATGGACGAAGATGCTCGTAATCATGTTCAAGTATTAAAAATAGTTCATGATGCAGTAACAGATTCTGATTGGAAAGAAATCAGTGTTACGGTGAATGTAGCTAAAGAAAAAATGACATCAGATTTAACCGCACTTAATCAATACGGTAATCAGTTAAACCAAACTCAATGTAGTGGTTGTCATGCTGCAATTAGCGCTGATCATTACACCGCTAACCAATGGATTGGCGTGGTGAATTCCATGAAAGACCGTACATCAATGAATAAAGATGAAGTCCGGGCGTTAACTATTTATCTGCAACGCAATGCCAAAGATATGGCAAAAAAATAATTACTGAGTATCTAAAACGAGGCTGAAATGAAAAAGAATAACGTAAATGAACAACGTCGAGATTTTCTGAAAAAAACATCTTTAGGAGTGGCTGGTAGTGCCCTTTCCAGTGGTATGGTGGGCATCGTATCAAAAAGTGCGGTAGCAAAAGAAGCTGAAATGAAAACGGTAGTGACTGCCGCTCACTGGGGATCTCTTGGAGTTGTTGTACAAGATGGTAAGGTCGTGAAATCTGGTCCTGCTATTGAGCCTGCAGTGCCGAACGAATTGCAGACAGTTGTTGCCGAACAATTGTATAGCGAAGCTCGCGTGAAATATCCAATGGTGCGCAAAGGCTTTTTAGCTAATCCAGGAAAAAGCGATACTACAATGCGTGGTCGTGATGAATGGGTGCGCGTTTCTTGGGATGAAGCGTTAGATTTAGTACACAATCAACTTAAACGTGTGCGTGACGAACATGGACCAACAGGTATTTTTGCCGGTTCTTATGGTTGGTTTAGTTGTGGTTCATTACATGCATCTCGTACGTTATTACAGCGCTACATGAACGCTACCGGTGGTTTTGTGGGACACAAAGGGGACTACTCTACGGGTGCTGCGCAAGTAATCATGCCGCATGTGCTTGGTACTATTGAAGTCTATGAACAACAAACCAGCTGGGAATCTGTGTTAGAAAACAGCGATATTATTGTGCTTTGGTCTGCAAACCCACTCACAACCATGCGTATTGCTTGGATGTCTACCGACCAAAAAGGGATTGAATATTTCAAAAAATTCCAAGCGAGTGGTAAACGCATTATTTGTATCGACCCGCAAAAAAGCGAAACTTGCCAAATGCTGAATGCAGAATGGATTCCAGTGAATACAGCAACAGATGTACCATTAATGCTTGGTATTGCGCATACTTTAGTTGAACAAGGTAAGCATGATAAAGATTTCTTGAAAAAATATACGTCGGGTTATGCTAAATTCGAGGAATATTTATTAGGTAAAACAGATGGTCAACCAAAAACAGCAGAATGGGCGGCAAAAATTTGTGGTGTACCAGCAGAAACGATTAAACAGCTTGCAGCAGATTTCTCTAGCAAACGTACCATGTTAATGGGTGGTTGGGGTATGCAACGCCAACGCCATGGTGAACAAACCCACTGGATGTTAGTCACTCTAGCGTCTATGTTAGGACAAATTGGCTTGCCAGGTGGTGGTTTCGGTTTGAGTTATCACTATTCAAATGGTGGGGTGCCAACGGCGACAGGGGGTATTATCGGCTCCATTACCGCAAGTCCATCAGGCAAAGCGGGTGCAAAAACATGGTTAGATGATACGTCTAAATCCGCTTTTCCACTGGCACGTATTTCAGATGTGTTGCTCAATCCAGGCAAAAAAATTCACTATAACGGTACTGAAATTACTTACCCAAATATTAAAGCGGTATATTGGGCCGGTGGCAATCCATTTGTTCACCATCAAGATACCAATACTTTGGTGAAGGCTTTCCAACAACCGGATGTGGTAATTGTGAATGAAGTGAACTGGACGCCAACTGCGCGTATGGCAGATATTGTATTGCCGGCAACCACCAGTTATGAACGTAATGACTTAACCATGGCTGGCGACTACTCCATGATGAGCGTTTACCCGATGAAACAAGTGGTTCCACCACAATTTGAAGCGAAAAATGACTACGATATTTTCGTTGAGCTTGCTAAACGTGCCGGAGTGGAAGAACAATACACTGAAGGTAAAACTGAAATGGAGTGGCTGGAAGAATTCTATAATGCAGCCTTTAGTGCCGCACGTGCAAACTGTGTAGCAATGCCTCGTTTTGACAAATTCTGGGCAGAAAATAAACCATTAAGTTTTGAGGCGGGTGAAGCTGCGAAGAAATGGGTGCGTTATGGTGAATTCCGTGAAGATCCATTGCTCAATCCGCTTGGCACACCGTCAGGTAAAATTGAAATTTTCTCTGATGTTGTTGAGAAAATGAATTATAACGATTGTAAGGGGCATCCTAGTTGGATGGAACCTGAAGAGTTTGCGGGTAATGTGACGGAAGAATATCCGTTAGCTTTAGTGACACCACATCCTTACTATCGTTTACACAGTCAATTGGCGCATACTTCATTACGTCAAAAATATGCGGTAAATGATCGTGAGCCAGTGATGATTCACCCTGAAGATGCGGCTGCTCGTGGTCTTAAAGACGGTGATGTTGTTCGCATTCATAGCAAACGCGGTCAAGTGCTTGCAGGTGCAGTTGTAACAGAAAATATCATCAAAGGTACTGTAGCTCTCCACGAAGGTGCATGGTATGATCCACATGAACTTGGTAAAGGTGAAAAACCATTATGTAAAAATGGTTGTGCAAATGTGTTAACTCGAGATGAAGGTACATCTAAATTGGCACAAGGCAATTCACCAAATACTTGTATCGTTCAGATTGAGAAATTTACAGATGTAGCACCAGAAGTTACGGTATTTAAACAACCTAAACAGGTGGCGTAAAACTATTAAAAATATAACCGCACTTTAAAAAGTGCGGTTCTTTTTTAATAATAGAACAAAGGGGCATTAACAGCACTAAATTCTAAACATGAGGTGTTATTTGAGCAAGATGAATTGAGACGGGAAACAATATCTAAGATTTTAGTATTTTTGAATGATGAGTAGATTTTTATTCAATAATATATTTAATGTGTAGATAAAATATTCAAACAGGTATGTTTTTCAAAAAATGGTTTGACATATTTTCTAAAAAACGTATTATACCGCTCACACCGATTGTGGTGAGATGGCCGAGCAGGCTGAAGGCGCTCCCCTGCTAAGGGAGTATGGGGTTAAAAAGCTCCATCGAGGGTTCGAATCCCTCTCTCACCGCCATTGTTTGTTTTATTTATTCTGCACCCGTAGCTCAGCTGGATAGAGTACTCGGCTACGAACCGAGCGGTCAGAGGTTCGAATCCTCTCGGGTGCGCCATTTTAAAACGGCTCTATCTTATTAAAGTGGTTATGAATAATTAAAGCATCATCTACGCACCCGTAGCTCAGCTGGATAGAGTACTCGGCTACGAACCGAGCGGTCAAAGGTTCGAATCCTTTCGGGTGCGCCATTTCATTTTATTCAAGCCTATTGATTTCCACTTACTTTCTAATAATCACAGTATTTGTTATATTGTACTTATCTTTTATTTGTAAAATTTTTAAATTATGACAAGACAATCTTTGCCTCGTGGTTTTAGTTTATTTTCCTGGGGATTAGCTATTTTTTGTGCCCCTGTATTGTTATGTCCGATGGCTCTGTTGCTTTCCACTACATTTGATAAAAATCCTAACTTAGAAACTTGGCAAGTTAATTTATTCTCAATATTTTTTTGGATTTACCCTATTATTCTTGCGGTGGTAGCTCGAATTTTATATCGCCTACATCAGAAAAAACCAAAATTGGCTTTTAAATTATTGGTATTAAGTGCGGTCATTTTTTATATAGCTTTAATTACGATTTGTAAAATCGGTTTATAAAAAAATCCTACGATAAAACGTAGGATTTTTTATGCTATTTTATTTTTTCTTTGTTGGGCGTTGCCAATCTTGAATATGGCGTTGAGGAACTCGTGTAATCACTAATTCATTTTCGCCAACATCACGTGTAATTGTTGTTCCAGCACCAATAGTTGCGCCATTTGCGACTTTCACTGGCGCGACTAATTGTGTATCAGATCCCACAAACACATCATCACCGATGATCGTTTTAAATTTATTTGCACCATCGTAGTTACAGGTGATGACACCCGCACCAATATTACAATTTGAGCCGATTTCTGAATCGCCAACATAGGTAAGGTGATTTACTTTAGAACCTTTACCAACGGTAGATTTTTTAATTTCTACAAAGTTACCGACATGCGTTTCAGCTGCGAGTTCTGCACCTGGGCGTAAACGAGAAAATGGACCAATTGCGGCTTTTTCTCCCACTACAGAATCCTCTAGCACTGAATAGGGTTTTATTTCTACATCATTGCCAATAACAACATTTTTCAATACGCAACCTGAGCCAATTTTTACGCGATCACCGAGTTTAACACGACCTTCGATAATAACATTAACGTCGATTTCCACATCTTTTCCATGCTCTAATGTTCCACGTAGGTCAAAGCGAGCGGGATCGTAGATCATTACGCCTTCAAGTAATAATTTGGAGGCTTGTTTATTTTGGAAATAACGTTCAAGTGCGGCTAATTGTAAGCGATTATTTGCACCTTCAACTTCCATGACATCTGTTGCTTGTACTGCAATAACTTGGCAATTATCTTGGTTTGCGAGAGCAATAAGATCCGTTAAGTAATATTCGCCTTGAGCATTATTATTACCTACACGAGCTAGCCATTTTTTGAAACTTACACCATCGGATACCATCACGCCAGTATTTACTTCTTTAATATTTAGTTGAGCTGCATTTGCATCTTTTTGTTCTACAATTGCTACAACATTCCCATTTTCACGGATAATTCGTCCATAGCCTGTTGGGTTATCTAAATTTACGGTAAGCAATGCAATGCCATTTTCTGGTTTTGCTTCAATTAATTTTTCTAATGTTTCTTTTGTTATTAATGGTGCATCGCCGTAAAGTACAACAATATTTTCGTTATCTTTAAAGAAAGGTGCCGCTTGTTGAACTGCATGTGCTGTGCCAAGTTGTTCTGTTTGTAATACCCAATTTACTTGTTCATTTGTAAGATGGGTACGCATTAAGTCCCCACCGTGGCCATAGATTAAATGAATATTTTCTGCGCCTAATTGATGAGCTGTATCAATTACATGTTTTACCATTGGTTTACCAGCTATTGTATGTAGAACTTTAGGTAAATCGGAATACATGCGCGTTCCTTTTCCGGCTGCTAAAATTACCGCACTTAATGCTTTTGTAGTCATAGATTTTCTCTTTATTTATCAATAATAATGGGAGATATTTTATCGTATAAAGGAGAAGATGATAAGTTTTTAACTTAAGGAAGTTGTGGCTTTGTAGATAGGAAAAAACCGATGGTTTCCCATCGGTTTTCTGAATTTTAAAGTGGTTAAAAGAGAAATTATTTAACTTCTACTTGTGCACCAGCTTCTTCTAATTCTTTCTTAAGTGCTTCAGCTTCTTCTTTAGAAACACCTTCTTTTAATGCTGCTGGAGCAGATTCAACTAAATCTTTAGCTTCTTTTAAGCCTAAACCAGTTGCACCACGTACTGCTTTGATTACTGCTACTTTGTTAGCACCAGCTGCTGCAAGAATTACGTCGAATTCAGTTTTTTCTTCTGCTGCCGCTGCGCCGCCTGCTGCTGGAGCTGCTGCTACTGCTGCCGCTGCTGAAACACCGAATTTTTCTTCCATCGCTGCGATTAATTCAACGATTTCAGTTACAGTTTTTGAAGCAATCGCTTCAATAATTTGTTCGTTAGTTAATGACATAACAATCAATTCCTAAAATAAATAAAGTTAGATGAAGTAAGAAACGCTTAATGATTAAGCTGCTTCTTGTAATTTGTCGCGTAATGCCGCGAAGGTGCGAGCAAGTTTGCCTGCTGCAGCTTCTTTCATTGTGCCCATTAAACGTGCAATCGCTTCTTCGTAAGTTGGTAATGTTGCCAAGAATTCAACATCTTGGATTTTACCTTCAAAGGCTGCACCTTTAATTTCAAACTTATCGTTTGCTTTAGCAAACTCTTTGAACAAACGAGCAGCTGCGCCCGGGTGTTCGTTAGAGAACGCGATAAGTGTTGGACCTACAAACGTATCTTTTAAGCATTCGTAATCTGTGCCTTCAACTGCGCGACGTAATAAAGTATTACGAACTACACGCATTGTAACGCCAGCTTCACGTGCTGATTTACGTAATTCAGTCATTTTATCAACAGTTACACCGCGAGAGTCCGCGATTACTGCTGAAAGTGCACCTTTGGCTGCTTCATTTACTTCAGCAACAATTGCTTGTTTGTCTTGAAGATTTAATGCCATTGGCTTTTAGCTCCTGAATACACTCCGATTACTCGGAATTAATTTACCTAATCCTAAGACTAGGATGACTTCGGCGCCCAGAAGCAAGAAAAATTCTTATTCTGTTCACCATCTACGTAGGATAATTAAGATTACTCCCCTACGGTCTTGGATGGGGCTTGAATAGGTCAAGCACCAACCAGAAATTTGTTAGATTGACTAACACAGGCGCAGGATTATAGAGAAAAGCTATGTTCTTGTAAAGAATATTGTTGGAAAAAGAGCCAAATTCCTATGATAGTTTCTCTACTAATTCCACTGCGGCCCCAATATAAGTAGCGGGTGTTAATTTTTGTAAACGTAATTTTTCTTCTTGTGGAATATCCAACTTATCAATAAATTCACGCATGGCCTGTTCTGTCACTCGTTTACCTCGCGTTAATTCTTTTAATTTTTCGTAAGGTTTTTCTATTCCATAGCGGCGCATTACGGTTTGAATTGGTTCAGCCAAAACTTCCCAGTTTTGATTGAGTTCTTCTAATAAGTGCGGTTGATTTACTTCAAGTTTACTAATGCCTTTGCGAGTTGAAGCATAAGCGATCAAACAATAACCTAATCCTACACCTAAATTACGTAATACGGTTGAATCCGTTAAGTCACGCTGCCAGCGAGAAATTGGTAACTTTTGACCTAAATGAGTCATCACTGTATTGGCTAACCCTAGATTGCCCTCTGAGTTTTCAAAATCAATTGGATTGACTTTATGTGGCATGGTAGAGGAACCAATTTCGCCTGCTATAGTTCGTTGTTTAAAGTGATTTAATGCAATGTATCCCCATAAATCACGATCAAAATCAATGATAATGGTATTAAAGCGTACTACAGCATCAAAAAATTCAGCGATGTAATCGTGCGGCTCAATTTGCGTGGTATAAGGATTCCATTGAATACTTAATGAAGTGACAAATTCTTCGCTGAATTTATGCCAATCAATATTAGGATATGCCGATAAATGCGCATTGTAGTTACCTACTGCGCCATTGATTTTGCCTAAGATTTCTGCGTTCTGAAGTTGTTTAAATTGACGTTTTAGGCGATAAACAACATTCGCCATTTCTTTGCCCACTGTGCTTGGTGAAGCTGGCTGGCCATGTGTGCGAGAAAGTAATGGGATCGTTTTATATTCTTCTGCAAGACGAGTGATTTCATTAATCAGTTTTTGCCATTCTGGTAAAATCACTTCGTCACGCGCGGTGCTTAACATTAATGCGTGAGAGAGGTTGTTAATATCTTCTGAGGTGCAAGCGAAGTGAATAAATTCGGAAACATTCACAAGTTCCACTTCACTTTGAATTTTCTCTTTCAGAAAATATTCAACAGCTTTCACATCGTGATTGGTTGTGTGTTCAATTTCTTTAATACGCGCAGCATCGGTCTCATTAAAATTAGCCACAATTCCATCTAAAAAAGCATTTGCTTGCGTAGAAAATGGCGGTACTTCGGTAATGTCTGCCGTTGAAGCTAATTTTTGTAACCAACGAACTTCCACAGCTACACGGAATTTCATTAACCCGAATTCGCTAAAAATAGCGCGTAATGGAGTTACTTTATCTTGATAACGACCATCAAGAGGGGAAAGTGCGGTCAGTGTAGAGAGTTGCATAAATGTTTGCTCCAGAATTGTATTAATAAATAGAAGAATAAATCTGTTTTGCGGTGGCAAGTAATTTTCTGCGGAAAAATAAAATTTGCCATTTTGTTCCGCCCATTTGTTTCCACAGTACGGCAGAGCGAATACCTGCAAGTAAAACTGCACGAATTTTATTTTGCACGAGTTCTTGTCGCAAATAATCAGGCGAGCCTAGTATGTGAATTTTTTTGCCCAATGGACTAATAACGTCGCTGTAAATATTTGCCATAATAGATAGCATTGTTTCACTATCTCGAGCGTAATGAATTTCCTGTTCTTTTAGGCGAGAAATTCGATTGCCCAATGTTTTTTTGGCATCGGGATTTTTCGATAATTTTCCTTCTAATGCCAAAAGGCTTAGCCAATAGCGAGTTAAATTTTGATCGCCTTGCGCGTTGAGCTGATGAATTAAGGTTTCTAGACCTAATTTTAAATGACGAACTTCGCCACCAAAAACATCTTCGATTCGTTGTGGTTGGGTAATGAAAAGGCTATTAAGTGCGGTTAAAAATGTATCTGAATCTGCTCGACTTTCTGTTGCAAGTTGATGAACCAATTTTGCTGATTGGCACACTCCAGCAAGGGCAAGAACAATATCGTGGTAGTTTTTCATTAGGAAATATTAGGAAAACGTTTCCGTTAAATATAGCATTTTTAACCTAGCTTTTGAACTCGAACATTAAAAAAGCCTAGAGTTTCTGGTATGATGTGCGAATAGTTTTAAGGTATTAAGGATTGATTATGGCAAAACCAATTGTTTTTAGTGGCGTGCAGCCTTCTGGTGAATTAACTATCGGAAATTATTTGGGCGCGTTGCGCAACTGGGTAAAAATGCAAGAAGATTATGAATGTATTTTCTGCGTAGTTGATTTGCATGCGATCACTGTTCGTCAAGATCCTGTTGCCCTTCGCAAAGCAACGCTTGATGTGCTTGCACTTTATTTAGCGTGCGGAATTGATCCAAATAAAAGTACTATTTTTGTTCAATCTCACGTTCCAGAACACACGCAATTAAGCTGGGTGTTAAACTGCTACACCTATTTCGGTGAAATGAGCCGAATGACCCAATTCAAAGATAAATCAGCACGTTATGCAGAAAATATTAACGTGGGTTTGTTTGATTATCCCGTGTTAATGGCGGCGGATATTTTACTTTATCAAGCAAAAAGCGTGCCTGTTGGCGATGACCAAAAACAACACTTAGAAATTACGCGTGATATTGCAAACCGCTTTAATGCGCTTTATGGCAATATTTTCACCATTCCTGAAATTTTCATAGGAAAAGCAGGTGCGCGTATTATGTCATTGCAAGATCCTGAAAAGAAAATGTCAAAATCAGATGATAACCGCAACAATGTGGTGACACTTTTAGAAGATCCAAAATCTGTGGCGAAGAAAATTAAACGTGCCGTAACAGATTCAGATGAGCCGCCTGTTGTTCGTTATGATGTGCAAAATAAAGCGGGGGTATCTAATCTTTTAGATATTCTTTCTGCGGTTACAGATAAGCCTATTGCTGATCTTGAAAAAGAATTTGAAGGCAAAATGTACGGACATTTAAAAACAGCTGTAGCGGATGAAGTCTCAACTTTACTTGCTGGTTTACAAGAACGTTTCCATCAATATCGCAATGATGAGGCTTTATTAGATAATATCTTACGACAAGGTGCGCAAAAAGCTCGTGCAAAAGCACAAGAAACCTTGGCGAAAGTGTATGAAGCAGTAGGTTTTGTTGCTGCAAAATAATCTAAATAAAAGGGATAATATTATGGCAATTCAAACTGAAAAACCGATTGAATGTGTGGGTTGTAACACATTTGATATGAAATCACTTTTCGATAATCGTGATTGTAGTCAGGTTATTGAATATATTTATGACAGTGAAGAACAAGCGCAAGAAGCGCTCGCATTTTTTACTCAGAAAGCGCGTGATGTAGAAAGTGAACCTTGTGAAATTCAATCTGAAATTACAAAAGTGGATGATGGCTATTTATTAAAGGCAGATTTCACTTTCTGTTGCCAAGCTGAATTGGTGATTTTTCAAATGCGTATTGCATAAGAAAAACAGCTGAAAAATAAGCCGCACTTTTGCGGCTTATTTTGTTTTTAGGATTCGTTTTCTACAAAGCTTAAGGCGGTTTCAACCACTTCAATTCCCGCACCTTGTTTAAATGCATTTTCGCTTAAATAGCGTCGCCATTGACGGGCACCTTTGCAATTTTGGAATGCGCCTAGCATATGACGGACGATATGATTAAGGTGTATGCCTTGGCTAAGTTGTTGTTCAATATAAGGAAGCATTGATTGTACCGCTTCATGAGCGGTAACAATTGGTGCGTTAGGATCAAATAAGGCTTGATCAATTTGCCCAAGTAAACTTGGATTTTGATAGGCCTCTCGCCCAACCATCACGCCGTCCACATATTGCAAATGTTGTTTCATTTCTTCAATGGTTTTTATGCCGCCATTAATTGCGATAGTTAGATGTGGAAAATCACGTTTTAGTTGATACACCCTAGCATAATCTAATGGTGGAATTTCTCGATTTTCTTTGGGACTTAACCCTGAAAGCCAAGCTTTCCGTGCATGGATAATAAACTCTTGGCAACCTTTTCCTTGAACCTTCTCAATAAAATCACATAAAAATTCATAGCTGTCTAATTCATCAATGCCAATACGCGTTTTCACAGTGACTGGAATTTTGACCGCACTTTGCATTTGTTCTACACAGTCTGCCACCAAATCTGCTTTCGCCATTAAGCAAGCGCCAAACATTCCATTTTGTACGCGATCAGAAGGGCATCCTACATTAAGATTAATTTCGTGATAACCTCGTTCCTCAGCAAGTTTTGCACAATGTTTGAGTTGCTCAGGATTGCTTCCTCCTAGCTGTAACGCAATGGGATTTTCTTGTAAATCAAAATCCAAGTGATCGTATTTGGCATGGATAATCGCAGGTGCGGTGACCATTTCAGTGTAAAGTAACGCATGCTTTGAAAATTGGCGATGAAAATAACGACAATGGCGTGTTGTCCAATCTAACATTGGTGCAACAGAAAAACGGCCGCGGTAAAAGTGCGGTAGATTTTGAGGCATTTTTATTTCTCTTATTCGGTTTTGCTGCGTAATTCTTCGGCTTGGCGAGCTTGCATTTGCTGGCGAAAACGGCCTGCAGCAAAGTGGTAAAATGGTTTTGGGCTAAATTGGCGCGAGATTATGGATGCAATAATGCTGGAAATCAAGAGCCAAATGAGAACGGGTTGTGCGCCTGTCATTTCCATTACAACAACACTGGCAGTAACTGGCGATTGTGTGCCACCAGCTAGAAACGCCGCCATACATAAAATCACCAAAAAACGTTGATCAACCATACCGCCACTGAGATCCCAAAGCATTGCGCCAATGCCCGCGCCTGTTGTCAACGATGGGGTAAAGATACCACCGGCAATACCATTCCAATAAGTGGTCACCGTTGCCAAAAGTTTAAGGATGCCAATTTCAGGCTCTATAGCTTGCCCTTCTAAGGCGCGTGCAACAACCTCATAGCCAGTGCCATAGGTTTGTCCATGAGTGTAACTGCCAAGTGCGGCAAGCACTAAACCCAATAATAAAGCAATATAAATAGGATGTTGGCGAACCCAACCACGCCATTTTTCAGGTGATAATCCTGCGAGACCTTTTGCTAATAATCGTCCGAATATGCCACCTAGAATGCCACAAACCACCCCACAAATTGCAAGCCAAAGATAGAGATAAGAAACAGATCTTGCCCCTTGATAACGTGGAAAATAAGGGCTGTTTCCTTGAATCGCGACAAGAATAAAACCAGCAGCTAATACGCCCATCAATACGCGTCGTTCCCAACGTAACATTACACCACGCCCGAGTTCTTCAATCGCAAATATCACGCCAGCCAAAGGTGCATTAAAGGCTGCTGCAAGCCCACCTGCTGCACCTGTGGCAAGTAATTCATTGGTGCTTAATCCTCTAAATGCTAAATTATGTTTTCTACAATAATTTCCCCATGCAAGCATGACAGCTGCGCCAACTTGTACTGATGGACCTTCACGTCCAACCGATGCGCCAATAAGCATTGCTAGAAAGGTAAGAGGAATTTTCCAAATAGTTTGGCTGAATTCAACTAATTTGGTTTTATAGCTACTATGAGGAAGATTAATTGATGCAATGACTTGCGGAATACCACTTCCTCCAACATAGGGAGTATATTTTTTCGTAAACCAAGTCAGGCAAGCCATGCCTATGGGTAACACAAACCAAACTGCAATAGGATATTTAGATGACCAGTGAGCGTTTAGTTCTAGACCAAGATCGGACAATTTAGCAAAGCCAAATGAAAAGAGTGAGACAAATGTTGCCCCTATAATTAGGCAGATAAATTCTAAACTTTTGTGGGAAATTCTGTGTGTTTGGCGTAGCTTTTTATGGAAGAAATAGCGTAAGTGAAATTTGAGCGAGCGTAACATAATCATATTAATTTAATACTAATTAAGTAGAAATTATAAAACTGTCATTTCGCTGGGGCAATTGGTTTGGCATTTTGAATAAAAAGTGCGGTGAATTTGGTAAGCGTTTTTTGTACGCAACGAAAGATCCTTTCACGGATCTTTGGCGCTGTTTAATTATTGACAACAAACCTCAGAACGATTAAAATTCGCCGTCTATTTCTGTATGGAAGTAGATTTTTTGAACAACATTCTATTATTGAATAACATTTAAACTGGAGCTTTTTTAATGGCAACTATCAACCAGCTAGTACGCAAACCGCGTGTGAAAAAGGTTGTAAAAAGCAACGTTCCTGCATTAGAGGCTTGCCCGCAGAAACGTGGTGTATGTACTCGTGTATATACTACAACTCCTAAAAAACCAAACTCAGCGCTACGTAAAGTATGTCGTATCCGCTTAACTAACGGTTTTGAGGTAACTTCTTATATCGGTGGTGAAGGTCACAACCTTCAAGAGCACAGTGTTGTATTAATCCGTGGTGGTCGTGTTAAAGACTTACCGGGTGTGCGTTACCACACAGTACGCGGTGCATTAGACTGCGCAGGCGTTAAAGATCGTAAACAAGGTCGTTCTAAATACGGCGTTAAACGTCCTAAAGCTTAATGGTTCTCCGTTAAGTAAGGCCAAACGTCTAAATTAGCAAAACAATTTAAACCATAAACTCCAGTCAAAAAGCGCTTTGCGCTGCAAATTTTCTCAAAGAGAAATATTGCTGATGGGTTTTGGATATCCTGAAGATTAAAATACGGAGAAATTCGCAATGCCACGTCGTCGTAGTGTTGAAGCACGCAAGATTCTTCCAGATCCGAAATTCGGTTCAGAATTACTTGCAAAATTTATTAATGTAATCATGGTAGACGGTAAAAAATCCGTTGCTGAATCAATCGTTTATGGTGCTTTAGAAACTTTAGCACAACGCACAGGTAAAGAGCCTTTAGAAGCGTTTGAAGTTGCACTTGAAAACGTACGTCCAACTGTTGAGGTTAAATCTCGTCGTGTTGGTGGTTCTACTTACCAAGTACCAGTTGAAGTGCGCCCTGTACGTCGTAACGCATTAGGTATGCGTTGGATCGTTGAAGCAGCACGTAAACGTGGTGATAAATCAATGGCTTTACGCCTTGCAAACGAATTATCTGATGCTTCAGATAATAAAGGTGCAGCAGTGAAAAAACGTGAAGACGTTCACCGCATGGCTGAAGCTAATAAAGCATTTGCTCACTACCGTTGGTAATAAGTTTTTTGAATTTAAAGGGCTTCATCGTTGATGAAGCCTTACCCTTATATAAACTGATATTAAATAAACAAGGTTATAATAATGGCTCGTACAACCCCTATTGAAAGATATCGTAATATCGGTATCAGTGCGCACATTGACGCTGGTAAAACCACTACCACTGAGCGTATCTTATTCTATACTGGTGTTAGCCACAAAATCGGTGAAGTGCACGATGGTGCTGCAACGATGGACTGGATGGAACAAGAACAAGAGCGTGGTATCACCATTACCTCTGCGGCAACTACCGCATTTTGGTCAGGTATGTCACAACAGTTCCAACAACACCGTATCAACGTTATCGACACCCCGGGACACGTAGACTTTACCGTTGAAGTAGAACGTTCTATGCGTGTTCTTGATGGTGCGGTAATGGTGTACTGTGCGGTAGGTGGTGTTCAACCACAATCTGAAACTGTATGGCGTCAAGCTAACAAATACCAAGTGCCACGTATCGCGTTCGTTAACAAAATGGACCGTACTGGTGCTAACTTCTTACGTGTTGTTGAACAATTAAAAACTCGCTTAGGTGCTAATGCGGTTCCACTTCAACTTCCAATTGGTGCAGAAGAAAGCTTCACAGGTGTCGTTGACCTAATCAAAATGAAAGCGATTAACTGGAATGAAGCAGACCAAGGTATGACTTTCACTTATGAAGATGTGCCTGCAAATATGCAAGCGGACTGTGAAGAATGGCGTCAAAACCTTGTAGAAGCAGCAGCTGAAGCATCTGAGGAGTTAATGGAGAAATACTTAGGCGGTGAAGACTTAACTGAAGAAGAAATTAAGTCTGCATTACGTCAGCGTGTATTAGCAAGTGAAATTATCTTAGTAACCTGTGGTTCTGCGTTCAAAAACAAAGGTGTTCAAGCTATGCTAGATGCCGTTGTTGAATATTTACCAGCGCCAACAGATATTCCAGCTATTAAAGGTATCAATCCAGATGAAACTGAAGGCGAACGTCATGCAAGTGATGAAGAACCATTCTCTTCATTAGCATTCAAAATTGCAACTGACCCGTTCGTAGGTAACTTAACATTCTTCCGTGTATATTCTGGTGTTATTAATTCTGGTGATACAGTATTAAACTCTGTACGTCAAAAACGTGAACGTTTTGGTCGTATCGTACAGATGCACGCTAACAAACGTGAAGAAATTAAAGAAGTTCGTGCAGGTGACATCGCAGCTGCTATCGGCTTAAAAGATGTAACTACTGGTGATACATTATGTGCAATTGAAGCACCAATTATCCTTGAGCGGATGGAATTCCCAGAGCCAGTAATCTCTGTTGCGGTAGAACCAAAAACTAAAGCTGACCAAGAAAAAATGGGCTTAGCATTAGGTCGTTTAGCACAAGAAGACCCTTCATTCCGTGTTCACACTGATGAAGAATCTGGTGAAACCATCATTTCTGGTATGGGTGAATTACACTTAGATATCATCGTTGACCGTATGAAACGTGAGTTCAAAGTGGAAGCAAACATTGGTAAACCACAAGTATCTTACCGTGAAACTATCCGTACTCGAGTTAATGATGTGGAAGGTAAACATGCGAAACAATCTGGTGGTCGCGGTCAATATGGTCACGTTGTTATCGACTTATATCCATTAGATCCAGAAGGTCCTGGTTATGAATTTGTAAACGAAATCAAAGGCGGTGTAATTCCTGGTGAATACATTCCTGCGGTTGATAAAGGTATTCAAGAACAACTTAAATCTGGTCCATTAGCGGGTTACCCAGTAGTTGATCTTGGTGTACGTTTACACTTCGGTTCATACCATGATGTGGACTCATCTGAGTTAGCGTTTAAACTTGCTGCATCTTTAGCATTTAAAGCAGCATTCGCAAAAGCAAACCCAGTTCTACTTGAGCCAATTATGAAAGTTGAAGTTGAAACTCCACCTGAATACGTTGGTGATGTAATTGGTGACTTAAGCCGTCGTCGTGCTATGGTTAACGGTCAAGAAGCGAACGAATTCGTTGTTAAAATCGATGCAGAAGTTCCACTTTCTGAGA
This sequence comes from Haemophilus haemolyticus, assembly GCF_003490595.1. GTDB lineage: Bacteria > Pseudomonadota > Gammaproteobacteria > Enterobacterales > Pasteurellaceae > Haemophilus > Haemophilus haemolyticus_L. Next base: position 58,404 of record NZ_QQGY01000012.1, read on the forward strand.
TGTTCGGTTATGCAACAGACTTACGTTCACAAACTCAAGGTCGTGCATCATACTCAATGGAACCGTTAAAATATGCTGAAGCTCCAACAAGTGTTGCAGCTGCAGTAATTGAAGCGCGTAAAAAATAATTTTTGTAAACCAGCGGTGTAAAACATGATTGTTTTATACCGCACTTCTTAGGAAACATTAGCAATGTCTAAAGAAAAATTTGAACGTACAAAACCGCACGTAAACGTGGGTACAATCGGCCACGTTGACCACGGTAAAACAACTTTAACAGCAGCAATCACAACCGTATTATCTAAACACTACGGTGGTGCAGCTCGCGCATTTGACCAAATCGATAACGCGCCAGAAGAAAAAGCGCGTGGTATCACCATCAACACTTCACACGTTGAATACGATACAGCAACTCGTCACTACGCACACGTTGACTGTCCAGGACACGCCGACTATGTTAAAAACATGATTACTGGTGCGGCACAAATGGATGGTGCTATCTTAGTAGTAGCAGCAACTGATGGTCCTATGCCACAAACTCGTGAGCACATCTTATTAGGTCGCCAAGTAGGTGTTCCATACATCATCGTATTCTTAAACAAATGCGACATGGTAGATGACGAAGAGTTATTAGAATTAGTAGAAATGGAAGTTCGTGAACTTCTTTCTCAATATGACTTCCCAGGTGACGATACTCCAATCGTACGTGGTTCTGCATTACAAGCATTAAACGGCGTAGCAGAATGGGAAGAAAAAATCCTTGAGTTAGCAAACCACTTAGATACTTACATCCCAGAACCAGAGCGTGCGATTGACCAACCGTTCCTTCTTCCAATCGAAGACGTGTTCTCAATCTCAGGTCGTGGTACAGTAGTAACTGGTCGTGTAGAACGTGGTATCATCCGTACGGGTGATGAAGTAGAAATCGTAGGTATCAAAGATACAGCGAAAACTACTGTAACGGGTGTTGAAATGTTCCGTAAATTACTTGACGAAGGTCGTGCAGGCGAAAACATCGGTGCATTATTACGTGGTACAAAACGTGAAGAAATCGAACGTGGTCAAGTATTAGCGAAACCAGGTTCAATCACGCCACACACTGACTTCGAATCAGAAGTGTACGTATTATCAAAAGAAGAAGGTGGTCGTCATACTCCATTCTTTAAAGGTTACCGTCCACAATTCTATTTCCGTACAACTGACGTAACTGGTACTATTGAATTACCAGAAGGCGTGGAAATGGTAATGCCAGGCGATAACATCAAGATGACAGTAAGCTTAATCCACCCAATCGCGATGGACCAAGGTTTACGTTTCGCAATCCGTGAAGGTGGCCGTACAGTAGGTGCTGGTGTTGTAGCGAAAATCATCAAATAATTGATATAGTGAAAACGTCATCAAAACAAAGAAATAAGGCGGACTAAGGTCCGCCTTATTTTTATATCTATTCAGTTGGAATCTAATTTATTTCTGTCCCTGCATAGGTTATTTTAATTGTGAACTCTCTACCCAGCCATCGTGCATTAAAATCAATCTATATTTACCTTCTCTTAATGCTTTGAAACTTTCATCATCAGTTGCCCAATCGGGTAAGTCAATAATTTTGTAAGTAGCTATAGCATTAACCGAAGTTTCTCCGCTAAATGAATCAACCAAAGGCTCGGACGCTTGAATAATTTCTTCAACAATTTTTTTGCTTGGTACACAAATTGTTCTTCCTTCAATTTTATAGGATTTTTTAGCTTGCTCAGTATAATCATACTCAAAAGTACTTTGATTTCCATTCGATTCAGAGTTTTTTAGCTCTAAAATACCTCGTTCTACCCAGGAATTTAACCTATTAATAACACTATTATTTTTAATGTTATCAGTAGAAGTATCATAACTAAAAGGATATTTTTGAGTAAAATATACATTTCCACTATTGATAATAATGAAACAGGTTTCGTTTTGTGTATTTAATACTTTTTGTATGGCAGCTTTATAATTTCCAACAGTAGGAGCCTTGGGATCATCAGAACAAGCTGTAATGATTAATGAGGCCAATGGAACTACTGTCCATTTTAATAATTTATTCATATGATTTCCTTTAGAAATTTAAAATTGGTGATTCAGACGCATTTGTAGGTCGATAACGATAATATCTAGGACGATATGAACCTTCCAATTTTCGTTCCTCAGTTTCAAGTGTACGTAAATTAATTTCTTGCTGATTTAGGTGTTTTACCAAATCAAGTTTTAAACTTAAAAGTTGATAACGTAACTCCGCATTTTCAGCTTCATCAATTTGTTTATCAAGTTGTTCTAAAAGGATTATTTCATAGTGAGTCAGTTGAATCATAGTGATTTTCCTTAAATATAGAGGGGAAGTGAAGTTTTTTCTTGGTATGTCAATACCAAGTAGGAGAAGTATACTTCTCCTACTTATAAAGTTTTGGTAAAACAAAAATTTGAAGCATCAAAATAGTTGATTGAAACACAAACAATCTTTCCGTATAGTGTTTGAACCACAGTTCACGCACGCGAAATGTGTTGAATGTAAAAAACGAGTGCATGGATTATTCCAATCCACTTACCCTGCGGGAACTAGCATTTTCAAATGCCACCCTACAAATCTCTTTTTCTTGTTGATAAAACCACCAAAATACGATTTTTTTAATCAGTATTTTATCGACTGGTTACATTTCTTTCGTTATAATTGAACGTCTTATTTTATTTAACAAACGTGTTCGGTGTGGATTTTTACCGAGTGCAAATTAATTGAGGTAACAAATGTCATTAAATATTGAAACAACTCAAGGTTTAGAACGCCGTGTAGCGATCACCGTTCCAGCTGAAACTGTATCTAAAGCAGTTCGTGAAGAATTTAAACGTGCATCAAAAAATGTGCGTGTAGACGGTTTTCGTAAAGGCCATGTGCCTGCTCATATTATCGAACAACGCTTCGGTGCATCAATCCGTCAAGATGTATTAAACGATTTATTACCACGTCATTTTTTTGATGCAGTGATTGCAGAAAAGATTAATATTGCAGGTCGTCCAACTTTTGGTATTGAAACTTTTGAAGAAGGTAAAGATCTAGTTTTCACCGCAACTTTTGAAGTTTATCCAGAAGTTAAATTACAAGGTTTAGAGAATATTAAAGTTGAAAAACCAACTGTTGAAATCACAGAAGCTGATATTGATAAAATGGTTGATGTGTTACGTAAACAACAAGCAACTTGGGCAGAAACCGACTCTGCAGCAAAATCAGATGATCGCGTAACTATTGATTTTGTTGGTTCTGTAGATGGCGAAGAGTTTGACGGCGGTAAAGCATCTGACTTCGTTTTATTTATGGGACAAGGTCGTATGATTCCTGGTTTTGAAGATGGTATCGTAGGCCATAAAGCAGGTGAGCAATTTGATATTAATGTAACTTTCCCTGCTGAATACCATGCAGAAAACTTAAAAGGTAAGGCGGCAAAATTTGCAATCACCTTGAAAAAAGTAGAAAACATGGTGTTACCTGAGTTAACAGATGAGTTTGTTGCTAAGTTCGGTCCGAATACTAAATCTGTTGCAGATTTACGTGTAGAAATTCGTAAGAATATGGAACGTGAATTGAAAAATGCATTAGTTTCACGTGTTAAACAACAAGTAATCAACGGCTTAATTGAACAAAATTCAATTGAAGTACCAGCTTCTGCTGTAGAAGAAGAAATTAATGTATTACGCAATCAAGCAGCTCAACGTTTTGGCGGTAATGCACAACAAGCTGCACAGTTACCACGTGAATTATTTGAAGCGGAAGCAACTCGTCGTGTTCAAGTAGGTTTATTATTCTCTGAAGTGATTAAATCTAATGAATTAAAAGCTGATGAAGAACGCGCTAAAGCAATGATTGCAGATATTGCATCAGCTTACGAGCAACCAGCTGAGGTTGTTGAATACTATAGTAAAAACGAAGAATTAATGAACAATATTCGTAACGTAGTATTAGAAGAACAAGCAGTGGATGCAGTACTTGCTAAAGCACAAGTTACTGAAACAGTTTCTTCATTTGATGAAATTATGAATCCACAAGTATAATGATTAATTAATATCGTTATGATTGAATAAAAGCGCGGTCGCTCTTTTTAACAAAAGCGGCCGCATTTTTATTTGTAGGTTATTTAGAGTAAAATAATCAGCAATTTTTGTGAAAAAGGTAAGAAAATGAGTGTAATTCCTATGGTTGTTGAACAGACTTCGCGTGGCGAGCGTTCATACGACATTTATTCCCGTTTATTAAAAGAGCGTGTGATCTTCCTAAGTGGTGAAGTGGAAGATCGTATGGCAAATCTCATTGTGGCTCAGCTGCTTTTTTTAGAGTCTGAAGATCCAACTAAAGATATCAATATCTATATCAACTCTCCTGGTGGTTCTGTTACCGCAGGTATGGCTATTTACGACACAATGCAATTTATTAAGCCAGATATTCGTACACTTTGTATCGGTCAGGCATGCTCAATGGGGGCATTTTTGCTTGCTGGCGGAACCGCTGGCAAACGAGCAGCGTTACCAAATGCGCGTGTGATGATTCACCAACCTTTAGGTGGTTTCCGTGGTCAAGCATCGGATATTCAAATTCATGCACAAGAAATTTTGAAAATTAAACACACCTTAAACGATCGTTTAGCATTCCATACTGGGCAAAGTATAGAACGAATTGAGAAAGATACAGATCGCGATAACTTTATGTCAGCTGAAGAAGCAAAAGCATATGGTTTAGTTGATGAGGTTTTAATTAAACGTTAAGGAAACACATGTCAGACAAAGATAAAGATTTACATTGCTCTTTTTGCGGAAAAGAAAAAAGCGAAGTAGATAAATTAATTGCTGGTAAAGACGGCTATATTTGTAATGAGTGTATTGAACTTTGTCATTCAATGCTTGAAGAAAGTAATGATGAAAGTGTAGACGAAAGTGCAGCAGAAAATGAGGAGAAATTACCAACTCCTCACGAAATTCGCGCTCATCTAGATGATTATGTTATTGGCCAAGATTATGCAAAAAAAGTGCTTTCTGTCGCAGTTTACAATCATTATAAACGCTTACGAACTAATCATGAAAATAACGATGTTGAGCTCGGTAAAAGTAATATCTTGCTTATTGGACCAACGGGTAGTGGTAAAACATTGCTTGCTCAAACATTAGCTCGTCGTTTAAATGTGCCCTTTGCGATGGCTGATGCGACAACATTGACTGAGGCTGGCTACGTCGGTGAAGATGTAGAAAATGTCCTACAAAAGCTTTTACAAAACTGTGAGTATAATACTGAAAAAGCCGAGCAAGGCATTATCTATATTGATGAAATCGATAAAATTAGCCGTAAATCAGAAGGCGCATCAATTACTCGAGATGTATCTGGCGAAGGTGTACAACAAGCATTGTTGAAACTTATTGAAGGTACAGTGGCTTCTATTCCACCTCAAGGCGGGCGTAAACATCCGCAGCAAGAAATGGTGAAATTGGATACGTCAAAAATTCTCTTTATCTGCGGTGGCGCATTTGCGGGATTAGATAAAATTATCAGTAAACGTACACAAACAAGTACGAGTATCGGTTTTAGTGCGAAAGTAGAAAAGGATGAAGAGGAAAAGTCTCTTTCTGAATTATTCCGCCAAGTAGAACCAGATGATTTAATGAAGTTTGGTTTAATTCCGGAATTTATTGGGCGTTTACCCATGATTTCTCCACTAAGTGAATTAGATGAAGAGGCCCTTGTGCAAATTCTTACACAGCCTAAAAATGCCTTAACTAAACAATATCAAGCTTTATTTGGACTTGAAAATGTGGAGTTAGAATTCACTCCAGAAGCTTTAAAAGCAATGGCTAAGAAAGCGCTTGAAAGAAAAACAGGCGCACGTGGTTTACGTTCTATTGTCGAGTCTGTATTACTTGATACGATGTATGATTTACCATCTATCGAAAATTTACGTAAAGTAGTCGTGGATGAAAGTACCATTGTAGATAATACTGCTCCAAAATTAGAATATCATTCTTAATAGAAAAGTGCGGTTGTTTTTCCTTATGTTTTCTATTTTGCTTGATGATTTTCAATAGGCAAGGCGAAAAGAAAATGCTACAATCGCACGTTCTTATAACTTTATTCTTATTTTCCTAAGTAAATAACGGATTCAATTTATGGCAACTGAAATTGTTGATAAAAAGAAAAATGTACCAGAGACGGTGGTAGAAGGTAAATCTAAAGGATTAAATACCCTTCTTTGGATTTTAGTCGCAGTCTTTTTTGCGGCAGCTGCAATTGGTAATGTTTATTTCCAAAAAGTATATTCATTACCTATTCGTGTAGTGGGTGTAGTCATTGCATTAGTGATTGCTTTTGCATTTGCAGCAATTACTAATCAAGGTACAAAAGCTCGTACATTCTTTAAAGATTCAAAAATAGAAGCGCAAAAAGTGGTATGGCCAAGTCGCCAAGAAGCGCGTCAAACTACATTAATCGTAATTGGGGTAACAATCATTGCATCCTTATTTTTCTGGGCGACAGATTCGATTATTGTGACAGTAATTAATTTCTTAACTGATTTGAGATTCTAAAATGACTGAAGAAACAACTGTATCAAAAAAACGTTGGTATGTATTACAGGCGTTTTCTGGTTTTGAAAGCCGAGTGGCTTTAACTTTGCGTGAATACATTAAACAGCAACAAATGGAAGACCAATTTGGTGAAGTGTTAGTTCCAACTGAAGAAGTCGTTGAGAATGTTGCAGGTAAACGTCGTAAAAGCGAACGTAAGTTTTTCCCTGGCTATGTGCTCGTAGAAATGGAAATGAATGATGAAACATGGCACTTGGTGAAAAGTGTTCCGCGTGTTATGGGGTTCATTGGTGGTACACCTGATAAACCAGCGCCAATTTCTAAACGAGAAGCCGATACTATTTTAAACCGTTTAGAACAAACCACAGATAAACCGCGTCACCGCAATGAGTATCATCCTGGTGAAGAAGTTCGTGTGGCGGAAGGTCCATTTGCAGACTTTAATGGTACAGTAGAAGAAGTGGATTATGAAAAAGGTCGCTTAAAAGTTTCTGTATCAATCTTTGGTCGTGCTACACCTGTTGAACTAGAATTTGGTCAAGTAGAAAAAATACATTAATTCTTGATTAAGAATAATTAAAAAAATTACCGCACTTTTATAGTGCGGTTTTTTCATGCCCTGAATTTATCAAGGTATTGTTACTTGTGTGATCTTTAATTTTAGGAAATTAATTGGTCGTAGAAGATAAGATATAGAAAATCCCTTGCAGAGCAAGGGATTTAGTAATGAGTTAAAGTGCGGTAGAAATTACCAACCTTTTACAACACCATCTTTAAAGTGTTTTTTAGCTTCTTGGTAAACTTCTTCTGTTTGGTAAGATTTTACGAAATCTTGAACAGCTTTGCTGTCTTTGTTATCGGTACGAGAAACGATAATGTTCACATATGGAGAATCTTTATCTTCTACAAATACACCGTTATCTTGAGCATTTAAGCCCACTTGACCCGCATAAGTGTTGTTTACTACAGCTAAATCAACATCGTCTAATGCGCGAGCTGCAACAGAAGTGTCTACTTCAGTGATGTTTAATTTTTTTGGATTTTCAACAATATCTAATACAGTTGAAAGAAGGTTATTTGCATCTTTTAATTTGATTAAACCTTGTTTTTCAAGAAGAATTAATGCGCGGCCGCGGTTTGTTGGATCGTTAGGAACAACAACTTTAGCACCTTCTTGTAATTCATTTATACTTTTGATTTTTTTAGAATAACCCGCTAATGGATAGACGAAAGTATTACCCACGATGACTAAGTTATTTAAATTTTTCGCTTTTGCATCTTCATCTAAATAAGGTTTATGTTGCATTGCGTTTGCATCTAAATCACCTTTAGATACCGCTTCATTTGGTAATGCGTAGTCATTGAATTCAACGAATTGAACGTCTAAACCATATTTTTCTTTAGCGACTTTTGCTGCAATTTCTGCAACTTGGTGCTCAGGGCCAGACATTACACCGACTTTGATTTTAAGTGGTGCAGCTGCAGCTTCAGGTTTTTTGTCTTCTTTACAGCCTGTTAAAACGAGAGCTGATGCGATTGCAGTGATTGCAAAAAGTTGTTTTAATTTCATAGGATTTCCTTCCTGTTTAAGTTAAGAGTTGTGTTTAATTAACGATGATCCACTTTTTTAGCCAGTGTATCGCCGAGTTTTTGGCTAATCATAACGAATAGCACAATAATAATGGTTGCTACCCAAGTGACATAAGGCATATTGCGATATACGCCGTAGTTGATAGCGAGGCTACCTAAGCCGCCGCCGCCTTGTGTCCCCGCCATTGCAGAGTAACCAACTAAAGTGACCAGCGTAAGCGTGATGCCATTAATAAGTGTAGGTAGTGCTTCTGGCAAATAGAATTTACATACAATTTGCCATTTAGTTGCTCCCATTGCTTGAGCAGCTTCGGTTAAACCATTTGGAATTTCCATTAATGCGTTAGCAGTTAAGCGAGCCACGAATGGCATCGCACAAATACTCAATGGAATAATTGCTGCTGTTGTACCTAATACGGTTCCCACGATGAAACGTGTTACAGGTAATAAAATTAAGAGCAAAATAATAAATGGAATGGAACGCCCGATATTAATAATCGTGTTTAACACAAAATGAGTGCGGTTATTTTGTAAAATCTCATTTTTTCCAGTTAAGAAAGTCCATACGCCAACAGGCACGCCGACTACTACGGCAAGTAAAGTAGATGCAAAGCTGATATAAATCGTTTCATAAGTTGCTGTTGCGACAACACCCCACATTTGAGGTGTTAATTGCTGGCTGAATGTTGTCAAGAAATCATTGAACATAACCAAGCACCTCCACGCGCACATTGTTTTCCATTAAATAAACTTTGGTTTGCGTAATGGCATCGTCATCGCCTTCTACTTCAGCAATGGTATAACCAAATTTCACGCCTCCAGCATAATCAATTTGTGAGGTTAAGATGCTGAGCTCCACGCCAAATTTTTTTGATGCCTGAGAAAGTAACGGCGCATCAACTGATCGGCCGGTAAACTCAAATTTGATAATTGGATACGCTTTACTATGTTTCGGCGTATCAGTAAGATTTTCCAAATATTCATCAGGTAGACTAATGTGGAAGGTCGAACGAATAAACTCTTGTGCTAATTCTGTTTTAGGATTTGCAAAAATTTCACCAACAGTACCTTGTTCAACTAGGCGACCTTGATCAATGACAGCAACTTGATCACAAATCTGTTTAACAACTTCCATTTCATGAGTAATCAACAAAATCGTAATACCTAAAGTGCGGTTAATTTCTTTTAATAATTTCAGAATAGATTGCGTCGTTGCAGGATCTAATGCGCTGGTTGCTTCATCACATAATAAGACTTTAGGATCGCTAGCTAAGGCGCGTGCAATGGCTACACGTTGTTTTTGCCCACCAGAAAGATTACTCGGGTAAGCATCACGTTTTTCACTTAAACCAACAAGCTCTAAAAGTGCGGTGATTTTTTCTTGGATTTTTGCTTTTGACTCACCTTCTAATTCTAAAGGTAATGCCACGTTTTCAAATACAGTACGAGAACTTAGTAAATTGAAATGCTGAAAAATCATTCCGATTTGACGACGAGCACGTACTAACTCGCGATCAGAAAGTCCTGTTAATTCTACGCTATCAACAATAACGGAACCGCTTGTCGGTTTTTCTAATAAATTCACACAGCGGATTAATGTACTTTTTCCTGCGCCAGATGCACCAATTACGCCACAAATTTGACCTTTTTCGATGTTTAATGAGACATTATCCAGCGCAGTCAATTTCTTGCTAGGTAGCTCAAAAATCTTTGTTATATTGCTTAGCTTAATCATATAAGCCCTTTTTATTTGTTATTTTTAAATCTATTTCGGTATTCTAGACGTCTAGATTGCTATGTCAATATGTCAGATTATCTTTTTTAGAAAGATTGGTTATGAGTTATATTTGCTAATTGCTTGGATTAAATAGATAATTTTCGTCAATTTGACATTTATAAAAGGTAAGAGAATGAATAAGGCTATTTTTTTAGATCGCGATGGTACGTTAAATATTGATTATGGTTATGTACACGAAATTGATAACTTTAAGTTTATTGATGGTGCGATTGATGCATTGCGTGAATTAAAGAAAATGGGATATATGTTGGTGTTGGTTACCAATCAATCTGGAATTGCACGTGGTTATTTTTCTGAGGAGCAGTTTTTACAGTTAACAGAATGGATGGATTGGTCATTGGCTGAACAAGATGTGGATTTGGATGGTATTTACTATTGCCCACATCATCCTGAGGGAAAAGGTGAATATAAAGAAGACTGTGATTGCCGGAAACCTAAATCTGGAATGTTATTGCAAGCGATCAAAGAATTAAAGATCGATCCTACGCAATCTATTATGGTTGGAGATAAAGTTGAAGATCTAAAAGCGGGAATTGGCGCCAAGGTGAAAATGAATGTATTAGTTCGTACAGGTAAACCAGTAACAGAGGAAGGCGAGAGAGTAGCTGATTATGTGTTAGATTCTATCGTTGATCTTCCGAGAATTTTAAAACGATTAAAAAAATAGCCCAAAATATCTATATTTTGCTCTAATCGCTTGCGCTTTAATCAAAAGATCATTTTTTTAAATATTTTTACAAAAAGTACTTGCAAGGGTTTTGAAAATCCCTATAATGCACCGCACACAACGACGCACTGTTGTGAAGTATTTAAGTTTCCACGTGCGTCGTTATTTTTTGCTCTTTAACAATGTATCAGACAATCTGTGTGGGCACTTGTTGATTGACTTGTTTTAAAATATTTTTAATTTTGAAGTCTTAATAGGTGCTTAACTGAAAATTCATAATTACTTTTTAAGTAGTGTTTTTATTTATAGCTAAGCAGTATATTGAGCGATTGAACTTGAATTGAAGAGTTTGATCATGGCTCAGATTGAACGCTGGCGGCAGGCTTAACACATGCAAGTCGAACGGTAGCAGGAGAAAGCTTGCTTTCTTGCTGACGAGTGGCGGA
>NZ_QQGY01000013.1:0-35242 GCF_003490595.1 Haemophilus haemolyticus
GAGAGGGTTGTAAGTAATAAAACATGAGAGTTTCCTTTTTTGTTTAGATTGATTTTGACACTCATATTCTAAATGGGAAAATCTCACTTTTTATTATGATTTGTCAGATTAAGTCTGATCTTCTACACATTAAGAGACGTTATTATTTATCACTTTCTTTTTCGTGTGGATTGCCTTTGACACCAATATGAGAAATTTCCCCGTTAGCATCAATCAAATAAGCTTGACCAAAACCTCTTACAAAACGACCTGTTCCAAATGTAAGCTCAACTAAATCAAAATCAGTAAATTCACGAATTGTTTTAATTCCGCCCACATCATTCATAGTTTCCGCTAATTTATCTAAGACTTTTTCAACAATTGGATCTTCACGAGGAATAAAACGTGCACTAGCCTTGTAACGTAAACGAGTACGTACAATAATTGATTTCGCTTTGCTTTCATCTTCTAAAAACATCACTTCCGCTTGATTCGGATTACGTTTTAAATTGTCATAATGCTCTGCAATGGCACTGATATAAATATAATATTTTCCATCAAGCGAAATAATTGGTGCATAAGATGCCATCGGTAAGCCATCTTTATCTAAAGTGGCAAGCATACAGCTTTTAAACTCTTGACGAAATTCATCAATTTTAGCTTTGATACGATCGTAATTTGCAACTGGTTTATTTTCTACACAAAGATTGATGATCGCTTGTTTAATTGAACCTGCGTCAGCTTGTTGTGGAAATTCCACGCGTAATGTTTTGTCACCATTATATTTAAAATCTAAACCACCAAAATCTACATTAACTAATATCACATCCGTGATTTCATTTACGCCCCCAAATTTTTTACAAAGGGCAGCCATATCATCTTGGTGATGATCATTCATGTGAGTGATAATTCTATTGAAATCCATTTTTGTTCCTTATATTTACAATTAATCTCATTATTCTATGGATTCTCTTCCGTGAGGAACAATGTTGAGCATTATACTCAAGTAAAATATATTTAACATATTTTTTACAAAATAATAATATTTCAAATAAAAAGGCCCTTACTAAATAAGGGCCCTAAAAGAACTGAAATGCTATTAATTATTTACCGTCAACACTCACGCCATAGAAAGCATCATAGCCAAATGGGCTTTGTACATAGCCTTTTACGCGTGGACTAAGTGGTGCAAAACCTACGGAATGCGCCACTGGAATCCAAGGTGCTTGATTATGAATGATAACTTGCGCTTGTTTATAAAGTGCGGTGCGTTCTTCCTTATTTGTTAATCCAATTGCTTTATCTAGTAATGCATCAAATTCTGGATTTTTAAAACGAGCCATATTGGAATTACCCGCATTTGAACTTGCCAATAATGGAGATAAGAAGTTATCAGGGTCACCATTATCACCAGACCAACCAAAGATACCAGCAGTTAACTCACCCGCTTTCGCACGTTTTTGGTAATCCGCCCATTCATAGGTAACTGGGTTAGTTTTTACACCAACTTTTGCCCAGTCCGCCATGATAAGTTCAGCCATACGTTTTGGATTTGGATTAGAGGCACGAACAACAGGTTGAATCCAAAAATCAGTTTCAAAACCATTTGGGTAACCCGCTTCTGCTAAAAGTTGTTTTGCTTTTTCTGGATCGTACGGATAATCTTGAACCTCATCATTGTAACTCCAAATTGTTGGAGGAAGTGGATTTTTAGCTGGTGTACCTGCGCCTTGGTAAACCGCTTCAATAATCGCTTTTTTATCCACTGCATAATTCAACGCCTGACGAACTTTGACATTATCAAACGGTGCTTTTTCGGTATTGAATGCGATATACGCCACATTCAAACCTTTTTGTTCCAAAAGTTGTACTTTTGGATCTGTTTTCATTTTTGCTAAATCCGCTACATTCGGGAATAAAATTAAATCACAAGATCCCGCCTGTAATTTTGCATAACGTGTTGTCGCATCTGGCACAATATTGATAACTAAACGATCCAATGGTGTTCTACCTTTCCAATAGTTTTCGTTTGCTACATACTGGGCTGCCTGATCTGTTTTGTAATCAACAAAAACAAATGGCCCCGTTCCCACTGGGCGATTATCAATTGTTTCTGGCTTACCTGCTTTCAGCATTGCATCCGCATATTCTGCGGAATAAATAGAAATAAAATCCATACCAAGACTAGCCAAGAAAGTCGCATCTTTTTTGTTCAAGGTAATACGAACCGTGTTGTCATCTAGTTTTTCCACAGATTTCAACAATTCAGGGAATTTCATCGCTTTGAAATATGGATAAGTCCCCTTAGATACATTGTGATATGGATGATTTGGATCTAACTGACGTTGGAATGAAAACACGACATCATCCGCATTAAAATCACGTGTTGGGGTAAATTCTTTTGTTGTATGGAATTTAACACCTTTTCTTAAATGGAATGTATAAGTTAAACCATCATCGCTGATTTCCCAGCTTTCAGCTAAAGCAGGTTCAATATCCGTTGAGCCTTTTTTAAATTCAACTAAGCGGTTATACACTTGTTGTGAACTGGCATTATAAGATGTTCCCTCCATCACAAGTGCAGGGCTAAACCCTAAAGGTGCTTTTGCTGTACAGTAAACGAAAGTATTGTTAGATGCAGATTTGGTTTCAGCTTGTGCGGTCGGTTTATTTGCTGAACCTGATTGATCGCAAGCTGCTAATACAAGTGTTGCAGCTGCAAGAGTTAGTGTTGCTTTTAGCTTCATGATAGTTCCTCACTTTGTTGGCAGGGATTTATTCGAGCATTGTCATATAACCAAGATGCTAGATAAATCCTATCTAAAATAAATGTTTAATAAGATATAAGCAAATGTCGTTTTTTTTAAATAAAAAAATCCTATGGATTATAACAAATTAATCTAAGGATTCTTCCGTAAATGATCGCCATCATGTTTATGTAATTTCATAAGCGACCAAACTAAGGCGATTGCAAAAAGTGATGAGGTTAAGAAAGTATAGCTAAAAGCCTGTTGTAAACCATCACTTGCGCTAAAGAAATGTCTATAGAGATTTAGAATTATCGATGAAATAGCAATACCAAATCCAATCCCAACTTGCTGCACAATACTTAATACTGTAGAACCTGTGCCTGCCTGTTGTTTTGAAAGATCGCCTACAGTCAACGTATTGATTGAAGTGAAAATTATCGACATGCAAGCGCCATACCACATGAGATTACAAATAATCCAAGTCAGAGAACTTTGTTTATCTAACCAAGCCATTGAAATCACAGAGCCAGCCATCAAAAGTGCGGATGAAATTAGCGTTGTTTTATAGCCCCAACGATTTAAAATTCGTCCAATTAATATTTTCAACATCACAGAAATTACCGCAATCGGTGCTAATAGCCAGCCTGACATTTCAGCACTATAACCGAAAGATAATTGGAACATCAAAGGCAATAAAAAGGGAACGCCAGATGCAGATAATCGGATAAAAATATTGGCAATGATGCCTAATCTGAATGTACGAGTACGAAAAAGGGATAAAGGTAAAATGGCATCTTCATTGTTTTTGGCATAGCTACAATAAGCAACGAGTAACAGAACACCGACAACTAATACGCTATAGGTTGTAATTGGGCTATGTTGGCTTTCACCAAGTAAATCCAAACCAAGCGTGATACCAACTAACCCCAATGCAAACAGTAAAAAACCTGTCCAATCTAGTTTATCTACTTCGCCTTTAATGTTACTCATCACGCTGCCCGATGCCAAAATCCCTAGTGCACCAATTGGAATATTGATTAAAAAAATCCAGTGCCAACTGGCGTGAATGACTAACCATCCACCTAAAATAGGCCCTAGAATGGGCCCGATCAAACCTGCAGTTGCCATTAAATTCCAAGCATTCACTAATTGTTGTTTGGGGACAGCTTGAATAATAGCTAAACGCGCCACTGGCATCATAAAGGCACCGCCTATCCCTTGAATCACTCTGGCTAAGATTAAACTTTCTAAATTAGGGGCTGCAGCACAAGCAATAGAACCTAAAATAAACGTGAAAACTGCCCCTCGAAAAACGGCTAATGTCCCAAATTTTGCCGCAGCCCAAGCGGTAAGAGGAATAAATAATGCAACGGCTAAAGAATAAGCAATAATCGCCATTTGCATTTCAAAGGCAGGTTTATGTAAGTCGGAGGATATCGCTGGTAAGGCAGTATTAAGAATGGTCGCATCTAGGCTCTGCATAAAAAGTGCCATTGCTGCTACCCAAGCTAAACCGCGATAGGCATTGGATTCAGTCATCGTGCTCCGTGAAAATGGTGCAACCAATTTTCAATAAAATCGGCAATTTGCGGAATGCGGTTAATATCCAATAAAGTGCGCTCAATTTCAAGGGGATAATTCGTTGCAACTGCGAGCACATATTCGTCAATTTCGGGTAAAGGTTTTGTCATTTCCTGACGATGAAGCAAAATCTTTGGAATTGGCTCTTGTTTAAAGCCTTCCACCAACACTAAATCAGTTAAAGTGCGGTCAAATTGTTGTGCTAAATAATCCAATGAAACAGGTTTTGGCGTTTCCGTCATGATCGCCCAGCGTTCATCATTCGCTAAAATGACCTGAGAGGAACCTACTTCTTTCATACGCCAACTATCTTTGCCTTCTTTATCAACTTGCATATTGTGATGGCTATGTTTAATCACTGAAACGCGAATGTGACGAGCGATAAGTTCTGGGATAAGTTTTTCTAATAATGTTGTTTTACCACTACCACTATAACCGGTAATTCCAAGTAAAGGAATCTGATTGTTCATAAAAATAACCTTAAAAATCACCGCACTTTAGATACGGAAAACCCCGAAAGATCGGGGTTAATAAATTAAGAATGTTTTGCTGCGTAATTGGCAAAAATAAGTCCGCCAATAGCAAGAAGAGCAACAATGCCAAGCCCTATAGTAAGCCACATATTATTTTCCCTCCACTAATTGACGAAATTTACGCCCCATCACAAGGCAAGCATAAGCAATAATGAGCAAAAAACTAATATTTAATCCTTTTAGGAAAAGCGGTTGCTCGCCGTAAAGTATAACAGGCATTGCTAGAATAGCAACTTTTGCCACATCATCACTAAGTTTTGACCAAGCCTCTAAAGAACTTTTCTCAATGGGTAATTTAAATAAATTCAGCATAGTTTCTCCGATCAATAAAAGAGAAATTTTGCTGAAATAGAAAGGGAATTACTCAACTAGCTTTATAGTTTGCGATCTAGATCGCAGAAATAATAAAAAGCGAATAAAAAACTTAAGACAATACGCGCAATAAAACTGGCTGAAATTCTGTTTGTTGCCCTAATTTTCTACCATAAAATTTTACAAAGATGAAAGAAAGTGCGGTTAATCCAAAGATTAAAATTGCACGCAAGATTTCATTGTGGCTGATGTAATCAGACAACATCGTCGCAATCAATAAGGTCAAAAGCGGTACAACATACATCAATAATGCCGACAACAATATTGACTTTTCTTCTAATCCAATTTCAACAATTTGACCTTCGCGTAATGGCATTAATGTGTCCACATTAAAAATATGCTCGCCACGTTTGCCGTTTAATTCGGAAAGGCTTGATGTTCCACAACTGTTTTTAGCAGCGCATTGTCCACAGGCACTTTGAGATTGGCATTTCACTTTGGCAATGCCATTTTCATAGCTAATAACAACGGCACTTTCTCTTAGCATTGTGATGCTCCCATATAAATATCAAAGCGATGATTTTTCGTTTCACGGCTAAAGTGCGGTTGTTTTCCATAAAGAAACTCTGCATAGTCAGGACGCTTCACGACCACACGTTTTTTAGCGAGTTGTAGTGCAGGTAAAAGTAATTCATCGGCATCTAAATCTGCTCCAACTAAATGCTGGAATACGCGCATTTCTTTTTTTACTAACGCAGATTTTTGTTTATGCGGATACATTGGATCGAGATAAACCACATCGGCACAATCAGCATTAGGATCAAGTTCATTAATATGGTGAACATTCAGCAAGCGCAAATTTTGTTGCAACATCTCGCCAATTTCCTCATCTTGATAAGCTCGATTTAAACCATCTTGCAGAAGTAAAAAAACAACTGGATGGCGTTCCACTAAACGAACTTGGCAGCCAATCGACGCCAGCACAAAGGCATCACGTCCTAGACCAGCTGTGGCATCAATAACCGTTGGCAATTCCGAACCTTTAATCCCTATCGCTTTTGCTACAGCCTCACCGCGACCACCACCAAATTTACGACGATGAGCCATTGTGCCGCCTACAAAATCAACATAAACCGCCCCGAGTTTAGGTTCGTCTAATTTACGAAGTTCTAAACGGTCATCGGTTTGAACAAGCGCAAGTGGGCTCTTTTCATTATGAATAATGTTGTGTTCAGCACAAAGTGCGGTCAATTCTGCTAATGTTTTTTCTGGAGATTCAGAAATCAGCTGAATACCTACTTGCGAATGAGCCATACGCCGCTTTCCATGTGGTCAGTGTAAGGGAATTGATCAAATAACGCTGCTTTTTCAATGCGGTGCGTTTTTGAAAGTTCAACAAGATTATCGCACAGCGTATGAGGATTGCAGGAAATATACAAAATGCGATCGTAATTTTGTACAAGTTTCACTGTTTCAGGATCAAGCCCTGCGCGAGGTGGATCGACAAAAATGGTATTACATTCATAAGATTTTAAATCAATCCCTTTCAAACGATTAAAGACTCGAACCCCATTCATTGCCTGCGTAAATTCCTCTGCCGACATACGGATAATTTGTAAATTATCGACTTTATTTTCAACGATATTAAACTGTGCGGCGGCTACGGAAGGTTTGGCGATTTCTGTTGCTAATACCTTGCGGAAATTTTGTGCAAGTGCGATAGAAAAATTACCGTTTCCGCAGTAAAGTTCTAATAAATCACCTTCGCTATTTTGGGTACAATCAATTGCCCATTCAAGCATTTTGCAGTTTACCGTTGCGTTTGGCTGAGTAAAACTATTCTCGACTTGGCGATAAACATAATTTCTGCCATTCACAGGTAAAACTTCATCCACATAATCTTGCTCAAAACAGATTTTTTGTTTACTTGCACGCCCGATTATTTGCACATCAAAATCTTGCTTTTCGAGTAAATCTTTTAGATTTTTAGCCGCACTTTCCCATTCTTCAGTGAGTGTTTTATGATAAAGCAAGCTCACAATAATCTTATTACTCAAAGTGCTAAGGTAATCAATTTGGAATAATTTTTTGTGTAGCACCTCTTGTTGTTTTAACAAAGGTAATAAGGTTTGCATCATGCGATTTATCAGCGTGCTAGCGATTGGAAACTCATCCACGCGATAACGCTGTAGCGTCGCTTGATCAAACATAATATGGTAAAAATCATCTTGCTCGTGCCAAATACGAAACTCCGCACGCATGCGATAATGACTTGTTGGGGAATCAAAAACTTGAATATCAGGTGCATTGAAAGGGCGCAAAAGCGCGGTTAACTTTTCAAGTTTTTTTTGTAGCAGTTCGTTGTATTGAGAAATCGGTAATTGCATAGAAATTAGTATTCATAGGGCGTATGAAGACGAATCGTTCATACAAAGATAGGAGAATAAAGTTATCAGCTGTGAATTACGCGTGATTTCACAAGCTATTCAAAAACAAAAGGCAGACTTCCGCCTGCCTTATTTAACGTCTCTTATTCGCCGGAATAATCTTCACCGCCAGAAGCAGCTTCACTCACATCACCAGATAAGGTGTAAACACGTTTTTTAGTGTTAATACGAGTACGATATTTATTCCAAGTTTTTTCAAAGAAAGTCTCTGCTGCGCGCTCACCACGGCAAAAAGCAACAAAATCTTTTTCTTCTTTAGTCGCTGGCTCACGTTCCCCTAGGTCTAGTGCTTTGAACGCTTGGCCATATTGCTCAAGCACCTGTGATTCTTTGATCGTGTAATCACCGTGACGGGAAAAACCACGTGGGTAGTTTTTGTCGTCAAAGAAACGACGCGTTACGCTAAAACTTGCAGCCATAATATTCTCTCTTCTTTCATTAATATTTACAAAATAGGGCAGGCATTAAACCAATTTTTCGTTATTTTTGCAATAAACCTTTTACGGTTTGCACATAATCTTTCACGAAATCATCGTAATTTAACCCTTCAGGGTTTACACGGAATTTACCATTGACATAAAAATCAGGTACGCCACGTACTTTAAATTGTTCTGCGGCATTCACTTGTTTATTGACCAAACCATTTACTGCAAAACTATTAATGCCACCATCAAATTGCTCGGCAGTTACACCATTCGATAAGAAAATAGCTCGAATATCATCCATTGATTTCAAGGTATCCTTTTGAGCCGCTTCAAATAACGGTGCCTTTACTTTACTTTCTGCACCTAATGCCATTGCTAACGCCCAAGCACGCGTTAAGTTTTCAGATTGGCGACCTAAGAAATTCACATGATATTGTTTAAATTTCACGTCTTTTGGTAAAGCATCTGCGACTTGTTGTGGAATTTTGTATTCCATTTCAAAGGCGTAACAATGTGGGCAGTAGAATGAGAAAAACTCAATCACTTCTTTTTGTTGTGAAGCCTGTTGGCTCACTTGAACATATTGTTTGCCTTCTTGTAAATCTTCTGCAAAACTGTTTACAGACATAAGCGTGCTGATACCTAAACCTAACGCAAATAATACTTTTTTCATTTGCTTTCCTCTTATTTAATGATACCGCGAGCACGGAGCAATGCGGTTTTAAAATCTTCTTCGTAATCTTTTTTGAGACCAGGAATTGGCTCATGTTTATCGGTACCATCCATTTTTAACTGATAAATAATCACTTCATCAGTTAATTCATTTAATGGCTTTTGGAAACCTGATTCATTGGCAATTTTTTGCAAAATTTCCATTAAGCTCAAATCCGGGTCTTTAGACCAATAAGGCTGTAAAAGTTCCAAAACTTCATTTAAACGCTTACATTTCATTGCTATTTCCTTTTTAATAGTAAAAAATAGGCAAATGATACTTGAAATAACGATAGATTAAAATATGACAATTACAATAAGCGCGGTAATTTTGGCTGGTGGCAAAGCACGCAGAATGGGTGGGCAAGATAAGGGATTACAGATTTTAGGTAAACAATCTTTAATTCAACATGTTATTCATCGCTTGCAACCACAAATTCATCAGATTTCAATTAACGCTAACCGAAGTCAAACAGAATATGCAAAATTTGGCTTTCCCGTTTTTTCAGATGAACTGCCCGATTTTCAAGGGCCATTAAGTGGCATGCTAACAGCCCTAGAAAAGACAAAAAGTGACTTTATCCTTTTTGCGCCTTGCGATACGCCTTTTTTCCCTACGAATCTTTTAGATAAACTCCAAAGTGCGGTTGAAAATCACCGCACTTTAATTGCTTATGCTTGCGATGAGGAACGTGAACATCCCGTTTTTTGTTTGATGTCCGTTCAGCTAAAGAAAAAATTGCGACACTATCTAGCATCGGGTGAACGACGCCTTTTACAGTTTATGAAAGAAAATGGCGGGATTTCAGTAAAGTTTACACAAGAAGAAGGCAACTTCGAGAATTTTAATACGATGGATGATTTAAAGAAAACAGTCATCTAACCGAACACTAACAAAAGTGCGGTTTATTTTTATTATTTACGAGCACCAAATATCGCAATCAATTCTTTCACTTTTACGCGTTTTTCTGAATTCTGACTAATAGAACGTTGAACTCTTATGCGTTTAAATTTTGCACCGTTATAAATTTCACGCGTAAATTTAGTATCGTGATTCGAGATCAATATCGGAATTTGTTTTTCTTTTTGTATAGATTTCGCTAAATCTGCCAAAGCACGTTGCTGTATCAAACCAAACTCATTGCCCGCATAACCAGTAAAATTAGTATCTTGTTGTAGCGGAGCATAAGGTGGATCGCAATAAATCACCGAATCTTTATCTGCCAGTTCAAAAGTTTTTTGAAAATCACAGCATAAAAACACCGCACTTTGCGCTTTATGCGCAAAATAACGTAATTCATCTTCTGGAAAATAATGAGTTTTATAAGCCCCAAAAGGCACATTAAATTCATTCTTGCTGTTATAACGGCATAATCCGTTAAACCCAAAACGGTTCAAATATAAAAAAATAATCGAACGTTCGAAAGGATTCGTAGAAGCATTAAATTGACGACGTTTGGTATAGTAATAATCGGGTGTATTGGCATCATCAGCGAAGAAAATCGGCTTACAAGCTTCAATATAACCCTCTACATTTTCTTTAACAATATTGAATAGATTGATTAAATCTGGGTTGATATCTGCCAAAATATAGCGTTCAAAATTAGAATTAAGAAATACTGCTCCAGCGCCCACAAATGGCTCAATTAAGCAGTTTTTTTTGTTTGGAAAGGCTTTATTTATATCGTCCGTTAAGCGAAATTTCCCCCCCGCCCACTTTAAAAATGGACGGTGTTTTAACTTAGGTTTTAAAGATTGCTTTTTCGGACGTAACATCTTAATCCGTTTGAGTACAACGACGAATTGCGTTTAACACGAGGGTATGATCGGTATCATTCGCCACATAAGCTTGACCTAGAGATTTGAGTAGCACCAGACGCAATTTACCCGCTAGAACTTTTTTATCACGCATCATATGCGGTAAATAGTCTTCCGGCTGCATCGTATCCGGTGATACGGTGGGCAAATTGGCACGAGCAAGTAATTTTTCAAGGCGAGACACATCTGCAATAGAAATATCTCCAAGTTCTTCCGAAAGCCCCGCTGCCATCATCATTCCCGTTGAAACAGCTTCTCCATGAAGCCAGTTTCCATAACCTAAGTGAGTTTCAATGGCATGACCAAAAGTGTGCCCAAGATTGAGCAATGCACGGTCGCCCTTTTCTGTTTCATCTCTCGCGACCACATCCGCTTTAATTTGACAACAACGAGAAATACAATGTTGAAGCGCCTCAGGATGCAAAGCGACAAGTTCATCAATATGTTGTTCTAGCCATTCAAAAAATTCGTAATCTAAAATGGCACCGTATTTGATAACTTCAGCAAGACCTGCGTTTACTTCACGTTTAGGAAGCGTATTAAGCGTGAGCGTATCAATAATAACCATTGATGGCTGATAGAATGCGCCAATCATATTTTTGCCTAATTCATGATTAACCGCCGTTTTACCACCCACTGAAGAATCCACTTGTGAAAGCAATGTGGTTGGAATTTGAATTAAACGGACGCCACGCTGATAACTTGCCGCAGCAAAGCCGGCAACATCGCCAATTACACCGCCACCTAATGCAATAATCGTGGTATCTCGTCCATGATTACCTTGCAAAAGTGCGGTGAAAATTAAGTTTAAAGATTCAAGCGTTTTGTATTTTTCGCCATCTGGCAATAAAACATGATCGACCACGCAACCACGTTTTTCCAACGCATAGATGACTGTATCAAGATAAAACTGTGCAACCGTGGGATTCGTTACAATCATCACGCGATCCCCACGTTTAATCGGGTAACTACGTTCATCTTGTAACAATCCGCTACCAATTAAAATAGGATAGCGACGCTCTTGCAATTCCACGTTGACGCACAGCATAATTTATCCTTAGGTGTGTTTAAAGTGCACCATTCAATCCATTCATATTATCAATTAAATCAACAATTTGATTTACCATCACTTTGGCATTTTGCTCATCGGTTGGCAACGTGATGTCCGC
This sequence comes from Haemophilus haemolyticus, assembly GCF_003490595.1. Classification (GTDB taxonomy): domain Bacteria; phylum Pseudomonadota; class Gammaproteobacteria; order Enterobacterales; family Pasteurellaceae; genus Haemophilus; species Haemophilus haemolyticus_L. Next base: position 11,726 of record NZ_QQGY01000013.1, read on the forward strand.
AATTTCCTCATAAAGAGGATTGCGAATTTTTGCTAAATCTTCCAATACTTGACGAGGATTCTCTGCATCTTGGAGCAATGGACGTTTTTTATCACGTTGAGTACGTTGGAATTGTTTTTCCACCGTTGTTTCTAAATAAATCACGATACCGCGTGCAGATAAATAATTACGACTCTCTTTAGAAAGCACTGCGCCACCACCAGTTGAAAGTACAATGCCTTGCATTTGAGTAAGCTCATTAATAATGCGTTCTTCACGCTTACGGAAGCCTTCTTCACCTTCCAAATCAAAAATCCAGCTAATGTCCGCGCCAGTACGCTCTTCAATCACGGCATCGGAATCAATAAAATCCATATTGAGCTGTTGTGCTAATTGACGACCGATAGTGCTTTTACCTGCACCCATTGGCCCCACTAAAAAAATATTACGTTTTTCCGCCATTGTTCTTTTCTAATTAAATTAAAGGTGAAATAAAAATTTGATCTTTCTAACCAAAATAAACAGTCTAAAACAAATTTGACTACTTGAAAGATCTCCCCAAAAATGGCCTAGATTATCGCAATAAACTACCCTATTTTTCAACCTTTCTAGGGAATTTATTTTCCACGAGAAAGCATTAAGGTGTGGAATAATCAAGATTCTCAATCATCTATGGCATCTTAAAGCAGCAAACTTATAACAAAAATAGCGCGTTAAGTACGCGCTATTTTTAGTCTATTTTTTAATTTTATTTTTTAGGTAACGCATCAGTTGAAGCATTAAATTTCACATTTGATGAAGTGTAAGCCTCAAAGTGCGGGTGTTTTTTCATAAATTTTATGAAACTTTCTGCATCAGGTAAGTAGGTATCAACGCCCTCATATTTTGGATCGTTAGATAATTTACCAAAGGTTTTGTAACCGTCTTTACCGCTAGCTACATAGGCATTGGTACCAACGAGATAACGTTTATTCTCATCAATCGGTTCCCATTGTTGGGTTTGTTTATTCAATACTTCCACGCTGACTAAACGTTTACCTTCTGCATTTGGTGTTTCATTTGCTTCGTAACGAATACCTGCACCGTAAGGAAATGCGCCTGTAGAGCCATCAACCAAAGCAAATTGCATTGCATCTTCAAGCACTTGTTTCACTAACGAACCTTCCATTTTATAGGTATATAAGGTATTCCCGAAAGGCAAGAAAGTATAAGCATCATTAAAGGTCACGTTGCCCGGTAAAATATCTGCGCGTACACCGCCCGCATTTTGAATAGTTAAATCCACTGTTTTGAGTTCGTTATACATTGTTTCTGCAATAAAACGTGTTGCAATAGAACCCTCTGGATTTGAACCTGCTTTATTTGGGATACGATTTGCTGAACCACCTGGCATTGCAGAACCAGTGATGACGCCCACAATTTCTTGTGCTAAACGATCTTTTTCACTTTTATATTTAGCAATAATCTTATCGGTTTTTGCATCGTGATCATCAAGTGAAATACTTTTCATTGATTTTAAAGTATCAAGTGCTTTTTTACGTTCATCGCCAGCTAATTCAGCCCATTTACCTTCCGAATTTTTCACTTGGAGTTTATGAGAACTCATTAACACGTGAGGAATTTTACGAGTAATAGACGCAATACCTTCAGGACTGAATTTAACACCTAAATCACCCACCACGGCAGAATAAGCCCAGCCTTCCATTACAAATACTGGTTCGCCATTCGGGTTTTTAAATTCAAGCGGATATTCATAGATTACTGGCAATTTTAAACCACGTAATTCATTATTTCCGTATAAATAATGTGAATCGCCAGTAACAATAACGTCAATATCATTTACTTTTTGAGCAATTTCGATATTTTTTTCACTTCCAGCGTGTGAAAGTAAAATGATTTTATTAATGCCTTGTTGTTTTAAAGCATTTGCCATAATTTGTGCGGTAGCAATTTCATCATAGAACTTCACATCTTTACCTGGTGAAGAGGAATTAACCGTTTTATTCACGGTATCTAAACCGATAATAGCAATTTTTTCTCCATCCACAGTGAAAATATCGTAAGGTTTCCATTTGTTATATAAAATTGAATTTTTATCAGGAATAACATTGGCTGAAAGTACTGGAATTTTTAATGGCTCGAGTAGTTTTAATAAACCTTCATTACCTGCGTCAAACTCATGGTTACCCAAAGTAAAATAATGGAAATTACCAGCATTCATGACAGCTGCGTCAGCAGAACCGCCAAAAAGAGTGAAATACAGCGTACCGGTAATCGCATCACCAGCATGTAGCACTAATGGATTTTTATACTTTTTACGTAACTCATAAAGTTTTCCATTCACAGCAGAAAAACCGCCAATGTCAACCTTTGTTTGTTGACCATTTAAATTAATCCGTGTTTCGTGCGGTTCTAAATAAGAATGGTGATCATTAATGTGCAAAATACTTAATTCCACAGCTTTGTGAGCTTGTGGTTCCTCTTTGGCAAGAGCTGCACTAGTAAAAAGCATCGCGAATGCACTGAGTGCAAAGGCGGCTGATTTTTTGGATAAAAGCATAAAAACTCCTATTGGTAAGGGATTAATTTAAACCTTCTAGCATTGCTTGAAAGGTTTTGTAACGAATTGCATCATTATTGTGCTGTAAATTTTCTCGAGGTTGATCTAAATACGAGAAATCATCAACTTCCACACCTTTAAATTGGCGATTGAACATTATATTTGCTAAAGCAAGGCGTGGCTTAATTTCAGAAGAAGGAGTAATCAAACTGACACGATTTTCAGTAATCGGAAAAATAGTCTGGTTCGGAAAATCTTGACGCATTTGTTCAATAATTTTTTGAAATATACCTTTCGCATCCAAAGACAATAATATGATTTGCTCAGTTTTTGCGCCTCGTTCTAGTAAAGCCTGAACAAATTGCTCCGAATTATCTGTTTGACGAATATAAATTTTTGCCTGCTCATTTGCTAAAAAAGACACCAGTAAGTTTTTCTTCATTTCCTGAATTAAATTAGCATCGCCAGTACTTATCGGCTCAAAATATAAATAATCAAGAAATTTAGGAGTGAGATTTTTATCTGTTTTAAAAATGCGAGTGAGGATTTTTTCGCTTATTTGGATCTGATTATCAAGAAATTGGGGAGGTAAAGAAAAAAGAGCGGTCAGTTTTTTTTGTAAATTGGTAATTTGTTGTTTGTCTTGTTTAGCCAAAGCCATTGAAAATTGTTGCTTTAAAGTCTCAGCAGACTCAGCAGATACTGATTGTTGAGAAGACGAAGGAGGACTCGCTATCACAGATTGTTGAATGCCAATACATGACGCTAATCCAAGTAACACAGAATGAAAACAGATTTTCATAATAAACCTCATTTAACTGATATTTTATCAAGCTAAAATACCGCTATACGCGTAAACTTGACTTAAAACGGCTTGAGTATTTTTAAGATTATACGTAAAACAAAATAGCTTGTGAATGATAATGTTTACCTTTTCAAGATAATATAACGTACTTATTAGAATGCTCATCCAAAACTTGCAATTTTGCTCAAAAAGTATAAAATTCGCAGGCTTTTTGTCTATATATACAGAGAAAAAAGTAAGCTATATTCTTAAATCGCTTTCGAGTTTGGGAATATTCTTTTAGTAATTAAACATTTAGAGGAAGGTTATGGTAACCATTCGTTTATCTCGTGGCGGAGCTAAAAAACGCCCATTTTATCAAATCGTAGTAGCTGACAGCCGTTCACCACGTGACGGTCGTTTCATTGAGCGTGTAGGTTTCTTCAACCCAATCGCACAAGGTAACGCAGAACGTGTTCGTATCGACCTAGACCGTGTTAACCACTGGGTTGGTCAAGGCGCATCACTTTCTGATCGTGTTGCGAGCTTGGTAAAAGAAGCTCAAAAAGCAGCATAATTTTGCTTTTTGATTTAGTTCTTAAACTAAGATAGGTGAGAAATATGGAACAACAACGTATTGAAGTTGTGGGCAAATTAGGCTCAACCTACGGTATTCGTGGGTGGTTACGTATTTATTCATCAACAGAACAAGCTGAAAGCATTTTTGAGTATCAACCTTGGTTTTTAAAAATTAAAGGTGAATGGCAGCCAACGGAATTAGAAAACTGGCGTCATCATAATCACGAAATCATCGTTAAATTAAAAGGCGTTGATGACCGTGAAGCTGCACAAATTTTAGCAAATGTTAAAATTGGTGTGGATTTATCTGTTTTCCCAGAACTAGAAGAAGGCGATTATTACTGGCACGATTTAATTGGTTGTTCAGTTGTAAACTTAGAAGGTTATACAATGGGAACGGTGACAGAGATGATGGAAACGGGTTCTAATGATGTTTTAGTAGTTAAAGCCAATACGAAAGATGCTTTTGGAAAACAAGAGCGGTTAATTCCGTTTTTGTATGAACAAGTAGTTAAAAGAGTCGATCTCACCACGAAAACTATTGAAGTGGATTGGGACGCTGGTTTCTAATCTCAAGTATGCACAAACGTAATGTAGTAGGCTTTTTATGTGGATAGGGGTGATTTCATTATTCCCCGAAATGTTTAAAGCGATTACGGAATTTGGGGTTACAGGTAGAGCCGTAAAACATAATCTTCTGCAAGTGGAATGTTGGAATCCAAGAGATTTTACATTCGACAAGCATAAAACCGTAGATGACCGCCCTTATGGTGGTGGTCCGGGAATGCTGATGATGGTGCAACCTTTACGGGATGCGATTCATGCTGCGAAAGCAGCGGCAGGAGAAGGCGCAAAGGTGATTTACCTTTCGCCACAAGGACGTAAACTCGATCAAGGCGGCGTAACCGAGCTTGCTCAAAATCAGAAGTTGATTTTGGTATGCGGACGTTACGAAGGTATTGATGAGAGATTGATTCAAACTGAAATCGATGAAGAATGGTCAATCGGCGATTACGTTCTGACCGGTGGGGAATTGCCAGCAATGACATTAATTGATGCTGTTGCACGTTTTATTCCCGGTGTATTAGGCAAACAAGCCTCCGCAGAAGAAGATTCTTTTGCAGATGGTTTGTTAGATTGCCCGCATTACACCAGACCGGAAGTGCTAGAAGGATTAACTGTACCACCCGTGCTGATGTCGGGACATCACGAAGAAATTCGGAAATGGCGATTAAAACAATCGTTACAAAGAACGTGGCTCCGACGCCCTGAGCTCTTAGAAGGCCTAGCTCTGACTGACGAACAACGTAAGCTGTTAAAAGAGGCGCAAGCCGAACATAACAGTTAGTTTCAGTTACATCTAGGATCAATAAAGGATCAAACAATGTCTAACATTATCAAACAACTTGAACAAGAACAATTAAAACAAAACGTACCTAGCTTCCGCCCAGGTGATACTTTAGAAGTTAAAGTATGGGTAGTTGAAGGTAGCAAACGTCGTTTGCAAGCATTCGAAGGCGTGGTTATTGCAATTCGTAACCGTGGCTTGCACTCAGCATTTACTTTACGTAAAGTATCTAACGGCGTAGGCGTTGAGCGTGTATTCCAAACTCACTCTCCAGCTGTAGATTCTATCGCAGTTAAACGTAAAGGTGCGGTACGTAAAGCTAAACTTTACTACTTACGTGAACGTTCAGGTAAATCTGCTCGTATTAAAGAGCGTTTGGGCGAATAATTTCGCAAAGAAAAAGGCTTGGAATCCCAAGCCTTTTTTGAATTCATTATATTAATCAGCACTATAATACAATTTTCCGATTTCAATTTTTTGACGACCAGTCTCTTCTCGCCATTTATTACTATCACGTAAAGAATACACACAACCGCAATATTCCTGTTGATAAAACCGCTCACGCTTACTAATCTCAATCATGCGTTGCGAGCCACCTTCTTTTCGCCAGTTGTAATCCCAATAAATAACATCATCATATTTTTCTGCAGCGCGATGCCCACAGCCATTGATTTGATTCATATCCTTCCAGCGAGAAATACCAAGACAACTAGTAAACACAGGGAAACCGTGTTCATGAGCATATTCAGCGGCTTTTTCAAAGCGCATATCAAAACACATAGTACAACGGATCCCCCTCTCTGGCTCCCATTCCATTCCTTTGGCACGATCAAACCAATTTTGACGATCGTAATCTGCATCAATAAATGGAATGCCAAATTTTTGGGCAAAACGAATATTTTCTTCTTTACGAATTAAATATTCTTTGAGTGGATGAATATTCGGATTGTAAAAATAAATCGTAAATTCAATGCCAGATGCAAGGATTGCCTCCATCACTTCACCCGAGCAAGGCGCACAGCATGAATGTAAAAGGAGTTTATTATGTCCATCTGGCAACTCAAGTTTTTCACGAATAAAAGGTGCATTAGGATCTTTGCGTACCTTCTGTTTACGAGTTTTACCTTGAAAGTTAACCGCACTTTGCTCAGGTTTAGATTGAAGTTCTGTATTCATAAAGTTTAATTAAAATTAATTGGTATCAAGTATATAAGCTAAATTAAGGACTAATAATTTCTATCAACTGACAAATACGCTAAAGAAATTAACGCCTTCTTATAATCACTGTCTGGCAGCATTGCAATTGCATCTACAGCTTTTTGAGCTTCTTCTTTTGCACGATTCATCGCGTAATCTAAAGACTTATGCTCAGCCATAATAGCTAATACCTCATCAATAGCTTCACGTTTACCTCCTTGCTCAATCGCTTCGCGAATTAAAGCTGCCTGTTGAGCATTACCATGACGCATAGCGTGTAGAAGAGGAAGGGTTGGTTTTCCTTCAGCTAAATCATCGCCTACATTTTTACCTAGAACTTGCGCATTTGCACTATAATCCAATACATCATCCACGAGTTGAAATGCAGTTCCAAGATAACGCCCATAATCTTGTAAAGCCTTTTCTTGAGCTTCTGTTCCACCCGCAACAATTGCCGCAGCCTGACCAGCCACTTCAAACAAACGCGCAGTTTTGCTATAAATTACACGCATATAATTAGCTTCGCTCGTTTCAGGATCATTAACATTCATTAACTGCTGAACTTCGCCTTCTGCTAAAACGTTAGTCGCATCGGCCATAATTCCCAAAATCTTCAATGACTCTAATTGTGCAACTAATTGAAATGCACGCGTATAAATAAAATCTCCTACAAGTACACTTGCAGCATTCCCAAATTCTGAATTCGCCGTAGCGCGCCCACGACGCATATCGGACTCATCCACCACATCATCATGCAATAAAGAGGCAGTATGAATAAATTCAACAAAAGTAGCACAAGTAATTGAATTAGAGCCTCCAAACCCTAAAGATCGAGCTGCGAGAACTGCGATCAATGGACGGATCCGCTTACCACCACCTTGAACAATATAAAAACCTAACTGTCCTATTAATGGAACATCTGAATTAAGCTGAGCAAGAATATTTTGATTAACTTTTTGCATGTCGGGATCTGCAAGTTTCTGGATCTCGTCGATGCTCATAAGATCTTGTTTCTTCATTTTTTCATCAATTATTAGTCAAAAGTGCGGTGCATTTTACCCGAATTTTCAGACTTTCTGAAATCAATCCGCAAATGAAGGGAATTTTTTTATTTTATTGTAAATAAATTCTTGCCATAGGTAGGATTTTTCCGTAGAATTTGCGACCTATTTATATGAATTTTTAAGTGTGGACTGCTAAAGAGCAGGGAAACACAATTAAGCGGAGTATTTATGTACGCAGTTTTCCAAAGTGGCGGTAAACAACACCGTGTGAGCGAAGGTCAAGTTGTTCGTTTAGAAAAACTTGAACTTGCAACTGGCGCAACAGTTGAGTTCGATTCTGTGTTGATGGTCGTTAATGGTGAAGATGTTAAAATCGGTGCACCAGTAGTTGCTGGCGCAAAAGTAGTGGCTGAAGTAGTTGCACAAGGTCGTGGCGAGAAAGTTAAAATCGTTAAATTCCGTCGTCGCAAACACAGCCGTAAACAACAAGGTCATCGTCAGTGGTTCACAGAAGTGAAAATCACTGGGATTCAAGCATAATTTCAGAGGAGATCAAGTAGATGGCAACTAAAAAAGCTGGTGGTTCAACTCGTAACGGTCGCGATTCTGAAGCTAAACGCCTTGGTGTTAAACGTTTCGGTGGCGAATCTGTATTAGCAGGTAGCATCATTGTTCGTCAACGTGGTACTAAGTTCCACGCGGGTAGCAACGTAGGTATGGGTAAAGACCACACCTTATTCGCAACTGCAGATGGTAAAGTTAAATTTGAAGTAAAAGGCGAGAAAAGCCGTAAATACGTAAGTATTGTTACTGAATAATTTAAAATCTATTCGATTGAAACGCCCTACAATTTTGTGGGGCGTTTTGTCTTTTTTAATTTCACATAAGCGAGCAATCAATGAAACAACAACCTTTATTAGGCTTTACCTTTGCGCTTATTACCGCTATGGCTTGGGGATCCTTACCTATCGCGCTCAAACAAGCTTTATCTATAATGAACGCTCAAACTATCGTATGGTATCGTTTTATTGTAGCGGCAATCTCATTATTAGCTCTACTTGCTTATAAAAAGAAATTACCTGAACCAATGAAAGTCGGTCAATATGCTTGGCTTGCCCTTATTGGGGTAATTGGTCTTACCGGCAATTTTCTATTATTTAGTAGCTCGCTGAATTATATTGAACCTTCGGTTGCACAAATTTTTATTCATTTATCCTCTTTTGGAATGCTCATCTGTGGTGTCCTGATCTTCAAAGAAAAATTGGGTCTGCACCAAAAGATCGGGCTTTTCTTATTGTTAATTGGTTTAGGTTTATTCTTTAATGATCGTTTTGATGTATTTGCCGGACTAAATCAGTATTCAACAGGTGTCATCTTAAGCGTAGCAGGATCCCTGATTTGGGTCGCTTATGGAATGGCGCAAAAATTAATGTTGCGTAAATTTAATTCACAACAAATCTTGCTAATGATGTATTTAGGTTGTGCCATAGCTTTTATGCCGATAGCTGAATTCTCGCAAGTACAAGAACTCACACCGTTAGCTCTGATTTGTTTTATTTACTGCTGTTTAAATACCTTAATTGGATACGGCTCTTATGCGGAAGCGCTTAATCGTTGGGATGTATCAAAAGTCAGTGTTGTTATCACACTTGTACCTCTTTTCACAATCCTATTTTCACATATTGCGCATTATTTTAGTCCAGCAGATTTCGCGGCACCAGAATTGAATAATATTAGCTATATTGGTGCATTTGTTGTAGTATGCGGGGCAATTTTATCCGCAATTGGACATAAATTATTACCGCATAAAACTCATTAAAGTGCGGTTTATTTTGGAGAAGTTTTAATGAAATTTATTGATGAATCCCTTATTCGAATTGAGGCTGGGGATGGTGGCAACGGTTGCGTAAGTTTCCGTCGAGAGAAATTTATTCCGAAAGGCGGCCCTGACGGTGGCGACGGTGGCGACGGTGGCGATGTCTATTTACAAGCTGATGAAAACCTCAATACCTTAATTGACTACCGTTTTAATAAACACTTTGCGGCAGAGCGTGGAGAGAATGGACGGAGTTCAGATTGTACAGGACGTCGTGGTAAAGATATTATTTTACCTGTTCCCGTAGGAACTCGCGCTATTGATAACGACACCAAAGAAACCTTGGGAGATTTAACCCAACACGGTCAAAAAATGTTGGTAGCCAAAGGTGGTTATCATGGTTTAGGAAATACCCGTTTCAAATCATCAGTAAACCGTGCACCGCGTCAAAAAACAATGGGTACACCGGGCGAAAAACGCGATTTATTATTGGAATTAATGCTACTTGCTGATGTGGGAATGCTCGGTTTACCTAATGCAGGTAAATCCACTTTTATTCGTGCCGTTTCAGCAGCCAAACCAAAAGTTGCAGATTATCCATTTACCACCTTAGTGCCAAGTCTCGGTGTTGTGAAAGTGGATGACTCACACAGTTTTGTGGTGGCAGATATTCCTGGATTAATTGAAGGTGCGGCAGATGGCGCAGGGCTAGGAATTCGCTTTTTAAAACATTTAGAACGTTGTAGAGTTCTTATTCATTTAGTCGATATTGCTCCAATTGATGGCTCTAATCCAGCAGATAATGTCGCTATTATTGAATCTGAACTTTTCCAATACAGTGAAAAATTATCAGAAAAACCACGTTGGTTAGTATTTAATAAAATTGATACGATGAGCGATGAAGAAGCTGAAGAGCGGGCTCGAGAAATTACTGAACAATTAGGTTGGGAAGAAGACTATTACCTGATTTCAGCTGCAACAGGAAAAAATGTTCCGCCACTTTGTCGTGATATTATGGACTTTATCATAGCGAATCCACGGGAAGCTGAAACACAACAAGTTGCGCCTGAAGAAGTGAAATTCAAATGGGAAGATTATCATCAAGAACAACTAGCAGAACATCAATTTGATGATGACGAAGATTGGGATGATGATTGGACCGAAGAAGATGATGAAGGGATTGAGTTCATCTATAAACCTTAAGAAGGTCTTATTTTATAAGCATTAAAAATTCAAAAGCACCTAAACTATTTTAGGTGCTTTTTACTATCGATCAACGCTCAAAAATTTCAGAATCAGTAAAGAAATAGGCAATTTCACGATTTGCACTATCCACACTATCCGAGCCATGAACCGAATTCTCACGCTGACTTAATGCAAAACCTTTACGAATTGTACCTTCTGCTGCAGTTTCTGGATTCGTTGTACCAATCAAAGTGCGATAATCTTTCACTGCATTTTCTTTTTCAAGAACGGACACCACTATCGGTGAAGACATCATATATTCAACTAAAGGCGCAAAAAATTCTTTTCCTTGATGTTCTGCATAAAAGCCTTCAGCCTGCTCACGAGTTAAGCGTACCATTTTAGAGGCTACGATTTTAAAGCCATTTTGCTCAAAACGAGTTAAGATCGCTCCAATTAGATTACGCTTTACCGCATCAGGTTTAATAATCGAAAAAGTTCTTTCTGTCATCATATCTCCTTACTTCAATGATTTTGATAACATTAAATTTGCTAAAGTTTGCACACCAATTCCAGTGGCTCCAACAGCCCATAAATCACTACCAGATTTACGATAAGTCGCGGAACAATCAATATGCAACCAATTTTGTTGATAATTTTTTACAAAATACGATAAAAATGCCATTGCTGTGCTTGCCCCCGCCCCAACTGGAACAGAACCAATATTAGCAATATCGGCAAAAGATGAATTAATTTGTGAACGATGAAGCTCTTCAAATGGTAAACGCCAGAAGGGTTCATTTTCTGCTTGTGCTGATTGGAAAAGATTCTTCACGAGATCATCATCCATAGACAATACAGAATGATAGTCGTTGCCTACTGCCACTTTTGCTGCGCCAGTTAAAGTCGCACAATCAATAATAAAACTTGGATTTTGGTTATCAGCCTCAATCAATCCATCGGCTAACACCAAACGACCTTCAGCATCCGTATTCAACACTTCTGCGCTCACACCATTTTTATAAGTAATAATATCACCCAATTTAAATGCATTATTGCTTACCAAATTTTCTGCACAACATAAATACAGTTTAACGCGTTGATTTAATCCACGAGCGATAGCAAAACCTAAAGCCCCAGTTAATAATGCAGCCCCGCCCATATCGGTTCGCATTGTACTCATTCCATCACTTGGTTTAATGCTGTAGCCGCCACTGTCAAAAGTAATCCCCTTGCCAACTAAACAAGCTAACACTGGTACATTCGGATCTTGTGTTGGATTGAAATCAAGTTGTAACATAGCAGGCAAGTTAGCTGAGCCTTTACCTACAGTCCAAATTCCGTGATAACCTTGTTGCTCAAGTTCCTCACCAGAAATAATCTTAAAACTTACCGCACTTTTTTCATTATAAATGTCCGCTTGGTTTAAGATGAATTCTGCTGCACGTTCTGCTAATTTTACTGGTGTTAGGCTTTGTGCTGGCTCATTAATAATCCCACGCACAAAATCACCACATTCGATACGCGCTAATAATTCATCTTGCGGTTCATCATCTAAATGTGGAAACTCAATCGCGTAATCTTGTTTTGCGGTATAAAAACCTTGATAAAACGCCCAGCAAAATTCTAAATCCCATCCTTCACCGACTAATTCCACATCTTTAATTCCCTGCCCACGCAATTTACGAGCAGCTTGTTGAACTAAAGTGCGGTCAGTTTTTTGATTATTTTTTAAATGAATCGTAGCTTTATTAGAGTCAAAGCTCAAAATAGCATTTTTTCCCCAAGCGTCAGAGGCTTGGTTTATTGATAATCTAATTTCCATTTTTATTTCCTGAATAGAAGAACATACCGAAAATATAGCGACAATTCTGATCAAGAATCTGATATAGATTTTTGCATAAATGACCAAAATAAGACTAAAGAAAAGAAATAAAATATATTTCCCGAATTATGTGTTAGAAATGCTTGTGTTAAACAATAGCTCATTGTGGATAACACATGAACAATACCAAGGGTAGTAAGTAATTTTATCTTTTTATTATTTGGAAATTTTTTCTGTTTCCGATAAAAAGAACACAGTGGGACCAGAAAAATGCCTAAAATCGCAACTCCGCCTAAGATACCTTTTTTAGCTAATTCATCAATAAATTGGTTATGTAGGTGAGAATATACTGTAAATTCACGAGATACAATGCCTTTATCCGCTAGGCTTTTTTTATATTCATCTAATGCTTTCAAACTCCAACCAGAAATAGGATGCTCAATAAAAGCATCCACTCCCATCTTCCACATATCTAAACGAGCGCCTATACTTCCATCTTTAGAATTTTGAGAATAATGGCTCAGGTTATTCTTCACATCTAATATTCTACCGACAAATTGCTCGTTAGTACTTAATGAAATTCCCCCAACTAGAATACTTAGTACAACAGCACTAAGTAATTTTTTAGATATCATATTTCTATACATGTAAAGTACAAAAACAAATATTAAAGGAACACCGACCCATCCACCTCGAGCGAAAGAAAGCACGCTAGCTAATACACCGAATAATCCAGCAATAGCTGTCACCAATGCCAATCTGTTTTTCTTTATATCAAACAAGTACAAAGCAATAATAAAGCTAAACAATCCTAGCGACATCGCAATATCACCAGATTGAATTTTCATTTGTTCATTAAAAGCTGCGGGTAAATGCAAAATATAGTATTGATAAAGAGCAACTAATCCCGCAACAAAAGATCCTACAGGAATACTATAAAGCAATACATCAAATTTTACCTTGCTATAAATAACAAAAATAATCACAGAAAGAAATAAAAATGCTCTTAGAGGATTATCAATCAGCTTAAATTTATCACCATGTAAAATAATAAAAAAAAGAGCGTTCAGGAAATACAGAGAAATAACAAAAAAGATAGGGTTATTCTGTTTTATAATTTCTGTTATCTTAAACTTCTTATAAATAGAATAGAAAACGAATAAAATACTTACGACTAATAATGCTGTTGAACCATAGTTATATCCTTTAGGGAAAACTAAGAGTAAAGTAAAAAAAGAAAATATAGACGTATTAATAAATAACTTTAGGTATTTTTCTTTGCTATACACTGATTAATCCTTATATAACACATCTACAATTTCTGTTGTTGGATTAAAACCTGTAGACGCATTTAACAATATCTCACGAATAGATATATAATCCCCATTCTTACAAGCTTGCTCTAATTGAGCTAATACGCTTGATAGCTGATCAAATGGCAAATAATATTCTTCTGCAGTCATAATTCGTGAATGTTCAGTCTTATGAACATTATCTCCACCAATTAACAATTCTTCATACAGCTTCTCTCCTGGACGCAACCCAGTATAAGTAATTTCAATATCGCCTTTCAGATTGGTTTCATCCTTAACCGAGAGCCCTGATAATTGAATTAAGTTTTTAGCTAAATCCACTATTTTAACTGCCTCCCCCATATCTAAAATGAAAACATCGCCACCTTTTGCCATTGCTCCAGCCTGAATAACAAGCTGGGCTGCTTCAGGAATAGTCATAAAATAGCGAATAATATCAGGATGTGTAACAGTAATTGGTCCGCCTTTTAGAATCTGTTTTCGAAATAGCGGAATAACAGACCCTGAAGATCCTAATACATTACCGAAACGAACCATACTAAAGCAGGTTTGAGAATTTTTAAGCTGTTCAGAAAGTGCCTGCAAACAAAGCTCCGCCATACGCTTACTCGCTCCCATTGTATTTGTTGGACGAACAGCTTTATCAGTTGAAATGAGAACAAAAGATTTAACGTTATGATCAGCCGCACATTTTGCAACATTATATGTACCGAAAATATTATTCCGAATACCTTCAATGATATTGTATTCCACTAAAGGAACATGTTTATAAGCTGCCGCATGATAAATCGTATCAACATTAAAATGATCTAAAACTCGATCTAAACGCTCAATATCTTGAACATTGCCCAAAATAGGATGAATTTTTATGCTTAAATTATTTCTCTTTACCACCTCAAGTAATTCCTGATGAATGGAATAAAGCGAAAATTCGGAAAGCTCAAATAGTATTAATGTGTTCGGGTGATTTAAAATAATCTGACGACATAATTCAGAACCAATAGACCCTCCAGCTCCAGTTACCATTACTGTTTTATCAAAAATATTTTTTTGTAATAACTCTTTGTTTGGTAAAACAGGCTCACGACCTAATAAATCTTCGATTTTCACTTCACGTAATTCATCAATCTTAGCGTGACCTTGTAAAATCTCTTCCATATCAGGAATAGTTCTTACCTTAATTTTCAAAGGAATTAAACTATCAATGATCGATTTACGTTCACCGCGAGAGGCACTAGGTATAGCTAATAAAATAACTTTAATATTATATTTTTGAACAAGTTTTGAAATATCATTTGGCGAAAATATTTTATTTCCTAAAAGATAATTGCCATGTAGCTTAGTGTTATCATCAATAAATCCGCGAATGCGATAGCGATAAGTATGTTTAAGTAACACTGCCAGTTGATGCCCTGTTGTACCAGCACCGTAAATCAAGACTGATTCATTGTCTTTATCTAAAATTAAACTAATATAATAGCGAACCAACATTCTTGCACTACCACATAGCAAGAACACATAGGAAAAATAAATAATAGGAACAGTTCTAGGTATATCTGAACCAATGAAGAAAGAAAAGAAAATAAGGCTAACTGCTGAAACAAAAGCGCCACCAGCCACCATTGCTAAAGCCTTAAAAGAAATGTAACGCAGTACTGCTCGATACAGCCCTAATTCGATAAAAGTAAAAAGAGTTATAAGTATTGTACATAGTAACGTCATCCAGATTTTAGTGTTATCAAAAGCTACAATCCCGCCCAATCGAGTCCAATACGCAAGGAAAAAGGCGGAAATAAGCAAGATAATATCAATAAAAAGACTTATAACTCTTTTCGTTGTTCTTGACATTCCGAATATAAACGAATACATCATAGTAACATCCTTAAAAGACAACCTAAATAATTATCTATCGTACAATTTTCGATACTGTTAACAATATAATCTTAAAATATTCAAATAAATTTTTATTCTGAATATACTTCATATTATATTTAATCTTCTCAGGCATGATCTCTTCAATATAAGTCTTTTCAGGATCATTAGACTTCCCTAAAAGTTCATTTTCATCCATATACTCAATAGAAGCATAATCAGTAATCCCTGGCTTTACAGAAAGTACTTTCTGTTGTTCATCAGTATAAAGTTCAACATATTTTCTTACTTCTGGACGAGGACCAACTAAACTCATATCACCAAGCAGTATATTAATCAGCTGCGGTAACTCGTCAAGTTTATATTTACGAATAAAATAACCTGAACGGGTAATTCTAGGATCTCGACCACCTACAGTGATTAACCCCTTTTTATCAGCATCAACCACCATTGAGCGAAACTTAAACAGAGCAAAATCAATACTATTCTGTCCAACTCGAACTTGCTTATAAAAAACAGGACCTTTTGAATCAATCTTAATCCAAATAGCTAATATAATGAAAATAGGGGCTAGAACAACTAGCCCAACTAAACTTAAAATAAAATCAAAAAAACGAATCACTTTACTTAACCTTATTATAGGCATTCACAACAGTATCAATTACAAATTTCACTTGCTCATCTGTTAATTGAGGATAGATAGGAAGAGAAATCTCACACTTATAGTTATTATATGCCTGCGGATAATCTTCAATTCTATACCCTAAGTTCTTAAATAAAGTAAGCATTGGCATTGGGATAAAGTGAACATTTACAGCTACTTCACTCTTAGCAATTTCATCAATCATCGCATCTCGTTGCGCTTCAGTAAAATCTTTAATACGTAGCGCATACAAATGATACGATGTTTCTTTTTCATCTTGTTTTGATGGCGGCAAAATTGCCCAATCATATTGTTTAAATGCTTCGCCATAAGTATCAAAAACACGTTTACGTTCTTTCAATAAATCTTCGTAAATACGAATTTGTGCTAAGCCGATCGCTGCATTCACATCTGCCATATTAATTTTCATACCTAGGCCAGTAATATCGTATCGCCAACCACCGGCCTTACTCTTAGAGAAAGCATCTTTAGTTTGACAGTTTAATGCCATTTGGCGAAGCTCACCATAGAGTTTAGCATTATCAAAAGGTGCAGGTAAGTTAATACAAATTGCACCACCTTCAGCTGTTGTAACATTTTTTACAGCATGCAATGAGAAAATAGCAATGTCTGTTTCACTTCCTGTTCTCATGCCCTTTTTGTACCAAGCACCTAAAGAGTGTGCTGCATCATTCAATACTAAAATACGACCAAGTTTTTCTTGATTCTCGCTTTCAGCCTTAAAGAGCGGTCGAATTTCTGAAGATTTTACCAAATCCATAATTTCGTCATAATCGCAAGGGAACCCAGCAATATCAACAGGCATAATAGCTTTCGTTCTTGGTGTAATTGCTTTTTTAATCGCATCCAAAGAAATATTAAAATCTTCTGAAGTATCTACCATTACTGGTTTAGCTCCCGCATGCAATACCGCTAAAGCTGTTGCACTATAAGTATAAGCAGGTACAATCACCTCATCACCTTCTTTTACGCCGAACCAACGAAGCATCATAATCGCTGCAGAAGTCCAAGAGTTTACACAAAGCACTTCTTTGGCCCCCGAGAATTGTTTAATTTCTTCTTCTAACGCTTTAACTTTAGGCCCCGTGGTAATCCAGCCAGAACGTAAAGAATCTACAACTTCATTAATTACATCTTCATTAACATATGGAGGAGAAAATGGAATTTTCATGTTTTTATCCTTTCTATCTAAATAATTTATATAATAATTTTTTCACAAAACTTGGAGAAATAGACATCAAAAAATAAGCAATTGCGTAGATATCTGCTTTAATACCATAATTTAAATCTCTATTTATATAAAATAGACGGAATTTTAGTAGCCCAATTGTTTTTTTCCAATTTGCTCTGCGCTTATAAAAATCGGAACTGCGTCTGAATTTCAAGCCAATATAGTCTATATTAGCTAACTTACAGTTATTTAGAAAACCTTGATACCATAATAAAGTATCTTCCGCTAAAACAACTTCCTTACTATACCTTCCAGCTTTATCAAAAAAAGTCTTCCTGAACATAGCTGTTGGATGAGCTATTGGATCTCGTTTTTCAAAAAATTGATATAACTCGTTATGAAGAAGAGGATATTCTACTGTATCATTGATAACACAATCATTTTCATCAATTTCACAAATCCAGCAACCAACCGCATCAACATCTACATGCTGTTGTAAGAACTCAAGCTGTACTTTAAAACGGTCTCTTTCAGCTATATCATCCGTATCCATTCTAGCAATAAAATTGCCCTTAGCGACCTTCAACCCTTCATTTAATGCTAAAGCAAGCCCCATATTTTTAGGTAATGGAACAGATACTAACTTAGTTCCTATTTTTTCTTTCCAGTAGTTAATTGCTGAATACAAATGATCTGATAAGACGCCATCTTCAACCAAAATAATTTCATCGGGCCTTAAAGTTTGGTTAGTCCATATACTTTCCATGGTTTTATGGAAATATTCTGCCTTCTCTTTATGATAAATAG
This sequence comes from Haemophilus haemolyticus, assembly GCF_003490595.1. Lineage (GTDB taxonomy): Bacteria > Pseudomonadota > Gammaproteobacteria > Enterobacterales > Pasteurellaceae > Haemophilus > Haemophilus haemolyticus_L. The sequence continues at coordinate 29,830 of NZ_QQGY01000013.1, forward strand.
ACATTAACACTGAAACCATGATTAAATCCCTCTTGTTTAATAATTTCTATCAAAAATCGATTGATATGGAGCAGAATCATAGTAAGTTTCAAAGAAAACAAAGTACTCATACATAATAAAATTCAATAAAAAATAAAAAAACAGAATTAAATATTTATATTTATAACTACTCTTCAAAAGCAAATTAACAGAAAATATATTAGACAACATAAATAACAACACAACCCTATGAAAAATATAAAAATTAAAAGATATAGCAATCGAAACAACAAGAAGTGAGTTAAGAATCATTAATGTATTATACCATTTAATATCTTTAAAATACTTCTTATCTAAAAAAAATAAATAAAATACAACAAATGACTTTATAAACCACCTAACTATATTACTAATTGTTGTATGCAATCCATTATAATGATCACTATATAAATAAGAATTAAACTTAGAAAATGAAAGAATATCAAATTTTACAAAAAAATCTCGCAAATCAAATGAAAAAAAGAATACAAAAATTAAAAAAACCAAAAGAGAATAATAAGCCTTGTATTTAATATAACCCAATAAAAAAATAGCAGGTATAAGTAATAACGTTGATGAGTGAAACAAAGAGGAAATCAATATCCAGGATAAGCATTTAATTTTCTTAAAATTACTAAAATACTCACTAACTCCATACACTGCTACACACATAGCAAGAAGCTGCCTAATTTGAGTAAATGAAGAAAAATAAAAAACTAATACATACGTTAAAATCACTAAAACCTTTACATTTAAATTAGATTCTTTATAGGAATAAATAAAAAATAATGTAAGAAATCCGACTACAAAAAAAACAAACTGCTCATCCAACTGGAGATATTTTATAATTTTATTGATAAAATAATACCCCCATTCAACAGAATATCCTGATTGATATTCATCTAAATTATAAAATATCCATACATAATTTTCATAATCAGCGCCAACTTTGTATCTCAACCCTAATACAGCAATAAGAATAGCAAAACTAGACACATAAAATATATAAAACCTCACTATCTTTGGATAGGTTTTATCAGTTATAAAATAAAATAAAAAAGGCATAAATACCAAATTATAAATTATGTATGTAGAAATATATCCATCCATTATATCTCAAGAACCTCTACACCTAACCGTTTGAATAAATCATAACTTTCATTAACAACTTTTATAGGGATTATCAAATCATCCAATTCTTTTGGTAATATCGATATTAACTTCACACTCGATACATTTAACAGATTTAATATTGCCCCACTATAAAAAGTATAAATTATACATTTCTTATTATTAAACTCTTTGGCAAACAATTCCTCAAAAACTAACTTTGACTCAACATATGTAACATTATCAACTCTGTAATCTTCTCTAGGATGAGGGATATAAAAATCAATATCTAACTTCTTAACTATTTTTTCGATGAAATCCTTATTTCTAATAGAGGAATTATAAAATGGCTGCCCTAAAAAAACTTTTATTATCTTCTCATCAGATCTTACATTATCATAATTTTCCGTATTAAATATTGATACAACTTTTGTTTTATTGATAATGTTACTAATATTAGGATAAATAGTATAATGCAACAAACTTTTTTCCTTAACTGTATTCATTGTCGTTTTTATCTTTAATGCAGTCCTAAGAATTTTAGTTCTATTTCTAACACTTCTACTATAAAATGCACTAGTCTTTATAATGTTTGCCGTACCATCATCAAAAGTATACAAATCTATATGTCCCATAGAATCGATTAACAAGTGAATCAATTCATCATTAATATTTGATAAATATATTGAATTAATCCTTTGTTTAAAAAATAAAAAAATCTTAAGTTTTAAGAAGGAAATTCCCCAAGATAAAACTGTTTGCTTACGATATATAAAAAAGGCATCACTCGTTACTTCTTTAAGTAAAGAATAATAATATTCATATTTTTCATTTTTAACTGGAGATAACATGACGCCATAAAATTTCTCTTTCCTACCATTAGATAAAATTATTTCCTTAGCAATCAATACTTGTAATGGTGTGCAACATATAATTAAATTCATATTTTTATTTAACTCTCGATGTCATGACATATAAAAAAGGAAGTATAACACCTGCTCCTAATATGCTAGCAAAGGGGACATATTCAACCCCAAATTGCATAAAGATCGACAACCCTCCTAAATACAGTATTGTAGAAAGGATTGAGCATAATGATATCCATTTATTCTTTCCGTAAAAGAAAAGGTAATTTACTAAAATCAGGTAAGGTACCGAGAACATTGTGGCAATAAGAAACATACTAATATAGTACTTTGTTCCCCAAAACTGTTCCCCTAAAACAAAAATCACAAATTCCTCTGGAATTGCCCACATAATAATAGAAGGAATAGGAATTAAAAGTAATGAAAGCAATGTTAGTTGGTGTACTTTCTGTAAAGTAATCTTCTTTTGTTTTAATGCTTCATAAAAATAAGGTATTGCAGCCTTATTTATTGCTTGAATAATGACTGCAAGGACCAATGCAATTTGAGCCCCCATAGCATAAAGACCTAATTCAGATTCAGTAAATTTATTATAAATAAATACTCGATCTAATTGACCTTTTATAAACATACTGATCTGATGAAAAGCTAAGGGAATACCAAATCCTAGAAAATATAGAAAACCTTTTTGATACTCTGCTATATTAAAAGACTTTCTTCTATGCTCCCTAAAATAGGAAAAATAAACCAATATAAATATTATTAAGTTACCTAAGAATAGAGCAAGAAATCGCTTGCCAACAAGATCACTGTGAGAGAACTCCAAAAATAATACTGTTAATAATGTTGTCAACAATGCACTTCCAATTTGAATTAAAGTATACGAGATTGCCTTTTTCTGACACTGTTTTATACATAATTGAACTGTTAAGAAAGTTTGGAAAATTGAGATCAGAATTAAGTATGCTAAAATTTCAGAATGAAAAAAATAGCAAAATAACAACCCTACGGAACCTACAAGTAAAGCATAAGCATATCCTGAAAATAAGATCAAATTTATAGATCGCTTTCCATAGAAATAAAAGTACCTTGTAACAGCACCTTCTTGACTGAAACTAATAATAATAATAACTAAAGATAATATTGTTTGATAATAGGATAATTCCCCAAAGCCGTTTACACCTAACTTTCTAGACAAATAAGGTAACAGTAAAAATGGGAAAATTTTAGCAACTATCTCACCTATTAAGTAAATAACACTATCTTTTAAGATCATAAATTATCATTTATAAATGAATGTATTAAAACCAACAACTGTTGTATCATCAGGAACATCTTTTGTAACTACAGCATTAGCGCCTATTATGCAATTTTTACCAATAGTAACATCACCTAAAATCTTTGCCCCACATCCAATAATTGTATTTTCACCTACTACTTGATTACAAGGAATACCTCTTTTTTCTTTTTCGTCAAATCTTAATGCACCGAAAGTAACATTCTGATGGATAATAACTCCATCAGCTAGCACTGCTCCACCACCAATGACAATTCCTGTAGGATGGCGAAAAATAACTTTTCCTAATTGACAACCAGGCGTAATATCACAAGCAAATTTACGAAATATTTTTTTATGCAATAAAAAAATAAAAAACTTATTAATATTACAAAGAACTTTATTATTTCTATATTTTTCTACATTTTTATTAAAGCGATTCATTAACGTAATCAAAGAAACAAGTTCCTCATTTAATGATTTTAGGAAAAATTTATGTAATTTCATTATTGATTCTCTAAATCATAAAACCCTTTTGGTTTATATTTATTCTCATCAGCTAAAAACTGCTTAATTATCTCATAAGCCTTTTCTGCTGAGTTTCCCTGATAATAAGGGTTCACCATTTCAGACAAGCGTTTTTGGAAATCATTAGATAATAAATATTTAACACTTTTTCAATACATTATTGATTAATCGTAACATCATAACTTACTCTCTAAGCACGCATTCTTTCTTCTTAATGTTTACAAAATTATTGCTTGTAGAAATATTTAAGATGCATCAAGTACATCTCATGAAATACGTTTTTTCACTGCTGTTTTTTGTTAGTTTGTATAACCGAACCTAATAAAATAAAGAAAGTAGGTAACAGAATACCGATAATAAACCCGATAGCAAGAATCAACACCCTCTTAGGATTATCTTTAACCACAGGATAATCAGGAGAGCTTAAATAATAATACGTTTTTACATCCTCAACTAATTCCAATTGTGAAGCTAATTTATTTAATTTAAATAACTGTCTATCTGTAATATAATAATTAGCTGGGTAAATAACAGGTGTATTTTTAGCAATATCTAGTTGCGCCTGTAAATATTTTTCAGCGAGTATAAATAAATATGTACTATCTGCTAATTTAGAATCAGAGATATTATTTCCTCTTGAAAAATCTTTAATACCCGCTTTTTTAGCAATATCTAACGCATTTGTTAAGTTTTCAACTTGAACCTTTTTTGCTTCTGTTAGATTCTCTTCAATTTGTTCTTTACTAAATCTCAGCTCATCTAAACGTAGGTTAAATTCCTGTTTAAACTCTTGGTTTGTTTGGTTAAGACTATATTGATTTACAAAATTTACATACTCTGTCAATACAGATTGCGCATCTTTTGGAGTTTCTGCTGAGAAGGTGAGTTTTAAACCAATTTTATCTAATTCAGTTAAATCTTTTTTCTTAGGGTCAACTTCGTGAACAATAAGATATTTTAAAACAGTTTCTTCAATATATTTTCTTTTTTGGTCTTCCGTCATATCTTTGGTGTAGTTTTTAACCCATTCAGACTGTTCTAAAAACTTACGTTTTAAATCGTTAGAAAGAAGGAAGTGCTTAAATTGACCATATAGTGAGCTTGATAATCCTCCAGTAGAAAAATCACTATCGCCAATGATACGAGCATATTCTGCTCGTGCAGGTAATAAATGACCTAAATCAGTTGAACGTGGAGCCACAATAATTGCAGTAGAAGTCCATTGCTCTTTCGCAGTAAATGCGTAAACACCCGCAATAGTGGTACCCAAAAAAGCCGATAGTAAAATCCAAATCTTTTTATTCCATAATGCTTTTATTAGCTCAATTAAATCTATTTCATCATTATTTTGATAATTAGTATCATTCATACTTATACCTTATTTAAAATATTTCATTTTTCATGATTTTACAGAATATAACCCTTATTAACAATAAGGGTTATGTGAAGATCTTGTAAGAATACATTCATAAGAAAAATGCGGCTAATATTGATCTGCACCCCAAAAGTTGGACTCAACAAACCAACAATTGAGGTGCAGATTTTTTTATGGGTAAACACTACACAATCGAATTTAAATTACAGGTTCTCCAACCTATTCTGAATCGGAAAATGA
>NZ_QQGY01000014.1:0-16542 GCF_003490595.1 Haemophilus haemolyticus
GCGGCTGCTGGGGCTACTTTCGGCGGTAATTACGGAAAAGGTTACGGTAATGGTGATGAAACTACTTATGTTGTTAGTCATGTAGGAGATAGCCAAAGTAAAACCGTGATTAATGCAGGTGGTGATGTCACTCTTGCAGGCAGTCAAGTGAAGGGTAAACGTGTTGAATTGGATGCGGAAAACCTCAATATTGAGAGCTTACAAGATAAATCTCGCTACCATGGTAAACAAATGAATGCAAGTGGTAGTGTGACAGTAGGCTATGGTTTTGCCGCAGGTGGTGGTTTCAATAAATCAAAAATCAATGCTGATCATGCAAGCGTGAATGAACAGGCAGGAATTTATGCCGGAGATGAAGGTTATGATATTAATGTTAATAAGCATACCGATCTTAAAGGTGCATTGATTACCTCTACACAAAAGGCAGAAGCTGATGGTAAAAACCATTTTAGCACCGGCAGCCTGACTCATTCAGATATTGAAAACCATTCAAACTATAGCGGAAGTAGTTTTGGTGTGAGCGGCAGTGTGGCAGCGAATTTTAACACACCATTTGGTGAAAATGGTGCAGCTCAAAGTACAAAACAAGCCACGGATAAAGATGGTAATCTGCTTTATACCGATAAAAATGGCAACACAACTGTTAATTCTAAAGGAGTAGATGGAAAAGAGAACACCAAGAAATTGGCTGAAGGCAAGGAATCTCTTCAATTTTCTTATGGCATGGGCTATGGTAAAGATTCTGATAGTCAATCCAGCACAACAAAAAGTGGTATTAATACACAAAATATCATTATTAAAGATGAAGCAGAACAATTAAAACGTACAGGCAAAACGGTACAAGAAGAAATTGCTGCGATAAAAACCGATATCACTACAGAGAGTGCACCAAGCCAAAGTGGCAAATTAGAGAACCGTTTTAATAAAGATGATGTTCAAAAAGAGCTTGATTTCCAACGTGAGGTGACAGAGAAATTTGGACCAAATGTCGCGGAAGCAGGGAGTTTGCTTGCTAATAAATTTGGCGAAGAAGCGAAAGTGAAGCGTCATGAAGCTGCAATTGCGTTAGAAGAAGCAGAAAAAGCCAAGGCAGAAAACAACAACGAAACTAACCGCGCTTTAGTCAAACAAGCACGAGATAATTTTGAGACAGCGAGTCGCAAAGCTAAAGAATGGGAAACAGGTGGAAGTCAACGCCTTATCATTGATTCAGCATTAAATGTTATCAGCACCGCTTTAGCCGGCAGACCGGCAGCGGAAGTGGTGGCTTCAGGATTATCACCTGCGGTGAATAATCAAATTAAGAAAGCAACAACAGATGCAAAAGGCAATGTGAATACCGCGCTCAATTTGACTGCTCATGCACTTTGGGGTGCGGTAGAGGCTTATGCAGGCAACCGTAATGTTGCTGCGGGTGCGGCAGGTGCAGCGGGCGGAGAGGTGGCTGCTCATTTCCTAGCCTCGACACTTTACAATAAATCACCTGAAAAGCTTAGCGAAGAAGAAAAACGTACGGTATCGTCTTTAAGCCAGGTAGCAGCAGGTATTGCTGGTGGTACTTTATCAGATAGCTCTGATGGGGCAATTATTGCAGCTAAGACAGCGAAGGATTCAGTGGAGAATAACAGCATGGCTGATGACGTTCATCCTAGTGATGAGCGTAAGCAAAACATTGAAATGTATGCCAAGGTTTTATTCAATGGAGATGAAGATAAAGCTAAAGAATATCAAGAAGGTCTAGAGATTGCAGAAGCTCAGGGTCAAATTGATAGTGTTAAAGAAACAGCGGATGCGGTTGTTAATTTAGATGATACAGTAGTGTCTTTATGGGAAGCTATTTCAAATCCAGAGAAAACCTATAATAATATTGTGGTCTCGTTGAAAGATTGGGATGAGGCTTATGCGCGTGCTCTTCAAGAAAATCCAAAACTCGCGGGTGAAATGCAAGGTTACCGCCAAGGTAAAATGTGGGGCATTAACTATGATTATTTCGTAGGTGTTCCAATTAAAAAGCCAGAAGGATTTAGAACCAGTCATGTGACAACCGGATTTAATGTGAGCTACCGTTTTTAATGCTCACGCTTTTAGATGAATAAATTGATTAAAACCAAACAGAATTTAAAACTTTAAAGGAAATTAAAAAATGAATAAACGTCATTATAAAGTTATTTTTAGTCGTGTATTAAATCAGCTTGTGGTGGTCTCTGAGTTAGCAAAATCTCAAGGTAAAGCACAAAGTGAAAATGTGAGTTCAGAACAAGAAAAAACAGGATTATTTTCAACCGCACTTTCCTTCTCCCTCAACTCCATTCATTTCAGCTTAATGTTAGCATTGGGCTTCGTCTTTTTAACGCCTTCTGCTCATGCCGAAGATATGGCGATTCGTGCAGATAAATCAGCACCGGGTAATCAACAACCCATAGTACTTCAAACAGCGAATGGTTTACCGCAAGTAAATATTCAAACACCAAGTGCAGGTGGGGTATCACGTAACCAATATTCACAATTTGATGTAGCAGAGAAAGGTGCCGTGTTAAACAATGCTCGTAAAGCAGTACAAACGCAAATGGCGGGTTGGGTGCAAGGTAATCCGAATCTTGCTCGCGGTGAAGCAAAAGTGATTCTTAACGAGGTAAATTCAGCGAATCCAAGCCGTTTAAAAGGTTATGTGGAAGTGGCGGGCAAAAAAGCAGATGTGGTGATTGCCAACCCAAGTGGTATTCAGTGTGATGGCTGTGGTGTGATTAATGCGGGGCGTACAACCCTGACAACCGGTAAAGCGGAAGTGGAAAATGGTGAATTGAAAGGCTATCGCGTAAAAGGTGGTAAAGTGACTGTTGGCCAAAAAGGGATGGATAACAGTCAATCTGATTATACCGATATTATCAGTGAGCAAGCCGAAATCAAAGGTGGGGTTTGGGCGAAGAAAGGCATTAAAGTTACCACAGGTAAAAATAACGTTGACCGCACCAACGATTCGGTTGTGTACGTGGGTGATAAAAACACCGATAACACTGACCGCACTTTTGATACCCAAGGCGACAACCAAAGCTACAGTGTAGATGTGAGCCAATTGGGTGGGATGTATTCAGAGAAAATCCATTTAGTGGATAACGGACAAGGTCTTGGTGTACGCAATGCGGGGCACATTGGGGCATCAGCGGGTGAGGTGGAGATTGATAGTCTTGGGCGTATTGTTAATAATGGGTATCTTCAAGCAAAACAAAGGGTGCAATTAACCACTCAAAGACAGATGGAAAATCAGGCAGGAGGGAAAATACTTGCTCATGAAGGGGATATCTTGATTCAGAGCAAACAAGATATTGCGCAATCGGGTGTGATGAGCGCTAAACGAAATGTAGCAGTGAAAGCAAAAGCGTTGAAACAAGTGGAGCAAGGTGAAATCCAAGGGGGAGCGATTGAGCTTAAGGTTCAAGAAACGCTGACAAACCGAGGATTGATAAATAGTAAAGGTGAATATTCTAAAGGGAAAAAGCCAGACTTGCATATTCGAGCTATGTCTGTTGAAAATATAGGCTCAGGGCGTATTTATGGTAATCGTGTGGTAATTGGGGCAAAGTTGATTGAAAATAAAGATGAACTTACACCTGAGAATGGGCGTCAAGATGCGGTGATTGCTGCGCGTGAATATTTAACGCTAGGTGCTGAGGAGATTCGAAATCAAACCCGCCATTACATCGCAATGCAACAGGGTAGTTCAACCCTATACGGTGAAAAGGGCGTTACAGTGGGAGGTGAGATAGATGAAGATTATCAGGCTCAAGGTAAAGCAAAAATGTTGCTTAATCAAAGTGGGACGATTGAATCACCAAGTGGTGCTATTCAACTTAGCGCAGAAAAGGTAAATAATGAAAATCTGCACTTTCATGCAGAGATAGAGAATCAATCAAATGAAGTGATTGATGAGCAGTATATTATTCCACAAGGGTATAAAACAGAGGCGCGTATTGATTATGGGCTTTTAAAATGGATTTCATTTAGTCGAGCGGGGAAATTGGCTTATCGAAGAGATAATATTAATCCTCTTAAAGAAGGGGAGCCGATTCACGCAGAACACTTATTACCTGAAGTCAATGAAATCACTTGTCAGGATTATGTTAATCAACGTGGTTGTCATATTAAACCTGAATCTATTTATAACGCGAATCATCCTGCTTGGGGTTATTTTGGTATTCAACCACCGACTGACATGCCAGCGGGTTTAGCGGATATCAATATGCCTGAAGAGCCGATAAAACCAAAGGAAGTCGAAAAGCCGAGAAAAAATAGAAGAGAAACGGCAGAAAGTTATGCGGCTCGCTTAGTCGATTATGAGAAAGCGGTTGCTGATTATCGTATCGCATTGGCAAGTTATGAACAGGAGAAAGCCACTTATGAAACGCGTTTAAAGGCGTATCAACAGGCTATTGCGCCATTTAAAAGTTGGATTGATGCTAACGAAGTTGCGTTTGATGCGTTGCAGGCTAAAATTACCGAGCATAATCGACACTTACTGGGTAAAACCTTTAGTGATTTTTGGATAACCAAGCTTAATCGACGAGTCATTGATGAAAGTGTTGTAAAAACGACCTTGCCAGGTCAAATTTTGGCAAGCGGAGATATTTCTATCAACGCAGCACAAGTGCTTAACAACCGCAGTCAGATAATATCTGGAGGGCAGCTTAGCTTAAGTGGTGATGTGCATAATGAAGATGAAACGGGTTATCATATACTAAATGAATATGGGACGAGTCAGTGGACTTATTCCCGTTGGCGCGGTGGGCTTAAGCGTTATCATCAACGCAATTGGGGTGCGGTGAATGCGTATAACCGAAATGTGGAAAGCGTTTATCAAATGGGGGTTAATCACTATAAAGCGCAGACAGATTATCACACACATCAACAGACTCAAGCTTCTCAAAGTGGGGAGTTATTAGCAAAAGCGCAGGATGCCTTATTACCAAGCTCTTCACTCTATCGTCTTAACCCTGAAGCAGGTAACGTTTTAATTGAAACAGATCCACAGTTTACCGATCGTCGTAAGTGGTTGAGCAGTGACTATATGTTCAACGCACTTCGCAGTGATCCACAAAATATCTTGAGACGCTTAGGTGATGGCTATTACGAGCAACGTTTAGTGCGTGACCAAGTGAATCAGCTGACTGGACGTATGTTCTTAACGGGTTATCAAGATTTAGAGGCGCAATATAAAGGGTTGATGGATAATGGTATTACCTTTGCAAAACGTTTCAACTTAACCCCAGGTGTGGCTTTAAGCCCTGCTCAGGTTGCACAACTTACGTCAGATATTGTCTGGTTTGAGGAAAAAGAGGTAACCTTACCAAGCGGAAAACAAGTCAAAGTGATGGCGCCTCGTGTCTATGCGATGGCGCAGAAAGGCGACTTAAATGGTGAAGGCGCGTTGATTTCAGCGGATGTGATTGATTTACGGAGTCATCGTTTAACCAATAGCGGCACCATTGCAGGCCGTAAGCTTACGTTATTAAATACCGAAAGCTTATTCAACGCAGGCACCATTACAGGTGATAAAGTGGGCATCAACACCACGAATAACTTCGATAATATCGGCGGTAAAGTGGAAGCCGAGCGAGAACTTTTGGTGGATGTGGGCGGTGATTTAAATCACCAAAGTACCACGATGACGACAAAGGTGGACTTATCTCATTTTCAACGTAGTGAAACGACACTGGCTCGTAAAGCACTTTTCCATGTAAAAGGAGAAGATGGCCAGTTACAACTCTCATCAAATAATCTGAACGCTAAAGGGGCAGATATTATTAACGATGGCAATGGCAGCACGCTTGTTCAGACCAAAAATAACGTGAATCTCACCGCACTTTCAGTGGGCTTTGATGAGAAGATGGGGAAAGGCAATCATTACCGTCATGAGAAAGTGGAAGAGGCGGTAGTAAGCCGCATAAAAGGCAAAGGTGATGTTGCGCTAACCGGTAAAAATATTTTATCCGAAGGGGCACAGCTAGAGAGTGAAGCGAAGTTAATGGCCATCGCGGAAAACGACCTTGTGTTGAATGGTGCGAAAGAAAGCCGAGATTTTGAAGAGTTTCACAAAACGAAAAGCGGCAGCCTTGCTAGAACGACCAAAACCAGCCTAGACCAACAACAATCCGTTACTCAAGTCGGCACACAGGTGAGTGGTAAAGACGTACTTCTTTCAGCAGGTCATGATGTGAAGGCGAAAGGCATTCAGGCTATTGCGGATGATAATCTGCATATTCAAGGCGGACATGATGTTGATATTGCAGCAGATACCAATCATTTCAAAAATAAGCGCGTGGAAACCAAGAAAACCAGAGGTGTGTTCACAGGTGGCGGTATTGGTCTTACCTTTGGCTCCAAATCAGAAAAACATGATTATGAAACAGAAGGTTGGACACAGTCTGATGCACGTAGCACACTAGGTTCAATGAATGGCAATATCAGGGTGAGTGCGGGTAATCATACAAATGTTCTTGGAACGGATATGATTACGCCAAACACGAATCGCATTGATATTGAGGGTGCAAGTGTTAAGGTCGAAGCGGGAAAAGATATCATTGAACGTAAAGAGGGGCATGAGTATAAACAATCTGGCGTGACGATTGCCTTGAGTACCCCGGTGACCGATATGGCACAAGCTGCTTATAACAGTGTAAAACGCAGCCAACAAGTCACCAATGGAAAACTCAAGGCACTTTATGCAGTGAAAGCCGCGGAAGAAGTGGGCATGGCAGCTCAAAATGTGGGTAAGGTAGCGGAAACCTTAGATGCCTTACGTGCTGGTAATATGCAGAATACGGGGACGACATCCAGCCCAAGTGTGAAGATTAGTATTGGTTATGGCAGCCAAAAACAAACGCAAAGTAGCGAAAGCCAGAGTATTAGTCATCAAAAATCAACGGTGAGCACAGGTACGTTTAATGTAAAAGCCCGCGATGAAAAACTCACCTTTGAAGGCGTGGATGCGAATGCGAAATTGATGGCATTATCAGGCAAAAAAGGGATTGAGATAAAAGGTGTAAAAGACGAGGAGCATCAACATACCAAAAATAAATCAGTAGGGGGCAGTGTAGGCGTCTTTGTTGGAACCAATGGTAATAGTTATGGAATTGGTATTGAGGGTTCGGTGAATGTGGCCAAGGGCAAATCTAACTCGGATAGCGAGCGTTGGCAAAACAGTCACTTGCAAGCGGATAAGCTCATCACAAATAGCGAAGCAGGAAACCTCAGCCTTGATGCAGCAAATCTTAAAGCGAAACGTTGGGAAGCGGATATTCAAAATCTGACGATAACGAGCCGTCAAGATACAGAGAAATACGAATCCAAACAAACGAGTGCGAGTGCAAGTGGCTCGGTAGCGTATGGTTCAGGTGGCGGAGCTTCGGTGAGTGCCTCCTATAACAAAGCGAAAGTGGATTATGCGCAAGTCAATGAACAAGCTGGGATTAGTGTGGGAGAGGATGGTATGGATGCCCATATCCACAACCATACCCAACTGAATGGTGCCATCATTGAAAGTGATGCTGAGGCAAGTAAAAACCACTTCAAAACAAAATCGCTCACGCATACCGATATTGAAAATAAAAGCGAGATTAAAACCGAAAGTGCGAGCATGAGTGCGGGCAGTGGCGGAGTGAATCCAATGCAGGCGCTTAGCAGTGCCTTAAGCTTATTGGGTAACACCAATGAAAGTGCGCGCAGCACCACCCAATCAGCCATCAGCGGCAATATTCAGATAGACACCGAAACACCAGAAAATCTAACCGCACTTTCACGTGACACCAAAAATGCGAATCAACGTGTTGAAAAGCAAGATTTACAAAAAGTGCAAGAACGCCAAGAAATGGCTAAGGTGATAGGTGATATCAGCAACAACGCGATAAGCATCGCTACGTATAATGAGCGTGAGAAGATTAATAAACTGTCATTAGAAAAATTTAAAGCGGAAGAAAAATACGGCAAATCAAGTACGCAAGCGCAAGAAATTGGTAAACAAATTACCGCTATTCAAAATGACATAGACGGCACTTACGGCATTGGAAGTAAGACTGGCATGGCGATTCGCGCCGTGACGGCGGCATTACAAGCGGCGGCACAAAATGATACTGCAGGCAGTCTTGTTGCACTGGCTTCACCTTATCTCAACAAAACCATCCACGAGATGACGGCGGGTGACACCGCAAAAGACAAAGCTGCGAATCTTATGGCGCATGCTCTTCTTTCCGCGGTGGAGTTTCAAGTGACAGGTAAAGACCCATTGACGGGTGCTGTGGCTGGGGTGACAGGAGAAGTGACTGCACAAATCCTCACACAGGCAATCTATAATAAAACGCCAAATCAACTTGCAGCAAATGAGAAGGAAAACATTAGTACGTTAAGTCAATTGGCGGGCGGATTGGCTGCAGCATTGACAGCGAAAGCGAATGGCACCACAGCGGAACAAGGGGGGAGTTTCCTTGCTGCGACTTCTGGAGCAGAGACGGCTAAAAGGGCGGTGGAGAATAATTTCTTGAGTGAGGCTTCAAGAGCGAGATTAAATGCGTTAAAAACAAAATATCATCGTGGAGAAAAATTAACAAATAAAGAAAAATTGGAGTTTAGAGATTTAATTGAATCAGATCAGCGTAGTGACGTTCTCTTGGATAAATTTAGAAAAGATCCAAATTCCTTAAATAGCAAGGAAAGAGAGGCATTTTTAAGCTATGTAGATCGTTATTATATAGAAACTGTTACGGGGAATACCGCATCTGGTTATAAATTGGCGTCATCAACATCGCCAGTTAATGCTCAAAATCGTTTTGAATCAGAATATTTAATAAACGATCCTGTACCAAAACGAGATTATGGTCATTTCCCTTTTGCAGGTACGGATGTACAAAGATCGCAAGCAGTGAATACCTTGCCAGAAGAGAGCAAGAACTGGCTAGGTTGGCGTTCTGAAAAACATTCTCGTGATGAAGAGATGTATTATACTGTCAAGAATGAACTTGATGCTCCTGAGAATTATAAAAATTCATCGAATGGGAAAATAGCTTATTCAGTTAAGGATGGACTGGAACTTGGTTCGACTATTTATGGTGGATTGGGTGTATTAAAAGGTGCTAAAAAAATCAATGATGTGATGTCTAATTCAACTAAATTTACTTTAGGCATTGCTGGTGCAGGAAGTGTGGGCGCACAGCTAATGTCTGACGGAACAGTCGATCCGAGAAGTTTAGCAATTGATTTGGTTACGGCATATGCACTTAAAGGGAAGGGATTTGGTTTGACGGTGGGTGGTAATGCTGCCTCTGGGGCGCTAAATAACTACATTACAGATAAATCCATGTCTCAAGGAGCAATAAGTAGCGGTATTGGTTCAGCTATTGGTTACGGTATGGGTAAAGCGATTGAAGTACCGTTAGATAAGAAGATTAACCTGGATCGCACGTGGGCTAAATATAACCTTCAGCCTTTAAATGATAAGATTCCTTATGTTGATGTATATAGAAGAAATATTATACCTAGTATCTCTGGTTCAACAATGAGTGAGATAGGTAATAGAGTTTTTCAGAATTACTATACAAAACCTAATGAGGAAAAATAATGAAAAAGATTATTTATATTCTTATTTTTTCTCTAGTATCTGGAGTCGTTTTTATGTTTATTATGTTTTTGGCTGCAAGGTTACTCTATAACATAAATAATAGTATTAGTTTCTATTGTATTGATATATTGTCTTTTTTTAAAAGCATGAATAAAAAGGAGGTGGGCTTTATTATCCTTATATCATCAATAAAATTTGTAATAACATGTCTTCGTTATAGAGATTACTAAAGGTTACGCTAGGTATTAATATGACTGGCTTAGATATTTAAGCTATTAATGAAGAAATGAAGATAAAATACTCCTTAAAGATAGTAATATCGGAGGAGCTTTAGGTGGAGAATCAAGTAATAGATGGTTTCAATATGAATATAGTAATTGGAAAGGTAAAAATAATGAAAAATAAATTTTTATCTATCTTAATAATAATTATTTTGGGAAGTTTTCTATTAAGTATCTCAATGTTTTTGATTGCCAGAATTCTTTATAATTTTGAAAATAATATGGATTTATTTAATATACATTTCTTGGATTATTTTAATGATGGTTTTATTGAGCGCTTAAAAATGATTTTTATGCATGTTTTTATATTTTTTGTTTCAATTTTATGTTTCTATAGAAAATAATCCTCAGATAACACAAGCCCTCAAGATAGCGCGCGTCTCCTGACGCGTGCTTATATCTAACTAAAAATAAACAAAATGAAGTTATTAATAAAAATAGTGAGGACCTGAATCAAATGAAAGGGATGTTTTGGGCACGCGTTATAAAACGCGCTCCATCGTGGGCCTTCACAGGAGAATGATTAATGAAAGTTATCTACCTTATTTTATTTTCTCTACTTTCTAGTGTTTTTGTTTCTTTTACTATGTTTTTATTAGCTAAGTTTATGTATAACATAGAGAATAATATGCCTATTTTTGATATAGATTTAGTATCGTTTTTTGTACAAAAAACAGCCAGAGAAATAAAAATGATAATTTTCTTATCTGTAATTATATTTGTAGTTTTTTATATGTATTATAAGAAAAATGATCTATTGCAATAAGATTTATATTAATACACCCTAGCCCCTGACATATACTTGTATTTATCTAAAAATAAACAAAATGAAGTTATTCATGAAAATAGTAAAAATCTTAATCAAACGAAATTGATGTTTTAGGCACGCGTTAGGAAATGCGCTCCATAGTGGGCTATGGAATAGGTAAAGCTATTGATATTTCATTAAATAAAAAATACTTAGATTTAACTTGGGTTAAATATAATCCTCAGCCTTTGAATGATAAACTCTCTTATGTTTATACATATAGAAGAAGTATTGTTCCTAGTATTTCAGGAAGTTTAGGAAGGGAAAGTTTGAATAGAGGCGTCCAATATATTTATAATGAGTCTCAAAAAGGAAGTAAATAATGAAAAGAATCATGTTAGATATTCTACTTTCTATTTTTATTGGAGTTTCTTTTTCATTATTATCGTTGATAGTTGGTAGATTGCTTTACAATATTGATAATTCAATATCTATTTTTGAGCTAGAATTGATTGATTTTGGTATAAAAAAACTTTCATTTTTAATCAAAATGACATTGTTTGTATCAAGTATTTACTTTATTCTTTTTTTCTATGGTAGGAATTTAAAGTAGCAAGATAATGTACTTAAATAATTATTTACTCACAATCTTAAATTTTGAAACAAAAATAACAGATGAAGATATGTATTATACTGTCAAGAACGAACTTGATGCTCCTGAGAATTATAAAAATTCATCTAATGGGAAAATAGCTTATTTCAGTTAAGGATGGGCTGGAGGCGAGTTCTATGCTTGCTTTAGGTAGTGGAACTACTGTTGTAAGAGGTGTTGCCCTTATGGAGAAAACCGCCGCAACAGTTGGAGGTGAGGCTATTACTCTAGCTAATAAAGGGGGGCAAGTGTTACGTCTTGGTAAAGATGCTGCAACAAAAGCTTACATTGATGGTCAGCTAACCTATATTAATTTAGTTGATAAGGGAATTAAAGCCTACAATACTGCTTCAACAAAAGCAGCAAATGCCTATATCAACGGACAGCTTGCGTATGCGGATGCTATTGCGAAAGGAGTTAATACAGCTAAAATAGCGGCACGAGAAGGTATTGAAGGAACCCGAGAATTAGTGAGTCAAGGAATTTATTATTCTTATAATCCTACACAGGCTAAAGTAGTTCAAACAGCTGTCCAGGGAATTGAGCATGGTTTGAAACCTATAACTGAAATAACATATAAGCAATATGCACAAGGAGTAGCGATGGGAGCTACAGCTAGTGCAATAACTCAATATGCTGCAACAGGTGATATTGATGTAAATAAAACTGTAAGAACAGGGTTACTTGCTCCATATCTATTAAATGCTCCTTTAGGAACTTCAGTTTTAATTGGTTCTGTTGATACTGCAGTATCAACAGTATCTGATGGTAAGTCTCATTTAAATGAGCAAGCAAAATATGCTGAAAGTGTAACAGTGGGTAATGCTGCAGAGAAAGCTATTCCCTCTCCAATGAAATTTTTTGCACCTTATATTGGGATTATTGCTGGGGAATCTATCAATCGTTTAAATGAGAAATTAGATAAAAAAGTACAAAAAAATGAGTAATTTTATTTTAGCTTTAAAAAGAGCTGTTTTTTTAACATTTTTAACTCAGTTAGTTTATTGGATAAATCGTTATTTTATTACAGGGGTAATAGATCAGGTTGAGTTTATTTTTAACTGGGAAAATATGATTTTTTCAATAAGAATACTGGGAGCATACTTCGTAACATATTATATGGCTATTATCTATTTGGGAGATAAGAAACAAGACTGATTGAGGTTATTTTTTCAAAATTTGCATTATAAAAACTTTTGTGTTGTTAGTTCAGCTTTTTAATTATTTGCGAATGGTTGAAGTTTTAAATAGTATATGATTTGAAATGATAAAATATAATAAAGTGCGGTCAAATTTCAAAGAGTTTTAAAACTTCTCAAAAATTGACTGCACTTTTTGTATTGTGAAAATTAGTCTTGGTTATGGCAGCCAAAAACAAACGCAAAGTAGCGAAAGCCAGAGTATTAGTCATCAAAAATCAACGGTGAGCACGGGTACGCTAAATGTAAAAGCCCGCGATGAAAAACTCAGTTTTGAAGGCGTGGATGCGAATGCGAAATTGATGGCATTATCAGGTAAAAAAGGGATTGAGATAAAAGGTGTAAAAGACGAAGAGCATCAACACACAGAAAATAAATCTGCAGGGGGCAGTGTAGGCGTCTTTGTTGGAACCAATGGTAATAGTTATGGTGTAGGTATTGAGGGGTCGGTGAATGTAGCGAAGGGCAAATCCAACTCAGATAGCGAACGTTGGCAAAATAGTCACTTGCAAGCGGATAAGCTCATTACCAATAGCGAAGCAGGAAACCTCAGCCTTGATGCAGCAAATCTCAACGCGAAACGTTGGGAAGCGGATATTCAAAATCTCACTGTCACGAGCCGTCAAGATACGGAAAAATACGAATCCAAACAAACGGGTGCGAGTGCAAGTGGCTCGGTGGCGTATGGTTCAGGTGGCGGAGCTTCGGTGAGTGCCTCCTATAACAAAGCGAAAGTAGATTATGCTCAAGTGAATGAACAAGCGGGTATTCGTGTAGGTGAGGATGGCATGGATGCCCATATCCACAACCATACCCAACTGAATGGTGCCATCATTGAAAGTGACGCTGATGCAAGTAAAAACCACTTCAAAACAAAATCGCTCACGCATACCGATATTGAAAATAAAAGCGAGATTAAAACCGAAAGTGCGAGCATGAGTGCGGGCAGTGGCGGAGTGAATCCAATGCAGGCGCTTAGTAGTGCCTTGAGCTTATTGGGTAACACCAATGAAAGTGCGCGCAGCACCACCCAATCAGCTATCAGCGACAACATTCAGATAGACACCGAAACCCCAGAAAATCTGACCGCACTTTCACGTGACACCAAAAATGCGAATCAACGTGTTGAAAAACAAGATTTACAAAAAGTGCAAGAACGCCAAGAAATGGCTAAGGTGATAGGTGATATCAGCAACAACGCGATAAGCATCGCTACGTATAATGAGCGTGAGAAAATTAATAAGCTAGGACTTGAGAAGTTTAAGCTGGAAGAGCAAGAAAAAGCGTTGAAGGGACAAGCGGGTAATGAACAACAGCTTGCCGCCATTAAGCAACAACTGACAAACGTTCAAACAGAAATCACGAAAACTCAAGGTGAAATCGACCGCACTTACGGCATAGGTAGTGAAAAAGGCATGGCGATTCGTGCGGTGACAGCGGCATTACAAGCGGCGGCACAAAATGATACCGCAGGCAGTCTTGTTGCACTGGCTTCACCTTATCTCAACAAAACCATCCACGAGATGACGGCGGGTGACACGGCAAAAGACAAGGCGACTAACCTTATGGCACATGCCCTTCTTTCCGCGGTGGAGTTTCAAGTGACAGGCAAAGACCCATTGACGGGTGCAGTGGCAGGGGTGACAGGAGAAGTGACTGCACAAATCCTTACGCAGGCAATCTATAATAAAACTCCAAATCAACTTACGGCAAATGAGAAGGAAAACATTAGCACGTTAAGTCAATTGGCGGGCGGATTGGCTGCAGCATTAACGGCGAAAGCAAATGGCACCACAACAGAGCAAGGTGGTAGTTTCCTTGCGGCAACTTCTGGGGCTGGAACGGCTAAAAGGGCAGTGGAGAATAATTTCTTGAGTGATGCTTCAAGAGCAAGATTAAATGCTTTAAAAGCAAAATACCACCGAGGAGAAAATCTGACAACGAAAGAAGAAAAAGAATTTATTGGTTTAATTCAATCAGATCAGCGTAGTGATGGTCTATTGGATAAATTTAGAAAAGATCCAAATTCCTTAAATAGCAATGAAAGAAAGGAATTTTTAAGCTATGTAGATCGTTATTACATAGAAACCATTACGGGAAAAAGAGCATCTGGTTATAAATTGGCGTCATCAACATCACTGGTTAATGCTCAAAATCGTTTTGAATCAGAATATTTAATTAATGATCCTGTACCCAAACGAGATTACGGTCATTTCCCTTTTGCAGGAACAAATACCCAAAAATCACAGGCGGTGGATTCATTGCCTGAAGAGAGTAAAAACTGGTTAGGTTGGCGTTCAGAAAAACATTCTCGTGATGAAGATATGTATTATGCAATCAACGGTAAATATGAAGCGATTGAAAATTATAAAGAGTCGTTCAATGGAAAATTAGCTTATTCTGTTAAGGATGGACTGGAACTTGGAGCAATGATTTATAGCGGTGGTGTACTTTCAAATGCATTAAGCAAATTGCCAGCAACTGTTAATACATTGAACTTACCAAATAAAGTGGTTTCTGCAACAGCGAAAGTTGGGGATTTTGCTAAGAATCATCCTCTTCTGACAGAGAAATTTGTTAACTCAGGTACAAGTATGGGATTCACTTACCTTGGAAATTCATTAAGTGGGAAAGAGACTTCTATGAGCGATCTGGCATGGAGTGCAGGAACTGGTTTTGCTGCGGGAGGAACAAAATTTGGAACAACATTAGCTATTAACACTGTTAGCTCGGGCATACAGGCTAATTATGAGGGAAATGATCCTCTTTATAAGATGGGGGCAACTGCTGGGGCAACAATTTTAGGAGGAGGAGCTGGAAAATTGTTAGAAAAAGCAGGATATAGAGTATTAACTGGTAATGTTAGTAGGAATAAAGATTATTATGCTCCAGAAAATAGAAATCAAAAATTTTATGATCTTTTGAATGAGGAGTATAAATCTGTTCCTGCTCGATTAGGAACTATTGGCGATTCAGCAACTAGTGAATATCTTAATCAGAAACTAGAAAAAAATGAGAGAAAAATAAAGAATTGGGTAAAGGGAGAGCCTAATAATGAATAAAATTCTTCAAATTATTATTTTTTTAATACTAATTTTTTCATGTTGTTTTTTAGTTTTTTCATTAGGTTTAATAATATTTTCATTTGTTATAAATGGAGGCTCTATTTCTTTAGATGAAATAATGGAAATAATAGTTTTTTGCTTTAAATTGTTTTCATTTGGCTCTCCTTTGATATTATTATCAATATTTATTTCAAATAAAATTAGGAAATGGCATTGGTAGGAGTTTGAAAAAGTATGTTCTAAAAATATCAAGCTCTTAGTTTTCAGATTTTTAGAAGTTTGCGAGTTATTTGAAAGGAATATAATTTCCCCCCCCCTGATGGCGCAAGCGTCCACCCCCAAGATAGCGCGCGTCTCCTGACGCGTGCTTGTATCTATCTAAAAATAAACAAAATGAAATTGTTAATAAAATCTTAATCAAACGAAATTGATGTTTTGGACACGCGTCAGGAGACGCGCGCCATCGTGGGGGAACGACATTTGTCTCTAATGATAAAAATATCCTGCAAGCTAATAATGGCGATGTGAAATTGCTGACAGCAGAAACAACGGATAGAAGCACTCAGATGCGCAAAGGGCATAGTATAGGGGAAGCGGCTATCTCAGATACCGAGCGTTTCTTTGGTTATAATCGCACTCGGATGAATCAGGACGGAGAGCAGATTACGCATAAGGGTAGTCTACTTGCAAGTCTCAATAGTACGGTTGATGTGTATGCGGGTAAAGATTACTTGCAAACAGCAAGTGAAGTTTTAGCCAAGGAGAAGGTTGATATTAATTCACAAAATATCACCATCAATAATGTAATTAATCACCAAGATAACAGCTATAGTGAGAGTGATTTAAAAATAGGTCAATTTAGTCGAGTAAAATCGCCAATCATCGATTTAATTAACACGATTGAAGGGGCGGTAAAAAATGACAAAGCCTCTGACCGCTTGAAAGCAGCAAATGTAATGAGTGTAGCTGCACAGGGTTATAACTTATATAACT
>NZ_QQGY01000015.1:0-15751 GCF_003490595.1 Haemophilus haemolyticus
ATGCTGTCAGAGATTATTTGGATTACTATAATCATCGACGGATTCAACTAAAATTAAAAGGACTGAGTCCGATACAATATCGAAAACAATCCTTTAAATAACAGTCTAACTTTTTGGGGTCAGATCAAATTTTTATTGATTGTCGTAATGAAAATAAAAGATCTATACTAGCTACATTCATTTTTTACTCGGAAGATACGATGACAGAACGTTCAGCCAATATCATTACCCACGATCCTTTTGGTAGCTTGCTTGGATATGCACCTGGTGGCGTGGCAATTTATTCCTCAGATTATAATACTGCAGATGATAAAGAGTTCCCGAATGATGCTGCATTTCGCAGTTATCTAGGGCGAGAATATATGGGCTATAAATGGCAGTGTGTGGAATTTGCACGTCGTTATTTATATCTCAATCATGGCGTTGTGTTTGCCGATGTCGGTATGGCGTATGAGATCTTTTCTTTACGTTTTTTACGCCAAGTAGTGAACGATGCCTTGTTGCCTTTGCAGGCATTTGCTAATGGTTGTAAACGTAAACCTCAAGCAGGTTCCCTATTAATTTGGCAAGAAGGGGGCGAATTTAAACACACGGGGCATGTGGCAATTATCACCGAGGTGTTGCCTGATCGTATTCGAATCGCCGAGCAAAATGTGATTCATTCCCGCTTGCCAAGTGGTCAGCAATGGACGCGTGAATTGCCGATGATTGTTTCAGAACAAGGTTATTTTCTACAAGATACTTTTGATGATACTAAAATTCTTGGTTGGATGATTCAAACGAGTGACACTGAATTTTCAGAACCCCAACCTTTCCCAAAATCAACCGCACTTCGGTTACAAGCTCATCATATTGACAATCACGGGCAATTTAGTGGGAAATGGTTAAATGAAAATGAACCATTTGATATGGCTTATATCAAGGCGATGGGCGGGCATAAAGTGAGCCATTCTGATCAATATCGCTATTTTGCTATGTCTGAAAGTGCTCAACAGGAACTAATTCACGCCACGAATGAACTGCATTTAATGTATCTGCATGCAACAGACAAAGTACTTAAAGATGATAACCTGTTGCAGTATTTCAATATTCCGAAGCTCCTTTGGCCACGCTTAAGACTTTCTTGGCAAAATCGCCGTTATCAGACGATTACTGGTCGTTTAGATTTCTGTATGAGTGAACGAGGTTTGAAAGTCTATGAATATAATGCCGACTCAGCCTCTTGCCATGCTGAAGCGGGCGATATTATGAATCGTTGGGCAAAACAAGCTGGTGGCGTATTGGGGGAAAATCCGTCCGATGGTTTGCGTAATGCGTTAGCTGATTGTTGGCAACATAGTCAAGCCTCAAAATTAGTTCATATTCTGCAAGATCACGATGATGAAGAAGATTATCATGCCATGTTTATGCAACAGGCATTAGTGCAGGCGGGATTTCAAGCCAAAATTATTCATGGCACGGAAGGTTTACATTGGGATAATCGTGGTCGCCTGATTGATGATGAAAATAACCAAGTTCAAACCGTTTGGAAAACTTGGGCTTGGGAAACCATGCTGGAACAACTTCGTGAAGATGCAACTGGAATGGAAGTCGCTCCGCCTATTCGCACAGGTTATCCTGAAGATAAAGTGCGGTTAATTGACGTACTACTTCGCCCAGAAGTGTTGGTTTATGAACCACTTTGGACAGCAATTCCAAGCAATAAGGCGATTTTGCCTGTGCTTTGGTCTTTATTCCCTAATCATCGTTATTTGTTAGAGGCAAGTTTTCATCTCACACCAAACTTAATCCAAAACGGCTATGCACAAAAACCAATTGCAGGTCGCCGGGGTGATAATGTTAAATTGATTGGTGAAAATAATTCCATGCTAGACACAACCGATGGGCAATTTAGTCAGCAAGATAGTATTTATCAACAGCTTTGGTGTTTACCACAAGTGGAAGAGCAATATTTGCAAGTCTGTACTTTTACCGTGGGTGGGCATTATGGTGGCACTTGCCTACGTTCTGATTCGAGTCGTGTCATTGTAGGAAATAGCGATATGCAGCCTTTGAGGGTGTTGAAGGATAAGGTGTTTTTTGGACAAATAAATAATTATGCTGCCGTGCATTACTTACTAAAATAGAGTATTATCAACGGTCCTAATTTTTAAAGATTTGCGGAATTTTTACCGCTCTTTACTCGGATTTATATTTTTCTATTTATAAGTTATAAGGCAACCATAATGCATCAAATTAATTTGTTTCGTCCAACACTTTTGGCATTAAGTCTTGCTTTTGCGAATTCTTACGCGCAAGCCTCAATGGTACGTAATGATGTGGACTACCAATTCTTCCGTGATTTTGCTGAAAATAAAGGACAATTTACAGTCGGCTCTAGCAATATTCCTGTTTTTAATAAACAAGGTCAGAAGATTGCAACAGTATTACCCAATTTACCGATGCCTGATTTACATGTGGCAAATAGGGTAAGCGGTATTGCAACTTTGTTTAATCCTCAGTATATCGCCAGTGTAAAACATAACTTAGGTTATGGCTCGGTACAATTTGGCGATAGTGATAATAATTCAGATAGTCATTATTTTAACTATCTTATTACAGATCGAAATAATCATAGCCGGTTGGATTTTCATGCCCCGCGATTACATAAATTAGTGACCGAAGTTGCACCGATACCTCTAAATAATATTGCTTTTGATAATGCTAAAAAAACAGGGCCACGCAATGGCGCTTTTTTAGATAAAAATTGTTATCCGTACTTTGTTCTAGTAGGATCTGGGGGCAATATTTAAGAAGTTTTATAAATTTATTTCTCCAATTCTAAAAGTACTTCATCAAGTTTATTAAGTAAGTACTCTGATGGGTCCTCTTCATCATTTTTTATTTTTATCATCTCTAATAAGTCCTTATTTGTAAGTAATAATATTAATTTTCCATTTTCTCTTAAACAACCTTTTGCCGCCCAAAAAGCATTTTTGTCATAGCCTTCTGTAGTTACTATTATACCAACAGATCTCAAAGCTTTAGAATATAAATATCTTTCTGTTGTATATATTTCTTTTTGAGTAACCTTATTCCGAATAATTCTTAAATTCAAAAATCACATATTTTGATTTGAAATAATTTTCAACAATTGACCAAAATGTTTTTTTATTATCATCCTTGATTCTGCACAATAAATCAAATCTGTATAAATTATTGTTTGATTTTTTTTGTTCTTTCCATAAAGTTAAATCTTTTGAAAACAAAGACTTTAATATATCACAGCAAACATTTTCGTAGACACTAAAAAATTCTTTTCCAGATTGACACGAATTCAACTTCTTAATCAGTGATTTTGTATCATTATCATTATCATTATGGTGCAAGAAACCTATATCTATAAGAGGTTTTGTTGGAAAAATATCTTCTACAGAAAAGGGTAACATTGAATTCAATTTAGACTTAAGTTTATCTTTGTCTTTAACAACATAAAGTAAATTAGAAATGTCAATTATTTCTAGTTCTGGATATTTCTCTTTATATATACATTTTTCTTTCTCTTTAACTTCAAAAGCTGTAACAAGAACTGGTATCGCATCTGTACCCTTTGTATATTCATAGACTTGTTTAATTGCTCCTTCTGAAATTCTTGAAAATTTAACTTTAATACAATAAGTTTTTTCTTCTTTTTTTGCAATAAAATCAGCTCGTCTATATAATAAATTTGATACAGTATCTTCTTGAAATTCATCTTCAACTTTATATCCAAGTTTGCAAAATAAACTTAATATAAATTCTTCAAATAAATTCGCTTGTCTAACTATTTTATTATTACACACTCTCAATTCCCCTTTATATAGATTTTGTTGTATAAACAGTCATGACAAATATACCATGACTCATAAAGCCATAACAGAAAATATTACAGTCTTGTAGTTACTGTTTTTCTATTAAGCTTTACTTTATTTTTTTTTGATATAGTCTTCAATACCAAACACATTCTTTTTATCAAAATCTTTAAGAAACTTATAATTCTCATGCTTTGTAATATCAAATTTATCTGACAAAAACGGTCCAATAGCTCAAAGCTGAAAGATACATTTACTACCATCCATAACTGTTATCTCATCTTGGCTCATCAGTTCCTTGCCTGTCTTTTGGTAATTCAATCCATAACTATTGGCATTGAATAGTTTTTCCAATGTGTTATTCAAGTTTAGGTGGGAGGAGTTCTCATTTTATCTATACGATCTTTATTATAATTTCCGACTAAAAGATAGCCTGCTGTTTCTAATTTTGCAAATAAAATTCAGCAAAATCTCTTCTTTATTTGCCACAGTATCTTTCGCAAACTTCACAGAGTTGTGATAAATCAAATAATTGTTCAAATACTTGGTCTTTACCCACTTAGTTCAGCATTACAAATTGGAAGAAATTTAGATCGTCATTTATTAAGCCAAGATAAATCGAATGTTTGGGTGAATACCGAATCAAGTAAGAGAACTTATCGCTCTGACTATAATCGTCCATATAAGCAAAATTTAACATTGACTCAAGTTGGCGTCGCTCAGGTATTAAATTCGAATATGCAAATTGGTGCGGTGCTTTCTCATTCTCGTGCGAATAATGAGTTTGATGAAAATGTATCGGGTACAAACCGACTAACTAGCATAAATGGTTTTATTAAAGGCGAGTGGAATAATGGCGTCTTTGCAAGTTTCGACTTAGGTTATGGGCGTAGCCGCAACAATGTGAAATTTGACGAAGAAAACAAAACGTTCCACCGAAATATTTTGAGTGCAGGGGGAAATATTGGGGATTCTTTGGACTGGGGAATTAATGTCACACCTTCAGTTGGTATGCGCTACCACCGTCTATCTAGCACAAACTACCAATTAGACGGTGCAAATATCAACAGTAAAACGTTACATTTAACAACTTACCGTGCTGGTGTAATGTTAGATAAAACGTTTGATATAAATGGTGTAACATTCACCCCAAGTTTCTCAAGCAATTACTATGATGCCACTCAACGAAAACTTGCCATTGAGGGGGTATTAAGCGTCAATGATGTCGCATTAAAACAACAATTTGGACGTTATTTTACTCATGAACTTGGTTTTAGTGCTCAGATGAAACAGTGGAATATAAGCACGAATATTGGAATGCTTAAGGGCTCTGATGTTGCGCTACAGAAATTTGCTTCATTTAAAGTTGGCTTTACTTGGTAAAAGTGCGGTAGAAATTTAGAGCAAAATAAATACTAGCTTTAAGGACTGATGATGATATTTATCGGACTCAGTCCTTTTTATTTTGTATTTTTAGAGGGCAATTTCTAGACTAGAACAAAAAATCAGCCATCAAACAGTGGTTATATAGTCCCATGTTTGATGGCTGATGAAGATTAGTTTTAATTTTTTTTGAATATTAATGACTTGCTTTAGGCAATTCTTTTCCAATTAAAATGCTTGCAACTAACATCACTAAACTCGGAACCAACCAGGCCATTCCTTCAGATGAAAGAGGGAAGTGTTCCAATAATGAATTAATGCTTTCTGGTAACATTTTAACGTTATTTAAGCTGTCACATAAACTAAAACAAACAGTTACGATTAATGTGCTGTTGTATGTAAATTTTATTGATGGAAGTTTTTTGCGTAAGAATTGCAATAATACAAGCACAATGGCTACCGGATAAATTAATAACAAAGCAGGGATCGTAATGCGAAGTAGATCCGTTAAACCATATTGTGAAACAGTGATTGTCATTGCGGTAAAAAGTGCGGCCCAGAATGGGTAAGAAAAACGCACAGAGAATTTTGAAAAATAGTCAGCAGCAGCACTCGTTACACCAACAAGGGTTGTTAAGCTCGCTAATACAATAATACCCGCCATAATCCAAGTTCCAGCAGAACCGAATAAGACATTTACATAACGAGAGAAAATTTGTCCGCCATTAGTTGCACCTTCTGCAACTGCAGCACTAGTCGCGCCTAGATAGAAAAGCGAAAAATATAAACCCGCAAGTAAGATGACTGAAACAAATCCAGCTGAGATAGTGTATTTCACGATATCTTTGGGTTGAGTTACATTTTTTGCTGCAAGTGCGCGAGCGACGATTCCACCGAAAGCAATAGCTGCGAGTACGTCCATGGTTTGATAACCACTGGTTAAGCCGATTAATAAAGAATGCCCATTTTCATACGCTTTACTTGGCGCTTGAATTTCAGATAAAGGTGAAATGAAGACAGTGACGGCTACAGTAACTAATAACACAAGCAACGCCGGTGTCATGAATTTACCAACACTTGAAATAATGGTATTTGGGCGAATCATAAAGCCCATCGCGATTAAGTTAAAGATGAGTGAAAAGAGGAAACGAACACTCGCATTATCTTCCACTAATCCTAAAGGTAACCACGCCATTTCGTAAGCAACATTTGTGATACGTGGCATTGCAAAGGTGGAGCCAATGGTTAGATAAAGTATAACGAGAAAACCAGTGCCCGCCCATTTAGGTAAATCTTTCGTAAGTTCTTCACCACGACCTAAAATAGATACAATAACAAGTGTAATAAAAGGCATTAAAACACCGGTTAATACAAAACCGAAGGATGCGCCTGCCCAATGTTGTCCTGCTGTGAAGCCTTCCATTGGAGGAAAAATGATGTTACCTGCACCTAAAAATAAGGCGAAGATCATTATTCCTAAAACAATAATATCTTTACGTGAAAACATAATTTTTTGACTCTAAAAATAAAAAGGCCTGCATTCTACTACAAAGTGTAGAATATCCCTATTCTGTAAAACTAAAAATGTGAATTTCGTCACAATATGAAGAATCTTATCGACAATTCGATAAAAATCCCTGCAAAATCCACCGCTCTTTTCCCTTTGAGGGCAAAAATATGCTAGGATTCAGTCTTTGTTAATTTTTTGTTATTTATTTTTGGAAGGAGTTTGCGTGGTACAACTGATTCAACGCTTTTTAAAATTAGAATCCGCTGGTGGTATTTTGTTGCTTTTTTCTGCTGCCGTAGCGATGTTGCTGGCTAATTCGCCATTAAGCAGTCAATATAATGATTTTTTGAATTTGCCAGTCAGTTTGCAAATTGGCAGTTTCTCTATTAATAAAACCTTAATCCACTGGATTAACGATGGTTTTATGGCGGTGTTTTTTGTGTTAGTGGGAATGGAAGTTAAAAAAGAATTATTCGAAGGCGCACTTTCTTCCTACCAACAAGCCATTTTCCCTGCTATTGCTGCGGTGGGGGGAATGATCGTACCCGCGTTGGTTTATTGGTTTATTGCAAAACAAGATCCTAGCCTTGCAAATGGCTGGGCTATTCCTATGGCGACTGATATCGCTTTTGCGCTTGGCATCATGGCATTATTGAGCAAGCAAGTGCCATTGCCTCTCAAGATTTTTTTACTCGCACTCGCTATTATTGATGACTTAGGCGCGATTGTTGTAATTGCTCTGTTCTTCTCTCATGAATTAAGTGTGCAGGCTCTAATTTTCTCAGGGATTTCTATTTTGACTTTGGTTTTATTAAACCGCTTTAGAGTTAGCGCACTTTGTGCCTATATGGTGGTTGGGGCAATTTTATGGGCGTCTGTTTTAAAATCTGGTGTTCATGCGACGTTGGCTGGTGTGATTATTGGTTTTTGCATCCCATTAAAGGGTAAAAAAGGTGAACGACCATTACACGATTTTGAGCACATTTTAGCGCCTTGGTCATCCTTCGTTATTTTACCGCTCTTTGCATTTGCCAATGCAGGTGTTAGTTTTGACGGTATTGATGTGAGTATGATTTCATCGCCATTATTATTGGCTATCGCGTGCGGTTTAATTATAGGTAAACCAGTCGGCGTTTTCGGATTTAGTTATATTTCCGTTAAATTAGGATTAGCTAAATTACCGGATGGAATCAATTTTAAACAAATTTTTGCGGTTGCTGTTTTATGTGGTATCGGTTTTACGATGTCAATGTTCTTAGCAAGCCTTGCTTTTGATGCGGATGCTGGAGAAAGTGTCAATACGCTTTCTCGTTTAGGTATTTTACTTGGTTCAACGGTTTCGGCAACGCTTGGGTATTTATTCTTAAAACAAACAACAAAACGAAGCTAATCTAATCATACACAAAGTGCGGTAAAAATTGATCTGACCCCAAAAAGTTAGACTGTTATTTAAAGGATTGTTTTCGATATTGTATCGGACTCAGTCCTTTTAATTTTAGTTGAATCCGTCGATGATTATAGTAATCCAAATAATCTCTGACAGCATCAACTATCTCTTCTTTTGTTTTAAATTCCCGACCATAAAAGCATTCCGTTTTTAATCGCCCAAAGAAACTTTCCATCGCGGCATTGTCCAAGCAATTCCCTTTTCTCGACATACTTTGAATGATGCCATGTTCAGCTAAAATTCGACGATAAGCCACCATTTGATATTGCCATCCCTGGTCTGAATGTAAAATGACACCACAAGCTTTATTTAATCCTTTGACGGCTTGCATTAACATGTCCTCTACTTGCGCCCAGTTTGGGGAATAGCTGAGATTATAGGAGACTATCTCATTGTTAAATAAGTCTAAAATAGGGGATAAATAGACTTTACTTCCATCTTTCGCCTTAAACTCGGTGATATCAGTTACCCATTTTTGTTTCGGGGCCGTTGCACTAAAATCGCGTTCAAGATGATTTGGGGCTATAACCCCTATCGTGCCTCGATAGGTCGTAAATTTCTTGCTTTTTCTTGACCGCACTTGAAGCCCAAGTGTCTGCATTAAACGTTGGACTTTTTTATGATTTACGCCTGGCAAGCAGGCATGAACGCGTCGATAGCCATAATCAGGATGATTGGCTTTGATGCGTTTAATAGCCTTTTTCAGCGGCTCATCCTTATCCAGTTTAATCTGAAGTTTTGCAAAAAACGTACTACGCGCTAACTGTGCAAAGCCCAAAAGCCATTTTAACGGATAGCGTGTTCTTAACCTTTGGATAATTTCCGTTGCTCGGCTTCGTCCTGAAGTCTGAGCCTTCTCAACTCCTTTAGGTAGGCTACCTCCGCTTCAAGCTGTAAAATTCTCAGGCGTAAACGGTCTTCTTCTGTTTTAGGTGGCGGTGGCATTTTTGCATATTTGGGTTTCATCGGCGGTCGTCCTGATGGTTTACGGGGAATAAGTCCTTTTATGCCACTTTTTTCAAACCGTTTCAACCATGTCCCGACTAAGGCGTTGGAAGGAATATTGTAAAAACGCGCAGCTTCTCTAATACTCATTTTTCGATTCAGAATAGGTTGGAGAGCCTGTAATTTAAATTCGATTGTGTAGTGTTTACCCATAAAAAAATCTGCACCTCAATTGTTGGTTTGTTTAGTCCAACTTTTGGGGTGCAGATCAAAATTTACCGTACTTGTTCTATAAGATAATTCCACTATCTGCTTTGGTAAAATTCATTACAAATAAACTTTTATAAGTTCTTACATGAAATTCACCCGTCAATACTCGACGTGTGAATGCGTGATAGCTTTCCATATCTTTTGCATGGAGTAGCAACATAAAATCATAGTCCCCTGAGATTTCGTAACAGCTCACTACTTCGTCTTCTTGGCGCATTTTACGTTCAAATTGCTCTTGATAATAAGAGTGTTGATTGTCCATTTCGACCATGACAAATACGCTAATTGTACGCCCAACAGCTTTTGGGGAAACTACTGCAACTCGTTTTGTAATAACGCCTGAATCAGTTAATGCTTGTACACGTCGTTGACAGGTTGCAACGGAACTATTCACTTTCTCTGATAGTTCTTTTAACGGAATCATGGCATCTTGTTGTAATATATTCAAAATATTACGATCTAATTTATCCAGTGTTTGCATAAGATAATTTCTCAAAAGTGTAACTATTGAGAAAAATATTATCACAATAAAAATAAAGTTGAGATTTTTTATTGTCTTGGGATTTTATAATAATCATATTGATGAGATGAGGTCCAAGATGAAAGTAGTCACTCAAGGCGTATTATTGTGCATTTTTTCACAATGTTTATTTGGCATATTGTATTTATTTAGTATATGGCTCCAACCACTTAGCGGAACGGATGTTTTTGCGTGGCGTATGTTAACCATGATCTTTGGGTTACTTTTAATTTTATTCCCGACTATTGGTTGCCGCTCTCTTTTGTCTCTTATCACGACAACGTTAGGAAAAAGTTGGACGCGTTGGATTTTATTTTTACTGGGAACATTAGATGCGGGAAGTCAATTCTGGCTCTTTATGTGGGCACCGCTAAATGGCGAAGGGATAAATATTGCGATGGGATACTTTCTTTTCCCTCTGATCATGGCTGTTTTAGGATGGGCTTGGTTAAAAGAACGTTTATCACTTATTCAGAAAATTGCGCTTTTACTAGCTGCCTGCGGTGTTGCACATGAATTATGGCACACCCAAAGTTTTTCATGGACAAGCTTGTGGGTTTGTACGATTTATCCATTTTATTATCTAAGCCGTAAATTGATGAAAATCCCTGCTCTACAAGGAATTACATTAGATATTATTTTAATTTCGATACCTTGTTTTATTTATATTCTTTCTCAAAGCGATACGATTTCTTTGGTTACGCAAGAATATCGTTATTGGTTATTGCTACCAGCACTTGGTATTGTGAGTGCGATTTCGCTTTCAGCCAACTTAAAATCTAGCCAACAAATTCCAGTCAGTATTTTTGCGGTGTTGAGTTATATCGAACCCATATTGCTTTTTTTAATAGCTGTCTTTGTGCTAGATAATCAAATAACCACAAGCGACTATTTTACTTATGTGCCTATTTGGTTAAGTCTCATTGTGATTGGTATAGAAGGGATTTTAAACAAAAATAAAGTGCGGTGAAAATTAACCGCACTTATTAAAGTTACTGAAATAATTAGAAAGTATCTGAAAAAATGATTTTTTATTCCCACTCGATCGTTGCTGGTGGTTTTCCGCTAATGTCATATACGACGCGGGAAATGCCATTCACTTCGTTGATGATGCGGTTAGACACTTTGCCTAATAAGTCATAAGGCAAGTGAGCCCAATGTGCGGTCATAAAATCAATGGTTTCTACCGCGCGTAGGGAAATAACCCAATCGTATTTACGGCCATCGCCCATCACACCTACAGATTTCACTGGTAAGAATACGCTGAAGGCTTGGCTGGTTTTTTCATACCAACCGCTGTTGCGTAATTCTTCAATAAAGATCGCATCCGCACGGCGTAATAAATCGCAGTATTCTTTTTTCACTTCGCCTAATACACGCACGCCTAAACCTGGACCTGGGAATGGATGGCGGTTGATCATTTCAGCCGGTAAGCCTAATGCTAAACCGATTTTACGTACTTCATCTTTAAATAATTCACGTAAAGGTTCAACTAAGCCAAGTTTCATATAGTCTGGTAAGCCACCTACGTTGTGGTGAGATTTAATCACATGCGCTTTACCGGTTTTGCTTGCTGCAGATTCGATCACGTCAGGGTAAATCGTACCTTGTGCCAACCATTTCACGTTAGTAAGTTTTTTCGATTCATCATCGAATACATCCACGAATACTTTACCGATAATTTTGCGTTTTGCTTCAGGATCAGATACGCCTGCAAGTTCGCCTAAGAAACGGCTTTCAGCATCAACACGGGTAATATTTAAACCTAATTTGTCACCGAACATTTCCATGACCTGATCGCCTTCGTGTAAGCGGAGTAAACCGTTATCCACGAATACGCAGTGTAAGTTTTTGCCGATAGCACGGTGTAAAAGTAATGCAACAACAGAAGAGTCCACACCACCAGATAAGCCTAAAATCACTTCATCATCGCCTACTTGCTCTTTAATACGAGCAACGGCATCTTCGATAATGTTTTCTGCTGTCCATTTAGTTTCGCAACCACAGATGTTTACTACGAAGTTGGTTAATAATTCCAGGCCTTTTTTAGTATGCGTTACTTCAGGGTGGAACTGCACACCGTAGAAACGACGATTTTCGTCTGACATTGCAGCAATTGGGCAAGTTGGTGTAGTCCCTGTTACTTGGAAATTTTGAGGTAAACGAGTGACTTTATCGCCGTGGCTCATCCAAACGTCTAATTTTGGCTCGGAAGCGGTCGAATTATCGTTTAAATTTGCAAAAAGTGCGGTTGAATTTTCAAGTGAAACGGAAGCATAGCCGAACTCTCGGTGGTCAGAAGTTTCGGTTAAACCGCCAAGTTGCATCGCCATAGTTTGCATTCCATAGCAAACGCCTAATACTGGTACACCAGCATTAAATACATGTTCCGGTGCACGAGGGCTATTTTCTTCAGTGGTACTTTCAGGACCGCCTGAAAGGATAATCCCCGTTGGGTTAAATTCACGGATTTGTTCTTCAGTCACATCCCACGCCCAAAGTTCGCAGTACACACCGATTTCACGCACACGACGCGCAATCAGTTGAGTATATTGTGAACCGAAGTCGAGGATCAGGATTTTGTGATTGTGGATGTTTGTCATTTTTTGCCTTATGTTAATTTTGTTTTGTCATATTGATGTAAGTTCCACCATGTCCATCGCTGATATATTTGATGTGAAATGTTTCGGTCTTATTACAGCCTTTTACTGTCCAAGTTTCATTCACTAAATCTACTGTGGTAGTTGTCTGGTTTAGTTTTACATCATCGATCTGGGTGTGAATTTGTTTAGGCGTACAATTATGGATTGCTCTGAAAAATAGGTTAATGTTACTTGCCGTATCATATTTTAGTAAATCATTAGCTGTTGTTTCTCCAGTATAAGTCGGACCGAGTAATGTACAGGCCGATAGGATAAATGGAATCAGTAATATAAATTTTTTCATTGAGAATTTCTTTTGTTGTCTGAAATGTTTCAAAAGAGCGGTCAAAATTAACCGCTCTTTTATTCATTGTTAGCCCATACGATAGTTTGGCGCTTCTTTAGTAATCGTTACATCATGAACGTGGCTTTCTTTAATGCCTGCACCACTGATTCGAACGAATTCTGCTTTTGTGCGTAACTCTTCGATGGTTGCGCAGCCAGTTAAGCCCATGCAAGAACGTAAACCACCCATTTGTTGGTGGATGATTTCTTTTAAGTAACCTTTGTATGGAATACGGCCTTCGATACCTTCTGGTACGAGTTTGTCTGCCGCGTTATCCGATTGGAAGTAACGGTCTGAAGAGCCTTTCGCCATGGCACCTAATGAGCCCATACCACGGTAAGATTTAAATGCACGACCTTGGTAAAGTTCGATTTCACCCGGTGCTTCTTCAGTACCAGCAAACATAGAGCCAACCATTACACAGCTTGCGCCTGCGGCGATAGCTTTCGCAATGTCGCCAGAGAAACGGATACCACCGTCAGCAATTACAGGAATACCACGATCTTTTAATGCCGCCGCAGCATCTGCGATAGCGGTGATTTGTGGAACACCTACACCGGTCACGATACGAGTTGTACAAATTGAACCAGGGCCGATACCTACTTTCACTGCGCTTGCGCCTGCGTCAGCAAGTGCGATAGCACCTTCAGCCGTTGCTACGTTACCTGCAACGATTGGTAAGTTTGGATATTTTGCACGAGTTTCACGAACGCGTTGTAATACGCCTTCTGAATGACCGTGAGAAGAGTCGATTAACAATACATCTACACCAGCTTTCACTAATGCATCAATACGTTCTTCGTTACCTGGGCCTGCACCTACAGCAGCACCCACGCGTAAACGACCGAATTCATCTTTGCATGCATTTGGTTTTTGTTCTGCTTTTTGGAAGTCTTTAACGGTAATCATGCCTTTAAGTTTGAAGCTATCATTAACCACTAATACTTTTTCAACACGGTGTTGATGCATTAATTCTAAAATTTCTTCGCGACTCGCCCCTTCTTTTACTGTCACCAAGTCTTCTTTTTTCGTCATTACTTGTGAAACAGTTTTGCTCAAATCTTTTACGAAACGGGTGTCGCGTCCAGTAATGATACCAATTAGGTTATTTTCACTGTCTACAACAGGGTAGCCTGCGAAGCCGTTTTTCTTTACCATTTCAGCAAGTTCGGCAAGCGTTAAATTTGGTGAAACAGTTACTGGTTCAGAGACGATACCGCTTTCGAATTTTTTCACTTTACGAACACGGTCCGCTTGGCGTTCAATGGTCATATTTTTATGAATAAAGCCGATACCACCTTCTTGTGCTAAAGAGATTGCTAATTTGGTTTCTGTGACAGTATCCATTGCTGCTGAAAGCATAGGAATATTCAAATTAATTTCTTTAGTGAGTTTGGTTGAAAGATTGGCTGTATTTGGAAGCACAGTTGAATGTGCTGGGACGAGTAGAACATCGTCAAAAGTAAGGGCTTCTTGTTTAATGCGTAATGACATTGCAATATTCTCGCTAAGTTGAAGTTAAAAAATATTGCGACGAGATTATACAGATTTTACTTAATTTTGAAAACGAAATTTTTGGATTTGTGCTATGATTTTCGCTCCGTTTGCCAGAAGGAATAAATGATGAATTTCGCTTTATTGACATATTTAGCTGATTGTCAGCCGAAAGTGCGGTTTGAATTGGAAAAGTTTTCTCTGGATATTGAAGATGACATTAAACAATTACGTGAGCTAGGCTTGGAAATTGTCGTTGATGGCCAAAATTATTGCTTAGTGCCTAGCCTTCCTTTATTAAATCCTCAGCAAATTTCAACCGCACTTTTTCCTTATAGTATCTATTATCAGCCGATTATTTCCTCTACAAATGAATGGATACTACAAAATATTCCTTCTTTAAAAAAAGGTGATCTTTGTGTGGCTGAATATCAAACTGCAGGGCGCGGCCGGCGTGGTCGCCAATGGTTATCGCCTTTTGCTGGGCAAATTATGTTTAGTTTTTATTGGACGTTTGAGCCTAAAAAATCAATTGAGGGTTTAAGTTTAGCCATCGGTTTGGCGATTGCAGAGGTGTTAAACGTACAAGTGAAATGGCCAAATGACATTTTGTTTGATGGAAGAAAGTTAGGTGGTATTTTAGTTGAAATTGCTAATCATAAGAATGGCTTAATGAATTTAGTGATTGGCGTGGGGATTAATGTTTCATTGCCAAAGCAAACAGAAATTAGTCAGCCTTATGCGGAAGTATGTGAAATAGATCCTGATGTAGAGCGACAAACCTTATTACCAAAACTCATTCAACATTTGTATGTACGTTTAAATATCTTTGAGAAAAATGGTATTAATGCGGAATTTCAACAAGCATGGAAATCATATAATGCGTTCTCAAATAATGAAGTAAATGTGCTGACTGAACAAGACGTTATTTCAGGTATTGAACAAGGAATAGATGAACGTGGTTATTTAAAAGTATTATGTGGCAATAAAACCCAGATGTTTAATAGTGGTGAAGTTTCATTGCGTAAGAAATAAGAGCGTCAAAGAACTGAATATTTTAACCGCACTTTTTAAGAGTCCGTTTATATTTTAGTCAAAAGCTCATTTTTTTAATATTTTTATAAAAAAGTACTTGCAAGGGTTTTGAAAATCCCTATAATGCACCGCACACAACGACGCACTGTTGTGAAGTATTTAAGTTTACACGTGCGTCGTTGTTTTTTGCTCTTTAACAATGTATCAGACAATCTGTGTGGGCACTTGTTGATTGACTTGTTTTAAAAATATTTTTTAATTTTGAAGTCTTAATAGGTGCTTAACTGAAAATTCATAATTACTTTTTTAAGTAGTGTTTTATTTATAGC
>NZ_QQGY01000016.1:0-15166 GCF_003490595.1 Haemophilus haemolyticus
GAGAGGGTTGTAAGTAATAAAACATGAGAGTTTCCTTTTTTGTTTAGATTGATTTTGACACTCATATTCTAAATGGGAAAATCTCACTTTTTATTATGATTTGTCAGATTAAGTCTGATCTTCTACAATTTATACTCAACCCTTTTGTTTACGATAAATGCCAATGAAATTGAAATTTCTTTATTTTTCACCGCACTTTATTTTCATTAAGGACAAGGTTTACTCACCATGATTTCAATAACCTGTCTGTCGATATGTTGCATACTTTTTGATGCAATAGCGCAGAGATTATCAATGGTTTGATCAAGATCGTGTTCGACAATACCTTCATTGCCAGTAACATGGGTTTCATCCATTGCCATAAGTACCGATTTATAGCCTGAAGCAACGCTGGTGGAGACTTTCATTGCACAGCTATTGGCGGCACCATCACAGATAATGCCACTAATATCGCCAATCATGCTACAGATGCCCATGCTAGCTGTTTCAAATTTGCCTGTGAGTAAATAAGCAATACCAGCACAGCTTCCCATTGATGCCGTAGTTACAGCACAAAGTGCGGAGAGTTTGGGTAATTTACTATGAATATAAATGGCCATTAAGTGGGATAAGAAAAGTGCGCGGATTCGTTTTTCTTCACTCACTTTGAGATAATCTGCAACAACGACAACAGGCATCGTTGCCGCGATCCCTTGATTGCCGGAACCAGAATTGCTCATCGCAGGCAGCGTAGCTCCGCCCATTCTTGCGTCTGATGCGGCTGTAGTTTCAATCATAATTTTGCTTAGCAAATCATCAGAAATTAAACCGCTACCCACTTGTTTTCTCAACGTGCGACCAATATGCAAGCCATAATTTTCTCGCAAACCTTCATCTGAAAGCGCTCGATTCAGCTCTGCAGCTTGACTAATAAAACGAATTTTTCCTAATTCAACTGCATTGGAAAATTCAAAAAGCTCGCGTGCACTAATTTGTTTAAACACTTCATAAGGATCGTAATTAGCACATTCATCCTCCACTTTCTGAAAAATGATTTCACCATTTTTTTCGATCAAAATAACATTGGTATGCTGATCTTGAATGGCTACTTTCACGTAATCATTATCGGCAAACAATGTTGATTCTGAATATAAAATATGTTCGGTTTGATGAATATCTACACTCACTAATTTTTGTTCAAGCATAGATTTAGCGGCAATAACTTGCTCTGGCGTAATATGTTTTAATACTTCTAAACCGCCATCTGGGTTACCGCCTAATGCGCCAATTGCCGCAGCAATAGGCAATCCCACCATACCTGTTCCTGGCACTGCAACACCCAATCCA
The DNA here is from genome assembly GCF_003490595.1 of Haemophilus haemolyticus. Lineage (GTDB taxonomy): Bacteria > Pseudomonadota > Gammaproteobacteria > Enterobacterales > Pasteurellaceae > Haemophilus > Haemophilus haemolyticus_L. The sequence continues at coordinate 1,327 of NZ_QQGY01000016.1, forward strand.
TTTTTCATTAAGTTTGGCGACACCTTGGCTTCAATACGTTCAGGCGTTTTGCCCAAATATTTCGCAGCTGTAGCAGATGCGAGCGCAAGAGAAATGGGTTCAGTACAGCCTAGGGCTGGCACAACATCATGTTTAACGATGTGGAGTAATGGTTTTTCAATTTCGTTAAGTCTTTCTTGATTCATAAAATTCTTTTTAATTTGTTAAATACTGTCTTCTTTCTCTATGACTAATATACGCGCTTCACCTTGTGGATGAGCAACATGTTCGGTACCGATACCCGCATAAAAAATATCACCCGTATGGAGCAATACGGCTTTCTCTTGACCATCTTCTTTGTAGCGCATTTCCACCGTACCATTCATGACAGCAAAGACTTCTTCACCGTCATTGATATGCCATTTGTAAGGTTTATCTGTCCAGTGTAGACGCACCGAAATACCATTCATATTGGTAATATCGAGGGCTCCCCAAGTACGTTTTGCCGTAAAGTGGCGACTTTTAATAACTTTATTCATGATTAAATTCCTTAGTGCGCTTCATCCCAATTTTGTCCAACACCTACTTCCACAATCAACGGAACAACTAATTTCGCAGCGGCTTCCATGTGTTGTTTAATTTGCTCACGGAAAAATTCTACTTTTTCTGACCGCACTTCAAACACTAATTCATCGTGTACTTGCATAATCATTTCAATATCTGGATCGTGACGGATTACTTCATCAATTTTAATCATCGCTCGTTTAATAATATCCGCAGCCGTGCCTTGCATCGGTGCATTGATCGCTACGCGTTCTGCTCCTTTACGACGCATAGCATTGCTAGAATTAATATCAGGTAAATATAAACGGCGACCAAATAGCGTTTCCACATAGCCTTGTGCTTTCGCTTTTTCACGGATATCGGTCATAAATTGCTGTACGCCAGGATAGCGTTGGAAATATAAATCCATATATTTTTGTGCATCTGGACGGGAAATACCCAGTTGGCGTGAAAGTCCAAACGCAGACATTCCATAAATTAAGCCGAAATTAATTGCTTTAGCATTGCGACGTTGCTCACTGGTGACTTCATCTAATGACACGCCAAAGATTTCAGCTGCCGTGGAGCGGTGAATATCTTTGCCTTGAGAGAAGGCGTTAATTAAGCCTTGATCGCCGGAAAGATGCGCCATAATGCGTAACTCAATTTGAGAATAGTCAGCGGCGACAATAGAATAATCTTCACGCGTGATAAATGCTTGTCGAATACGACGACCTTCTTCATTCCGAATTGGGATATTTTGTAGGTTTGGATCACTTGATGATAAACGCCCTGTCGCCGTGACGGCTTGATGATAAGAGGTATGCACTCGGCCTGTTTGTGAATTGACCATTTGAGGCAGTTTATCCGTGTAAGTGGATTTGAGTTTACTCAAGCCACGATGTTCAACCAAAATTTTTGGTAATTCGTGGCTATAGGCTAATTCTTCCAATACTTCTTCATTCGTTGATGGCGCACCTTTTGGCGTTTTTTGTAAAATAGGTAGCCCAAGTTTATCGAACAAAATTTCTTGCAATTGTTTGGTGGAGGCCAAATTAAATGGCTGACCCGCTAATGCGTAAGCTTGTTCCTCAAGTGCGGTTAATCTTGTGGCAATTTCGTTAGATTGTATAAAGAGGGCATCACTATCAATCAAAACGCCTGTACGTTCCATACGAGAAAGCACATGGAGTAATGGTAACTCCATTGTTTTATACAATTCAACAAGCGTTGGTTCTTCTTGCAATTTCAACCACAGTGCTTGTTGTAATTTCATTGTCACATCAGCATCTTCTGCCGCGTATTCTGTGGCTTGTTCTAAGGGGATTTGATTAAACGTAAGCTGACCTTTCCCTTTTCCTGCAATACTTTCAAATGCGATAGTCTCATGCCCTAAATAACGTTTAGCTAAATCGTCCATATTATGACGACCCGTACTGTTTAGCGTATAAGAAAGCAACATCGTATCAAATTCAACACCTTGTAATTCAATGCCATGACGGGCAAAAATGCTTTCATCAAATTTAATATTTTGTCCAATTTTGCGAATGTTAGGATTTTCTAAAATGGGTTTGATAGCTGCAAGTGCAGTCGATTTTTCGAGTGTTTTTGGCGCATCCAAATAATCCAATTGCAATGGTAAATAAGCGGCTTCGCCATTTTCAAGAGCAAAAGAGATACCTACTAAATTCGCAGACATATAATCAAGACTGTCTGTTTCAGTATCGACTGCAATGAGTTTTGCTGAATTGAGTTTTTCAATCCAGCGTGTTAAATCCGCTTGAGTGAGCAAGGATTCATATTTTGTACGATCGATTTGAATTTTAGGCGTATTTTCCACCGCACTATTTCTCACCGAGTTTTGAGCTGGTGATGTCGCCTGATACTGGTTAATTTTCACTGGCTGTTCAGTGGTTTGGGTTATGGAGTCAGCACCATTCATCACTTCATTAAGCCAGCGTTTAAATTCGTAGCGAGCAAAATATTCGATGAGTTGATCGTTTTGACTTTCTCCAAGCAACAATTCATCTGTTGTCACGTTAAGTTCAACATCGGTTTTGATGGTTGCTAATGTATAAGAAAGATCGGCATTGTTTTTTTCTGCCAATAATTTTTCACCTAGTTTTTTCGCACCACGAATTGGTAGTTCTGCTACTTTTTCAAGATTGGCATAAATCTCAGCCATACTTCCGATGCCTTGTAGTAAACCAAGTGCAGTTTTTTCGCCAACGCCAGCAACGCCCGGAATGTTATCTGCACTATCGCCCATGAGTGCTAGATAATCAATGATGAGTTCAGGTGGAATACCGTATTTTTCAATCACACCCTTGCGATCCAATAAGCTATTATTCATGGTGTTGATAAGCATAATATTGTCATCAACTAACTGTGCCATATCTTTATCGCCAGTACTAATGAGCACTTTTTTACCTAAACGCGATGCTTGTAGTGCGAGCGTACCGATGACATCATCCGCTTCGACACCTTCAATGACTAAAAGAGGAATGCCAAGGGCACGAATCATATCGTGCAAAGGCTGAATTTGTTTGCGTAAATCATCAGGCATTGGTGGACGGTGAGATTTATATTGTTCAAACATTTCATCACGAAATGTTTTCCCTTTTGCATCAAAAACAACGGCTATATGAGAGGGTTGTACTTGTGAGATGAGGCTTTTTAGCATATTTAACACGCCGTACATTGCACCTGTTGGCTCACCTGCGGCATTAGTTAAAGGTGGAAAGGCATGAAATGCACGATATAAATAAGAAGAACCATCCACTAGCACAAGAGGATTTGTTGCAATTTGGGCCATAAAAATCTCGTTTTAAACTGAAAAATGCGGGCATTATAGCGTAATTTATGGTGATGAGCGAACGGCGGATTCAATGTAAAATTTGTGACGAACGTTTTTTGCTATGGCATAATATCCGCCACTCAAATATTTAATTTAAGGAAATCAAATGTCGTTAAAATTGGTCGAAATTTTAGTTTTGGGTCAGGTCTTACGTTTAAACGTGCCCGTTGAACAAGAAGAATTATTGCGCCAAGCTGCCCGTAATTTAGATATATTGGTTTCTGAAATGAAAGAAAAGACAGGCCTTATTCAGCTTGATCGTGTGCTTTCTATTGTGGCGCTTAATTTGAGTTTTGAATTAAGCCAAGAAAAAAATAAAGCGGCTAAAATTGAAGAGGTATTGAGAACGGGTATCCAACAATTAGATCATTCGTTAGAAAATATCCGTGTAACTAAAGAACAATATTAAATTTAAAAGTGCGGTGGAATTGAGCTGAGATTTTTAAACTAGAAGACACAGTTAATTCGGCTCAGTAATTAAAAAATCACCGCTATGTCTTTTAGATTTCCCTTACGAATATCAATAAATACCTAAAACTAATTTGTATTATCACACTCTTTGCCGTTTTATAAGCAACTCGTTAAAATTGACAAATAAATGCTAGTCAATACTGAGAATTTGGGCTAGTATAAACCTATAAGAATTACCTGGAGTGTTCGTCAGTAGGCTATGTCCCTGAGCCGATACTTTAAATCTTATAAATTGGTTTCCTATCGTTGGTGTGTAGGCTTAACCTTTGACTCGTTCATTGGGCTAAGAAACCTGAAAACGGTATCAACTGATTTCCTTGAACCGTCGGGTTCAAGGACTACTGCCCGCAGCGGCACTCTGGGTCCTATCTTCTTCTTTCATATCTATGAATATTCAAAAACGCCAGAAAATCCGCGCTGAAATCCGAAAAATACGCGCAAATTTAACCGCGCTTCAACAGTACCAAGCTGAACAATCGGTTACTCAACAGGCGTTAAATCTTATCGGGCAACGACAAGCCAAAAATATTGCATTATATTTTTCTTTTGATGGCGAAATTTCAACAAAAGCGTTAATCCAATCCCTTTGGATGCAAAACAAAAATGTGTATTTGCCTGTTTTACATCCTTTTACTCAACATCATTTATTGTTTTTACGCTATTTACCTGATACGCCAATGAAACCAAATCAGTTTGGTATTTGGGAGCCGAAGCTGAATGTTCAAAATGTTTTGTCATTAAATGAATTGGATATTTTATTTACGCCATTGGTGGCTTTTGATAAACAGGGAAATCGCCTTGGCATGGGGGGGGGATTTTATGATCGCACGTTGCAGAATTGGCAAGATAAATCTTTTATTCCAGTAGGTTTAGCGCATCGATGTCAGCAAGTAGAAAATCTTCCTACTGAGCATTGGGATGTGCCACTATTCGATATTTTGGTAGGTTGAAACCTATCATCAAATTTTTATTGATAGATAAAATCAAAAATATTTCAATTTTTCTCTTGAAATCCTTTCAAACGATCTTACTTAATTTGAGCAAACGGCGAAAGCCAAAACCAAATTGAGGAAAGTGTATGAACATTGAAAAATTTACGACAAAATTCCAAGAAGCTTTAAGCGAAGCACAATCACTTGCTATCGGAAAAGATAATCAATTTATTGAACCCGTGCATTTATTGACCGCACTGTTAAATCAACAGGGTGGCTCCATTACGCCAATTTTAACTGCAAGTGGCGTAAATGTAACTTTATTGCGTAATGAATTAAAGACTGAACTAAATAAATTGCCACAGGTTATTGGCAATGGCGGTGATGTACAACTTTCACGCCAGCTCATTAATTTGCTCAATCTATGTGATAAATTTGCACAACAAAACCAAGATAAATTTATTTCGAGCGAATTGTTTTTGCTTGCAGCTTTAGAAGAACGAGGAGCGCTCAGCGATATTTTGAAAAAGTGCGGTGCGAAAAAAGAGCAAATTTCGCAAGCCATTCAGCAAATTAGAGGGGGACAAAACGTGAACGATCAAAATGCAGAAGAAAGTAGACAAGCATTAGAAAAATATACGATTGATTTAACTGCTCGTGCAGAAAGTGGCAAACTTGATCCTGTAATTGGACGTGATGAAGAAATTCGTCGAGCGATTCAAGTATTACAACGTCGTACTAAAAACAACCCAGTGTTAATTGGTGAACCGGGTGTGGGGAAAACAGCGATTGTCGAAGGTTTGGCACAACGCATTGTCAATGGTGAAGTGCCTGAAGGCTTAAAAAACAAACGTGTACTTTCTTTAGATATGGGCGCACTGATTGCTGGTGCGAAATACCGCGGTGAATTTGAAGAGCGGTTAAAAGCTGTTTTAAATGAGTTATCAAAAGAAGAAGGTCGCATTATCCTCTTTATTGATGAAATTCATACTATGGTCGGCGCGGGTAAAACCGATGGTGCGATGGATGCGGGTAACTTATTAAAACCAAGTTTAGCGCGCGGTGAATTACATTGTGTGGGTGCAACAACGTTAGACGAATATCGTCAATATATCGAAAAAGATGCCGCACTTGAGCGTCGTTTCCAAAAAGTTTTTGTGGACGAGCCTAGTGTAGAAGATACGATTGCGATTTTACGTGGTTTGAAAGAACGTTATGAGATCCATCACCATGTGGATATTACTGACCCTGCGATTGTCGCAGCAGCAACGCTTTCTCATCGTTATATTTCCGATCGTCAGTTACCGGATAAAGCCATTGATTTGATCGATGAAGCGGCGTCTAGCATTCGTATGGAAATAGATTCTAAACCTGAACCGCTTGATCGTCTTGAACGTCGAATTATCCAACTAAAATTGGAACAACAAGCATTACAAAAAGAAGAAGACGAAGCAAGTCGCAAACGTTTAGAAATGTTAGAGAAAGAATTGGCTGAAAAAGAACGTGAATATGCCGAACTTGAAGAAGTATGGAAGTCAGAAAAAGCAACGCTTTCTGGTTCTCAACATATTAAACAAGAGTTAGATACTGCAAAAACCGAACTAGAACAAGCGCGGCGCGCGGGTGATTTAGCTAAAATGTCTGAGTTGCAATATGGCCGCATCCCTGCTCTTGAAAAGCAACTTGAGCAAGCTGAAACCAGCGAAGGCAAAGAAATGGCGCTTTTACGCTATCGCGTCACAGATGAAGAAATCGCTGAAGTACTTTCTAAAGCAACAGGTATTCCTGTTTCTAAAATGATGGAAGGTGAGAAAGAAAAACTCTTACGCATGGAAGAAGAATTGCATAAACGCGTGATCGGTCAAGAAGAAGCCGTTGATGCGGTAGCAAACGCGATTCGTCGTAGCCGCGCTGGTCTTTCCGATCCTAATCGCCCAATTGGTTCTTTCTTGTTCCTAGGGCCAACAGGTGTAGGTAAAACAGAGCTTTGCAAAACTTTGGCGAAATTCTTGTTTGATAGTGAAGATGCGATGGTACGTATCGATATGTCAGAGTTTATGGAAAAACACAGTGTATCTCGCTTAGTCGGGGCACCTCCGGGTTATGTTGGTTATGAAGAAGGCGGTTATTTAACTGAAGCTGTTCGTCGTCGTCCGTATTCGGTTATTTTGCTCGATGAAGTGGAAAAAGCCCATGCGGATGTGTTCAACATCTTGTTACAAGTGTTAGATGATGGTCGTTTAACTGATGGTCAAGGCCGTACCGTGGACTTCCGTAACACCGTGGTGATTATGACCTCTAACTTAGGTTCTGATTTAATCCAAGGCAGCAAAGACGAAAGCTATAGCGAAATGAAAGCCTTAGTGATGTCTGTAGTAGGCCAACATTTCCGTCCAGAATTTATCAACCGTATTGACGAGACCGTGGTATTCCATCCGCTTGGTAAAGAAAATATCCGTGCAATAGCCAATATTCAATTAGAACGTTTGGCAAAACGTATGGAAACTCGTGGTTATGAATTGGTGTTTACCGATGCTTTATTAGATTTCATTGGTGAAGTGGGTTACGACCCAATTTATGGTGCACGTCCATTGAAACGTGCAATTCAACAAGAGATCGAAAACAGCTTGGCACAACAAATTCTATCTGGTGCGTTATTACCTGGTAAGGTTGTTACCATTGATTACGCTAACGCAGAAGTTCAAGCTAGACAATAGGTATTAAAAAAGTGCGGTAAATTTACCGCACTTTTCTTATGAACCTAAACGCTGACGCACAATTTCAAATAAACATACCCCTGTTGCGACAGATACATTTAATGATGAAACTGAACCAGCCATTGGAATGCTAATCAGTTGATCGCAATGTTCACGTGTTAAACGACGCATTCCTTCGCCTTCAGCTCCCATAACAAGTGCTAGTGGCCCTGTCAGTTTGCTTTGATAAATGGTTTCAGTTGCTTCGCCAGCAGTGCCAACCACCCAAATATTATGATTTTGCTGTAAATCGCGTAGCGTGCGAGAAAGATTGGTTACACGAATTAACGGCACGGTTTCTGCTGCACCACAAGCAACTTTACGTGCGATAGATGTTAATTGTGCCGATTTATCTTTCGGTACGATCACAGCTACGGCTCCAGCCGCATCAGCTGTTCGCAAACATGCTCCCAAGTTGTGTGGGTCAGTCACGCCATCCAAAACTAATAAAAGCGGATTTTGTTTATTCGCAAGAATTTCATCAAGATCATTTTCATTAAGTTCTTTTGCTGCTTGTACTCGAGCAGTGACACCTTGATGAACTTCGCCATCAGCTTTTTTATCAAGTGTTTGTCGATTAACGAATTGCACGCCAATTCCGAGAGAATAAAGTTCGTTTAAGAGTGGTTGTAGGCGTTTATCTTCACGTCCTTTAAGTACGAAGACTTCAATTAAACGTTCTGGCGAATGGGTTAAAATACTAGTAACAGCATGGATGCCGTAGATTTGTTCTGACATAAATTTCTCTTTTTCTTATTTGAATTTTTAATGTATTCCCACAATGGGATTTGAATTATTTTCGTTTTCTAGATGTTTTCTTCGAAATTTCTTTCTTTTTTACCGCACTTTTTTGTTTTTGGGAGGCTTTAGACGGTAGTTCTTTAAAGACTTTCTTGGCTTTTTCTTTCGCGGTTTTTCCAGCACGACGAGGTTTACGTTCACTCCTCATTAGCGAGAAATCGACCATCTTATTTTCTAAATGTACCGCTTCAACTTTGATGCGAACTTTATCGCCTAATCGATATTGCATTCCGCTATTTTCGCCAATTAAACGCTGTTTTGCTGCATCGAATTGGTAATAATCGTTTTCTAAAGTCGAAATATGGACTAAACCATCGATGAATAAGTCATCTAAGCGTACAAATAAACCAAATCCAGTCACAGATGAAATAACACCGTTAAATTCACCGCCAACATGATCTTGCATATATTCACATTTCAGCCAATCTGCCACTTCACGAGTTGCGTCGTCAGCACGGCGTTCGGTCATTGAACAGTGATTGCCAAGTAAATCCATTTCATCAAAAGAGTAATGATAACCGCCTGTATCGGTGGTTTTACGTTTTGCGCCTTGTTCTTTAGCGAGTAAATATTTGATGCCTCGATGAAGTGTTAAGTCTGGATAACGGCGAATTGGCGAAGTAAAGTGAGCATACTCTTCTAAAGCCAAACCAAAGTGCCCGATATTATCAGCGTGATAGACAGCTTGGCTTAATGAACGTAGCAGCATTGTTTGGATAAGTTCATGATCAGGTCTTTCTTTAACTTTTTCTAAGAGAGCAGCATAGTCTTTTGTGGTTGGTTTTAATCCGCCTTCTAAAGTTAAACCAAACTCACTTAAGAAAGTGCGGAAAGATGTTAATTTTTCTTCGCTCGGGGTGGCATGAATACGATATAACGCAGGCTCTTTATGTTTTTCCATAAAATTGGCTGCTGCGATATTCGCAAGAATCATACATTCCTCAATGATTTTGTGGGCATCGTTACGAACAACAGGTTCAATGCGCTCAATTCTTCCCATTGCATTGAAAATAAACTTAGTTTCAATGGTTTCAAAATCGATCGCACCACGTTGATGACGCGCACCAAGCAAAGCTTGATAGAGTTTATAAAGATCTTCTAAATGAGGCACAAGTGTAGAATAACGAGTGCGTAATTCTTCATCGCCTTCAAGCATTTTTGCTACTTTGGTATAAGTGAGGCGGGCGTGAGAATTCATCACTGCTTCATAAAAACGACAATCTGTGAGCTTACCTTTGGCAGAAATTTGCATCTCACACACCATACACAAACGATCCACTTGAGGGTTAAGAGAGCATAAGCCGTTTGATAAAATTTCAGGTAGCATTGGTACAACTCGGTTCGGAAAATAGACTGAGTTACCACGATTATACGCTTCTATATCCAAAGCGGAACGTAAACGTACGTAATAACTGACATCCGCAATTGCGACCCAAAGTTTCCAGCCTTTGCCGTGTTTTTCACAATAAACGGCATCATCAAAATCCCGAGCATCTTCACCATCAATGGTCACAAGCGGTAAATGACGTAAATCTACACGCCCTTTTTTTGCTTCTTCTGGGACTTCTTCAGTGAATTTTTTTACGTATTTTTCTACCGCACTTGGAAACTTATGGGGAATATCGTGGTTACGCAAGGCGATTTCCACTTCCATTCCTTTCGCCATATTATAGCCAAGGATCTCAGTGATTACGCCAATTGGTTGGTTAAAACTAGCAGAGCGTTCTTGCAATTCGACAACGACCACTTGTCCCATACGAGCACCATTACGATGTTCATTTGGCACGAGAATATCTCTGCCAATTCTGCTGTCATCAGGCACCACATAGCTAAAACCGTTTTCTAAGAAAAAGCGACCCACAATTTGTTTTTTACGACTTTCTAATACGCGTACAATTCGCACTTCACGGCGACCACGACGATCTAATCCAGCAGGCTGAGCTAAGACAAAATCTCCATGCATGACTCTTTGCATTTGATGGTTCGGAATGAATAAATCATCTTTTTTGCCATCGACCTGTAAAAAACCAAAACCTTCGCGATGACCAATTACCGTGCCTTTAAATAAATCTAATTTTTCTGGTAAGGCATAGTGTTTACGTTTGGTGAACACTAATTGTCCATCATTTTCCATCGCACGTAATCGGCGACGCATCGCTTCTATTTGTTCTTCATTTCGAATGGAAAGTGCGGTCAAAATTTCATCCCGATTCATCGGTGCATTATTGTCTCGAATAACGCTTAAAATAAATTCTCGGCTCGGGATTGGATTGCCGTATTTTTCCAATTCTCGTTTGTAATGAGGATCTTGGTTGATTAAGTTTTTACGTTTTTTTGTCATTATTTTTTACAGTTTTAAAAAGTGCGGAGAGTTTGACACTGTAAGGGGGATAATGCAAGACGGGGGGAGGTTTATTTATCAGTAAAACCAATGAACTTTTTCAATGTGTAAATAAACACCTATTTTTCTTTTTTATTTTTTGTTAAAGTTTCAAACCCTTAATTATTATTCATTTGACAAAAGGAACAATATTATGACAATCATTAAGCAAGCAAGCAAGCAAGCAAGCAAGCAAGCAAGCAAGCAAGCAAGCAAGCAAGCAAGCAAGCAAAATAGTCTAATCCACCTTTCTTTAATCAGTCTACTTATTTCCACTTCTTTTTATTCTGTTCAATCTTTTGCTGCAACTCCTACGTGGAAGCCTGTCTATGGTAAAGCGAATGGTGATGCAGAGGGAACATTCTACACAGTTGCAATAGGCGATGAAAGTGAAGTCTTAGAACCAGAACCGGCAAGTGGAAATACAAAATCTCACGGTTCAATGGTTATAGGGGGGATGGCTAAAGCTAAAAATTTAGGTTCTGTAGCAATTGGTTATCAGGCAGAAGCAGGTTTGGATAGTAAAGATGGGAATTTCAGTACCGCTATTGGTGCAAAAACCAAAGCACCCAAAGGCGGGGTTGCACTTGGCTTCAGTGCAGAAGCTGAAGGAGAAAACTCTCTTGCCATCGGTTCTGCTGCAAAAAGCAAGGACGGATACGGTGCAACCGCTTTCGGCACAGGAAGCCGTGTAGAAAAACTAGAAAAAGGTAAAAAGAATACTATTCAAGGACAAGACAACAAAAGCATTGAAGTGGATGAAAATGGCAAAGCAACCAAAATTAATATTAAACGTGAAAGTGAACAATCTTTAATCGAAAAGCAGGGTGAAACCTATGGAGCAATAGCTTTTGGTTTGAAAGCATCTTCGCATAACTTATTCAGCACAGCCTTGGGGGCATTTTCTACGGTTGCCGCGGTTGAAGGTACTGCCGTCGGCGGCGGTAGTCAGGTAACCGGCTATCGCGGTTCTGCTTTCGGTATGCACAGCAAGGCAGAAGCAGAAAAAAGTTTAGCTTTGGGTTATGAAAGCGAATCAACCGCTTATAACTCCGTTGCCTTGGGCGCAAGTTCACTTGCTAACCGTCCTAACACCGTTTCTGTAGGCGATAGTAATTATAATCTTTACCGTCAAATCACTAATGTCGCCGATGGTACAGAAGATTATGATGCAGTTAATGTGCGTCAATTAAATGCAGTAGAAGCTAAAATTGGTCAAGTGAATAATCAATTTACACAAGTTGATACCCGTTTAAATCGAACAGATTTACGTATTAACCGCGTTGGCGCAAGTGCTGCGGCGTTGGCTTCATTAAAACCTGCACAATTAGGCGAAGATGATAAATTTGCGTTGTCTTTGGGCGTTGGTAGTTATAAAAATGCGCAGGCGATGGCAATGGGTGCAGTGTTTAAGCCAGCTGAAAATGTATTGCTTAATGTAGCGGGGAGTTTTTCTGGTTCGGAAAAAACCTTTGGCGCAGGTGTTTCTTGGAAATTCGGTAACAAATCAAAACCTGCGGTATCAACACAAAGTGCGGTCAATTCTGCGGAAGTTTTGCAATTGCGACAAGAAGTGTCGGCAATGCAAAAAGAATTGGCTGGGTTGAAAAAAGCATTAAGAAAATAATCTTTAAACTAAGTGAGTAAGGGCGTGATGTACGCCCTTTTTTATTTATCTATTTATTTAAATATTATATAGATATTCAGATGGATAGATATAGTTAACCTTTTGGGAAAGAATAAAATCTGCACTCGTGATGAGTGCAGATAGAAAGTGAATTAAGCGGATTTTTTGGTAAAGCCAATATAGGCGCAGAATATAAATCCAAGCACTAAAGCGTAAGGCGTGAATTCACCAATGCCAGAGCCTGAAGCTGCAAGGCTTAAACGATGCGCCGCGGCTGCACCTAAAAGCATACCAAGCACAAAAATAGCGGAGTCATTATCACCTTCACCAAGATGAACCAAATGTTTGCCAGGGCAACCACCGCCAAGGGCGAAGCATAATCCGCAAAGTGCCATGCCGAGGAAGTTCCAAAGATATTGATTATGTGCACCAGGTTGTTGTTCAAACCCTAAATGGAATTGACCAAGTAAAGCATTGGTAATGGCAGCAAATACCACTAAAGCGATGACACCATTCAATAATGAAGAATCACGGAATAGAATGAAATTGCGGAATGCACCGATTGAGCAGAAACGTGATTTTTGCATTAATACTCCTATGATTAGCCCGCCTGCTAAAGATAATGCCCAAAATGCATGTTGTGTGCCAGGGCCTTTTTGTGAAAAATAAAGCGGTAAACCTTCGCCAAAACTAAATTGTGTGATAACGCCAATAAGTAATAACCCCGCAATAATGACAGAAATCCAGCCTGTAACAGGGGCTTGTTCTTTTGCTTTGCCGAGCGAAAATCCTCGATTGCTAAAGAAAATACCACCTAGTACGCCGACAAATAAACCGACTATACCGGCAATCGCAGATAAATCGCCGCCCCCTAGCCGCAAATATGCGCGCCATGGACAACCTAAGAAAGTTAGAGCACCAATCATGGCAAATGCCCCTAAAATTAAGCGAATGAATGGCGATGAGCCACCACGAGCACGAAATTCTTTCGCAAATAACGCACTCACTAACGCACCGAAAATTAATCCGATGAGTTCGGGGCGGATGTATTGAAGTGGAGCGGCTTGATGTAAGCCAATGGAGCCAGCCGTATCGCGTAAGAAACAGGCTGCGCAGAATCCCATGTTGCCTGGATTTCCGCTATAAGTAAGTAGTGGAGCGATGATACCAAGTGCAGCACCTGCAACCACAGGCCATTTTGATCCTTTCATAATGAAACCCTTGTGATATCTAAAGTTAAACTAAATTGTGTACTCTCGAATACTCGAAAAGCACGTTCATTTTAATCCAAGAAGTTAAATGGTAAAGAATGTTTTGATGAAAAGATGAGATAAATCAAAAATTTGGTAGGAAAAAAGTGCGGTAAAATTGATCTGCACCCCAAAAGTTGGACTCAACAAACCAACAATTGAGGTGCAGATTTTTTTATGGGTAAACACTACACAATCGAATTTAAATTACAGGTTCTCCAACCTATTCTGAATCGGAAAATGA
>NZ_QQGY01000017.1:0-11896 GCF_003490595.1 Haemophilus haemolyticus
TGCTGTCAGAGATTATTTGGATTACTATAATCATCGACGGATTCAACTAAAATTAAAAGGACTGAGTCCGATACAATATCGAAAACAATCCTTTAAATAACAGTCTAACTTTTTGGGGTCAGATCATTTTTGACCGCACTTTATGGCCACTCTTTAGCAAAGAGGGCACTTGATCGAGCGTTATTTATGTTTTATAGGGAAAATGAAAATTAAATGAAAGTTTTACACGTTTGCTCAGAATTTTATCCGCTCCTCAAAACAGGCGGTTTAGCCGATGTTTTAGGGGCTTTACCGCAAGCCCAAAATCAAATAGGGCTTGATGCACGTATTTTATTGCCTGCTTATCCAGCGATTTCTGCAGGTATTTCTAATACACAAGTTGTGGCTGAATTTGATAATTTTGCGGGACATGTTGTGTTGCGCTACGGTGAATATAATGGCGTAGGCGTTTATTTAATCGATGCGCCACATTTATATGCGCGTGAGGGGAATCCATATCACGATTGTTACTATAATGATTATGGTGATAACTATAAACGTTTTGCCTTACTTGGTTGGGTTGGTGCTGAATTATCTACTGGTTTAGATAGCTGGTGGCGTGCAGATGTCGTTCATGCTCATGATTGGCATGCAGGCTTATGTGCTGCTTATTTATTTAATAAAGGTCGCCCAGCAAAATCGGTATTTACAATCCATAATTTAGCATATCAAGGGCAATTCCATTATCAGCATTTATTTGAAATTGGATTGCCTGCAGGCATGTTTAATGTTGATGGTTTAGAGTTATTTGGACAGATTTCCTATTTAAAATCAGGCTTATTTTACTCCGATGCCAGCACGGCAGTGAGCCCGACGTATGCTAAAGAGATTACTACACCTGAATTTGCCTATGGCTTGGAAGGTTTACTTTCTGGTTTAAAATCTCAAGGGCGTTTAGTGGGGATTCTTAATGGTGTAGATGAAAATATTTGGCATCCAAATGTCGATCAATATATTCAGCATCATTACAAATTGAAATATATGGCAGGTAAAAAACAGAATAAAGCTGAACTGCAAGCTTATTTTAATTTACCGCAAGATGAAAATGCATTGGCATTTGTGATGGTAACCCGCTTAACCGAGCAAAAAGGCGTGGATTTATTGATTGAAAGTGCGGATGAAATTGTAAAACAAGGCGGCCAGTTGATGATTTTAGGTTCTGGCGCACCGCACTTTGAACAAGGTATTCGTGAGCTTGCTGAACGTTATCCACAAAATGTTGCAGTCAAAATTGGTTACGATGAAACACTGTCACATTTATTAGTGGCAGGTGGTGATGTGATTTTAGTGCCAAGCCGTTTTGAGCCTTGTGGCTTAACACAACTTTATGGTTTGCAATATGGCACACTTCCTCTTGTTCGTAAAACGGGAGGTTTAGCCGATACGGTAGTGGATAGCACATCGGAAAATATTAAAGATCGCACGGCAACTGGTTTTGTGTTTGAGCAAGCTACCGCTGAAGATTTACGTAGAAGTATCCAACAAGCGTTTGATATTTGGCAAAAACCGAGAGTTTGGTCAGCATTGCGAGCGAATGCGATGGCACAAGATTTTAGCTGGCGTAAAGCAGCAGAACAATATCGTGCACTTTATGAACGTTTGTAGTTTTATTTATAAACGTTAAGAGCAACAGTCTGTTTGTAGATTATTGTTGCAAGCTCTGTGATTGTGCTTGTTTTTCGACAAAATAAGCATAAAATTCGAACAAATTTATTAGAGGTATAAAGGTTCTCGGATATAAAGAGCGGTCTGTTTCGATTGATTTTTTGAAATGTGCGTGAATTTTTAAATCAACATCTCTTTTATTATAGATAATTTTTTAACATTCAAACCGAGGTTTTACTTATGATAATGGATAATTTTGATTCTCCATTCCTATACAATCGCCCACAAATGACTGTTGAGGCAATCAAAAAATCAATTGTTTATAAGCTTATTTTTTTAATTGGTCGCTCACCGCGTGAAGCGAGCCAACGCGACTGGTTAAATGCGACTTTGCATGCTGTTCGAGATTTAGTGACAGAAGGGTGGATTACCACAGCTCGCCAAACTCGAGCGGAAGATTCTCGTCGTGTTTACTACCTTTCAATGGAATTTTTAATCGGGCGTACCCTTTCTAATGCGATGATTGCAGAAGGCATTTATGGATTAGCACAAGAAGCTCTTTCTGAATTAAATGTGGATTTAGAAGAGGTTTTAGAAAAAGAAGTAGATCCTGGCTTGGGCAATGGTGGTTTAGGTCGTTTAGCCGCTTGTTTTATGGATTCTATTGCGACTCTTGGTTTACCAGGTATGGGTTACGGTATTCGTTATGAATATGGTATGTTCCGCCAAAAAATTGAAAACGGTCAGCAAGTAGAACGTCCTGATGCGTGGCTTGAAAAAGGGGCACCTTGGGAGTTTATTCGTCCATCTAAACGCTTTACCGTAGAATTTGGTGGAAACATTCATTTCGAAGGCAAAAAATGTATTTGGCAAGATACCGAAAAAGTAACCGCACTTGCTTACGACCAAATGATCCCGGGTTATCAAAACAATTCTGCTGCGACATTACGTTTATGGTCGGCACACGCAGGCGAAGTGTTTAACCTTGCCGACTTCAACCGTGGCGAACATTTAGCCGCATTAGAAAAGCACTCCGCAAATAAAAATTTATCACGTGTGCTTTACCCTGATGATTCTACTTGGAATGGTCGCGAATTACGTTTACGTCAAGAGTATTTCTTAGTCTCTGCATCGCTTCAAGATATTTTACGCCGTCACAAACGCACCCACGATAGCCTTGAAAACTTGGCGGATAAAGTGGCAATTCATTTAAATGACACACATCCAGCTTTAGCAATTCCTGAGTTAATGCGAATTTTAGTGGATGATGAAGGTTTTGAATGGAAAAAAGCTTGGGAGATGACGCGTAACATTTTCTCTTACACCTGCCATACTTTAATGTCCGAAGCGTTAGAAACTTGGCCAGTGGAAATGATGGCGAAAATCTTACCGCGTCATTTACAGATGATTTTTGAAATTAACGATCACTTCTTGGAATATGTCCGCACTTATGTGACAACTGACAACGATTTTATCCGCCGTGTTTCTCTTATCGAAGAAGGCTACCAACGCAAAGTGCGTATGGGATGGCTATCCGTGGTAGGTTCACACAAAATCAACGGGGTTGCCGAAATCCATTCCGATTTAATGGTAACATCCACTTTCGCAGATTTCGCTCGTATTTTCCCAGAACGCTTTACCAACGTAACAAACGGTATCACACCGCGTCGTTGGTTAGCCGTGGCGAATCCACAATTAGCCGCATTGTTTGATAAATATATCGGCTCAGAATGGCGTTGTAATTTAAGTCAAATCGAAAAACTTAAACCATTTACGCAAGAAAAAGCATTTAAAGAAGCGATTGCAGATATTAAATTTGCGAACAAAGTGAAATTGGCGGAATATGTGAAATCTGAATTAGGTGTTGAACTTGATCCACATGCATTATTTGATGTTCAAGTCAAACGTATTCACGAATATAAACGTCAAATGTTGAACGTATTGCATATTATTGCTCGCTATAATGAAATGCTTGCTCATCCTGAAAAAGATTGGCAACCGCGCGTATTTATTTTAGCAGGTAAAGCAGCTTCGGCTTACTATGCAGCGAAACAAACGATCCATTTAATTAATGATGTTGCTAATGGCATCAATAATGATGAGCGTTTGAAAGGCCGTTTAAAAGTTGTATTTATTCCAAATTACAGCGTAAGCCTTGCCCAGTTAATTATTCCAGCAGCGGATATTTCAGAGCAAATTTCACTTGCAGGCACAGAGGCTTCTGGCACCAGTAATATGAAGTTTGCCTTAAATGGTGCATTGACACTTGGTACACTCGATGGTGCAAACGTAGAGATCTTGGAAAACGTGGGTGAAGATAACATCTTTATTTTCGGTAACACAGTGGAACAAGTTGAACAACTTCGTCGAGAAGGGTATCGATCATTTGAATACTATCAAAACGATGCTCAATTACGCACAGTCGTGGATCAAATTATTGAGGGTAAATTTTCACCAGAAGATCCTCAACGTTATCATCAGCTATTACAAGGCTTGCAATACCACGATTATTATCAAGCTTTTGCTGATTTCCGCAGTTATGTAGAAACTCAAAAAGCCGTAGATGAAAAATACAAACAACGCGATCAATGGATTGAAAGCACCATTCAAAATATCGTGAATATGGGATTCTTCTCATCTGACCGCACGATTAAAGAGTATGCAGAGAGAATTTGGAAAGTTGAGCCTGTTCAATTAGGTGATTAATTTTCTATTCATGGCCAATAAATAAATTATCTGCATCAAGCCCGAGTTTGATGCAGGTTTTTTATACTTAAACTAATGAAAAATAACAGAAATTACTGATATAAACTTTATGGTTTTTTTAAATAGATTTTGATATCTTATCAACCATAATTCATTAATAACTTTATCTTTAGGGTGACAATGAAAAAATCCTCACACTTTTTTCTTTCTAGTTTATTATTTATTTCACCTTTTGGTTTTTCAGCGCCAAGCTCACCAAATGCCAATTTAGAAAAACAAATCGATGCCAAACAACAGAGGCAACAAGCGGAACAAGATGCGTCGATCTTAGCCAAGCAAACGCAATCCGCGAATGTGCGTTTAGAGGGTGAAAAAGAAGCCTCTCTTGGCTTTCCCCAAAATGAATCACAATGTTTTCCTATCAATCAATTGGTGCTGACCGATTATCAAGCTGAAGAAAGTTCATCAGCATCTTCCCATAAATTAATCCAACCAAGCCAATTCTCTTGGGCATTAAAGTCAGTTTATGCTGAGCGTGATTTTGCGCTGCCTGCCTGTATTGGCTCTGAGGGGATTAATGTATTACTTCGTCGTATTCAAAATCGTTTAATTGATTTGGGATATGTCACTACCCGCGTGGTGGTCGAGCCACAGGATTTGCGTTCAGGCATGCTCGTACTCACCGTGATTCCGGGTAAAGTGGGTCGTATTCAATTACAAGACCAAAGTGCGATTCCGTTTGCCACCCGTGGTACCTTATGGTTTGCCATGCCAATGGCGCAGGGGGATATATTAAATATTCGCAATATTGAACAGGGTTTAGAAAACTTAAAACGCGTACCGAGTGCTGATGCAAATATGGAGCTTGTGCCAACGGATGTAGTCGGTGAAACAGACGTGGTGATTGCTTATAAGCAACGCTTACCTTTTCATTTAACCTTGGGGTTAGATGATTCAGGCAGTAAAGCTACGGGGCGTTTACAGGGCTCAGCCACGTTTTCCTGGGATAACGTGCTAACCCTCAATGATATGTTCTATATCAGCGGTACACGCAGCTTTAAACGTAATAGCGATGATGCGGAAGGGGATTATGGCAGTAAAAACCTCAGTCTCTATTATTCTATTCCTTGGAAGAACTATCTCTTAACCCTTTCCGGTTCAAAATATTCTTATCACCAAACGGTAGCGGGCGCGTTTGAGTCTTATACTTATTCAGGTGAAAGCCAACAAATGAAAGCGAACTTAAGTCGCTTATTATCTCGTGGAAGTCTCCATAAAACCTATGTGAATGCCGCGTTATGGACGAAAAAATCCCATAACTATATCAATGACACCGAAATTGAAGTGCAACGTCGTCGAACTGCTGGTTGGGAAGTGGGACTTAATCATACTCAGTATATTGGTAATGCAACGTTACAACTTAGTACGAATTACAAACGTGGTACGGGTGGGAATAAATCCTTACCTGCTCCGGAAGAAGAGTTCGGTGAAGGGACTTCCCGCATGCAGATTTTTACTGCAGGCATTGATTTTACCTATCCTTTCACTATCGGCAATCAGCCTTTCCGCTTTAATACCAGCTGGAATGGGCAGTGGAACGGCACACCTTTAACACAACAAGATAAATTTAGTATTGGTGGTCGTTATACCGTGCGCGGATTTGATGGTGAGCTATCGCTTTCTGGTGAAAAAGGTTGGTTATGGCGAAATGAGCTAGGGTGGAATATTGCGAATAAGGGACATGAGCTTTATTTAGGGATTGACCGAGGTAAGGTGCACTCTAGCCAAGAAGAGCTTCAAATTGGTGATAGCTTAATGGGGGGCGTAATTGGACTTCGCGGCAAACTATGGGGTATTAACTATGATTATTTTGTGGGTGTTCCAATTAAAAAAACAGAAGGATTTAGAACCAGTCATGTGACAACCGGATTTAATGTGAGCTACCGTTTTTAATGCTCACGCTTTTAGATGAATAAATTGATTAAAACCAAACAGAATTTAAAACTTAAAGGAAATTAAAAAATGAATAAACGTCATTATAAAGTGATTTTTAGCCGTGTATTAAATCAGCTTGTCGTGGTCTCTGAGTTAGCAAAATCTCAAGGTAAAGCACAAAGTGAAAATGTGAGTTCAGAACAAGAAAAAACAGGATTATTTTCAACCGCACTTTCCTTCTCCCTCAACTCCATTCATTTCAGCTTAATGTTAGCATTGGGCTTCGTCTTTTTAACGCCTTCTGCTCATGCCGAAGATATGGCGATTCGTGCAGATAAATCAGCACCGGGTAATCAACAACCCATAGTACTTCAAACAGCGAATGGTTTACCGCAAGTAAATATTCAAACACCAAGTGCAGGTGGGGTATCACGTAACCAATATTCACAATTTGATGTAGCAGAGAAAGGTGCCGTATTAAACAATGCCCGTAAAGCAGCGCAAACGCAACTTGCGGGCTGGGTGCAAGGTAACCCGAATCTTGCTCGTGGTGAAGCAAAAGTGATTCTTAACGAGGTAAATTCAGCGAATCCAAGCCGTTTAAAAGGTTATGTGGAAGTGGCGGGCAAAAAAGCAGATGTGGTGATTGCCAACCCAAGTGGTATCCAATGTGATGGCTGTGGTGTGATTAATGCGGGGCGAACAACCCTGACAACTGGTAAAGCAGAAGTAGAAAATGGCGAGTTGAAAGGCTATCGCGTAAAAGGCGGTAAAGTGACTGTTGGTCAAAAAGGCATGGATAACAGTCAATCGGATTACACCGATATTATCGCGGAGAAAGCGGAAATCAATGGTGGCGTTTGGTCGAAAAAAGGCATTAAAGTCACCGCAGGTAAAAACAACGTGAACCGCACGAATGATTCGGTTGTGTACGTGGGGGATGAAAACACCGACAACACCGACAACACTGACCGCACTTTTGACCCCCAAAGTGAAAATCAATCTACTTACAGCGTTGATGTAAGCCAATTGGGTGGGATGTATGCAGAGAAAATCCATTTAGTGGATAACGGTCAAGGTCTTGGTGTACGCAATGCGGGGCATATTGGTGCATCAGCGGGTGAGGTGAAAATTGATAGCCAAGGAAATATTGTCAACACGGGGCAGATTCAGGCAAGTGGTGATGTGAATACAACTGCTGCCAGTGGTGGCATTACCAATGCAAAAGGCGCCAGCATTGTGTCTCGTGATGGCGCAGTGCATGTCAAAGCCAAAGGTGAAATAAAACAAGATGGCCAGATCTTGGCGAAGCAAAAAGCAGATGTGAAAGGGGATTCTTTAACACAGGGCGGCAGCGGTGAAATCGTTGGCGGTAATGTGCGTCTTGAAATTGCAGGAAAAGTGATAAATCGCGGTTTAATTAATGCACGTAAGGCAGAAAAAAATGACAGTCCGGCAAAAACGCTAATTAAAAGTAGTGAAGTTCAAAATATCGGTACGGGACGCATCTATGGAGATAATGTCGCCTTGGGAGCTGCATTAATTGAAAACTTCGATGAAAAAGATGATGAGGGTAATCTGGCTTCCGGCGTAATTGCTGCGCGTGAACGCTTGGATTTGGGGGCGAAACGCATTGTAAACCAAAGTCGTTTTTATTCCGGCAATACGGATGATGCCTCAGCGATACTGAGTTTTGGTGAATTCAATATTGGTTCGGCATTAAATGAAAATGATGAAGCAATAGGCAAGGCGGCATTGTTGCAAAATCGTAGCGCCTTGATGCAAGGCAAAGGCGGAAAATGGGCGGTAGCACAGATTGAACAAACCAATGACTTTTTTGAAACCGAACTGAAAACTGTCTCGGAAAAACCGGTGGATTGGCATTACATTGTGCCGAACGGCGAATCGGAGGCAACTTTCCATATCGATAAACGTTTAGTTAAATGGTACAACAGCGTGCGAGGCAAAAATGGTTATCATGTTAAAGCGTTGCCCACCGAACTTAAAAAACCACATAACGGTGATGTGGTGTCATCCTTGTTGCCACCGGTAACAATTTGTGAAAATACCGACTGTGATATTCACCCTGAAACCTATTATCTACCGAGCGATCCGGCATGGCAGGCGTTTGGAATTCATACCCAACAACGGGCGAATGTAGAACGTATTTTAAGTCAAGCAAAAGTGCCCGTTGCACCGACCAAACCGACTGAGCCCGCTAATTTAGCCTCGTTGGATGAGGCTGCGAAACTGGCATATCAAGCGCAATTAAAGGACTACGAACAGGCGCTTGCCAGCTATCAAGCTGCGAAGGCGGAGTTTGATGAAAAAATCAAACCGCTTTATGTGCAATGGATGAAAGACAACCCGATGCAGTTTAAGGCGTTGTCGAACAAGATTGAGCAACATAACACAGCCATTGCGGCATATGCCGGTCGAAATATTGAGAATTTTTGGGAAACGAATGTAGATAAAGAGGTGATTCGCGCCACTACCGTAACGAAAACCCAACCAGGTAAAATCGTGATGGATGGTGAATTAACCGTAGATTCGGATAATTTCACTAACGACAAATCACAAGTTTTGGTTGGCGGTGCGTTGCGTTTGCTTCATGCCAAAATAGACAATATCAATGCGCAAGGTGAGCAATATACAGATTTATATGGCGATAAACGATATGCCTCTTTGCATAAGCGCAAATCTAAAACAGGAAGCGGACGCAATAAATACGACCGCCGTTATTCCGATTATACGGCAGGATTGCTCTCTACCGATAAGAAAACTATTACATTACCGGTAGCGAATGTTTTTACGGATTATGTCTTTGAATCCAATGAGTTAGCCAATCAAGACAATAAAGGCATGAATGTGCCAACCTCATCTTTATATAAAATTAATCCGCAGGCGGACAATCAAGTGCTGATTGAAACTGACCCGCAATTTACCGATCGTAACAAGTGGTTGAGCAGCGATTATATGTTCAAGATGTTACGCGCTGATCCGCAAAATATGTTAAAGCGTTTGGGCGATGGCTACTATGAGCAACAACAGGTACGCAACCAGTTAAATCATTTGACGGGGCGTCCTCAAGACAGCCGCTACGCTACCTTTGAAGCGCAATATAAAGCATTGATGGACAATGCGGTGAGCGTGGCACAACAATTTCATTTAACTCCAGGTGTGGCGTTATCTGCCGAGCAAGTTAAAGCCTTAACCACCGATATTGTGTGGTTTGAGCCGCAGACGGTGACGTTAAAAGACGGCAGTCAACAAAGGGTATTGGCGCCGAAAGTGTATTTGTCGAAATTCACGCGTGATAATCTTCAAAAAGAAGGTATTGACGGTTCAGCAACCTTGATTTCGGCGGAGAAGGTGCTGATTGAAACGAATAAAACCGTGAATAACCAAGGACAAATCGCGGCACGCTCACAAACGGTGGTTCAGGCGGGTAATATTCAAAACGATGGCAAAATCACAGCAAAACAGACCGCACTTTTTGCCGATAATCATATTGAAGGTAGCGGTCGTTTTGAGGCAGAAGAGGCACTCTTGCTCAATGCTAATGCCATCACATTGAATTCCACAACAGCCACGGGCGAAGTCAACCGCGGGGATTACAGTCATCGCACAACGAAGATTGATCGCCAAGCGGCATTATATGTAAAAGGCGAGAATGGCAGTCTCACGGTTGCAGCGGAAAACATTGCGTTAAATGCCGTCAATCTTATCAATGAGGGCAAAGGAAAAACACAACTTCATGCGACGCAAAACCTTGATTTAGGCACAGTAACGGAAGAAACCGAGCAACATTTAGGTGGTAATAGCAATCACCGTAAACATGAGAAAAACAGTGCTGCACAAGCTACGCGGATACACACACAAGGTGACGCTATACTGAGTGCGAAAAATATCCATACCCAAGGTAGCGAACTGCAAGCAAAAGGCGCACTTCGTCTTCAGGCTACAGAAAACCTGACTTTAGGCACCAAAACCGATACTGCTACCCTTGAGGAATACCACAAAGATAAAACCAAACGTATCGGCGGCAGCGAAAGCCGAGAGAGTTATGTCAATCTTCAAGGTGAAATTCAACAAGGCACGCAACTTCACGGACAAACCGTCACTACCACTGCAGGCAGAGATTTAACCGCCGTTGCCACGCAAGCTCTTGCTACAGAGAATATGGCGTTGTCGGCAGGCGGTAAGCTTAATGTAGAGGCTGCCGTTAATCGCGAGCAACGCACAGAATGGGATAAGCACAAAAAATCGGGGTTGACTGGTTCAGTTAAAAACAGTACTGCCCGAGTGGGGTATGGGCGTTCGAGCGATAATCTTGATGCGAAAGGCGATGATGAAACTGTCGTCGGCAGTCAATTTGTTGCAGAAAAAGGTAAGCTGACGCTAAATGCTCAAGAGGATGTGAATGTGAATGCCTCTCAGCTTGTTTCAGGCGGTGATATGTTGCTTTCGGGTAAAAATGTAAATTTGAATGCCGTAAATGAACGACACGAAAGCGAGCAACATCGCCGTTATACCTCAAGCGGTATTGGTATGGGAGTGGTGTATGACCCGGTAGGTAAAGCAAGAGACAACTACCATGAAAAAGAAGCTCAAGGCGCTACAAAGAGCGTTGTGGGTAAGGCTATGGGGGCATCTGATGCAGTTGCTGACTCTATAGAATCCATGGCGCGCGGTATACAACCCTATGCTAATCACAATCGTAGTGAATCACACAAATACAATCAAAAAACAGAAGCACAAACAACTTCACTTGAAGCGGGCGGTAAGCTGAATATTCATGCTAGAGAGGGCGATATTCGTACGCAAGGTAGTCGTATCAGTGCAGAAGGTGATGCGCTGTTTATTGCAGCTAAAAATGTCGATTTTGGTGTAGCAGTGCATACACAATCGCAGCAAGCCTCGACAAAATCAAGTGGTTTTAGCTTAGATGGCACAGCGAAATATGTGGCAGGGGTGCATACACAGCGGGAAAATGGGGATACTAGTCTTCGCCAAGAGGTTGGTACCCAGATTTCCATTGGTGGCAAGAGCACTACAATTGCCGAGAACGGTGATATTACTCTAAAAGGAACGACATTTGTCTCTAATGACAAAAATATCCTGCAAGCTAATAATGGCGATGTGAAATTGCTGACAGCAGAAACAACGGATAGAAGCACTCAGATGCGCAAAGGGCATAGTGTAGGGGAGGCAGCTATCTCAGATACCGAGCGTTTCTTTGGTTATAACCGCACTAGAATGAATCAGGACGGAGAGCAGATTACGCATAAGGGTAGTCAACTTGCAAGTCTCAATAGCACAGTTGATGTGTATGCGGGTAAAGATTACCTACAAACAGCAAGTGAAGTTTTAGCCAAAGATAAGGTCAATATTAATGCTCAAAATATCATTATCAATAATGCAATTAATCACCAAGATAACAGCTATAGTGAGAGTGATTTAAAAATAGGTCAATTTAGTCGTGTAAAATCGCCAATCATCGATTTAATTAACACGATTGAAGGGGCGGTAAAAAATGACAAAGCCTCTGACCGCTTGAAAGCAGCAAATGTAATGAGTGTAGCTGCACAGGGTTATAACTTATATAACT
>NZ_QQGY01000018.1:0-8491 GCF_003490595.1 Haemophilus haemolyticus
ATGCGATTAAGACCTTAATTCAAGAAGGCAATTTTACTAAAGCAATGAAACAATCCTATGCGAATAGAATTGATAAGATGATTGTTGAGTATGAGAAAGCGGGTGCAGAAGGGGCTTTCAAGGCTGGTTTAGAGGCTGGTCAATTACTGCAAGAGACGGTGGGGATACTTGCCGGTGGTTTGGGTTTGGCTAAAGTTGGTACAAAATTCACAAAAGCAGCTGCTACTTTTACGAAGCATCAAGTTCATAGAGTAATTAATCACACTGTTTTGAATCGAGTAATTAATGAAGTTGATAATATCGCTGTATCAACCGATAAAGGATTTATCAATGGCACTAAAGTTTGTGGAGCAAGTTGTGAAATAAAAGCAACTAGTAAAGCTGAGCAAGCTTTAATTGATGATATTGTTAAAAATGGGGATATCAAGGGAAGTAAAACTGAAACCCTTATTAGTGATCTTGCAAAACGCTCAGGTTATGAACTATTACAGGGAGGGAAATATGGCTCAAATAATGGTTTTGATCATGTGTTAGTAGGCAAAGATGGTTCAGTAGTCATTATTGATAGTAAACAAATAAAAACTAATGGGGCAATTCAGGTGAGTTCTAAGGGGGCAGGAAATACCAATCAGTTGTCAGAAAAATGGATTAAGGAAGTTGTGTATAAATTACCTGAAAATGATCCAACAAGAACTGCGATAATAAAAGCTATTGATAATGATAAATCTGTAAAAACTATTATAGCAGGTGTAGATAAATCAAATGGTAAAGTTGTGTTATTACCAGTTAGAGTTCCTAATAAGAAGTAATCATACGAGGTCAATATGGAAAAATATAAAGTGTTTTTAGGTAGCGATATTGCAAAGACTTACAGTGATGCTAAAAAATTTACCTGGGAACGGGTTAATTCGTTTTCAGATAATTCTTATCTCGTATTATTTCAAAGAATAAAATTAATTGATGAGTTTCGTGGAGATGTGTTTTTTTCAATTGGTTTATTAGATGACTATCATCGTGCATTAGCCTCTAAGCATTTATTAGAAAATGATATTTCAGGATTTAAAGAAAATGCTTCTATTTCAGGTTTATTAGGTATTCTGTCTGAATATGATTTTCAATGGGCGTACAACGGAATTAATACAAATTTCTTTTTTATGAGTTTGCTTTCAGATAATCAAAAGTTGATTGATTATTTAATTAAACATCGTGATGAAATTGTGGATGTTTCTGTCCTTTATAATCGCGCTGATACAAGGGCCTTTTTTAACGCTAATACTTTATTGGCATTAAGTGGCGATTGGCAATTATTAAAAGAACGCGCACTCACGTTCTTAAATGATGAGAAAAAAGCTCGTAGTGATTTAAAGCGTATTCCTGATCATGAATTTTATGTGGCACTAGCAGATAAAAATATAAAAGGAATGCAAGAGGCTTTAGATAAATTACTCGAACTTAAGTTTGCTAAACGAGCAGCAAAAGGAACACTTTTACATTTTGATTTTTACTTGCAACCGCAAGTTTTAATGTATGCCAAAATTGCAGCAATCCACGGTTTTGATTTGAGTATTGATAGCCCTATAGCGCCAAAAGAATTGATTGATATAAATCCATTAGCAGAATATAAAATTCCTTATGATTTTATGAAATCATTTGATTTTGATGCGCCCCATCAAGTTTGGGTAAATTATGTCAAACAAAGAATGGAAGAAGCGAAGCAAAAGAAAGTTGAAAATAAAAAAGGATTTTGGGCTTCGCTATTTGGTCGATAAGTCAGGAATAAGCATTAAAGTGCGGTTAAAAACATAAGCGATTTTGACCGCACTTTTTGTCTTTTCAACGATACTTATACTAAGTAAACCTTATTTATAATTTCACATCCAACTTCGCGTAAGCTCGTTCTACTTTTTCTAATGCTTTTTCTACGGAAATATCACGAGCAAGTAATAGGAGGAAGCAGTGGCAAGGAAGATGGTGAAAGCAAAACTTACCAAGCGAGCCACTTAGATACACAAACCGTGACTTTAAACAGCCAAGGTGATACCAACCTGCTAGGGAGTCAAGTCAAAGGTAACACCGTTAATGCCAATGTGGGGGGCAAGCTCAACATTGAAAGTTTACAAGACGAAGAACGCTTTAAAACCAAATCAAGCGGAGGCGGTTTAGAAGTGGAATTTGGTTTTGGTAATAACTGGAGCTTGAGCGGTTATGGCAATGCTTCCAAAGGCACGACTTACCGTAAACAAGTGAATGAACAAGCCGGTATTTTTGCGGAAGAAGGGGGTTATCATATTGACGCCCAAAATGTTCATTTAAAAGGTGGTGCGATTGCAAGCACTGACCCAACAAATAGCAAATTAGCCACAAACAAGCTGACCTTTGAAGATATTCAAAATGAATCAAGCAGTAAAGCTGCCAGCGCAAGTATTAGCGGAAGCTTAAAAGAGTCAAAAGAAAAATGGGTGGATAACGAAACGGGCAGAGCGGTTAAACCGAACACAGAAAATAGTACCAAACTAGACAGTCAGCGTAGTGGCGGTATAAGTCCGGGCTTGCCGATGTTACAACAAAGCAGCGACAGCTCAACGACGAAAGCGACATTGACGGAAGGGACGGTTATCTTGAATAAAGATAAGAATCCAACCATCACGACAGCAAAAGAGTTAGGTATCAATACAGACCTTGCTCAAGCTAACAATCAAGTTGCACAGACGAAAGATGTGAAAGCGCAAATCCAAGAGCAACAACAGATTGCTGCGGCAGTGGGACACGTTAAGTCAGCAGTGGATACCTACACTGATAATCTTTACGAAGAAGCTAAGCAGCAAGAACGCGAAGCAAAAATTGCATTTGAGCAAGGAAAAATTAGCGCAGAAAAGTATCGTGAAGCTGTGGTTAATACAGAAAATTGGGAGATGGGAGGTAAGTATAAACAAGCTACAGATGCGATAACGGCAGTTGTGACTTTAGCGGTTGCCGGCAAACCAACAGAAACAGTTGTCACCGCCGGACTTTCTCCTTATCTCAACTCAGCGATTAAAGAAATCACGAAAGATATTCCTGAATTGAATATTCCAGCTCACATGATCTGGGGAGCAGTAGAATCGCAATTAATGGGGGGTGATGCGCTTTCCGGTGCTTTATCGGTCGGTGCGGGGGAGGCTGCAGCTCATTATCTTGCGAAAGAAGTTTATCAAAAAGATATCAGAGAGCTGAGTGAAGATGAAAAACATAACATCAGCGCATTGAGCCAACTCACTGCAGCTATTACCAGCGGTCTAACTTCAGCGGTTGGAAACGAAAATGCCACGACGATTGTTAGTAATCTAAGCATTGATACTGTCACTACCAAAAATGCGGTTGAAAACAACTTCGTGAAAGCTGCGGTGACAGGTGCCAAGGTTATTTACAAAGCAGCTAAAGCGCGTATAAAAAATGGTCGATTAAGTGCTGCTGATTTAAAGAAAACTCTGAAAGAAGAAGGCTTAGATATTGCAGATAATCTTTATACATTATTTGATGGAGAGCTTTCTTGGGATGATGCGCTTGCGGTGATTGATTTAGTGGTGGGTACAGAATTTAATACCGCAAATAAAGGTAAAGCTGCAAAAGCGATTGAAGAGCTGAATGATGAGATTAGTAAGAGATTAATTAAAAAAGAAAAAGGTGACACTTACAGAGGTGGTCCTCATTCTAAAACAAAATCTCCAACTAATGATGGATTAGATTCTCATCACTGTCCTGCAAAAGATTGTTATAAAAATTCTCTTATAAGTGGTGAATTTGGGCCGGCGATTAAAATGGATCCTGAGGATCATAGATTGACAGCTAGTTACGGTAGAAGTAGAGAGGCTCAAGCATATAGAGATAAACAAAAAGAACTTTTAAATGAAGGTAAATTAGAAGAGGCTATTAACATGGATATAATGGACATAAAACAAAAATTTGGTAGTAAATATGATAAGGCTATAGAAGAAATGCTAGAATATTCTAAAAAACTAGATCCTAACCAATTTAAAGACAAGGGGAAATAAATATGAAATTTTCTTTATCAAAAGAAAAAGAAGAAAAGTGTCTTTTTTATAAACAATCAAGAGAGCATGTAAGAACTGTTTTAGCTTCTAATTATGTAGAGTTTAGAAAAAGTCAATTTTCATCGAATACTGCAGATAATTTCAATAAGTTGGGTGTTCATTGTTTTTATGATGAATATAACCTCTTGCAAGAAATTGAAATTTTTAGACCTAGTTTTGTATCTATCCTAGATATTGATTTTTTAGGTAAGAGAAAGGATGAACTTGAAAAAATTTTATCTGATTTAAATATAAAATATGATTCTGATGATATGGGTGTTATTATTGAGGAGTTAGGTGTTAGTACCGTTTCTGATAATATGAGTATAACGGAGTGTATATATTTTAATTTACTTGACTCTCTGTATATAAATTTATCTTTATAATAAGGGAGTATCTATTTAAATAATTTATTTTATTAATAATAAGTTTTAAATAATCGCAAAAATCCTTATGCAGGAAATTAAAAATGAATTCAGAATATGAAAATATTTATAAGAATATAGCAGAGACTATATGGTCTATGATGCCAACTGAGGCGGAAAAATATGTAGTTCAATGTGAGTTTATTGATTCTTCAGCTAGAAGAAGTATGTTTTGGATTACTCATGATGGGATAAGAATGGATTATAACTTTGATAATTATCCTGAAGAGAAAGAATCCGAGATACTACATTATCTTCAGGAATTGAGAAAGTTGATGACTTCTTTTGGGTCTGAATGGAATCAATGTGAATTTGTTCTAAATGAGAATGGTAAATTTAATATTAAATTTGCCTATATTCCAGAGGTGGATAGTTGGGGATCGCTTTACTTAAGAGGGATTAGCGATCTTACCTTGGAAGAAGCTGAAGAGCACAATATTCCAAGAGAAATCTGGGAAGAGCGAATAAAAGCGAAGGAAGAAACAGCAAGATAGTTAATTTTGACATGAAAAGTGCGGTTAATTTTGGAGAGATTTTAAAACTCCTTAAAAAAATTGACCGCACTTTTGTATTTTCAACGATGTTTATGTTAAGTAAACCTTATAATTTCACATCCAACTTCGCGTAAGCACGCTCTACTTTTTCTAATGCTTTTTCTACGGAAATATCACGAGCAAGTAAGTAATAGGCGGAAGCAGTGGCAAGGAAGATGGTGAAAGCAAAACTTACCAAGCGAGCCACTTAGATGCACAAACCGTGACTTTAAACAGCCAAGGTGATACCAACCTGCTGGGGAGTCAAGTCAAAGGTAACACCGTTAATGCCAATGTGGGTGGTGGCAAGCTCAACATTGAAAGTTTACAAGACGAAGAACGCTTTAAAACCAAATCAAGCGGAGGCGGTTTAGACGTGGAATTTGGTTTTGGTAATAACTGGAGCTTGAGCGGTTATGGCAATGCTTCCAAAGGCACGACTTACCGTAAACAAGTGAATGAACAAGCCGGTATTTTTGCGGAAGAAGGGGGTTATCATATTGACGCCCAAAATGTTCACTTAAAAGGTGGCGCCATTGCAAGCACTAATCCAAAAAACAGTGAATTAGCCACAAACAAGCTGACCTTTGAAGATATTCAAAATGAATCGAGCAGCAGTGCAGCGAGCGCAAGTATTAGCGGAAGTCTCAAAGAGTCAAAAGAAAAATGGGTGGATAATGAAACGGGCAGAGCGGTTAAACCGAACACAGAAAATAGTACCAAACTAGACAGTCAGCGTAGTGGCGGTATAAGCCCGGGCTTACCAATGTTTGAGCGAGACAGTGACAGTTCAGTTACCAGAGCGACATTGACGGAAGGGACGGTTATCTTGAATAAAGATACGAGCCCGACACAGACCACAGCAGCCCAACTAGGCATTAACACAGACCTTGCCCAAGCTAACAATCAAGTTGCACAGACGAAGGATGTGAAAGCGCAAATTCAAGAGCAGCAACAGATAGCCTCGGCAATTAACAATGTGAAAAGTGCGGTGGAGACCTACACGGCGAATCAACAGGAAGCAGCTGAGCAAGAGGTGAGACGTCTTGAAAGCCAAAAACAACGGGCTATTGCGCAAGGCAATGCGGAAGCGTTGATACAAATCAATCGTGACTTAAACAGCGTAAAAGAAGCAGCGAGAGATTGGGGCACAAGCGGCAGTTACAAACGTATTGCTGACACGGTCACTAATGTGCTCACTTCTGCTATTGCAGGTGCGCCAACAGAAGCCATTGCTACGACCGCGGTATCACCTTGGGTCAATCAAGAAATTAAACGGCTGACCACAAACAGCGAAACGCAGGAAGTGGATAAAATCCCAAATGCTATCGCGCATGCGGTGTGGGGCGCGATTGAGGCGGCAGTGGCGAAAGACAATGCCACGGCGGGTGCGATTGCTGGGGCGAGTAGTGAGCTTGCTGCGCCATTAATAGCCAAAACGCTTTACGGCACGGACGACCCGAAACAGCTCACTGAAGTGCAAAAACAAAACATTATTAACTTGAGTTCACTTGCCGGTGCAATAGGTGCGGGCATCGCCAATGGAAATGGCAGTGGAACGGAAGTTCTTACAAGCGCAAACCAAGGCGCGGAGATTGGGAAACGGGCAGTGGAGCATAATGCTGTAAACCAAGAGCAATCTGGAACAGATGAGGAATTTCTTGAATTATTTAATAATTCTCCTTCCAAAATGGGGCGTACAGTAGGTAAAGATGCTGAAGATGCAATGCTAAGATTAGATGATATTGAATTTAAATTGCCACCGACTCCAGCAACAACAGGATATTTTAATCTTAGGAAAGGAAGATATATCTATACTGAAGAAGGTGGATGGTTAGATATGACACACTTTCTATTTTATACTGGTGTGGCATATTCTGAGAAAAAAGGATATTTAGAAAGACAAGATAGAGTTAAAAGTATAAATGAACATAATGCTTTTTACCTATATGACAAAATATCAGCTTATTCACCTGACCAAGTTGCCAACTTAGCTATTAGTAAAGCTGTTCAGAAAGGATATCAGCAAGAACGATTAGATGGGTTAAAACCTTCAAGTAAGCATTCATCATACTCTTATGAAGATCTCCCATCAGATCGTTATGGGGCTATTTTTGGTGCAAAATATTTTGACCCAAAATCAGATTTAACTTTTGGAGAGCAGCTTTCTAATTATTTGAAAATACTAAAACCTACTAATCCTAAATTTGCTCCTAATTACAGTGAATTACCTGTAAGGGATTATGGAGTTCACCCAGGAATAGAAAATAAAACTACAAAACCACTATATACGAGAGGTAATAAATAATGAGAAAAAAATTATTAATTATTTTTTTTACTATTGTGATATTTTCTTTTGGTTTATTTTGGGTTGATAATAAGCTTGCTATGAATAGGATGATATTTATATCAGATGTTATTAGTGAATATATTCATAAACATGGTAGGATTCCTAAAAATTTGTATTTAGCATCTAATCTCTTTCATGAAAACCGAGAGTCCCCATGTGAGTTTTGGAATTTATCGATTCCAGGAATTGGAATTTGCTTTTATTCTCCCTGGGAGGATAAATATTTCATACAAGTCGATTCGATTTTCTCAACATTAGTATTATCCTCAGATAATAATGAAACTATGTTTTTTGATCCTGGATTATAGGATGTATGGAGTTTTTTTAAAGGAAGGTAGCAACTGTATTCCACCTAGATAGCGCACGTTTCCTAATGCGTGCTTTAATCTAACTAAAAATAAACAAACTGAAGTTATTCATGAAAATAGTAAACATCTGAATCAAATGAAATTGATGTTTTAGGCACGCGTTAGGAAACACACATCATAGAGGTTGAATAAGAATTTGTTAGATCAAAAAATACTAAAAGATAAGGTGCATGCGAAAAAAGAAGGTAGTAAATAATGAAGAATATTATTTTAACTTTACTATCTTTCTTTGGGGCTGTTATTTTATTTTTTTATTGCATTGTTGTATGCTCAAATGGATGTAGGGATAAAATATATCCATTATGATTTATTAATTGAGGAAGCTTTTATGATATCTCTAAAACTGCATTTTATCATTTTGCCTATACATTTTTTAATATCTAGAAGGAAATAAGAGAGATATTTCAAAAAAGTATGTTAAAAATATCAAGTTCTTAATTTACAACTTCTTAGAACCTTACAAGTTATTTGAAAGATATATAATTTTAAACTTCTGATATAAAAGTGCGGTCAATTTTCAAAGAGTTTTAAAACCTCTCAAAAATTGACCGCACTTTTACAAGTAAAACGTATCACGAGAATATGAATAGCTTTGGTACATGTAGCAGCATTTTTATAATTTAGAACCAGTCATGTGACAACCGGATTTAATGTGAGCTACCGTTTTTAATGCTCACGCTTTTAGATGAATAAATTGATTAAAACCAAACAGAATTTAAAACTTTAAAGGAAATTAAAAAATGAA
>NZ_QQGY01000019.1:0-3732 GCF_003490595.1 Haemophilus haemolyticus
AATACCACCTCCCAACATGCCTGATTTTTTCTTGCTATAAAAATCATCAGAATAAACTCGGTTCTCAGCTTCGCGAATATTAATGTTCTTACCTTTCACCGTTAAGCTATCATCACCCACAACACCAGAGCCTTGCACTGTGACATTACCATCTTGAGAGTAAATCACAACGCTCTTACCATCAATTTCACTACCTTTACTCAAATCGTAATTATGCTTATGTTTATATTCTTCAGTAACGCTCGTAAACGCACCTTTAGATTTTTGCTTATTACGGGTATCCAGATGTTCAATATCTCGCCCTTCTTCAATTCGAACATCTCCTTTAGAGGCAACCATTACTTTGCCATTAGCACTCGTTACCTCAGCTTGACGAAGTATGGTTTCTTCTTGTCCCACTAAACGAGTACCTTCTTTGCCCTCAATAACAGAGCCTACTTCACCTTCTTTATCTAAGTGATAATGATGATTATCACTAAAGTCATAGTGCTCTTTACTGCTTTGCTTCTCAGTCGCCACCAAAAGCTTACCTTTGGCATTTACATCAACCGTACCTGCCGATTTCACATTTGCTGCTTTTATTGTGATATCACCACCACTTTGAATAGATAACTCACCACCTTTGCCTGTTACCTTCAATTCACTTTGACGATCGACTTGTTTATTCCCGGTTTCGGTACGTCCTAATTGGCTTTGTGTTTCTGTTGTGGTGGCACCAAGCTCTACTGATTTTCCACCGTATAGAGACAAGCTATCTGCAGCCACAATCTTACCGCCAAGGTTCACTAATTTTTGCTTAGCATTAAGGTTGACATTATTAGCAAAAACCAGACCTTTGTTCTCTAAATTTTGACCATGTAGGCTCACTAGGTTCGACGCAAGCACCGTCCCTTCATTGGTCATATTGGTTACCGAGCCCACAATGCTGTCCCCCGAAATCACGGAGCCCGTTGGGGTAACTTGAGTACGATTAGAAGCCAAATAAATTTTCGGTGTTAACACATTGAGTTTTTTACCACTTGGTAAAGTGATTTCTTGGTTTACCATCCACACTAAGTCAGTGGTCAGCTCCGACATTTGTTCTTTGGTTAAACCAACACCCGGCACTAAATTAAATTGTTTGGCATAACGTATACCATTGTTCATCAAACCTTGATATTGCTCTAAATCATTTTGGTAACCTTCAAGATAACGACGACCGGTTAACTGATTGATTTGCTCATTCACTAAACGCAACTCATAAAAACCATCCCCCAAACGTTTCAGCATATTATTTGGGTCGTAGCGTAATGCATTGAACATATAATCCGAACTCAACCATTTTTGCTTATTCGCAAAACGTGGGGCGGTTTCAATCACATAGCCTTTTGGTGCATTAGGATTCACATTATAAAGAGAAGATTTATCCAGCGATTGAGTCAGATGATTTAACACCACATCCCCCACATCACCTTTATTAGCCACGCCTTTATTGGTAAATTCAGGTACCACATTTTCTTTATAGGCAAATACCCCTAAATCTTTCACACTTTCATTTTGTTTGTAATAAATACTGGTATCACTTTTAGTGGTATCGTAATGATCTACACATCCCACGAACTTAATTTTTTTAGCACACGCTCGCCCTTTATAAAACGCAGTTACACGACCTGCATCCGTTACAATAGTACGACCTTTCAACTCTTTCTGATCTAATTGTCCATCCGCAATTTGAATCACCCCACCAGCAATCACCTTACTGTCTTGGTTGTCTACACGGGCATCATTAAAATCGATACCGCCACCACTTAAAATCTTACCTTCCTGGTATTTTGGTTTAAGTACCATGGTTTCATTCACTGTGCGGGTATAATCATACTCATGCCAGTTATCACTTTCGATTTTGCCGTCTGGTGAAAAAATGTGATAAAGATTTTTTACTTTTTTTTTCAAACCACCAAGGCTACTCTTATCATCTTGTTTAACCTTATAAACCCCGGAGTCTTTACCATAAATAGTCGAATCATTTCCAATTCGATACTCAAAAACCGGCGTAGACGAAGTATCCACATTTTCTGTTTCAAGGAAAAAGTGTTTATTTTCTACTTTACCTGTATTGAAGCTAATCGCTTTGCTTTTCGCATTATCGTAAAGATTTAATGCTTCAATCACACCGTTGTAGTTGTGAACATACGCTGATTTACCTGTAGCTTGGTTGTTTTCATCTAACGCTTTACCCACATAAATCTTACCCATACTTAAAAGGGTACTTTCATTGCGGTTTAAAACTTTATCCACGCCCACATCTAAACGCTCACGCGCCGCAATTACAGCAGATTTATCCCCTTCCTCAAGGTTATTTAAACTATCCCCCTGTAAAGCCACATGGTCACCATAAATACGACCGGTACCTAAGTTATTGATGGTTACTGCTTTTGCCACAGTCAATGCACCATCAATTAAGCCTCGGTTAGTCAAAGTATTTGTATTAATGCGTGTTTCATTACCGCTAATTTCAGCATCTTGAGTATTATCCACATTAGCGGCTTTAACATCAGCCTTATTGCCTACACGTAATTGGCTATTATTTTTAAAATCCCCTTCGGTTTTAAAATCTAAATTACCGCCAACTTGGAAGGCATTATTTAACGTTAAACTGTCTTGTAAACGAACCGTTAAATCCCCTTTGGTTTTGATATCACCTTCATTGGCTAAAGTCTTCGCTTTTAACTCAATTGATTTACCCGCTTCAATCTCACCTTGTTTGTTATCAATAGTTTGAGCAACATCTAGTTGGGTATGCTCATCACTGTAGATGCCCCCTTGTTGGTTAGAAAGATTTTCAGCTGTAATAGCCACTTGACCACCACGGATACCTTGTTCCGTTTTGCCACCAGCTTTCGTCTCTTGGTTATCTACATGTTTCGCTTTAATCGTCACTTTATCTGTCGCAACAATTAAAGAGCCTTTATCAGATTGCTTACGGTTATCCACGTTGTTCGCATTAAGCTGAACTTGTTTACCCGCAACCACACCCTGTTTGTTATCAATGTTTTGAGCGTTAAGTTGTGTTTGAGCTTTAGCATAAACGGTACCACGGTTCTCAATATTCTTTTTCGCATTGAGTTGGGCATTTTCGCTACCACCAATAAAGCCTTCATTGACAATCTTACCTTGGCTGTCAACTTTCACACTTCCAGCAGATGCACCAATATGCCCCGCATTGCGTACACCAAGGCCTTGGCCGTTATCCACTAAATGGATTTTCCCCGCATACATCCCACCCAATTGGCTCACATCCACACTGTAGCTTTGGTTTTCACTTTGCGTATCAGAAGTGCGGTCGGTTTTATCGGTGTTTTTATCACCCACGTACACAACCGAATCATTCGTGCGGTTCACGTTGTTTTTACCAGTGGTAACTTTAATGCCTTTCTTCGACCAAACCCCACCTTTGATTTCGGCTTTATCAGCGATAATATCAGTGTAATCAGATTGACTGTTATCCATCCCTTTTTGACCAACAGTCACTTTACCGCCTTTTACGCGATAGCCTTTCAACTCACCATTTTCTACTTCTGCTTTACCAGTTGTCAGGGTTGTTCGCCCCGCATTAATCACACCACAGCCATCACATTGGATACCACTTGGGTTGGCAATCACCACATCTGCTTTTTTGCCCGCCACTTCCACATAACCTTTTAAACGGCTTGGATTCGCTGAATTTACCTCGTTAAGAATCACTTTTGCTTC
>NZ_QQGY01000020.1:0-3196 GCF_003490595.1 Haemophilus haemolyticus
CTTACACACCCTGCCTATCTACGTCTTAGTCTTAAACAACCCTTACAATCTATAAGATTGGGAGAACTCATCTCTTGGCAAGTTTCGTGCTTAGATGCTTTCAGCACTTATCTCTTCCGCACTTAGCTACCCGGCAATGCGTCTGGCGACACAACCGGAACACCAGTGGTGCGTCCACTCCGGTCCTCTCGTACTAGGAGCAGCCCCAACCAATTCTCCAACGCCCACGGCAGATAGGGACCGAACTGTCTCACGACGTTCTAAACCCAGCTCGCGTACCACTTTAAATGGCGAACAGCCATACCCTTGGGACCTACTTCAGCCCCAGGATGTGATGAGCCGACATCGAGGTGCCAAACACCGCCGTCGATATGAACTCTTGGGCGGTATCAGCCTGTTATCCCCGGAGTACCTTTTATCCGTTGAGCGATGGCCCTTCCATTCAGAACCACCGGATCACTATGACCTACTTTCGTACCTGCTCGACTTGTCTGTCTCGCAGTTAAGCTTGCTTATACCATTGCACTAACCTCACGATGTCCGACCGTGATTAGCAAACCTTCGTGCTCCTCCGTTACTCTTTGGGAGGAGACCGCCCCAGTCAAACTACCCACCAGACACTGTCCGAGACCACGTTTCGTAATCTTCGTTAGAACATCAAACGTTAAAGGGTGGTATTTCAAGGACGACTCCATAATCACTGGCGTGACTACTTCTAAGTCTCCCACCTATCCTACACATCAAAATTCAATGTTCAGTGTCAAGCTATAGTAAAGGTTCACGGGGTCTTTCCGTCTAGCCGCGGGTACACCGCATCTTCACGGCGATTTCAATTTCACTGAGTCTCGGGTGGAGACAGCCTGGCCATCATTATGCCATTCGTGCAGGTCGGAACTTACCCGACAAGGAATTTCGCTACCTTAGGACCGTTATAGTTACGGCCGCCGTTTACTGGGGCTTCGATCAGGAGCTTCTCTTTCGATTACACCATCAATTAACCTTCCAGCACCGGGCAGGCATCACACCCTATACGTCCACTTTCGTGTTTGCAGAGTGCTGTGTTTTTAATAAACAGTTGCAGCCAGCTGGTATCTTCGACCGGTTCAACCTTCAGGGGCTAGCCCTTACAATCTACGCCGGCGCACCTTCTCCCGAAGTTACGGTGCTATTTTGCCTAGTTCCTTCACCCGAGTTCTCTCAAGCGCCTGAGTATTCTCTACCTGACCACCTGTGTCGGTTTTCAGTACGGTTTAGTAAAGCCTTTCGCTTAGTGGCTTTTCCTGGAAGTGTGGTATCAGTTACTTCAGCTCCGTAGAGCCTCGTCATCATCTCTCAGTGTTAAGGAAGTCCGGATTTGCCTAAACTTCCCACCTACCAACTTAAACGCACATATCCAACAGTGCGATAACCTAACCTACTCCGTCCCCACATCGCAGCTTTACCAAGTACAGGAATATTAACCTGTTTC
Organism: Haemophilus haemolyticus; assembly: GCF_003490595.1. Lineage (GTDB taxonomy): Bacteria > Pseudomonadota > Gammaproteobacteria > Enterobacterales > Pasteurellaceae > Haemophilus > Haemophilus haemolyticus_L. The sequence continues at coordinate 1,469 of NZ_QQGY01000020.1, forward strand.
CCATCGACTACGCTCTTCAGCCTCGCCTTAGGGGCCGACTCACCCTGCCCCGATTAACGTTGGACAGGAACCCTTGGTCTTCCGGCGAACGGGTTTTTCACCCGTTTTATCGTTACTTATGTCAGCATTCGCACTTGTGATACGTCCAGCAACCCTCTCGAGCCACCTTCTTCCGCTTACACAACGCTCCCCTACCCAACAGACGTATCACTAATAATCCTCACTCAAAGATGCCCGACTCAACGTTCGGGTTGCTTGAACAACATTTCATGTCGCTTCGCGTCATTCCATATTGTTAATCGTAAGGCGTATTAGTGATACGCCTGATGCCGCAGCTTCGGTGCTATATTTCAGCCCCGTTACATCTTCCGCGCAGGCCGACTCGACTAGTGAGCTATTACGCTTTCTTTAAATGATGGCTGCTTCTAAGCCAACATCCTAGCTGTCTAAGCCTTCCCACTTCGTTTCCCACTTAATATAGACTTTGGGACCTTAGCTGGCGGTCTGGGTTGTTTCCCTCTCCACGACGGACGTTAGCACCCGCCGTGTGTCTCCTGAGTATCACTCTTTGGTATTCGTAGTTTGCATCGGGTTGGTAATCCGGGATGGACCCCTAGCCGAAACAGTGCTCTACCCCCAAAGGTGTCCGCTCAAGGCTCTACCTAAATAGATTTCGGGGAGAACCAGCTATCTCCCGGTTTGATTGGCCTTTCACCCCCAGCCACAAGTCATCCGCTAATTTTTCAACATTAGTCGGTTCGGTCCTCCAGTTAGTGTTACCCAACCTTCAACCTGCCCATGGCTAGATCACCGGGTTTCGGGTCTATACCTTGCAACTAGACGCCCAGTTAAGACTCGGTTTCCCTTCGGCTCCCCTATTCGGTTAACCTCGCTACAAAATATAAGTCGCTGACCCATTATACAAAAGGTACGCAGTCACCCTTTCGGGCTCCCACTGCTTGTACGTACAAGGTTTCAGGTTCTATTTCACTCCCCTCACCGGGGTTCTTTTCGCCTTTCCTTCACAGTACTGGTTCACTATCGGTCAATCAGGAGTATTTAGCCTTGGAGGATGGTCCCCCCATCTTCAAACAGGATATCACGTGTCCCGCCCTACTTCTCGTTAACTTAGTACCACAGCCTGGATGTCGAGTACGGGGCTATCACCCTGTGTCGCTAAGCTTCCCAGCTTATTCCTCTATCTCTGCTGCTATCATTAACAGGCTCTTTCGCTTTCGCTCGCCGCTACTGACGAAATCTCGGTTGATTTCTTTTCCTCGGGGTACTTAGATGTTTCAGTTCTCCCGGTTTGCCTCACTTACCTATGGATTCAGTAAGTGATAGTAGATTCTTCATCTACTGGGTTTCCCCATTCGGATATCTTGGATTAAACGCCTCTTATCGACTCATCCAAGCTTTTCGCAGATTAGCACGTCCTTCTTCGCCTCTGATTGCCAAGGCATCCACCTTGTACGCTTAGTCACTTAACTATACAACCTCAAATGTTTTCAATCACTTTACGTTTTCACTTCAAAGTGCGGTCAATTTGATGCGTATGTTCATTCAACTAAACACTTGATTGCTTTTGTTCAATCAAGATTTTATGCAAAACAGGTTTGCTTTCAGAGTTTCCTTCTCAGTTCCCTCGTTCACTTTCCTGCCTTGCCTACTCAGACTTTCTCTCGAAAATCTCTTGTTTTCAGCTTGTTTCCAATTTTTTAAAGAACA
>NZ_QQGY01000021.1:0-2336 GCF_003490595.1 Haemophilus haemolyticus
CCAGCCTTGAAAGCCCCTTCTGCACCCGCTTTCTCATACTCAACAATCATCTTATCAATTCTATTCGCATAGGATTGTTTCATTGCTTTAGTAAAATTGCCTTCTTGAATTAAGGTCTTAATCGCATTCAGTGAGTCAATCGGATGCATCGCAATCTCAGCAATGCCTTTCCCTGTTTCAAAAAGCCCCACTGGAATTGACGTCGCAAGCCCAGCACCATAAGCAGTATCTTGCCCCGCACTCACTAATTCCCAATAAACACCTGTTTTTAGTTCACAGCGCAAGCTACCATTACATGCCGCAAACTCTTCATCTCTTTGCTTAGCCTGCCACCCGGAAAGGTAATTGTTTGTCACCGTATTTTCCGCAATCTGTGCATTAATTGCCGTATTGCCGATAATTTCAACACCTTCTGATTTCCCGTTCATTAAAGCACCGGCAATACCGCCTGCAAGACTTGCCATACTAATTACACCCGCCTTTTCATCTGGCGTTAAATCAGCTTCCGATTTACCATAAAGTATAGAGGCAATTTGTGGTGCCAGTAATTCAGCCCCTGCTGCACTTATCGCACCATGTGCTGCTCTTCCTCCATTGACTTGAGCCTCAATCGCTCCCCATACGGCATGTGCAAGTGCATTAGTTGCTTTATCATGCGTATTATCTGCTATCAATTTATTCATCGTTGGCGATAAAGTTGCGACAGCTGTAGCTGAAGCACCTTGCCCTGAAAGCACACCGGTAAAGAGGGCTGTGACGGTGTCTATAGTTCGGCGGTTTCCTCCGCCATACCCCCATTCACCCACTTCTCGCTTAGCTTCTCTTAACCGATATTCAAGGAAATCCAACGCATCCTTACTTGCATTATTAGCCTTAGCTTTATCGTATTCTGCTTTTACACGTCGTTCAGCAGTTTCTGCTTCATTTAATTTATTTGACGTATAAGTCTCCACCGCCTTTTGTACATGTCCTATTGCCGTTGCAATCTGTTGTTGCTCTTGGATTTGCGCTTTCACATCCTTCGTCTGTGCAACTTGATTGTTAGCTTGGGCAAGGTCTGTGTTAATGCCTAGTTGGGCTGCTGTGGTCTGTGTCGGGCTCGTATCTTTATTCAAGATAACCGTCCCTTCCGTCAATGTCGCTCTGGTAACTGAACTGTCACTGTCTCGCTCAAACATTGGTAAGCCCGGGCTTATACCGCCACTACGCTGACTGTCTAGTTTGGTACTATTTTCTGTGTTCGGTTTAACCGCTCTGCCCGTTTCATTATCCACCCATTTTTCTTTTGACTCTTTGAGACTTCCGCTAATACTTGCGCTCGCTGCACTGCTGCTCGATTCATTTTGAATATCTTCAAAGGTCAGCTTGTTTGTGGCTAATTCACTGTTTTTTGGATTAGTGCTTGCAATGGCGCCACCTTTTAAGTGAACATTTTGGGCGTCAATATGATAACCCCCTTCTTCCGCAAAAATACCGGCTTGTTCATTCACTTGTTTACGGTAAGTCGTGCCTTTGGAAGCATTGCCATAACCGCTCAAGCTCCAGTTATTACCAAAACCAAATTCCACTTCTAAACCGCCTCCGCTTGATTTGGTTTTAAAGCGTTCTTCGTCTTGTAAACTTTCAATGTTGAGCTTACCCCCCACATTGGCATTAACGGTGTTACCTTTGACTTGACTCCCCAGCAGGTTGGTATCACCTTGGCTGTTTAACGTCACGGTTTGTGCATCTAAGTGGCTCGCTTGGTAAGTTTTGCTTTCGCCATCTTCCTTGCCACTGCTTCCGCCTACTCGTGCATAAACGCCTACACCGGTTTGGGCACCCACTGTCGCAGCCATCCCAACTTCAACACCGACACTTTGATTACGCCCTTTAAATTGCGTGTGGGTTTCCCCTGCTTGAATGTTGAGTTTATTGCCGGTAAGCATGATGCTGCTGTCTTGGATTCGCTTACCTTGCTCATCTCTTGAGGTGAGGTCGGTGTGGGTTAGATTGATACTACCAAGCTGACGTTCGCCTTTTTCATTCGCCTTTTGCTTGTCATCTCCCCGTGCAATCAGATTGATATCTTTCGCATTAATACGACTGCCTACGCTAATATCAGCCAACCCTTCTTGGCTTTGACGACTATGTGCCACACCGCTACCCGATTCAACACGAAGCAAATAAGTGTTAGATTTCGGGTCTTTTGTCGCCATCTTACTAATGGAGTTATATAAGTTATAACCCTGTGCAGCTACACTCATTACATTTGCTGCTTTCAAGCGGTCAGAGGCTTTGTCATTTTTTACCGCCCCTTCAATCGTGTTAATTAAATCGATGATTGGCGATTTTAC
>NZ_QQGY01000022.1:0-1333 GCF_003490595.1 Haemophilus haemolyticus
CTGTCAGATTAGGGTTGATCTTCACAGTTAACCCACACGACAGTGTTACCTTAAAACGTTCCGAATTATAATTACATCACACGCATCTAATACACCTGAAAAATTGACCGCACTTTGATCGCTCAAAAGTGCGGTTGTTTTTCTTTAAAGTTTAGGGGTGTTTATTTTCGTAGTATAAATGAATAGATTATTTCACATCAACATTACGCCATTCGTGCACTTTTTTACCTTTTGATGCAAGTTTTGTTTTTATTGAATCTTTTGCGTCTCGCTCTGATTCTGCTTTAACATAATCTGCAGTACTTGTTTTGCTTGTACCATCTTGATTACAATAAACATAACTAATTCGATATTCTTTCATATTTTTCTCCTGTTAGATTAGGTTGAATTTTATCCTTTCACAACGGCAATAATGCTGCCGTATGGATACATAAATTTTGCTTTTTGTCGCGCTTCTGAGGTACTATGAGCCAAAATATTGACTACCATTTTGGATTGATAATCGCCGCGAGTTTTAAGCAGCGTTACACGAAAATTAGCCATGTTATTTATCGTATCTATCCATAATTTGTCTTGCTTTTTCTTTTTGTTCAGATGTTGTATTTGGGTTATTAAGAATCTGTCTAGCGGCTTCAACCGTCATTGCGATACCAATATTCCCAACACCCTTTACAAGGGCTGCTGTACCGTGAAAAGCCTTGTTCAAAATACCTTCTTCTTCACGAAACTTTTTAAAACTACTTGAGAAATCGAAAAATGCCATATTTTGCTCCCTCTAGGTTATTTTTTGGAGATTGTAATTTAAGTTAAAAAATGCCACAATCGCCAAAGTTTGCAGATTGCCTACCCAATAATTGCAGTTGACAATACAAAAAGTGGTGAAAGATGAAAACAAATGAAAAAATCCGTCAAATAAGAGAAAGTCGTAATTGGACACAAGAAGACATGGCGTCTAAATTAAGTATGTCCACTAATGGTTATGCAAAAATCGAACGCGGTGATACACGCTCAAACCTAGGCAGGTTAGAACAAATATCTGAAGTGTTTGGAATGGATATTGTGGAATTATTGGCTTACGGTGAAGATGGAAAAATTAATTTAAATAATTCGGCTAATAATAGTACATTTACAAATTCTTGTTTTGCTATTACTGGAATGGATATTAATCAGGAAATTCAACGTTTATTACTCATTATTTCACATAAAGAAGAAATTATTGAAAAACAAAAACGGGAAATTCAGTTATTAAATGAAATGAATGAAATGCTAAAAGCAAAAAAATAAAATCTTTTCAAACATGCTAAAATGTAGAAGAACAACCCCAATCTGACAA
>NZ_QQGY01000024.1:0-1168 GCF_003490595.1 Haemophilus haemolyticus
TGTAGAAGATCAGACTTAATCTGACAAATCATAATAAAAAGTGAGATTTTCCCATTTAGAATATGAGTGTCAAAATCAATCTAAACAAAAAAGGAAACTCTCATGTTTTATTACTTACAACCCTCTCATTAAACACAATACCAGTTTACTTAATTTAACCGAAGCGTTAGGTCACATCTCACAAGCCTGTAAAACTATGGGCATGGGTCATGATACCTTTTATCTCTATCAACAAGCAGCAGAACAACAAGACAGAGTTGAAGCCTTGCTTAATCAGAATCGATGTGTGTCTAATCTGAAAAACCGTGTTGATGAGAAAGTTGAACCAGCCGTGGTATAATTCTCCTCAGATAATCCTGTCTTTGGACAGGTTCGTGTCGGCAATGAATTGCGTAAACAAGGTATTTTTGTTTCAGCTGGAGGCGGGCGTTCCATTTGGTTAAGACACAATCGGGCTAATTTCAAATAAAAATTAACCAAACTTGAGAAGTTGGTTACCGAAAAAGGCATTATCTCAAGTAAATCGTAAGTACAAGTCCTAGAGTGCAAAAAAAAGATGACCTCGCTTGTGAATAAATTGAAACAGCTCACCCTCGTTACCTCGGGGCTCTCAAGATACCTTCTATGTAGGTAACCTCAAAGGCGTAGGACGCATTTACCAGAAAACCTTTATTGATGCTTATAGTAAAGTGGCGTTTTCAAAACTTTATACAATGAAGACTGCAATTACTGCCGCAGATATGCTTAATGATAAGATATTCCCTTTCTTTGAAGACCAAGAATTACCGATGTTACGAATTTTAACTAACCGCGGCAGTGGAAAAGTGGAAAATCACGATGATGAGCTTTATTTAGTGATTAACAATATTGAATACGCAAAACGAAGGTCAAACATCCGCAAACCAATGTCATCTGCGAGCGTTTCCACAAAACAATTTTGCAGGAGTTTTATCAGGTTGCCCTTAGAAAGCGAATTTATACGGATTTAGAGACATTGCAAACAGACTTAGAGGAATGGATGTTATATTATAACCATCATCGTACCCATCAAGGTAAAATGTATTGTGGAAGAACACCGATGGAAACATTATTTGATGAAAAACGCATTTAGGCAGAAAAGAATCTAAGCTCAAATTAATCTGACAGGATCAAATTTTTAAATGGGATA
>NZ_QQGY01000025.1:0-1063 GCF_003490595.1 Haemophilus haemolyticus
CGCCCAAAGAAACTTTCCATCGCGGCATTGTCCAAGCAATTCCCTTTTCTCGACATACTTTGAATGATGCCATGTTCAGCTAAAATTCGACGATAAGCCACCATTTGATATTGCCATCCCTGGTCTGAATGTAAAATGACACCACAAGCTTTATTTAATCCTTTGACGGCTTGCATTAACATGTCCTCTACTTGCGCCCAGTTTGGGGAATAGCTGAGGTTATAGGAGACTATCTCATTGTTAAATAAGTCTAAAATTGGGGATAAATAGACTTTACTTCCATCTTTCGCCTTAAACTCGGTGATATCAGTTACCCATTTTTGTTTCGGGGCCGTTGCACTAAAATCGCGTTCAAGATGATTTGGGGCTATCACCCCTATCGTGCCTCGATAGGTCGTAAATTTCTTGCTTTTTCTTGACCGCACTTGAAGCCCAAGTGTCTGCATTAAACGTTGGACTTTTTTATGATTTACGCCTGGCAAGCAGGCATGAACGCGTCGGTAGCCATAATCAGGATGATTGGCTTTGATGCGTTGAATGGCCTTTTTCAGCGGCTCATCCTTATCCGGTTTAATCTGAAGTTTAGCAAAAAATGTACTACGCGCTAACTGTGCAAAGCCTAAAAGCCATTTTAACGGATAGCGTGTTCTTAACCTTTGGATAATTTCCGTTGCTCGGCTTCGTCCTGAAGTCTGAGCCTTCTCAACTCCTTTAGGTAGGCTATCTCCGCTTCAAGCTGTAAAATTCTCAAACGTAAACGGTCTTCTTCAGTTTTGGGTGGCGGTGGCATTTTTGCATATTTGGGTTTCATCGGCGGTTGTCCTGATGGTTTACGGGGAATAAGTCCTTTTATGCCACTTTTTTCAAACCGTTTCAACCATGTCCCGACTAAGGCGTTTGAAGGAATATTGTAAAAACGAGCAGCTTCTCTAATACTCATTTTCCGATTCAGAATAGGTTGGAGAACCTGTAATTTAAATTCGATTGTGTAGTGTTTACCCATAAAAAAATCTGCACCTCAATTGTTGGTTTGTTGAGTCCAACTTTTGGGGTGCAGATCAAT
>NZ_QQGY01000026.1:0-856 GCF_003490595.1 Haemophilus haemolyticus
CGCGGTCGATTTCGACAACGTGCAGGCGGTTCAGCTTTTTCGCCAAAGGTTCGGTAATCGCCGCCAAACCCGGACCGATTTCAATCACGACATCATCCGCCTGCGGGCGCACGGCGTTGACAATATCGCTGATAATCCGCGTGTCCTGCAAAAAATTCTGCCCGAAACGCTTGCGGGCTTTGTGTTCTTTCATCGTGTTTCCTTTTCGGTTGAAACCCCGCCCTTTAGGGCGGTAGAATCAGACTCTATTTGGGAGGGGCGTAACCCCTTCCAAATCAGGATGGCACATAGGGCGGTGCTTTATGTGTCGTCCTGTGTGTTGAAACATAAATGTGTTTACAGTATCCGTTTGATGTCGGCATTGTAACCGAAAACGGCAGGGCGTGATAATGCTGTTTGAAGGCTTGCCGTGTTTGGCGGTTTGGTGCAAAAACCGGCTGTCTGCCGTTTTGCCTGTTGGAGGATTGAACGTGTCTGAAAATCTGCTTGAAATCGAAACCCATCCCTTCGATTCCGTGTTGCCGCCGAAGGCTGCGGTCATGATGATGGGGACGTTTCCGCCCAAGGAAGACAAACGCGCGATGCAGTTTCATTATCCGAATTTCCAAAACGATATGTGGCGCGTTTACGGGCTGGTGTTTTTCGGCGATGCGGATTATTTCAAAGTGCCGTCCAACGGGGAGGCTGCGCACTCTGAAAAAGCGTTTGATGCCGAGAAAATCAAGGCGTTTTTGCACGAACGGGGGATTGCGTCCTGTCCGACCGTTTTGAAGGCGGTACGTCAGCACGGCAATGCGTCCGACAAGTTTTTAAAGGTAGTTGAAACCGTCGATTTGGCGGCGGTGTTGGCAAAAAT
>NZ_QQGY01000027.1:0-779 GCF_003490595.1 Haemophilus haemolyticus
TGGTGTTGTGGGTGATGATAGCTTAACGGTGAAAGGTAAGAACATTAATATTCGCGAAGCTGAGAACCGAGTTTATTCTGATGATTTTTATAGCAAGAAAAAATCAGGCATGTTGGGAGGTGGTATTGGCGTAACCTTTGGTTCTCAAAAACAAACCACGGAAAGTGATCAGACTAAGCTTTATGCGCAAGGTAGCCAAGTAGGTAGCTTGAACGGTAATACTACGATGATTGCAGAAAACACTTATACTCAAACAGCAAGTATAGTGAGTGCCATTAAAGGTGATGTAAATATTCTGGCACAAAAAGTGCAAATTAAAGCGGCTGATGATAAATACGAAACCAATACCAAACAAACCTTTGAACAAAAAGGTTTAAATATTGCGATTACTTCTCCTGTTCTTTCTGCTATTCAGGCTGTACAGGGCGCGGTGCAATCTACTAAACAAGTGGGTGCTAGTAAGCACGATCGTGTAAACGCTATGGCAGCAGCCAATGCGGGCTTTGATGCTTACCGTGCAGGCGATAGTGTAATGAACGCGGGTAAATCTATTCAAGATTTTATGGATAGTGGCAATATGGATTCTGTCGTAGGTGTTCAAATTACGTATGGACAACAAAAGAACGAATCGAGAACCCATATTGAAGGTAATACCGCGGCCAAATCTCAAGTGAATGCCGGAGACAAAGTAAATATTGTTGCTACAGGGGCAGGCAAAGCATCCAACATCACCATTAACGGTTCGGATGTGTCTGGTAAACAAGGAACCTTCTTGGGGG
>NZ_QQGY01000028.1:0-623 GCF_003490595.1 Haemophilus haemolyticus
GCCCAGTTTGGGGAATAGCTGAGATTATAGGAGACTATCTCATTGTTAAATAAGTCTAAAATAGGGGATAAATAGACTTTACTTCCATCTTTCGCCTTAAACTCGGTGATATCAGTTACCCATTTTTGTTTCGGGGCCGTTGCACTAAAATCGCGTTCAAGATGATTTGGGGCTATCACCCCTATCGTGCCTCGATAGGTGGTAAATTTCTTGCTTTTTCTTGACCGCACTTGAAGCCCAAGTGCCTGCATTAAGCGTTGGACTTTTTTATGATTTACGCCTGGCAAGCAGGCATGAACGCGTCGGTAGCCATAATCAGGATGATTGGCTTTGATGCGTTTAATGGCCTTTTTCAGCGGCTCATCCTTATCTAGTTTAATCTGAAGTTTAGCAAAAAACGTACTACGCGCTAACCGTGCAAAGCCTAAAAGCCATTTTAACGGATAGCGTGTTCTTAACCTTTGGATAATTTCCGTTGCTCGGCTTCGTCCTGAAGTCTGAGCCTTCTCAACTCCTTTAGGTAGGCCACCTCCGCTTCAAGCTGTAAAATTCTCAGGCGTAAACGGTCTTCTTCTGTTTTAGGTGGCGGTGGCATTTTTGCATATTTGGGTTTCATCGGCGGT
>NZ_QQGY01000029.1:0-570 GCF_003490595.1 Haemophilus haemolyticus
TTATGCAAAACAGGTTTGCTTTCAGAGTTTCCTTCTCAGTTCCCTCGTTCACTTTCCTGCCTTGCCTACTCAGACTTTCTCTCGAAAATCTCTTGTTTTCAGCTTGTTTCCAATTTTTTAAAGAACAGTAAGATAATCTAACAAAGTTATCTTTAATTGGCGTCCCCACGGGGATTCGAACCCCGGTTACCGCCGTGAAAGGGCGATGTCCTAGGCCTCTAGACGATGGGGACATCAATTAAAGATACTCTATCTTATTCTTATCTTTCAACGTTGCTTTCGCTTCGTTTTTAATCTTGTCTACAACTATCAGCCAATCTGTGTGAGCACTCGCTGTCTCTCGTCTTGGGTAAGGAGGTGATCCAACCGCAGGTTCCCCTACGGTTACCTTGTTACGACTTCACCCCAGTCATGAATCATACCGTGGTAAACGCCCCCCTTGCGGTTAAGCTATCTACTTCTGGTACAACCCACTCCCATGGTGTGACGGGCGGTGTGTACAAGGCCCGGGAACGTATTCACCGCGACATTCTGATTCGCGATTACTAGCGATTCCGACTTCATGGAGTC
>NZ_QQGY01000030.1:0-528 GCF_003490595.1 Haemophilus haemolyticus
GACTCCATGAAGTCGGAATCGCTAGTAATCGCGAATCAGAATGTCGCGGTGAATACGTTCCCGGGCCTTGTACACACCGCCCGTCACACCATGGGAGTGGGTTGTACCAGAAGTAGATAGCTTAACCTTTTGGAGGGCGTTTACCACGGTATGATTCATGACTGGGGTGAAGTCGTAACAAGGTAACCGTAGGGGAACCTGCGGTTGGATCACCTCCTTACCAAAGACGAGAGACAGCGAGTGCTCACACAGATTGACTGATAATTGTAGACAAATGAGCAGAAGAAAACATTACCCTTGGGTCTGTAGCTCAGGTGGTTAGAGCGCACCCCTGATAAGGGTGAGGTCGGTGGTTCAAGTCCACTCAGACCCACCACTCTGAGAGTGAGTGATGTAAAGGAGTAATGATTTATGATGAAATGGGGATATAGCTCAGCTGGGAGAGCGCCTGCCTTGCACGCAGGAGGTCAGCGGTTCGATCCCGCTTATCTCCACCACTTATCATCGTTAAGTAAATTTATTCATTTA
>NZ_QQGY01000031.1:0-380 GCF_003490595.1 Haemophilus haemolyticus
GGTATGATTCATGACTGGGGTGAAGTCGTAACAAGGTAACCGTAGGGGAACCTGCGGTTGGATCACCTCCTTACCCAAGACGAGAGACAGCGAGTGCTCACACAGATTGGCTGATAGTTGTAGACAAATGAGCAGAAAAAACATTACCCTTGGGTCTGTAGCTCAGGTGGTTAGAGCGCACCCCTGATAAGGGTGAGGTCGGTGGTTCAAGTCCACTCAGACCCACCACTCTGAGAGTGAGTGATGTAAAGGTGTAATGATTTATGATGAAATGGGGATATAGCTCAGCTGGGAGAGCGCCTGCCTTGCACGCAGGAGGTCAGCGGTTCGATCCCGCTTATCTCCACCACTTATCATCGTTAAGTAAATTTATTCATTTA
>NZ_QQGY01000032.1:0-344 GCF_003490595.1 Haemophilus haemolyticus
TCTGAGCCTTCTCAACTCCTTTAGGTAGGCCACCTCCGCTTCAAGCTGTAAAATTCTCAGGCGTAAACGGTCTTCTTCTGTTTTAGGTGGCGGTGGCATTTTTGCATATTTGGGTTTCATCGGCGGTCGTCCTGATGGTTTACGGGGAATAAGTCCTTTTATGCCACTTTTTTCAAACCGTTTCAACCATGTCCCGACTAAGGCGTTGGAAGGAATATTGTAAAAACGCGCAGCTTCTCTAATACTCATTTTTCGATTCAGAATAGGTTGGAGAGCCTGTAATTTAAATTCGATTGTGTAGTGTTTACCCATAAAAAAATCTGCACCTCAATTGTTGGTTTGTT
>NZ_QQGY01000033.1:0-322 GCF_003490595.1 Haemophilus haemolyticus
CGCCCAAAGAAACTTTCCATCGCGGCATTGTCCAAGCAATTCCCTTTTCTCGACATACTTTGAATGATGCCATGTTCAGCTAAAATTCGACGATAAGCCACCATTTGATATTGCCATCCCTGGTCTGAATGTAAAATGACACCACAAGCTTTATTTAATCCTTTGACGGCTTGCATTAACATGTCCTCTACTTGTGCCCAGTTTGGGGAATAGCTGAGATTATAGGAGACTATCTCATTGTTAAATAAGTCTAAAATAGGGGATAAATAGACTTTACTTCCATCTTTCGCCTTAAACTCGGTGATATCAGTTACCCATTTTT
>NZ_QQGY01000034.1:0-310 GCF_003490595.1 Haemophilus haemolyticus
CAGACCAGGGATGGCAATATCAAATGGTGGCTTATCGTCGAATTTTAGCTGAACATGGCATCATTCAAAGTATGTCGAGAAAAGGGAATTGCTTGGACAATGCCGCGATGGAAAGTTTCTTTGGGCGGTTAAAAACGGAATGTTTTTATGGTCGGGAATTTAAAACAAAAGAAGAGATAGTTGATGCTGTCAGAGATTATTTGGATTACTATAATCATCGACGGATTCAACTAAAATTAAAAGGACTGAGTCCGATACAATATCGAAAACAATCCTTTAAATAACAGTCTAACTTTTTGGGGTCAGATCA
>NZ_QQGY01000035.1:0-289 GCF_003490595.1 Haemophilus haemolyticus
ATGCAAAACAGGTTTGCTTTCAGAGTTTCCTTCTCAGTTCCCTCGTTCACTTTCCTGCCTTGCCTACTCAGACTTTCTCTCGAAAATCTCTTGTTTTCAGCTTGTTTCCAATTTTTTAAAGAACAGTTGATAAAACTTTTCAGTTATCATCGTTAAATAAACTAAATGAATAAATTTACTTAACGATGATAAGTGGTGGAGATAAGCGGGATCGAACCGCTGACCTCCTGCGTGCAAGGCAGGCGCTCTCCCAGCTGAGCTATATCCCCATTTCATCATAAATCATTAC
>NZ_QQGY01000036.1:0-255 GCF_003490595.1 Haemophilus haemolyticus
TTATGCAAAACAGGTTTGCTTTCAGAGTTTCCTTCTCAGTTCCCTCGTTCACTTTCCTGCCTTGCCTACTCAGACTTTCTCTCGAAAATCTCTTGTTTTCAGCTTGTTTCCAATTTTTTAAAGAACAATAAGATAATCTAACAAAGTTATCTTTAATTGGCGTCCCCACGGGGATTCGAACCCCGGTTACCGCCGTGAAAGGGCGATGTCCTAGGCCTCTAGACGATGGGGACATCAATTAAAGATACTCTATCT